>CAXTSJ010000008.1:60412-104524 GCA_964246995.1 uncultured Hydrocarboniphaga sp.
GTCACGCGGCGGCTTCTCGACGAAGCGATCGACGCGGTGGACGCCGCCCGCCAGTTGCTCGGCAACGCCGCGGTGATCGGCGTGAGCTGCGCGGGCTCGATCGCGCGCGCACTGGCGGCGCAGTCGGAAGGCGCCAGCTATGTCGCCTTCGGGCGCTTTTTCGATTCCGCCACCAAGCCCGAAGCCCCGCCGGCGCCGGCGGGGCTTCTGGTCCAGGCGCGTGAAGTTCTGCAACTCCCCATCTGCGCGATTGGCGGCATCACTGCGGACAACGCTGCGCCGCTGGTTGCAGCTGGCGCCGACCTGCTGGCGGCGGTGGAGGGCGTGTTCGGCGGCACTGACATCGCCGCCGCCGCGGCGCGCTACGCCCGGCTGTTCGACGACACCGCCGGCACCACGGCCGGCGGCCCGACAAGCCCCGTACAATCGGCGGCCTCGCCCCGCTAAAGCGCTGCCGGGGCCAATGCCTCTGCTGCTGGAATGACCATGTCCCGATCCGAAGCCCTGTTCGAACGCGCCCTGCTGCGCATCCCCGGCGGCGTCAATTCCCCGGTACGCGCGTTCCGCGCCGTCGGCGGCACGCCGCGCTTCATTGCCTCGGCGTCCGGGGCCTGGCTCACCGACGCCGACGGCCGGCGTTACATCGACTACGTCGGCTCCTGGGGCCCGATGATTCTGGGCCACCAGTATTCGCCGGTACAGGCGGCGATCGAGACGCAGGCGCGCATCGGCGTCTCCTACGGCGCGCCGACGGAACTCGAGATCGAGATGGCGGAACTGCTCTGCGCGCGCGTACCCGGTCTGGACATGGTGCGGATGTGCAATAGCGGCACCGAGGCGACGATGAGCGCACTGCGCCTGGCGCGCGGCGTCACCGGGCGCGATCACATCCTCAAGTTCGAGGGCTGTTACCACGGCCACGGCGACGCGCTGCTGGTGAAGGCCGGATCGGGCGCGCTGACCTTCGGGGTGCCGACTTCACCGGGCGTGCCGGCCGACCTGGCCAAGTACACGCTGACCGCGACCTTCAACGATCTGGCCTCGGCGCAGGCGGTCTTCGACGAATACCGCGGCCGCATCGCCGCGATCATCGTCGAACCGGTCGCGGGCAACATGAACTGCGTGCCGCCGGCACCGGGTTTTCTAGAAGGCCTGCGCACCCTGTGCGACGCCGATGGCGCCCTGCTGATCTTCGACGAGGTGATGACCGGCTTTCGGGTGCATCCGCGCTGTGCGACCGGGCTCTACGGCGTCCAGGCCGACTTGGTGACGCTGGGCAAGATCATCGGTGGCGGGCTGCCGGTGGGCGCCTTTGGTGGCGCGCGCCGGGTGATGGAGCAACTTGCGCCGATCGGCCCGGTGTACCAGGCCGGCACGCTGTCGGGCAATCCGCTGGCGATGGCCGCGGGCCTGGCAATCCTGCGGGCGCTCGACGATGCCTCGCTCTACCAGCGACTGGAGGCGGCCACCACGGGGCTGCTGCAGGGTCTCCAGGCGGCGGCGGACGATGCCGGCGTCGCTTTCACCACCACCCAGGTCGGCAGCATGTTCGGGCTGTATTTCGGCAAGGGGCCGATCGGCGGATTTGCCGATGCCTGCGCCTGCGACGCGGCGGTGTTCAAGCGCTTCTTCCACGCCATGCTCGACCGCGGCGTGTACCTGGCGCCCTCGGCTTTCGAAGCCGGGTTCCTCTCCGCCGCGCATGGCGATGCCGAGATCGCCCAGACCCTGGACGCCGCCCGGGCCAGCTTTAAAGCGCTCGCCGCGGACTGACCTCTCCGGTGCTGGATCACGCCCAGGCGTTTCTGAGCTGGATTGGCCTGCATCCCTGGCTGGCGCTGGTGCTGCTTTTCATGGTGTCGGCGCTGGATGCGCTGTTCATCGTCGGAGCTTTCGTTCCCGCGTCGATCTTCCTGTTCGGCACCGGCGCCCTGGTGGCACTGGGGACGCTGGACCTGTGGCCGACGGCCGCGATCGCCGCGGCTGGCGCATTGCTGGGCGATGGTCTGTCGTTCTGGCTCGGACGGCACTATGGCGAGCGGCTGTTCAAGTCCAAATACGTCCAGCGTTACCCGGAGATGATCGCCCGCGGCCGCGCGTTCTTCGATCGCCACGGCGGCAAGGGCGTATGGGCGGCGCGCTTTCTGGGGCCGGTGCGATCGATCACGCCGGCGATGGCGGGCGCCGCCGGCATGCCGGCCTGGCTGTTCCTGCTTGCCGACTTCAGCGCGGCCTACCTCTGGGCGCTGATCTACATTTTCCCCGGCGTCTTGTTCGGCGCCAGCATGGGCCTGGCGGCCGAAGTGGCGACGCGCCTGGCCGGGCTGCTGGTGCTCACATTCGGCATCGGCGCGCTGATCGTCTGGCTGGTGCCGATGCTGATGGGCGCGCTGCAGGCGCGGGCCGAACGCGGGATCGGGCCGATGCTGGACTGGAGCCGTCGCCATCGCCATCTCGGCCGTTTTGGCGTGGCGCTGGCCGATCCCGATCAGCCGGAGACGCCGGCCCTGGCGGCAGTCGCACTGAGCCTGGCGATCGTCGGCGGCCTGTGGCTGTTTGCGCTGGCGAGCGCCGCCGGGCATCCCTATCCCTCGCCGCTGGACGCGCTGATCTACCAGACCCTGCACGATCTGCAGACGCCCTGGGGCAATGCCCTGGCCTATGCGGTGGCGCAACTGGGCAGCCCCTGGGTCTACGGGCCGACTGCGCTGGCGGTGCTCGGCACGCTGGTGGCGCGGCGCAAGACGCGTGCTGCGGCGCACTGGATCGCCGCGCTCGCATTCAGCGCCGCGATCTCGCTGGCGCTGCACGCGGTGCCGGTCCGGCCGGCGCCGGCGACTTTCTTCCATGGCCTGGACGCCGCGGCGCTGCCGCGCGACCTGGTGATGGTGCTGGTGATCTACGGCTTCGGCGCGGTGCTGTTTGCCACCCAGCGCGCGTCCCGCGTGCGGCGGCGGGTCTATGTCAGCAGCGCCGTTCTGCTGGCGCTGATTCTGCTGGCGCGGCTTTATCTGGGCGTGGAATGGTGGAGCCTGACGCTGTTTTCGGTGGTGGTGGCGCTGTTGTGGATCAGCGCACTCGGGCTGGGATATCGCCGCCACCGGCCCGACCGGCTGTTCGCGCCGGGCTTCCTGTTGCCGGTGCTGCTGGTGTTCGTGTTCGCTGCCGGCGCGCGTCTGTATACCGACAAGCCGCTGCCGGAGCGACCGCTTGCCGCAAGCCGCATCCAGTCCCAGAACGCGCAGGCCTGGTGGACCGGCGGCTGGACCCGCCTGCCGCAGCAGCGGGTCGACCTGCGCGGCCGCAGTGGCGATCCTTTCGATCTGCAGTGGGCGGGCAGTCTGAGGGCCATCGAACAGTCGCTGCGTGACGCCGGCTGGGGTTCGCTGCCGAAGCTTTCGGCCAGCAACCTGCTGCGCTGGCTGAGTACTAGCAGCCCGGTGGAACTGCTGCCGGTGCTGCCCCTGGTCCATGCCGGCAGCCATCAGCAACTGGCGCTGCGCCGCGGTATCGGCGGCGATCGCCAGCAGGTGATCCGGCTGTGGCCGTCCGGCTGGCAATTCGCCGACGGCACGCCGATCTGGCTTGGCGCCCTGTCGAGCCAGGACGCGCGCACGTTCTATCGCCTGTTCCGCTACCCGGTGACCGACCGGGGCGCGTTGCAGGACTTCGATGCGCCGCCGCCCTATCAGCAGCGACAGGTGTCGTCCGCCGTCGACACCGTGTGGCTGATCGGCAATACGCCATCCGTCTACACTGCGCCCTATCGCGACGACGCGGCGGACGGGGCAGCGCCCCGCCCGGTCGCCGTCCCCGCGCACTAACTCTGTATCCATCAGGCACGTCCGGCATGGCCGATCTGCTGTCCAAATTCCGCACGCGTCTCAACAAGGGCCTGGGCGGCGACAGCTGGCTGACCCGCGACATTTCCACGCTGTTCTCGGGCAACGTGCTGCGCGAGGACGCGCTCGAGGAAATCGAAACCCGTCTGCTGATGGCCGACGCCGGGCTGGAAGCCACCGGCTGGCTGATCGAGCGCCTGCGCGGCGAAATCGCCGGCGGTCGCATCAAGAATGAAAAACAGTTGCGCGACGCGCTGAAAAAATCACTGCTGCAGCTGCTGCTGCCGATCGCGCAGCCGCTCAAGATCCCGGCCTTCATCAAGCCCTACATTCTGTTCGTGGTGGGCGTCAACGGCGTCGGCAAGACCACCACCATCGGCAAGATCGCCGCGCGCTTCAAGCAGGACGGGCGATCGGTGCTGCTCGCGGCCGGCGATACCTTTCGCGCGGCGGCGGTGCAGCAGCTCACCACCTGGTCGGAGCGGGCGGGCGTGCCGATCCTGTCGCAGGGCGAGGGCGCCGATTCGGCGAGCGTGATTTTCGACGCGGTGCAGTCGGCGAAGGCGCGCGGGCTGGACATGGTGATCGCCGACACCGCCGGGCGCCTGCACACGCAGAGCCATTTGATGGACGAGCTGCGCAAGATCAAGCGCGTGATCCAGAAGCACGACGCCTTCGCGCCACATGAAGTGCTGCTGGTGGTGGATGCCACCACCGGCCAGAATGCGCTGAACCAGGCGCTCCAGTTCCATGAGGCCATCGGCCTGACCGGCATCGCCGTCACCAAGCTCGACGGCACCGCCCGGGGCGGCATTCTGCTCGCGATCGCACGACGCATGGCGCTGCCGATCCGCTATGTCGGCCTGGGCGAGGCGGTGGATGATCTCGAAGTCTTCGACGCCGAAATCTATGTGGAGTCCTTGATCGGGAGCGCGGGGACATGAGCGAGTCCATCATTCAATTCTCACAAGTCAGCCATCGCTATCCGGGCGGCGCCGCCGACGTGCTGAGCGACATCAACCTTGCGATCGAAGCCGGGGAGATGGTGTTCGTCACCGGCGCTTCGGGCGCGGGAAAGTCGACGCTGCTGCGCCTGGTTGCCGTGCTGGCTCGCGCCAGCCGTGGCCAGATCGTGGTCAACGGCGCCAACCTGGCGCTGATGAAGCGCCGGCAGATCCCTGCCTATCGCCAGCAGATCGGCATGATCTTCCAGAACTTCAACCTGCTGCACGATCGCAGCGTCTTCGACAACGTCGCACTGCCGCTGGTCATCCGCGGCCACTCGCACCCGGACATCAGCCGCCGCGTGCGTGCGGCGCTCGACACGGTGGGCCTGCTCAATCGCGAGCGCGCGCTGCCGATCACGCTATCCGGCGGCGAGCAGCAGCGCGTCGGCATCGCCCGCGCCGTGGTCACCAAGCCGACGCTGCTGCTGGCCGACGAGCCCACCGGCAACCTCGATCCGGGCATGGCGCGCGAGGTGATGCGCCTGTTCGAACGCTTCAACGAGGTCGGCGTCAGCGTGCTCGTCGCCAGCCATGCGATCGATCTGATCGAACCGATGCAGCGTCGCACGGTGCACCTGGAAAACGGGCGCATCGTGGCGAAGCGCGCCACCGCGGCTTCGCGTCTGCACACGGAGACCGCCAGTGGCCCGCGCTGACGTCGGCGGCGGTCGTCCGGGCTGGCTCGCGCGGCGGCTGCAAGAGCACGCGCGGGTATTCTTCTTCTCCCTGGGCAAGCTGGTCGATCGCCCGGGCAGCGCCCTGCTCACGGCGGCGGTGATCGGGATCACCCTGGCACTGCCCGCGGCGCTGTACCTGGGCGTCAGCAACTTCCAGCGTCTGGCCTACAGCTGGCAGGGATCGCTGCAACTGTCCCTGTTTCTCAAAGAGGGCATCGACGAGGCGCGAGGGCGCGAGCTTGCGGCCGACATCGGCGGTCGCCCGCCGGTGCAATCGGCGCGATATGTGTCACGCGAGGAGTCGGCGGCGGAATTCCGCGAGCTGTCGGGGTTCGGCGAGGTGCTCGATCTGCTCGACCGCAATCCGCTGCCGGCGGTGATCGTGCTCAACCCGCGGCCTGGCATCAGCGCGGCGGGGCTCGCCAGTCTGTCCGATTCGCTCAGGGCCCTGCCCGAGGTGGAGCTCGCGCAAGTCGACCAGGCCTGGCTGCAGCGGCTGCAGGCACTGCTGGACATCCTCAAGCGCGTCGCCCTGGTCGTCACCGGCCTGCTGACCGTCGCGGTGCTGATGATCGTGGGCAACACCCTGCGTCTGGACATTGCCGCGCGACGCGAGGAAATCGAGGTGATGAAGCTGGTCGGCGCCAGCGACGCGTTCATCCGCCGGCCGTTCCTGTATGGCGGTTGCTGGCTGGGCCTGCTCGGCGGCTGGTTCGCGCTGCTGCTGTTGACCATGGGGCTGGTCTTGCTCGACGCGCCCGCGCGCGAAATGGCGGCGCTCTACGGCAGCCGTTTCATCATCGACGGCCCATCGGCCTTGACTGTGCTGCTGATCATCGTCAGCGGCGTGGTGCTGGGCTATGCCGGCGCATGGTGGACGGTGGCGCGCCATCTGGCAGCGATCGAGCCCAGATAGGTAAAAAGCCGGCTAGGCCGGCTTCGTACTTTGTTACTTTCCGCCTGCGACCGGCGGCGGCAGCTTGAAGGTGTAGATGGGCGAGGTCTGGTGTGCGAAGTACTGGGCCAGAGCCTTGATGTCGGCGTCCGACAGATTGGCGGCCTGGCCTTTCATCACCGCGTTCTTGCGGGTGCCGGCGCGATAGTCCTTGAGCGCGTGCTCAATGTAATTGGCGTGCTGGCCGGCCAGAATCGGGTACTCCGGAAGAATCGGCTTGGCGCCATGTTCGCCGTGGCAGGACTGGCACACCGGCAACAGCTTGTCGGTCTGGGCCGCACCGGCTTCCGAGGCGCCGGCGCATAGGGGCGCAGACAGCGTCAGCGCGAAAAACCCGGCCAGCAAAACATGGCGCGCACAGGGAATCTTGAAGTTGACATGGCTAATCATCGGATCATCGCTTGCTTGATTGTCAGTGGTCAAACGGATGGTGCGGCGCCTGGGTCAGGAAGGCAGCGATGTCTTCCATGTCCTGGTCGCTCATGCTCGAGGCCTGCGCATGCATGGTGGGATGCGGACGATCCCCGGAGCGATACGCCTTGAGCGCCGCCACGATATAACCGGCCTGCTGCCCGCCGATCTTGGGCACGCGGTAGTTCGGATAGGCGTTCGAGTAATAGGGAATGCCGTGGCAACCGACACAGGTGTCGGCCTTGTTGCGGCCGGCGGCGGCGTCGCCGGCCGCAGCAGCGGGCAGGCTCATGACAGCGGCGAGGGCTATCAAGCCCTGACGCGCGAGTTTCATACCATCAACTCCCCAGGAGGCGTATCGATTCGAGATGGGCGATCAGCCCTGCGTGGCAGGTGTCGCAGCACGAAATTGTCAGGGATTCAGCAGCGTGGGTCAACGAAGCCCCGCGGCGACAGGGCGTCACGTGGCGTTGCTATAGTGCCGGCTGCAGGGATCGACGCGAGTCAAGTGACAATACCAGCGGCCGGTGATGCGCGAACTGGCGTGATTAAAAATTAGCTAGCTGTGTTTTGGTAGATAAATAATCTCACACCCATGCCGCCGGTCGATCGCCCAGTCGCTATGTTGCCGGATGCCACCATTGTTGCGGCGGTGGACCTGGGTTCCAACAGCTTTCATATGCTCGTGGCGCGCGCGCAGGGCACCGACCTGCAGGTGATCGACCGGCTGCGTGAGCCGGTGCGCCTCGCCGGCGGACTCGACGACAAGCGTCGCCTCTCGGCCGAGGTGCAGGACCGCGCACTCAACTGCCTGCAGCGTTTCGGCCAGCGGCTGAACAACCTGCCGGGTGAAAGAGTGCGTGCGGTCGGCACCAACACCATGCGCCTGCTCAATGAGAGCAGCGGTTTCGTCGCCCGCGCCGAGCGGGCGCTGGGGCATGGCATTGAAATCATCTCCGGCGTCGAGGAAGCGCGCCTGGTGTACGGCGGTGTGGTGCACGGCATGGGCGGAGCGTCCAACGAGCGCCGGCTGGTGGTGGATATCGGCGGCGGCAGCACCGAGCTGATCATCGGCCGCGGCGCGGTGCCGGAGTTCATGGAATCGGTGGGACTGGGCTGCGTGGTCCACCAGAAGCGCTTCTTCGGCGACGGTGAGATCAGCCGATCGCGCTTCCGCCAGGCGCGTCTGGCCGCGCGGGTCGAGCTGGAATTCCTGGAGCACCGCTATCGGCGGGCCGGATGGGACCTGGCCATCGGCGCCAGCGGCACCGTGCGCGGCGTCTGGCGCGTCATGCGCGAACAAGGCTGGGTCGACGATCAGATCACCCGTGACGGCCTGGAAAAAACGGTGGACCTGATACTCACCCGCGGTCATGTTTCACGCATCGACTTTCCAGCGTTGCGCGAGGACCGGCGTCCGGTATTCGCCGGCGGGCTGGCGGTGCTGGCGGGGGTGTTCGACGCGCTCGACCTGGCGCGCATGCACACCTCCGAGCGCGCCCTGCGCGAAGGCCTGGTCTACGATCTGCTCGGCCGCCTGTCCGACCACGACGTGCGCGACGAAACGGTGCGCACCATTGCCGCGCGCTACAACGTCGACATGGCGCACGCCCAGGGCGTGACCGGCACCGCGCTCAAGCTGTTGCGGCAGATGGGCAGCGCCTGGCAGCTCGATCCCAAGTCGTCGGCGATGCTGTTGCGCTGGGCGGCCATGCTCCATGAAATCGGGCTGGTGATCGCGCACAACTCCTACCAGAAACATGGCGAATACATTCTGCGTCACGCCGACCTGCAGGGCTTTTCGCTGACCGACCAACGCCAGCTGGCGGCGCTGGTCAGGCTGCATCGCAGCAAATTCAGCGAGAGCGCCTTGAGCGATCTGCCGGCGGCGCAGGCGGAGAGCATCCGCCGGCTCGCGATCCTGTTCCGGCTGGCTTTTCTGCTGCATCGCAGCCGGGTGCCGGGTCTGGAGCCGCCGGTCAAGGTCAGTGCCGGCAATGGCCGCCGCGGGCTGGATTTGCGGTTCCCGCGCGACTGGTTGGCCCAGCATCCGTTGACCCAGGCCGATCTCGAACAGGAAGCCGACTATCTGAAATCCGCGGACGTTCGCCTGCGCTTCGACTGATCACCGCGGCGCAGCGCTACAGTACGCCGGTGCGTACCCTCTGCCTGATTCTGGTCCTGAACTCCGCCTGCGCCTGGGGCGCGGTGTATCGCTGGGTCGATGCCCAGGGTCACGCACATTACGGCGATCAAGCCACCGCTCCCGGCGCCAAGCCCGTCGCCTTGCCGCCCCTGCAGTTCATTTCCGCGCAGCCGCCGGCGACGACCGGAGCCCGCGACTCCAGACCAGCGGGCGACGCCGTCTCCCGCGCACCGGCGTTGGCGATCGACGTGGTGTCGCCGCGATCGGACGAGGTCCTGCGCAATACCGATCGCAGCCTCGCTATCGGCGTCGCGCTGAAGCAGCCGCTGCCCGATGGGGGCGGACTGATCTTCCGTGTGGACGGCAACCCCGCGAATCGGTCGCCTTCGCGCAATCTTCAATACACCGCAACGGAGATTGAACGCGGGACACACCTGATCGACGTTTCCGTGGTCGACGCGGGCGGTCGCGAGATCGGGCGATCTGCCCCGGTTTTGGTGCATCTGAAACCGCCTGGTCTTCATTGATGTAGCGCGCGGCGGCGCCCCGTTCTGGTGCGATGGACCGGGCCACGGTGCCCCACGATGGCCCAGGTTTTGCTACAACTGCCTGATGAAGCTCGCGCCCAGAACGCGTGCCGCCCCCGCCCTCATCCTCGACGGCCTTACCACCGCCGTGATCAGTCTCGACGCGGGGCTGCGCGTCATCTCCATCAACCAGAGTGCCGAAAGTGTTTTCGGCGTCGGCCGCCGCTACGCGCTCGGTGAGCCGGTGGCGCAGGCGATTCCGCCGTTCGCGCCGTATCTGGAGCGCATGCGCCAGGCGATCAAGGCGGGCACCGGTTTCATCGAACGCGAATTGCGTCTTCGCAAGACAACCGTCGAGTCGATCACGGTCGATTGCACCGTCACGCCACTGACGCTTGGGCGCAAAGTAGGCTTGCTGCTCGAAATCCTGCCGCTGGACCGGCACCTGCGCATCTCCCGCGACGAGTTGCTGCTCGCGCAGCAGGAGTCCTCGCGCGAACTGATCCGCGGCCTGGCGCATGAAATCAAAAACCCGCTCGGTGGCATCCGTGGCGCAGCGCAGTTGCTGGAGCGCGACTTTCCCGACTCGGATCATCGCGAATACACACGGGTGATCATCCGCGAGGTCGACCGCCTGCAGAACCTGGTCAACCGGCTGCTCGGCCCCAATCGCGTGCCACGCAAGGCTGCGGTCAACATCCACGAGGTGCTGGAACATGTGCGCCAGCTCGTCGAGGCCGAGGGCCAGGACCAGATCCAGTTTCAGCGTGACTACGATCCTTCGATCCCCGAGTTGCTTGGCGATCGCGAACAGCTCATCCAGGCGGCACTCAACCTGGTGCGCAACGCGATGCAGGCGGTGGACGGCCGCGGCACCATCGCGCTGCGTTCGCGGACGCGGCGACAGTTCACCATCGGCGGCATCCGCCACCGCCTGGTGGCGCAGATCGACATCGAAGACGATGGCCCCGGTATCCCGGCGGGCATGATCGACAAGATTTTTTATCCGATGGTCACCACGCGCCCACAAGGCACGGGTCTTGGATTACCCATAGCCCAATATCTGATCCACACCCACGGCGGAGTGATCGAGTGCAAATCGCGTCCGGGCAGCACCGTGTTTTCGATGCACCTGCCGCTCGATGGAGCGGGGGGGAACCCGGCATGAGCCCGGCGCTATCGGTCTGGGTGGTCGACGACGACGAATCGATTCGCTGGGTGCTGGAACGCTCCCTGGCGCGCGAGGGCATGCAGGTGCAGATCTTCCCGGGCGCCGCCGAGCTGTTCGATGCGCTCTCGGACGCCACGCCCGACGTGCTGGTCAGCGACATCCGCATGCCCGGGGTCAATGGCCTGGAGCTGATGGAGCGGGTGCGAGCCTCGCATCCCGGGCTGCCCGTCATCATCATGACCGCGCATTCCGATCTCGAGTCCGCGGTCGCCTCGTACAAGGGCGGCGCGTTCGAATATCTGCCCAAGCCGTTCGACGTGGACAGCGTCGCCGCGCTGGTACGCCGCGCCGCCGCCAAGCGCCAGATCGTCGAGGCCTCCGTCGAAGACGGCCCGCCAACGGCGATCATCGGCGAAGCACCGGCGATGCAGGACGTGTTCCGCGCCATCGGCCGCCTCAGCCAATCGCAGATCACGGTGATGATCACCGGCGAGTCCGGCACCGGCAAAGAGCTGGTGGCGCGCGCGCTGCACACCAATTCGCCGCGCACCCACAAGCCTTTCATCGCGGTCAACACCGCGGCGATCCCCAAAGACCTGATGGAGTCGGAATTCTTCGGCCACGAGCGCGGCGCGTTCACTGGTGCGCAGATGCAGCGCAAGGGGCGCTTCGAGCAGGCCGACGGCGGCACCTTGTTCCTGGATGAGATCGGCGACATGCCGTCGGACTTGCAGACGCGCCTGCTGCGCGTGCTGCAGAACGGCGAGTTCTATCGCGTCGGTGGCGTATCGCCAGTGCGGGTCGACGTGCGCGTGATCGCCGCCACCCACCAGGATCTCGAAACCCTGGTGCGCGAAGGCCGCTTCCGCGAAGACCTGTTTCACCGTATCAACGTCATCCGCGTGCGCATCCCCTCACTGCGCGAGCGGGTCGAAGACATCCCCATTCTGATGCGCCACTTCCTGGTCCAGGCCGGGCGCGAACTCAAGACCGAACCCAAGCGCCTGCTGCCGGAGGTGATGGAGCGCCTGCGCGCCTTCGACTGGCCGGGCAATGTCCGCCAGCTCGAAAACACCTGCCGCTGGCTGACGGTGATGGCGCCCGGCCAGGACGTTCACCTGCTCGATCTGCCGCCGGAACTGCGCGAGACCTTGAATAGCGCGCGCGTCGCGACGGTCCCCGCCGTGGTCACGAACACCACCGGCGCCGCTGCGGTGCCTGCGCCAGCGACCGTTTCCGCCACCGACCCGCAGCCCGCATCAATAGCGGGGTCCTCGTCATGGTTCGAGGTGCTGCGTGCTTGGGCCGCGAGCGAACTGCGCAGCGGACGCAGCGATCTGCTGGGCGAGGCCACGCCGGCGTTCGAGCGCACCATGATCGAGGTGGCGCTCGACGCTTGTCATGGGCAGCGACAGGAAGCGGCGCGGCGCCTCGGCTGGGGCCGCAACACGCTCACGCGCAAGATCAAGGAACTGGGGATCGGCGGCGGCAGCGACGACGACTGATCGTCGCTGCTGCGCTCAAAGGATGTAGCGGCTGAGATCCTCATTACCCGCGAGTTTCGCCAGCTTGGTGTCGACGTAGGCCGCGTCGATGGTGAGCGATGATCCGGCGCGATCCGGCGCCTCGAACGCCATCTCTTCCATCAGCCGCTCCATCACCGTGTGCAGGCGGCGCGCGCCGATGTTTTCGGTGCTTTCGTTGACCTGCCAGGCGATCGTCGCGAGGCGGCGGATGCCGTCTTCGGTGAACGCCAGCGTCACGCCCTCGGTCGCCATCAGCGCGCGGTACTGCTCGGTGAGCGAGTAGTTCGGCTCGGTGAGAATGCGCACGAAATCTTCGGACTTGAGCGCCTCGAGTTCCACGCGGATCGGCAATCGCCCCTGCAACTCCGGAATCAGATCGCTCGGCTTGGACATGTGGAACGCGCCCGAGGCGATGAACAGGATGTGATCGGTCTTCACCACCCCGTACTTGGTGGTGATGGTCGAGCCCTCCACCAGCGGCAGCAGATCGCGCTGTACACCCTCCCGCGACACATCCGCGCCGGCGTACTCGCCGCGCTTGGCGACCTTGTCGATCTCGTCGATGAAGACGATGCCGTTCTCCTCGACATTGCGCAGTGCCTCGGCCTTGATCGCCTCCTCGTCCACGAGACGCGCGGCTTCATCACTGGTGAGCTGCTTGAGCGCCTCGCTGATCTTCATCTTCTTGCTGCGCGTCTTCTGCTGGTTGACGTTGGCGAACATCTGCTGCAGCTGCTGCGTCATGTCCTCCATGCCGGGCGGACCCATCAGCTGCAAATGCGGCATCGCGGCGTTGAGCTTGATCTCGATCTCGGTGTCGTCGAGCTTGCCTTCGCGCAACTGCTTGCGGAACACCTGGCGCGCGGCGCCGTTCTCGTTCTGGCGCAGGTTGCTGGCCTCGCCGAAATCTTTCGGTGGCGGCACCAGCACGTCGAGGATCTGATCCTCAGCCGCCTGCTCGGCGCGATCGCGCACGCGCTGTGTGGCCTGCTCGCGCGTCATCTTCACCGCCGCGTCCATCAGGTCGCGGATGATCGAGTCGACATCCTTGCCGACGTAGCCGACCTCGGTGAACTTGGTCGCCTCGACTTTCACGAACGGTGCATTGGTGAGCTTGGCCAGGCGCCGCGCAATTTCGGTCTTGCCGACGCCGGTGGGCCCGATCATGAGAATGTTCTTGGGGTGGATCTCGGCGCGCAGCGGGCCGTTGACCTGCTGGCGCCGCCAGCGGTTGCGCAGCGCCACCGCGACCGCGCGCTTGGCGGCGTGCTGGCCGACGATGTGGCGATCCAGCTCCTGCACGATCTCGCGCGGGGTCATCGTAGTCGCTGCGTTGTTGCCGAAGGCCGGAGTCGGATTGTTGTCGTTCATGACGCGCTCGCAACCGGCGAGTCAATGCTCTCGATTGTCAGATGGTGATTGGTGTAAATGCAGATTTCAGCGGCGATATGCAACGCCTTCTCGGCGATCTCGCGCGCGCCGAGCCCGGTGTTCTCCACCAGCGCGCGCGCGGCGGCGGCAGCGAAGGAGCCGCCGGAGCCGATGGCGATCACGCCATGCGCTTCGGGCTCCATCACATCGCCGTTGCCGCTGATCATCAGCGAAGCCTCGGCGTCGGCCACGATCATCAGCGCCTCGAGACGTCGCAGATAGCGATCGCTGCGCCAGTCTTTAGCCATCTCGACCGCGGCACGCGTGAGTTGCCCGCTGTATTTTTCGAGCTTGCCTTCGAAGCGTTCGAACAGGGTGAAAGCGTCGGCAGTGCCGCCGGCGAATCCGGCGATGACGCGCTCGTTGTAGAGCCGTCGCACCTTGCGGGCGTTGTTCTTGACGCGGGTGTTGCCCATCGACACCTGTCCGTCACCGCACAGGGCCACCTGCCCGTCGCGGCGGACGCAAACGATGGTGGTGCCGTCGAATTGCTGCATGGAAGCGCTCGTATAACCCAAAGGTCCGATCTATCTGGGGATCGGGGGCGCCCTTTCAACACGGCAGAAACGACGAAGGCGGGTTTCCCCGCCTTCGTTTGAGTTCGAACCGGCCCAAAGGCCGGCGCGAACCCGACAGCTTGCGTTTCGACTACTGAGCCGGAGCGGCGGCCGGAGCTGCCTCGGGGCAGGCGGCGTTCGGATCGGCTTCGGTCGGGCACTTCGCCGGCTCGGCGGGCGCCGGGGCAGCGGCATCGCCAGCCGGCATTTCGGCGGCCGGGGCAGCAGCCGGGTCAGCAGCGGGGGCTTCTTCTTTCTTCTTGCACGCGGCCAGCGCCAGCACGGAGGCGAGGCCCAGGGCGATCACGAGTTCATGCTTCATTTAACAACTCCCATGGGTCAGTAATGGTGCCGGCAGATGCCAGCGGCGACGCCGGGTGGCGACGGAGACGGATTATGCAGCAAATAATCTGAACGACGAACCATTATTCATGTCGAAGGCCGCTTTGCAACACCGCGGCGCTCGCTCATGCGGGATTTCTGCGCCGCCGCGCGCGGGGATGCGCGACGTCATACACCCGAGCCAGCCGCTGGAAATCGACGTGAGTATAGACCTGGGTGGTCGACAGGTTGGCATGTCCCAACAATTCCTGGACCGCCCGCAGGTCGCCGCTTTCTTCGAGCAGATGCGTGGCGAAGGAGTGCCGCAGGCGATGCGGATGCAGGTTGGAATCCAGCCCGGTGCGCCGAGAGTGATGATGCAGACGCTGGGCGATGGTGGACCGGCCCAGCCTCTGGCCGCGGCGGCTGAGGAACAGCGCGTCTTCACCGGCGGGCGTGGTCGCCGCGCGCAGAACCAGATAATCCCGCAAGGCTTCGCGCGCCTTGCCGCCCACCGGCACGATGCGCGTGCGCGCGCCTTTGCCGGTGACCCGCACCTCGCCCAGATCGCTCGACAGATCGCCGACGCACAGGCCATGCAGCTCGGCCAGACGCAGCCCGGATGAGTAGAACAGCTCGATCAGCGCACGGTCGCGCTGATCCACGTCCGAACCGCTCCAGGGCGCATCCAGGAGCTGCTGCAACTGTTCGCGCGACAAGGTCTTGGGCAACGCCGTATTTTTTTTAGGCCCGCGGACGTCCAATGCCGGATTGGCGGCGATCCAGCGCTCGTCCACCGCGTGGCGGAACCAGGCCCGCAAGCTCGACAGATGGCGTTCGATCGTAGCGGCGTTCCGCTCCAGGCGGCGCAGATGCGCGGCGTAGGCGCGCACCGCGTGCAGATCGACTTTTTGCAGGGCGTCGATGCGCTTGTCGGCGCACCAGGTGAGAAAGCTCTCCAGATCGCGCTGTCGTCCACCGACGGTATTGGGCGACAGGCGCCGCTCGTGGGTCAGGTGCGCGAGGAACATTTGCAAAGCAGCGACGGGCGGCGGCGGAAGGCCCATCGCTCAGGCCATCAGCTTGGCGCGAATCGCGGCGGCCACGAGTTCGGCGGTCATCTCCAGAAACAGCTTGCCCTGCCGCGGCAGGAAGCGCTGCGGATCGCGCGACGCCAGAACGAGCATGCCCAGGTTCTTGTCGCGCTCCAGCGGCACCACCGCGGCGGACTGCGGCAACTCCGCCGACTTGGGAAACAGAAGCCGCGCCCGCGCCTCGCTGAGCGGGCCGCATTCGATCAGCTTGGTCCGCAGAAAATTCTCGAACTGCCGCGACACCGCGCTTTCCGGCGTCAGCCGATGCAGGCCGTCGATGTCGCGGCGTTTGAGCTGTGCGCCGGAGATGCCGACCCAGGCGTCGTCGATGGCGAAGTCGTCGCGCAAGCATTGCTGCAGGCCCGCCATTGCCGCCGCCAGCGTGGGCGCGCGGATCAGCGTGCGCGCCAGGCGATGCACGTTGCTTGCGCGGCGCTCGTTGTCGCGCGCGTTGTCCAGCAGCTGCGACAGCCGATCTTCCAGCCGCTGGCTGCGGCCGCGCAGCACTTCCACCTGGCGTTCGATCAGCGAGACCGCAGAGCCGGTGGCGTGCTGCAGCTCGATGGTCTCCAGCAGCTCCGGATGACGCGACAAAAAATCAGGATGGGTCTGCAGGTAAGCCAACACCTGCGCCTCGTCGATCGCCGTCTGCGCACGGTCCTTCAACTCGGCCATTCGATCTCCCCTTTGAACACGGTGGTGGCCGGCCCGGTCATCCATACCGGCTCACCGTCGACGCCGGACCACTCCAGCAGCAGCTCGCCGCCGCGCATCCCGATGGCGACCTCGGCGTCCAACAGACCCCGGCGCCGGCCAACCGCCATCGCCGCACAGGCACCGCTGCCGCAGGCCAGGGTCTCGCCGGCGCCGCGCTCATACACCCGCAAACGCGCATGGCGGCGATCGACGATCTGCAGGAAACCCACGTTCACCCCTTGCTGAAATTCCGGGCGCGCCTGGATCGCGCGGCCCAGCGACGCCACCGGCGCGGCATCGATCTCCGTCACCAGCAGCACCGCATGCGGATTGCCGAAAGACACCGCGCCGAACTCGACGGACTGATCCGCGAGGTCCAGCCGATAACGGTCGGCCTGGGCCGCCATCGACAGCGGAATGTCCACGGGCGCAAACCGCGGCGCGCCCATATCGACGCGCACGCGGCCATCGTCGAGCCTTTGCAATGCCATCACCGCGGTGCGGGTGCGCACGCGCAGCCGGGTCTTGTCGGAGAGACCGTTGTCCGCGACATAACGCGCCAGCGCGCGCGTGCCGTTGCCGCACTGGCCGACTTCGCTGCCGTCGGCGTTGAAGATGCGGTAATCGAAATCGACGTCGGCGGCAGACGGCGGATCGATCACCAGCACCTGATCGCAACCGACGCCGAATCGGCGGTCAGTCAGCCGCTCGAGCAGACCGGCCGTGGGCTCGAAGCGCTGGCGCGTGGCGTCGATCACGACGAAGTCATTCCCGGCGCCCTGCATCTTGGTGAAGAACAGCTTCATGTCGGCAAGGCCAAGTGCAATGTTCGGCAAAAAAAAGTTGTGCAATTGTATTGACTATAGCCGTGCCTATCAATGGACTTTCACAGCGGCGTTGCACCGCTTCGCTGTGAAGCGACGATCCCGGCGGCATACTGTCGGCCAGCCGCAGCAGCAGACTTTTCGTGACTTCATCGCACTCCCACCCGCATTCGCCAGCAACGACGCCCGCCTGTCCGGCGCAGCGCGGCGATCAGGCGCTGTTGGGCGACGCGCATGACGCCAACGAACGCCGCATGAGCGCGGTGGTGCTGCTGACATTGGTGACGATGGTGCTGGAGATCGGTGCCGGTTACTGGTCCGGGTCGATGGCGCTGCTCGCCGATGGCTGGCACATGGCCAGCCATGCCGCGGCCCTGGGCGTGGCCGCTTTCGCCTACCGCTACGCGCGGCGTCACGCCGGCAGCGATCGGTACACGTTCGGCACCGGCAAGGTCGGCGATCTCGCCGCGTTTTCCAGCAGCCTGCTGCTGGCGGGGATCGCGCTGTGGATGATCGTGCAATCGGTGGAGCGTCTGCTGTCGCCGACATCGATCGCCTACGGCGAGGCCCTGATCGTGGCCGTGCTCGGCTTAAGCGTGAACCTCATCAGCGCCCTGCTGCTGCATGGCGGCCACGCGCATTCCCACAACCACAATCATGATCATGATCACGATCACGATCACGATCACGATCACGATCACGATCACGATCACGATGGTGACCACTCCCATGATGCGGGGCAGGCCCATGCCGACAACAATCTGCGCGGCGCCTACCTGCACGTCCTGGCCGACGCCCTGACCTCGATCCTGGCGATCGCCGCGTTGCTGGCGGGCCGCTATGCCGGCTGGGTCTGGATCGATCCGCTGATCGGCATCGTCGGCGCTGGCGTGATCCTGCATTGGGCGCGTGGGCTGGCGCGCCGCGCGGCGGCGGTCCTGCTCGACGCCAGTATCGACGCCGGTCTGGAACAGCGCGTGCGCCACGCGCTGGAAGACGCCGGTGCGGACGTCGCCGATCTGCACCTCTGGCGCCTGGCGCCGGGCAAGTTCGCCGTCATCGCCTCGGTGCAAGTGCTCGCCCCGCGCAATCCTTCGCACTACAAGGCGCTGCTCGCCGGCTTTCCTGAACTGGCCCACGTCACCATCGAAGTGGAAGCCCGCGCCGCCGCCTGATGTTCACGCTCGGCCTGACCGTCGCGGCGTTCCTGACCGCCGCGCTCTCCGGTGTCGCCGGGCTTGGCGGCGGCACCATTCTCATCGGCCTGTTCTACGCGATCGGCCTGCCGCCGGTGCAGGCGGTGCCGCTGTTCGCCGCGGTGCAGCTGGTGTCCAACGCCTCGCGCACCGCGGCCTATCTATCGCACGTGCACTGGGGCGCGACGCTGTGGTTTCTGCTGGCCTGCGTGCCGGCGACATTTCTGCTCGCGCCGTGGATCGAGCAGGTCGACCCGGACTGGATCCGCGTGCTGCTGGCGCTGCTCATTCTCGCCTCGCTGCTGCCCTCTCATCGCGAGGCCGCCGCGCTGCCGCCGCGGCCGGCTTTCGTCCTCGCGGGTTTGCTCAACGGCGCGCTCGGGCTGTTCGTCGGCGCGACCGGCCTGCTCGTCGGCCGCCTGTTTCTGCGTCCCGAATGGCGCAAACAGACCACCATCGGCACGCTGGCGCTGACGCAGGGTTTGGGGCATCTGCTGCGCGTGCTCGCCTACGGCTGGGCGGGTTTCAGCGCGCTGTCGCAACCCGGCCTGCTGCTGCCGCTGTGCGCGGCGGTGGTCGCCGGGACCCTGGTGGGCAAGCGGCTCAACCATCGTCTCGACGAACAACGCTTCGCGCTGCTGTTCAAGACTCTGTTGCTGGTGCTATCGCTCAAGCTGCTGTGGGACGGCGCAAGCGCCTTGCTAGAGTGATCATGGAAACCCCACCGCTGGACACATCGATGACACCCATGCTCAGTGCACAGGACATGCAAAGGCTGATCCGCACCGGCCTGCCTTCCACCGAGGCCGAGGGCCTGCAAGTGCTGGCCGTCGATGCCGAGTCGGCGTCACTGCGCATCCCCTACAACCCGCGCATGCTCAGGCCCGGCGACTCGGTCTCCGGCCCGGTGCTGATGGCAGCGGCCGACGCTGCGATGTACGCCGTCCTGCTGGCCGCCACCGGCGAGGACATGGCGCTGACTTCGCAGTTCAACTGCAACTTCCTGTCGCGCGCCCTGCCTGGCGACGTGCTTGCCGACGCGCGCCTGCTCAAGCTTGGCCGGCGCGCGGCGGTGCTGCAGGTCGAAGTGCGAACCACCGCGCGCGACGACCTCGCCGCCCTGATCATCGGCAGCTACGCCTTGCCCGAGCCTTCGCGGGTTGCGTGAAGGCACCCGGCGTAGCGGAACCGGGCAAGCGCTTCGATCGAGGCGCAGCTCTCAATCCAGCAGCGGACGCCCGCGCGTCTCCACGACCCAGGGCATGACCAGCAGCCCGAACAGCGGCACCACGCCGACCCAGAACAGCACCTGCACCGCGGCGTGGGCGCCCTGCGCGGCGATGGCACCGACCGCGAATGGGCCGGCCGCGGCGACGACGCGGCCGATGTTGTAGCAGAAGCCCGCGCCGGTCCCGCGCAGGCGCGTTGGGAAAAGCTCCGGCAGGTAGTAGGTGAAGGCGCCGAAGATGCCGAACACCGACAGGCCGATGGCGAAATAACCGTAGAGGCGCGTCACGCCATTCCATTGCGGCCCGAAGGTGGCGAAGATCGCTGCCGCCGACAGCGCGAAGTACAGCGCGAACATGCGCTTGCGGCCGAGGATTTTCGCCGCCGGAATATTCAGCAGCGTGCCGATCAGGCCACCGAGATTGAACCAGGTGGTCGCGAGCGTCTTCCAGTGCTCCGACAACGCGCGCGTGCCCGCGGCGTCGAGCCCGCGCGTTAGAGCCTCGGCCTGCGCCAGGCCGGTGGATACCACCGGGATGAAGGCGTTGCAGCTCCACCAGGTGAGCAGCGCGATCATCGACAGCAGAAAGCCGCTCAAGGTGAGATGGCGTACGCCGGGGCTGAACAGCTCGGCGAGTTTCGGCGGCGCGGTGCGCGCCCGCACCGCCTGCCAGCGCTCGGGCTCGCGCACGAACAGGCGCACGACGAAGGCCACGACCGCCGGCAGCAGGCCGAACAGGAACACGTAGCGCCAGGACGTTTCCGGACGGTCGGCGAACCAGTGCCCGGCGACCTGCAGATTGACGAAGGTGGCGAGAAACAGACCCATGGGCGCCGCGGTGTAGAGCAGCGCTCCGGCTTCTACGCGGCGCTTTTCCGGCACCGCCTCGGCGACCATCGACGCGCCCGCCGACCATTCGCCGCCGATGCCCAGCGCGGCGACGAAGCGGAAAGCCAGCAGCATCCAGATGCTGCTGGCGAACGCGCAAGCCGCGGTGCCCAGGCTATAGAGCAGCATGGTCAGGAGCAGGGTGCGGGTGCGGCCGATGCGATCGGCGATCAGCCCGAAGATCACGCCGCCCGCGGCCCAGCCCAGCAGCAGCAGCGCGGTGACCATGCCGGTCCAGAACAGTGTCGCGCTCTTGGCCGCGGCGCTGCCGATGGTGAGCCCGAGCAGCGTGGGCACGGCGTTGGGCGCGACGTAGTTGAACAGCAGGCTGTCGAAAATATCGAAGCCCCAGCCCAGCCAAGCGGCCAGCAGCACCGTCCATTGATACCGCGTCAGGCCCATCAGCATTGCGTTGTCCCCCAAGTCCCGCCGCATGGTAGCTGTCGATGAACCGCAACGATCACCCGCGCAATGTTGCGCTCGCTGCGCTCACCCCCAACCTACAACGGCGGCGGCGGTGTACGGCGGTGATGCTCCAGCACGCGCCGATACGCATTGGGATCTTTGACATGGACCACGTCGCCCGCGCGCGGAAACGTCCAGTCCCACAGGCGCGACAGCCAGAAGCGCAGCGCCGCGGCGCGCAGCACCAGCGGCCAGGCACTGGCCTCGGCCAGCGTCGGGCCGCGGCGCCCGCAGTACGCGTCGACCATGGCGCTCCAGCGCGCCGCGTTGAGCGCGCCGTCGGCGTCGAAACACCAGTCGTTGAGCGTGATCGCCAGGTCGTAGATCAGCGCGTCGTTGCAGGCGTAGTAGAAGTCGATGAGGCCGGTCAGGCGATCGTCGACGAACAGCACGTTGTCGCGGAACAGGTCGGCGTGGATCACGCCCTGCGGCAGCGCAGCGATATCGATCCGCGATTGCGCGGCGAGTTCGTCTTCGATCAGCGCGCGCGTGGTGGCGTCGACGTGCGCGAGCAGCGCCTGCGCGGTGGCCTCGCGCCAACGCACGCCGCGCGAGTTTTCACAGCGGCCGACATACGAGCGGGTGGCCACATGCAGATCGCCCAGAGCGCCGCCGACCTGCCGGCATTGCGCGCCAGTCGGGAACAGCACGCTCTGTCCCACCAGCCGCCGCACCAGCGCCGCCGGCTTGCCATTGAGGCTCGTCAGGTTGTCGCCACCGTGCGTGCGCGCCGGCATCGCCCCCGGCAGGCCGCGCGAGGCGACGTGATCCATCAGCCCGAGGAAGAACGGCAGATCACAATGGTCGAGCCGTTCGAACAGCGTCAGCACCCAGCGCCCGTCAGTGGTGTCGACGAAATAGTTGGTGTTCTCCACGCCTTCGCCGATGCCCGTGAAGCCCACCAGCGCGCCGACCGGATACTGCCTGAGAAACGGCTCCAGCTCGGCCTGGGAGACCTTGGTGAACACGGACATTGACGAACGCTCGCGCGATGAAGGAGCGGATTATGTCTCGATTCAACACGGCGGTCGGCGTGGAGAGGCGATGCGCGCGACCGGTGTCCACCGATGCGCTACCGTCGGCTTTAATTTCGCTGGCCGCGGAGGATGTCCATGGGCGTGTCGATAAGCCGCGGGTTGCTGATCGCCGGCGCCGCGATCTTCCTGTTGTTAGGCACGGCGCATGGCTTGATGAGCCTGCTCGATCTGCGCAAGCCGCGTTTCTTCACGCCGCCCGATCCGTCGCTGCGACTCGCGATGCAGCAGGCCAGCGCGCGGCTGCATCCGCACATCAATCTCTGGAACGCCTGGATGGGCTTCAACCTGAGCCACAGCCTGGGCGTGATGATGTTCGGCGCTGCGCTGCTCGATGTCGGCGTTCTGCACCCGCTGGTGTTTACCCGGTCGATCCTGCTGCAGTTGCTGGCACCGACCGTGGCCGGACTGTATCTGCTGCTGTCGATGCGCTTCTGGTTCTACAAACCCACCATCGGCTGCGCCCTCGCGCTGGCCTGCTTCGCCGCTGCGAGTCTGGTGGCCCATCTCTAGTCGCGCGCCTACACTGCGCCGGCTTCACCACCCACACGCGGACACTGGAGGACAGGCCCATGCAGATCACCGGCAAATGCTATTGCGGATCGGTGCAGTACAAGGCGGATGGCGATTCCGCGTTCAAGGGGCAGTGCCATTGCCGCGAGTGCCAGTACATTTCCGGTGGTCATCCCAACGTCGTGATCGCGATGCCGGAGGCGGGCTTTTCCTACACCCAGGGCACGCCAAAATCCTACAGCCGCAGCGATCTGCCCAACCCGGTCACGCGCCAGTTCTGCGGCGAATGCGGCACCCATCTGCTGACCCGGTCGCCGCGCATGAATGGCATGGTGCTCATCAAAGTCGGTTCGCTGGATGATCCGGGCGTATACGACAAGCCCGACATGGTGATCTACACCGTGGACAAGCAGAGCTTTCATCATCTGCCCGCCGGCGTTCCGGCTTTCGAGCGCGTGCCGGGCTAAATCGCAGCGGGGCACGCGGCGGCAGGCTAGGATTCGCGCCCGCGTCCGATTTTGTCTCCGCTCATGCCCTTACTTCTGCTCACCGCCAACGAGGCGCGCGTCCTCGCCGTGCTCGTCGAGAAATCGATCACCACGCCGCAGGTCTACCCGCTCACGGTCAACGGCGCGATGCTCGGGTCCAACCAGAAGAACTCGCGCTATCCGCTGATGAGCCTGAGCGAAGGCGACGTTGGCGCAGCGCTCCATCAGCTCGAAGTCCAGCGCCTGGTCAAGCGCGACGAAAGCAGCGGCCGCGCGGTGAAATGGCGCCAGCAGCTCCAGCATCAATTGCTGCTCAAGCCTGACGGCGTGGCCGTCCTGGCGACGCTGATGCTGCGCGGGCCGCAGACGCTGGCCGAGCTGCGCGCCAACGCGTCGGTGCTCAAAGGCCCGGCGAGCGTGGAAGCGGTGCAGAGCGTGCTGGATGATCTGGCCGACCGTGCGCAGCCGCTGGTGCTCAAGCTGCCGCGCGCCAGTGGCCAGGCCACTCAGCGCTACGCCCATCTGCTGTGCGGCGAGGCGGCGATCCCGGCGCTGACCGATGCGCCGTCCGCCGCCTCTGGTGGGGCGACCTCGAACCTGGTCGCGCAACTCCTCGAGCGCATCGACGCGCTGGAAGCCCGCGTTGCACAACTGGAACAGCGCATCGGCTAAAAACTGGCCTGCACCTGGCGGATGCTCGCGATGTTGCCCTGGTCGTACTGCGTGGCCTCGGCGCCGCTCTGATAGATGAACGCCGACGCGCCCGCGGTGCCCGCCTGTTCCACCACAGCGGTATTGCCGCCGCCGAATTGCAGCAGCAGTGACGACAATCCATTGCCGATCTGGTAGACGCTGGCGCTGTTGTAATCACCGACTTGGGCAATGACGGACAGATTGCCCGGCGTGGTCTGGCTCTCGTCGGCCAGCAGCTGGAAAGCCTTGGCGCGATTGAAGTCGCCGTTCTGCAGGATCAGCGAATCGTTGTCGGCGCCGGCCTGGCTGATGAACGCCAGCGAGCCTTCTCCGGCCTGGATGATGAGGGCTTCCTGCGGCTCTTCACCGTCGTCCTGCGGATGATCGGCGTCATCAAAAAAACTGCCGTTCTCGGTGGTGATGCCATCCACCGAAAATCCCTGGTTGATGACCGCAATGTTATCGACGGCGCTGCGGTCGGTCTGCTGCAGGTCGCCGCCGAGCAGCGTGGCCTCCGCATCGCCATACGCCAGGCTCAGGCGGGCGTCATCGTAAGTCACGGTCACTACGGCATCACCCGCCACACCATTGGCGGGCGTGAATTCGTAGACGGCCGGATCACTGTCCTGATCGATCGCCTGCTCCGCGACTTCCTCGGCGGAGGCCTGGACGATGGTGGCGCTCGCGCCGATCTGCCCGAGGGCAAAAAACAGTGCCTGATTGTTCTCGCTGCCGGCGCCGGTGATCAGGTTCTGTTCGACGTCGTTGCCCAACTGGACGATGACGATGGACTGCAGCAACTCGTCGCCGACCTGGCGCACGCTGGCCCGCAAATTCTCGCCGCTCTGCACCAGCGTCACGCCGGGACGTTCTTCGGCGGGCAACAACAGGCGGTCGATGACGTCCTGCGGCAGACCGGCATCCTCGAGCTGCTCAACCGCGCGCTCCTGCAGATACGGGATCACGACGCCGGCGATGTCGGTGTCGTCGAAGCTGCCTTCGGAGCGTGCCACATCGATGCGCGCCACCATCAGCGCGATGGCGCACACGCCGCGAACAACAAGAGCACGGTTCATTGATCGCAGTCCTCTTACCGAATGGGATGAAGGCTTGCGATCGACTCCGTAAAGCATCCGCCGATGAATCAGCGAGAGGCTCGACAGGCGCGTTCTGCGCAGGCATCCACATCGGCAATGCTAGAGAGACCGCTCAAAAATAAAGTCACCCGAATAGGTGACGCGCCGCATCTCAGGACGGCGGGAGCTTCTGCGCCAGATCGTCCAGCTCTGCCGCCAGCGCGCCGAGCTTGTCCTGCAGATGCGCGCGCTGCTCGGCGGTGGCGAGGCGGCTTAGATCCAGCAGCAGCCGGCGGCGCTGATCGGTGAGCACCGGATCGAGACCGCGCAACGGCTGCATCGCATAGGCCTCCAGTCGTTGTCCGAAATCGGCGTCGTGGCGCTTCTTCATCAGGTCCGCGAACGCGGCTCGCCGCGGCGGCAAGCGATCGGCCGGCGGCCTCACCAGATCGAGCGACCACTGGCGGATACGCTCGCGTTGCGCCGGCGTCACCGAACCCGCCCATTCGTCCAGTCGATCGAGTGCGTCCTCGGCGCGTTGCTCGGCCCAGTCCGCATCGGTGAGCTTGTCCTGTTTGCGCTTGTCCTTGGCCGCGCGCTTTTCGACCTGCGCCAGCAGCGAGGCAGTCTGCGCATCGCTGAGCGACGCCAGCGTCGGCGCGGCGACGCGCAGCACCTCGCGCCAGGTCGCCTCCGCGTTCTGTTGCGCGCGGTCACCGGCGGCGTCGAACTGCACCGATGTCAGCGGCTCTGCGCTGGTCTTCTGCAGCGCCCGCACGTCCGTTACATACAGCGGCAACTGCGTGCTGCGATGCCAGCGCCACAGCGCGTCCAGGCGCGGCGCCAGATCGGCGCGCTGCGACGCATCCAGATCGACATAGCGGCCGATCTCCAGATCGGTAAGCGTGTCGAGCCGGTTGTAGACCAGCCCGATGCGGCTGCAGCCGCTCGCGACCAGGCCCACAAGCACGAGCGCAGCGAGCGCCCGGACACTGCGCGATCGCATCCTCATGACGTTTTGCTCTTCATCATCACAGCCTGCCTGCCACGACCTGAACCGATCCCAGCGCACCTCGCCACGACGCTGGATTCCTCATCCGCCAAGGGTAGACAATGGCCGGCTATGTTTCCCCATCGCCCGACTTCGCGGACCCTGCTGTCGTGACGCGCCGCGCCGCGCCCGATCGCGCCGTGCTTGCCGACCTCACCGGCCGCTGGAACACGGCGGGCGAGCGCCTGCTGATTGCCGATGCACGCCGTCTTGGTGCCGTCTTGCAGCGCGCCAGCAGCGGCCAGCCTATCGACGCCGAGCGCTTCGGCCGCGATCTCGACGCCGCGCTGCTGCGTGCCGAGAACCGTCAGCGCCTGAAGCCGGCTGTGATCGTCTATCCGGAAGAACTGCCGGTCAGCCAGGCGCGTGAAGCTATCGGCCAGGCGATCACGGACCACCAGGTGATCGTGCTCTGCGGCGAAACCGGATCGGGCAAAACCACACAGCTGCCCAAGTTGTGCCTGGAGCTGGGGCGCGGCACGCGCGGGCTGATCGGCCACACGCAGCCGCGCCGCCTGGCGGCACGCAGCGTCGCCAAGCGCATCGCCGAAGAACTCGGCAGCCCGCTCGGGCAGCTGGTCGGCTACGAGACGCGCTTCGACCGTCGCGTGTGCGACGCCAGCCTGATCAAGCTGATGACCGACGGCATTCTGCTGGCGGAGCTGCAGCGCGATCACGAGCTGACGGCCTACGACACGATCATCATCGACGAGGCCCACGAGCGCAGTCTCAACATCGATTTCCTACTGGGCTGGCTGCGCACCCTGCTGCCGCGCCGGCCGGAGCTGAAGCTGATCGTGACTTCGGCGACGCTCGATCCGGAGCGGCTGGCGAAACACTTCGCCGGAGCCCATGGCCCGGCCCCGATCCTGAAGGTCGAAGGCCGCGCCTATCCCGTGCAGATGCGTTACAGCGAGCCCGATCCCGAGCTGGATCTGGAAGGTCAGGTTGCCGATGGCATCGAGTCATTATGGTCGGGCGGCGGGCGTCCTGGCGACGTTCTGGTCTTCCTGCCCGGCGAGCGTGAAATCCGCGATCTCGTGCGCTCGCTGCCCGGCCGTTTTCCGAAAGCTGAAGTGCTGCCGCTGTACTCGCGATTGCCCGCGGAGCAGCAGGACCGCGTCTTCGGACGCGGCAGCGCGCCGCGCATCGTGCTTGCCACCAATGTCGCCGAAACATCCGTCACCGTGCCCGGCATCCGCTACGTCATCGACACCGGCACCGCGCGCGTCAATCGCTACTCCACTCGGCTCGGCGTGCAGCAGTTGCAGATCGAAGCGGTGAGCCAGGCGGCGGCGAATCAGCGCGCCGGCCGTTGCGGACGCGTCGGCCCCGGCGTCTGTCTGCGCCTGTATCCGGAAACCGATTTTGTGGCGCGCGATCTGTTCACCGATCCCGAAGTGCTGCGCGCCAATCTCGCCGGCGTGATCCTGCAGATGGCCGCGCTCGGGCTGGGTGATGTCGATGCATTCCCCTGGGTCGACGCGCCGGAAAACCGCCATGTCTCAGAAGGATATCGGCTGCTGCAAACCCTCGGCGCGCTCGACGACGATCGCAAGCTCACGCCGCTGGGCCGGGAGCTTGCGCGGCTGCCGCTCGACCCGCGCATCGCCCGCATCGTTGCCGCGGCCAAAGACTCGGAGAGTGACGCGGTCTGCGTGCTCGCCGCGGCGATGTCCGTGCAAGACCCGCACGAGAATCCGCCTGATCAGCAAACCCAATCGCGGCAGAAGCACGCGGTCTGGCGCCATCCGCGCTCGGACTTCTACACGCTGCTGAATCTCTGGCGCGTGTGGCAGCAGTGGAGCGCGGCTTCGTCCAACCGCGCGCTGCGCAAGCTCTGCCGCGAGCATTACCTGTCCTATCTGCGGATGGAGGAATGGGAGGCGGTCTACAAGCAGATCGTCGATCTGCTCGGCCACAAGCGCGGTGCTTCTGAGTCGCTGCCGAGCATCGAAAAACTAGAAGAACTCTACGCGCCGATTCACAAGGCGCTGGCTGCGGGCCTGATCGATCACATCGGCCTGCGCCTGCCGGCCGAGAAAAACGTACGCCCGGAATTTCAGGGCCCGCGTGGGCGCAAGTTCAAGATCTTCCCCGGCTCCACGCTCGCCAAGAAGCCGCCACCCTGGGTGCTGTCGGCGCAGCTCTCGCAAACCAGCCAGCTGTTCGCGCGCACCAACGCCGAGATCGAGCCGCTGTGGCTGTCGGAAGTGGGCGCGCATCTGGTGAAGAAAACCGTCACGCATCCGGTGTGGAATCCGGAACGCGGCGAGGTGCAGTGCACCGAATACCACACGCTGTTCGGCATGCAGCTGCTCAAACGCAACTGTCACTACGGTTCGATCGACCCGATCGACGCGCGCCGCATCTTCATCACCGAGGGCCTGGTACGCGGACAGTGGACCGCGAAGCCGCGCTTTCTCACCGATAACCTCGCGCTGGTCGAAGCCGTGCAGGACAAGGAGACGCGGCTGCGCCGTCCCGATCTGCTGGCGGACGACTCGCAGCTTTATGCGTTCTACGACCTGCGCATTCCGTCCGACATCTGCACCGCCAACACGCTGAAGCACTGGCTGCGACACGCGAGCAACGACAAGGGCGATCCGGGCCGCCTGCTGCGCATGCAGGAGCCCGACGTGCTGCGCCCCGGCGCCCAGGCCGATGTCGCCGATCTGTTTCCGGATCACATCGACATCGGCGCGCATCGCATCACGCTGAGCTATCAGCACGAACCGGGCGAGGACGAGGACGGCGTGTCCTTCCACATCCCGCTCACCCTTCTCTACCAGTTGCCCAACGAGCCCTTCGATTGGCTGGTACCGGGCTTGCGGGCAGCGCGCATCGAGGCGCTGATCCGCAGCCTGCCGATGAACCTGCGCCGCCAATGCACGCCGGCTGCCGAATACGCCAACGCGCTGTCGGCGCGCATGCAGATCGAAGAAGGCGACTTCCTGCTGTCGATGACGCGGCATTTCCAGGCGATGATCGGCGTCAAGCTCAAGCCCGATGATTTCGAGCCGGCGAAGATCGCGGCGCACTTGCGGCCGACGCTGCTGCTGGTCGATGCGCAAAACAAGACACTGGCGCGCGCGGAATCACTCATCGACCTCAGGCGCGGCATGGAGGCGCCGGCGCGCGCCGCGCTGACGGCGAGCGCACGAAACGAGGACATCGCGAAGCGCTGGGTGCGAAGTGAAGTGCGCGACTGGGATTTCGGCGATCTGCCGGAGTATGTCGATCTCCCCGACGGCGCACGTGCTTGGCCGGCGTTGTCGGTTTCCCCTCTCCCGCAATTGGGAGAGGGACACAAAATCTCGCTTGCCCTGTTCGAGTCAGCGACCGCAGCGTCGGCTGCGCACACCCTCGGCGTGCGCACGCTGCTGTTGTCGAAACTCTCCGACCGCATGCGGGATCTGGTCAAGACCGCCAAAGCTCGCCTCGGCCTGTCACTGATCGGCAGCGATTTCGATCCAGAATCCATCGCGCGAGGCGTTGCCGGCCGCGCCGCCGCGCACACGTGGACGCTCGCCGAGTTACGCAGCGAAGCCGCCTTCAAGGATGCCGTGCAGCATCGCGGCGATTTCGGGCGCGAGGCGGTGAAACGGCTCGACGATGTCTGCGCCTGGCTGCTCGCCGCCGCCGAGTTGCGCCGCGGCATCCGCGCGCTCGACAACCGCTGGCCGGAATCGCTCGCCGATCTCTCGCAGCAGATCGACACGCTGTTCGCGCCCGGTTTCATCGATGCGCTGCCGGAGACGCAATGGCCGCGAGTCGCGGTCTGGCTCAAGGCGGCGGCGATCCGATTGCAGCGTCTGCCCAACAAACCGGCGCGCGACACCGAGCTCACGGCGCCACTGCGCAAACTCGTGGCGCAACTGCCCGGCCCGCTGCATCCGGCGCGCTGGCTGCTGGAGGAATGGCGAGTCGCGCAATTCGCGCAGGAGTTGAAGGCGCAAGGTTCGCCCGCGCCCGAGCGCATCGTTGCTGCGATCCGGGAGGCCGCTTGAGCGAGCCTCGCGACGACGACGCCACGCGGGATGATCTAGTGCTGATCGAAGCCGATCCCGCGCCGATCTTGAAGCTGCGCGTACAGGAGTATCAGCGCCCGCAGCGCCAGGGCGTGCTGCGTTCGATCTGCGCCTGCGCGCGCCTGAGTTTCGATTACGCGGGCTGGCGTCTGTCGTCCGAAGGACCGACGCACGAACGCGGCGAAAGCAATGGACGTGTTTTTGAGATCCTGCGTCGTCGCACCTTGGAAAACGAAGCGCGCGAACGTCTGGAAGAACTCTGCCTGACCGATGCGCAACTGGTGTCGACGCGCATCCGTCCACGTCCGCCGGGCTTTCTCGCCGGCGACTACGTGTTCGAACGCGCGCGCGATGAATTGGCCGATCCCGATCATTGGCTGTTGTTGCTGCCACGCTTGTCTGCCGCCGGTTTCCGGCTCGAATTCGATCCGCGCTTTCCCTACGCGATCACCCGCGAGCCCGAAGCCTGGCAAGCCGATGTCAGCGATGGCGGCAACCAGTGGTTCGACCTGAGCTTGGGGATCGACGTCGACGGCCGAAGGGTCGATTTGCTGCCGATTCTGCGCCGACTGATCGTCGATCCAACATTCCCGCGCAAGTCGGTGCGCAATGAGCCCGAGGACGCGGTGTGGCTGGTGCCAATCGACGATCGGCGTCGCGTGCCGCTGCGTTTGTCGCGTCTGCGCGCGTTGCTCGAGCCGCTGCTGGAATGGCTGGAAGCGGCCGCCAACAACGACGGCAGTTTGCGCATCAGCCGCCTGCAAGGCCGGGTGCTCGACGAGATCGAGCGCAACGGCGTGGTGCGCCGCGGCGGCGATGAACTTCGCCAGAACATCGAGCAACTGCGCTCGGCCGCCGTGCCGGCTGACGCGCCCTCGGGCTTCAATGCGCAGCTGCGGCCGTATCAACGGATCGGTCTGGGCTGGCTGAATTTTCTCGCCGAGGCTGGTATTGGCGGCATCCTTGCCGACGACATGGGGTTGGGCAAAACCGTGCAGGTGCTCGCGCATCTGCTGGCGGAAAAACAGCGCGGTCGGCTCGGCGGTGAAGCCGGTCCTGCTCTCGTGGTCTGCCCCACCAGCCTGGTCGGCAACTGGCGCGCGGAATCGCGGCGCTTCGCGCCCGATCTGCGCGTGCTCGTGCTGCACGGCGGCGAGCGGCGCAAGCGCTTCGCCGCGATTGCGCAGCACGATCTGATCATCACCACGTATCCGCTGCTGGGGCGCGATCGCGAAGCGCTGCGCGCGCAGCGCTTCGCGGTGCTGGTGCTGGATGAAGCGCAGGCGATCAAGAACGCGCGCACGCTCGCCGCCAAAGCAGTACGTGCCCTGCGCGCGCAACACCGCATCGCCATGACCGGCACGCCGCTGGAGAATCACCTCGGCGAACTCTGGGCGCAATTCGACGCCGTGGAACCCGGTCTGCTCGGCGACGAAAAGCGCTTCACCCGCCACTACCGCACGCCGATCGAAAAGCATGGCGACACCGAGGTGCGCGATCGCCTCAACGCACGCATCGCGCCGCTGATGCTGCGACGACGCAAGGAAGACGTGCTCAAGGACCTGCCGCCGAAAACCGAGATCCTGCGCCTGGTCGAACTCGAAGGCCGTCAGCGCGAGCTGTACGAAACGCTGCGCCTGGCGCAACACGAGCGCGTGCGCGAAGTGGTCAGTGATCGCGGCGTCGCCGGCAGCGGCATCATCGTGCTCGACGCGCTGCTCAAGCTGCGCCAGGTCTGTTGCGATCCGCGACTGGTCAAGTTGGAAGGGGCCAAGCGGGTGCCGCAGTCGGCCAAGCTCGAACTGCTGTTGACGCTATTGCGCGGACTGGCCGATGAAGGCCGGCGCGTACTGGTGTTCTCGCAGTTCACCGAGATGCTGGAGATCATCGCCGCGGCGCTCGACACCGCGCGCATCAGCCACCTGATGCTCACCGGCCAATCGCGCAATCGCGAAGACTTGGTGAGCCGATTCCAGTCCGGCGAAGTGCCGGTGTTTCTGATCAGCCTGAAAGCAGGTGGCGTTGGCTTGAATCTCACCGCCGCCGACACCGTGATCCACTACGACCCCTGGTGGAATCCGGCCGTGGAAGCGCAAGCCACCGACCGCGCGCATCGCATCGGCCAGGACAAGCCGGTATTCGTCTACCGGCTAATCTGCGCCGGCACGGTCGAGGAAAAAATCCAGGCGCTGCAAGCGCGCAAGGCCGAGCTGGCGCGAGCCGTGCTCGAAGGCGGCGCAACCAGCGAGCTGCGCTTCGACGAGGCCGATCTGGATGCGCTGTTCGCGGCGATCTGAAATGCGTCAGCTGAAAGGATTCACCACGCGCAGTTGATGTTCGATCATCTGGCCATGCTGTAGGTCTTCGGTGTAGAGAGAATCGCAGCCTGATTGCAACGCAGCTGCAACGATCAATGAATCGTAGACGCTGAAGCGGTAGTGTTCGCTGACGCTCAACGCAAAATCATGCAGCTCGACCGTGATCGGCACGATATCGAAATGCTGCTTGAACTGCGCCTCCATCTCTCGTGTTTCAGCCAGCGTCAGCAATTTCTTGCGGCGCGCCACGTTGGCAAACTCATTGAGGACCTGCACGCTGATCACATGCGCGCGCAGCAGTGCCGCACGGGCTGCCGCGGCCTTGGTCTCGGGGCTCAAGGTGTAGAGCAGAACATTGCTGTCCGCAAAAATGCGCCGACTCACCGCTCGTTAGCCTCATTGCGATCAAAGCGATAGCCCTCGGGCAGGCGCCCGGAGAATTCGCGCAACTGGTTGATGATCTCCAGCGAACTGGGCTTGCGAGTGATTTCGAGTTGATGCTTCCCCGCTGCGTTGCGAGTGGCGACCACCTCCACCTCGTCGCCGGACTTCAGTCGCAGTTCTTTGATCAAGCTCGCAGGAAGACGCACTGCCAGGCTGTTACCCCATTTCGCGATTTGCATGAGAATTTTACGATATACAATGCTGGATGACGTATATCGTAGCCCCAGAAATGGGTCATACGCCAGCCTTAGCCGGGCGCTCATGAGAAAATGCAAATGTCCTCGCCGAGCCCATGCATGATCGACTCTCTAAAGCCCATCCCCGCCACCGACCGCCTGATCGTCGCGCTCGACGTCCCCGACGCAGCCGCCGCGCGCGATCTGGTGCTGCGCCTGGACGACGCCGCGAGCTTCTACAAGATCGGCATGGAGCTGTGCATGGCGCCGGGTTTCTTCGAGCTGCTGGACTGGCTCAAACAGCAGCGCAAGAAAGTCTTCGTGGATTTGAAGTTCTTCGACATCCCGGAAACCGTGGCGCGCGCGGTGCGCAACCTGGCCGAACGCGGCGCCGACTTCTGCACCGTGCATGGCAACCAGTCGATCATGCAGGCCGCGGCCGGCGCCAAGACCGGCGCCACCCGCGTGCTCGCGGTGACCGCGCTGACCAGCCTCGACCAGGGCGATCTCGACGACATGGGCTTCACGTGCAACATCGCCGACCTGGTGCTGTCGCGCGCCCGCCGCGCGCTGCAGGCCGGTTGCGACGGCGTGGTGTCCTCCGGGCTGGAAGTGGCCCGCCTGCGTCTTGAGGCGCCGCGCGAACTGATCTGCGTCACGCCCGGCATTCGCCCGGTAGAGAACCGCGTCGACGCCGACCAGAAGCGGGTGATGACACCGTCTGCCGCCATCGAAGCCGGCGCCGATTACCTGGTGATCGGCCGGCCGATCCGCGACGCGGTCGATCCACGGGCGATGGCACTGGCAGTGCAGCACGAGATCGGCCAGGCGCTGATGCATTAGTAACGCCCCAATGAAAAAACTCCTGAAGCTAGCTCGCTCATTCGCAATGCTCGCGCTCCCTTACGGTGCTATGGGAGCGGCTGCCGATCCATCGATCGACTATACAAAAGCCCACGCTGAGTGGCTTCGAACGATCGTAAAGGCGGTCGAACTTCAATGGCGAATTCCGCCCTCGCGTATCACCGGAATTGAGCGGCCTTTCGACTGCACTGCAACGGTGACGCAGACGTACATGATGCAGAACTACGATTACGAGGTATCAGATGTTCGTATCGTCAGGTCATGCGGTAATTCTGCTTTAGACGACAGCTTGCTGCAGGCGATACGCAGCCTCTCGACACTGCCTGCAACGAAAGAATCCGGTGTCTTCCAGGAAGAAGTCACCCTCAGGTTTTCCGAACCCGCTGAGCATGACAATCTAAGGACTCCGGAAGAGATCCAGCTCGCCATCGATAGACGAAAGAGCGAGATATGGAAAATATTTGTGTCGCGGCATCTTAATCATGCAGGAAAGATCATGATGAGCTTCACCATCGCACCATCCGGTGAAGTCTCGGCGGCAACGATTCAAACTTCGGATTTTACGGACCGAGAGCTTGGTGATGCTCTGATCACTTTTTTTCGCAGCATGAAATTTCAGAAAAAGGGCGGCGATCCTTTTACTTATAGCAACTATCCTCTCTACTTCGGTCCTTAAGCTTGGTCCTTCTGCATGATCATGCTGTTTGGCGCGTGAGCCATTCGTCAGCACACCGGATCAGCCACTTCATCGTATCCACCGCCAAGAAATTCCGGCAGGCAGAAGCCATTGCCAAAGGGATCGACACAATGCGCGATACGGCCCCCAGGCAGCGGTGCGCATCGGTTCTTCCAGCGCCGCGCCCGCGGCGACCGCGCAGTCGATGGCGGTGGGTAGATCGTCGACGACGAAGTCCAGGTGCACCGGCGTCCAGTGACGCGCATAGGTTCGCGCGGCGCTCGCATCGCCCGCATGCGGCTTCGAGCCGGCGGGCTTGACCAGCAGGTAGATCGGCACCGCCGCGCCGAGCAGTTCGATGCCGCCATCGCCGAAGCGACGGCCGAGGTTGAGCCCGAAAGCGCTGGTGTAGAAACGCGTCGCGCGCGCCAGGTCGTCGACGTCGATGTTCACCAACAGGCCGGGCGCGCTCACGCTTGGTCTCGCCGACTAAGCGCCCGACAGCTTTTCCAGGCGCGCGGCCATTTCCTGCGGGCTCACGTCTTCGACATGCGTTGCGATCGTCCACTTGTGGCCGAAGGGGTCGATGAAGGTGCCGCTGCGATCGCCGTAGAACTGGTTCTCGACCGGCTTCTGGACGCTGCCGCCCGCCTCGATCGCGCGGTCGAAAGCCGCGTCCACATCGGCGACGTAAATCAGAAAGCTCGCCGTTGGTCCGCCGCGATTGCGGGGGCCGATCACATTCATCGCCGGAAACTCGTCGGACAGCATCAGCCGCGAATCGCCGATCTGTATTTCGGCGTGGCCGATCCTGTCGCCCATCGGCAGGCGGTACAGCTCGGTGGCGCCGAGCGCCTCGATGTAGAAGGCGATGGCGGCGTCGTCGACGGTGAGATAGGCGGTGAGGCTGTGGTATCCGTCGGGTGTGGCCTTGATGTTCATGAACGGGCTCCGTTGGCGAGGACAGAACTGATCTCAACATTGTCCCGGCTCGATGACACGCGTCTTACATCGCGGCGGTGTCGAGTGCGGGCCATGCGAAAACCTGCCGCGATTCGCCGAGCGCGATGCCACCGGCGCCGAAGCGGCGCTCTTCGATCACGCCGTCGCCCTCCGCCGTTACTGCGATCACCGTGCTGCAGCGCGTGCCGTATTCCGCGCCGCGGATGAAAGCGGGCGAGACGAAGCGCTCGCGCTCCAGGCCGACGACGGTGTCGGGCAGATCGGCATCGACGGGACGATGCTCATTGGCGAGCGCGGCGAACAGGGCCTCGAAATCTTCAGCGGGCCGATCGATCCAATGTTGCAGAGCCGCCTTGAGCGCGAGTGTCTTGGGCCAGGGACTGTCGAGCGCGGCGTTCGACAGTCCGTAGAGGGCCGGCGTCAGCGCCCGCCACTGCGGCTCCGGATGGTTGCGCGCGTAGACGGCGCTTTGTGTGTCGAACATCAGCAGGTTGCAAGGGCCGTAATCGGACAGCTGCGGCGACAGCCGCATCCCTGCGTCGACGGCGGATTCGGTGCCCTCCAGAAAGCCATTCACCAGGTGCCCGCGCGAACGCAGACCCGGGCCTTGCTCGGCCGGTAGCCGGATGTTGGTCACAGCCGCCAGCCGGCCACGCTCCGACACGCCGAGCCAGCTGCCGCCGGCCTGCAGATCACGCCCCGCGATGATCTGCGGCGCTTGCGGCCAGCGCGCCAGCGGCGCGGTCGGTCGGCCATGGAACTCGTCGCGATTGCCGGCCAGCAGCAGCGGATAACGCGGGTGCTGGCGCCAGGCGAACGCGATCAGGCACATCGGCGACGCGCGCTCAAGGGCGGACGCGGCGCTGGCCGTCGTCCTTGAGCGAGAACGGGTTGAAGTCGGTGTCGACGTCGTAGGTGTCGATGCCTTCGGAGCGCTTGAGCTGGTGCACGATCCAGTAGGTGACCGGCGTCATCACCACCTCGACGATGACTTTGAAAACGAAGTTGAAGGCCACCGTTGCCACCAGCGCCTTGGTGGTCCACAGCCCGGCGAACGCGATGGGATAGAACAGCGCCGAGTCGGCGAACTGGCCGACCACCGTGGAGCCCACGGTGCGCGACCACAGGTGCCGGCCTTGGGTCCACACCTTCATCTTGGCCATGACGAAGGAGTTGAGAAAATCGCCCACCCAGTACGCCGCCATGCTGCCGAGCACGATGCGCCAGGTGTTGCCGAACACGGTCTGCAGCGCCGGCTGCAGCACGCGGTTGTAGTCGTCCTGCGCCACCGGCATGGCGAGCACGACGTAGGTCATGAAGGTGGCGAAAGCCAGGGCGATGAAACCGGCCCAGATCGCGCGCCGCGCGCGCGCGTAACCGTACACCTCGGTCAGCACATCGCCGAAAATGTAGCCGATGGGGAAGAACAGGTTGCCGGCGGAAAACGCCAGCGTGCCGAGCAGGGGGAAGTCGAACTCGCAGACCTTGCCCGGCCCGATCAGGTTGGAGCACAGCAAGACGGCGACGACGCCGGCGACGAAGAAATCGTAGTAGCGAAAGCTCTGCATTTGAATCGGCTCCGGGTCGCGATGGCGGGACTATAACCGCGGCGATGCGCGAACCGTGCCGTCGTAAGATGGGCCGTCGGCGGGCGTGATGGCCACGGGGGGTGTGACGCGCTGCCGAGTCGTTGTCCTTGCGCGTCACTAGGCTTCTCGGCGCGCAACAGCAGGGGGAGGGGCATGGCGGACCAATCGGCCTTGGCGGTGCGCTGACATGGCGCTCTCGAACAACGCCCGCACCGGCGCGATCCTCGGCGTGGTGCTGCCGTTCTGCACCTATCTGTACTCGGCCCAGCAGCAGCGCCTGGAGCACAGCCGGCAACAGCACCAGATCCGCCAGCAGGCGCTCGAAGTGGCCGCCGAGAAGGACAAGGAGATGGCGGTGAAGCTGCGCGAAGCGCTGCGCCCCTGGGACCTGCCGGTGAGCGAAGGCGCGACGTCCGCGGGGCAGGTCGATCGCAGCGCGGACGGCCTGTGCAAGTTTCTGCTCGGCGAAGCGCGGATGGCCGTTTCCGGCGTGTACGGCCCGCAGGCCCTGGGCCTGGTGGTCAGCACCCTGCGTTCGCCGGCGCCTAACGCCAGGGAGGGCGCGGTCAAGCTCGCCTGCCATTGTCAGAACGTGCCGGCCGCCATCGAACTCGAAGACCTGTTCGCGGATACCGAGCAGAAAATGCCGGCGCGGCGGCGTCGCGAACTGGCCCCGGCGATCGCCGAGCTGCGCGATGTCTACGACAGCTGCTCGCGCCATGCGAGTGACGCGCAAGCCGCCGCGTACACCGCACCCTTGGCGTACGCGCCAGCAGCGGTCGCCGCAACGCCGGTCGAAGCACCGAAGCCGGTCGCGCCCATGGCGAGCCAGGCGCCTGCAAGGGCCAGCGTCCCGCAGAACCTGTCCACCGCGCTGCGCCGCTTCTTCACGCCGAAGATCGTCGCGCAGCACATTCGCGTCTACATCCACATCGCATCGGATTCACAACTGCCGGCGGCGGAATGCCTCAAGTCCGAGCTGGCCGATCTGGGCTATGCGATGCCGCCGATCGACAACGTCGGCGAGCACGCGCCGCCGCTGCCGCAGCTTCGCTACTTCAAGCCACAGGAAAAACGACTGGCCGCTGCGCTGTTGCCCGACGTGCTCGACGCCGCCCGCGCCTGCCAGCAGCAAAGCCCCGCGGTCAAGGTGCCGATCGATGGCCTCGCTCTGCAGTCCTTCACCCATCTCAAGACCAGTGCGCGGCCGAATCACTTCGAGCTGTGGCTGGCCCGCGAAGCCGAATAGGGAGACCCGCAGATGATCATGCAGATTCTCGACGTGATGATCGGCCTGACGGTGGTGTACGTGATCTTCAGCACCGTCGCCTCGGCGAGCCTGGAGCTGATCGAGGCGATCGTGCGCAAGCGCGGGCAGCTGCTGCTGCGCGGCATCGACGAGCTGTTCGACGCGGTCGAAGTGGGCGTCGCCGGCACCGCGCAGGACATGCACGAGTTTCTGGCGGCGTTCTACGCCAACCCCCATATTTCGGCGCTGTTCGGTGGCCGGCTGCGGGTCAAGACCCTCGATGAATTGAGCCGCCGGATCGCGTTTCTCGACGGCCTGCGCGGCACCGGCGCAGGCAAGGCCGACCAGTGCATGGTGGTGGTCGGCGGGCGCCTGCCGTCCTACATTCCGGCGGACCGCTTCGCCTCGGCGATCCAGTCGATGGCGGCGCAGGCCGGCGACACCGGGACGCCGGCGGGGAAGAAGACCGCGCAGATCGCCGTGCTGTGCCGGCATATCGTCACGCTCGCCAACCAGCTCAACCTGCCGGCCTCCGCCGCCGGCGTCACCGACGCGCTGGAGATCGAACGCCACAAGCTCGCCGCGTTCTACGAAGGCAGCGCCGAGCGCATCACCGGCTGGTACCGGCGGCGCGTGCAATGGCTGCTGCTGATCGTCGGCCTGGTGCTCGCGGGCGCCTTCAATCTCGACACGGTGCGCATCGCCAAGGTGCTGTCGGAAGATCCGGTGATCCGCAGCCAGCTCGTCGAGCAGGCGCTCGAGGATCTGCGCGATCAGGCGCCCAAAGGTTTCCAGATCAGCTGCGAGCTTGCCGGCAGCGATGCCACCGGCGGCGACGCGGCGCCCGCGCCCGACGACGCGGCCGCGCTGTCGGATGCCGAATGCGAGGACCGCCTGCGCGAGGGCATCAACCGGCGGCTGCGCTACGCCAATTCGCTGGGCCTGCCGATCGGCTGGGATCAGGACCCGCTGGTGGCGCGCCTGCGACAGGGAGACGCGCCCGGCGTCTGGCTGGTCGGCGCCGGCCTGCTCAAGGCGCTGGGCTGCCTGCTGACCGCGCTGGCGATCTGCCTGGGCGCGCCGTTCTGGTTCGATCTGCTCAACAAGCTCGCCAATGTGCGCACCGCGATCAAGCCGCCGCCGCCCGCCAGGAAAGAACCCGTCCCACCCGCCTGAATTACCCCACCGCCGACAGGAGCCGCGCATGCCCATCACGAGCAACCAACTGCGGGCGATCATGCCCCACAACACCGCCGCGCCCGGGTGGACGCCGATCCTCAACGCGGCGATGAACGAATACGAGATCGCGGTGAACACCGCGCGCGTCGCCGCCTTTCTCGCGCAGGTGGCGCACGAATCCGGCGAGATGACGCGTTTGCGCGAAAGCCTCTGGTACAGCACGGCGAGAGGCATCTGCGACACCTGGCCCAAGCGCTTTCCGACGCTGGATTCCGCCGCGCCCTACGTGTCGACAAAGGCAAGACCAGCCGCGACCAGGCGCTCGCCAACCGCGTCTACGGCGGCCGCCTGGGCAACGGCGACATCGCCAGCGGCGACGGCTGGACCTTTCGCGGCCGCGGGTTGATCCAGGTCACCGGACGCGAGAACTATCGTCTGACCGGCATCGCGCTGGGCATCCAGCAACTCGAACATCATCCGGAGCTGCTCGAAGACAAGACCAATGCGGCGCGATCCGCCGGCCACTTCTGGAAATCGCACGGCTTCAACGCGCTCGCCGATGATTTCAGCAACGATGACGACGACGCCGACTTCGTCGCCATCACCGTCGCCATCAATGGCGGCAAGAAGGGGCTGAAGGAGCGTCGCGAATTCTGGAGCAAGGCGCGCCAGGTGCTGGGTGCATAAGACGTCTGATCGAGCAAGGGGGACACGATGAAGCGCAGTGATCGCGACGGATGCCGGCGGCCAGTTCTGATGTGGGCCGCGGCGGCAGCGCTTGTTTTGACCACCGCCTGCGCGCCCTTGAACAAGGACCAGTGCCGCACCGCCAACTGGCAGCAGCTCGGTTATCAGGCCGGCCTCAAGGGCCGCGAGGCGACACGGTTCGAAGAGGAGCGCAAGGCCTGCGCGGACCATCACATCGACGCCGACGCCACCGGCTGGAAACTCGGCTACGCGCAGGGCCTCGGCATGTACTGCACGGCCGCGCATGGCTACGACGTCGGCCGTCACGGTGAGTCCTATGCCGACGTCTGCCCGCCGGAATCCGACGCCCTGTTCCGGCCGGCTTTCGACGACGGACGCCACGTCGCCAAGCTGGTGCGCGCAATCGATGACCGCCGCTCGCGCATCGACGATATCGGCCGCCAGTTGGCGGATGACGATCGCAGCGCCCACGACTATGTCGAGCAGGTGCGCGACGGCAGGCCACCGCCCGCGCCGCCCGCGCTGATCGACAGGCAACAGCGGCGCGATCTCGAAGGCGAGTTCAATCAGCTGCGCCGCGAGGCCGACGATCTGCGCCAGCAATTCGAGAATCGCGACAGCGACCTGAGCGCGCGTTATGCGGTGCCGGTGATGAACCTCGAGGATTAGCTTGGTAGGTTGGGGTGAGCGCAGCGAACCCCGACAAGCCCGCTCGATCCAACAACCGCTGTTGGAGTTCGCTTCGGCGTTTGGCTTATCGAGACGTGACGCAATGCCATCTCTCGACCGGGCCAAACGCCCCCGACCGACTCGCCTTAGCATCCCGCGATGGACTCCCTGATCTCCGCCGCCGCGCGTGCGCTGGTGGCCGGCGACGTGCTCGGTGCGCTCAAGCGCGTCGCCCTGCGCGAAGACCCGCCGGCGCTGGCCCTGCGCGGCATCGCCATGGCCCAGCTCGGCGACCATGCGCGCGCCCGCGAGCTGCTGCGGCGCGCCGCGCGCGGCTTCGGTGCGCACGAGGACCTGTCGCGTGCGCGCTGCGTGGTCGCGGAAGCCGAGGTGGCGCTGGCGATGCGCGACCTCGTCGGATCGCGGCGCCCGCTGGCCGCCGCGGCAGCCACATTGGATGCGCGCGCCGATCGCGCCAATGCGCTGCAGGCGCGTCTGATCGCGGTGCGCCGATTGCTGCTGCTCGGTCGTTTGGAGGAGGCTGCCGCCGATCTGGCGGGCCTCGATGCGAGCGGCCTGCCGCCCTCGCTGTTGGCGATCGCGGAGATGGCGGCGGCCGAGCTGGCGCTGCGCTCGCTGCACACCGCCGCGGGGCTGGCGGCGCTCGATCGCGCGCACGACGCGGCGATGCGTGCGCGCATACCGGCGCTGATCGCCGAAGTCGCCGAGGCGCGCGCCGCACTCACGCGCCCCGCCGCGCGATGCGTCAGCGCCGGCCACGAGCAGCCGCTGCGCCTCTTTGAGGTCGAGGCGCTGCTCGCCTCGGGCGCACTGGTGATCGATGCCTGCCGCCATGGCTTGCGCCGCGGCGCCGCCTCGCAACCGATGGCGCGTCGGCCGCTGCTGTTCGCGCTGGTGCGCGCGCTCGCCGAGGCCTGGCCCGGCGATGTCGATCGCGTTGATCTGATCGCGCGCGCCTTCCGCACCCGCCATCCCGACGAGACGCATCGCGCGCGCTTGCGTGTCGAGATCGGCCGGCTACGCGCACTGGTCGCGCCGCTGGCGCGCATCGAGGCCAGCCCGCGCGGCTATCGGCTTGCGCCGCAGGCCGAGTGCGATGTCGTGGTGCTGCTGCCGCCTATCGACGGCGACCAGGCTTCACTGCTGGCGCTGCTCGCCGACGGCGCCGCCTGGTCGACTTCGGCGCTCGCTCTGGCGCTGGGTGACAGCCAGCGCACGGTGCAGCGCGCACTGGTGGAACTGGAAGCCGACGGGCGCGTGCGCTCCATCGGACGGGCGCGCGCGCAGCGCTGGCTATCACCGCCGCTGGTGGGATTCACGACGAACTTGTTACTCCCTGCCGCGATGCCGCTTGGATAGATTGCTCTGACCGCGCCGCGATGAGGCGCATCACCAGGAGCAGGCAATGAGCCTCGACACCAGCAGCAGCCTTTCGAAAACCCAAGCCCCGGCGCACGCCGCCGAGATCGTCCGCGAGTACGGGCCTTATCCCGGCGCCACTCACATCCACGGCGTCAGTCACGACGGCCACCGCGTCTGGGCGGCGACCGGCGCCAGGCTGATCGCCTTCGAGCCGGAGAGCGGCGAAATCGCGCATACGCTCGAGCGTGTCGGCGACGCCGGGACCGCCTTCGACGGCAGGCATCTCTACCAGATCGCGGAATCGCGCATCGACAAGATCGACCCCGCCAGCGGTGAAGTGCTCGCATCGATCCCCGCGCCCGGTCACGGCGCCGACTCGGGCATGGCCTGGGCCGAGGGCAGCCTGTGGGTCGGGCAGTATCGCGATCGCAAGATCCACCAGGTCGATCCCGAAACCGGCGCAGTGCTGCGCACCATCGAATCCAACCGCTTCGTCACCGGCGTGAGCTGGGTCGAGGGCGAGTTGTGGCATGGCACCTGGGAAGGCGAGGAGAGCGAGATCCGCCGCATCGATCCACTGAGCGGCACGGTGCTCGAACGGCTGCGGATGCCCAGCGGCGTCGGCGTCAGCGGCCTGGAGTCCGACGGCGCCGACCTCTTCTATTGCGGCGGCGGCGGCAGCGGGAAAGTGCGCGCCGTGCGCCGTCCGAAACGATAGAAGCTGCGCTGACGGTGATCGTTGGGGTTCGCTGCGCTCACCCCAACCTACCGAGCTACCCAGCTTCCCAATACACCGAGACCGGATTGCAAAAGATCCCACTGAACACACCGCTCTTCGAGCCAAGGAACACCGCATGAACATCGACAGCATTGAGGGCAGTACCGCCCAGCATCCCGTCGTCACCAGGGACCGCTGGCTGACTGAGCGCAAAGCGCTGCTGCAACGCGAGAAAGAACTGACCCGCCTGCACGACCAGATCGCGCGCGAACGCCGCGCGCTGCCCTGGGTGCGCATCGACAAGCGCTACGTTTTCGACACGCCGCAGGGGCCGCGCACGCTCGCCGAGCTGTTCGACGGCCGCCGCCAGTTGCTGGTGCAGCACTTCATGTTCGCGCCGGGTTGGCAGCAGGGCTGCAAGAGCTGCTCCTACATGGCGGACCACAGCGACGGCGCGAACATCCACCTGGCGCAGCGCGACGTGACCTTGCTGGCGATATCGCGCGCGCCGCTGGCCGACATCGAGCGCTTTCGTCGGCGCATGGGCTGGCAGTTCGGCTGGGTGTCGTCGAACGGCAGCGACTTCAATCAGGATTTCGGCGTGACCTTCACGCCCGAAGCGGTGGCCAAGGGCGAGGTCGAATACAACTTCGGCCTGCGCGCCTTCCCGCAGGAGGAAGCGCCCGGCGTCAGCGTGTTTTACAAGGATGACGCAGACGAGGTCTTCCACACCTACTCGCGCTACGGCCGCGGCGTGGAAGTGATGATGGGCGCCTACTCGCTCCTCGACCTCACGCCCATGGGCCGCGACGAAGATCACCTGGGCCACACCATGGCCTGGGTGCGTCATCACGATCGCTATCAGCCGGCGCCGCGGATCGAGTCAGCATCCGTGGAAAACGCCGGCCGCGCAGCGAACGGATGAAGGTGCCATGGCAAGCCTCTGGCCCTGGCTGGCGGTCGCCGGTGTCGGCGCGCTGCACGGATTGAGCCCGGCGAACGGCTGGATGTTCGCCGCCGCCTGCGGCCTGCAGGCACGAGACGGCGCGCAGGCGCGACGCGCGCTGCCGGCCATCGCCATCGGCCACGCCGCATCGGTCGTCATCGTGGCTTGCGCGTTTGCCCAGGGCCTGTCGATGAATCGCGCGCTGGTCCAGAACCTGGCCGGCGCGCTGCTCAGCGGCGCGGCCCTGCTGCGGTTGTTGCGTGGCACCCGGCACCGCAGAGCCATCAACACGCAAGCGAGCCACGCTGGCATCGCACTGTGGTCTTTCCTAAGGATTCTCTGATTTAGCCCCTGCCACGGCGGCCAAAGCGATCGGTAAGCT
>CAXTSJ010000009.1:0-91439 GCA_964246995.1 uncultured Hydrocarboniphaga sp.
CTTTCTTTGGTGACTTTCTTTGCACGAGCAAAGAAAGTCACTCCCCGCCGGACAGGCGTGAAAACCCCCAGCACGACCAACACCAAAACCCCTCATCCGGGCCCGATGGGTCACCCTCGCCCGTACGTGGGAGAGGGAACGCATCCGGCTATCGCAACCCCGCCGCGTTTCGCGCCAACTCGCGAATCTCATCCCACCGCCCCGCAGCGATCAGCTCGTGCGGCACCAACCAGGACCCGCCCACACAGGCCACGTTCGGCAACGCCAGAAAAGACGGCGCACTCGCGGCGTCGATCCCGCCCGTCGGGCAGAACCGCACATCCGCGAACACACTGCCCAGCGCCTTGAGCATCCCCACCCCGCCCGCCTGCTGCGCCGGAAACAACTTGAGCGCGGTGAAGCCCGCTTCGCGCCGCAGCAATACGTCGGACGGCGTCATCGCGCCGGGCAGGAATGGCAGGCCGCAATCGCGGATCGCGGACAGCAGCGCCGGCGTCGCGCCAGGACTCACGCCGAACTGCGCGCCGGCGTCCAGCGCGCGCTCCAGATCACCCGCCGATAAGATCGTGCCGACGCCGACCACCGCGTCCGGCACCTCGCTGCACATCGCCCGCACCACGTCCAGCGCCACCGGCGTGCGCAGCGTCACCTCCAGCACGCGCACGCCGCCGGCGACCAGCGCGCGTGCCAGCGGCACCGCGTCTTCGACTCGATGCAAAACGATCACCGGAATCACCGGGCCCAGATCCAGAATCGAGTCGATGTTCATAGCAGGGCTCCTGCGTTCACCGGTTGTTGTGCGATCGCCGCTTCGGCATCGATGCTGGCAATCTCGTACGGCGCATACATCTGCGCGCCCTGCTCGGCGCCCGTTGCATTGGCGCGGGCGTTGTAGAACAGCTCGCGTCCGCTGCCGTGATGCGCGGATGTCAGATCGAACCGCGCCGGCTCGCGCGCTTGCCACTCTTCGATCGGCACGCGCACCAGCAGCTCGCCAGCCTCCGCGTCCAGACGCAGCACGTCGCCGGTTCGCACCCGCGCCAGCGGGCCGCCGGCGAGGCACTCGGGCGTCACGTGGATCGCCGCCGGCACCTTGCCCGAGGCGCCCGACATGCGGCCGTCCGTGACCAGGGCGACGTGAAAGCCTTCGTCCTGCAGCACGCCGAGGCAGGGCGTGAGCTTGTGCAGCTCCGGCATGCCGTTGGCGCGCGGGCCCTGGAAGCGCACGACGGCGACGAAGTCGCGCGCGAGTTCGCCGCGCGCGAACGCGGCCTGCATCGCCTCCTGGCTGTCGAACACCACCGCCGGTGCTTCGACCACGCGATGCTCGGGCTTGACCGCCGACACCTTGATCACCGCGCGTCCGAGATTGCCGGTGAGCAAACGCAAACCGCCGTCGATGCTGAAAGGCGCGGACGCGGGCCGCAGGATCGCCGCGTCACGGCTCTGCGCCGGCGCGTCGCGCCAGCCGAGTACGCCGTCCTGCAGAAACGGATCACGCGCGTAATGCGCCAGGCCCTTGCCGACGACGGTGTCGACATCACCCTGTAGCAAGCCGGCATCGAGCAGTTCGCGGATCAAAAAGCTCATGCCGCCGGCGGCCTGGAACTGGTTCACGTCGGCTTTGCCGTTGGGATACACCTTGGCCAGCAGCGGCACGGCGGCGGACAGATCGGAGAAATCATCCCAGTTGACGAGGATGCCGGCGGCGCGTGCGATGGCGACCAGGTGGATGGTGTGATTGGTCGAGCCGCCGGTGGCGTGCAGGCCGACGATGCCGTTGACGATGGCGCGTTCGTCGACGATGCGCGACAGCGGCCGGTAATCGTCACCCAGCGCGGTGATCTTCGCCGCCTGCGTGGCGGAGGCCGCGGTGAGCGCGTCGCGCAGCGGCGTGTAGGGATTGATGAAAGCGGTGCCCGGCAGGTGCAGGCCCATCACCTCCATCAGCATCTGGTTGGTGTTGGCGGTGCCGTAGAACGTGCAGGTGCCGGCGGCGTGATAGCTCTGCGCCTCCGACTCCAGCAGTTCTTCGCTGCCGACCTTGCCTTGCGCGAACAGCTGCCGCGTCTTGGCCTTGGCGTCGTTGGACAACCCCGACGTCATCGGCCCGCCGGGCACGAAGATCACCGGCAGATGGCCGAAGTGCAGCGCGCCGATCAACAGGCCGGGGACGATCTTGTCGCACACGCCCAGGCACAGCACCGCATCGAAGGTGTTGTGCGACAGCGCCACCGCGGTGGCCATGGCAATGACGTCGCGCGAGAACAGGCTCAGTTCCATGCCCGGTTCGCCCTGCGTGACGCCGTCGCACATCGCCGGCACGCCACCGGCGAACTGCGCCACGGCGCCGGCCTCGCGCGCGGCCTTGCGGATGATGTCGGGATAGTACTGCAGCGGTTGATGCGCGGAGAGCATGTCGTTGTAGGCGGAGACGATGGCGATGCTCGGCCAGCGCATCTGGCGCAGCGTCTGCTTGTCCTTCGCGTCGAAGGCGGCGAAGGCGTGGGCGAGATTGGTACAGGGCATGTGCGAGCGCACCGTGCCGGCCTGTCTGGCCGCGTCCATGCGCGACAGGTAGGCTTGCCGCGTCGGCGCGCTACGATCGCGGATACGCTGGGTGACGCTGGCGACGGCGGGGTGCAGCGGCATGGCATCTCCTGTCCAGGTTTTTTGGCTGAACCTATCTCAAAATCGTCGCAAGCGATGCTGTTTGGCCTATTGGGGAGTGACTCGATGTCACTCCCCAACCAAGCCAAACAGCTTGCGGGTCGCCGGAGCGCAGGAAGCGGAGTGTGCTGTAGCACATGAGCATTCCGAGCACCGCCGGCACGTAAGATGTCGAGCGCAGAAGATTTTGAGATAGGTTCCTGGCAAAAGCCGAGCCAGTAGCACGGCAACTCACTTTATCGCGCTACGAACAGTGCGCGATGCTTGGCTTGATGGAGGGCTTGCATGCAGGACGTCAAAAGCGGCAGCAACGTGACCGAATTCGACCTGATCTTCTTCGGCGGCACCGGCGATCTGGCGATGCGCAAGCTGCTGCCCGCGCTGTACTACCACTTCCGCGACAGCAAGCACACCGAGGGCTGGCGGATCATCGGCCTCGCCCGCCAGCAGATGACGCGCGAGGAATATCTGGCCCTGGTCAGCGAGCACTGCCGCCGCTTCATCCCCGGCGGCGAGTTCGATGCCCTGGCCTGGACCGCGTTCACCGCGCACCTGGAATACCTGCCGATGGACGGCACGCATCCCGAGGGCTTCGCCGAGCTGGCGCGGCGGCTGCAGCACTCGCAGAACCGCGTGCGGGTGTTCTACCTCTCCACCGCGGCCGGGCTGTTCGCGCCGATCTGCCGGAACCTCGCGGCCGCGAACCTGGTGACGCCGCAAACCCGCGTGGTGCTGGAAAAACCGCTCGGCCGCGACCGCGCGTCGAGCTTCGAGATCAACGAAGCGGTGAGCCAGATCTTCGAGGAGAGGCAGATCTTCCGCATCGATCACTACCTTGGCAAGGAGACGGTGCAGAACCTGATCGCGCTGCGCTTCGGCAACTCGATCTTCGAGCCGCTGTGGCGGCGTTCCAACATCCAGGACGTGCAGATCACGCTCGCCGAAACCGTCGGTGTCGAATCGCGCGGCGAGTACTACGACCGCTACGGCGCGCTGCGCGACATGGTGCAGAACCATCTGCTGCAACTGCTGTGCATCCTGGCGATGGAGCCGCCGTCGAGCATCGACCCCGATGCGGTGCGCGATGAAAAACTAAAAGTCCTGCGCGCGCTGCGGCCGATCAGCCTGGAGACGCTCAAGACCAAGACCGTGCGCGGCCAGTATCGCGCCGGCGCCATCGGCGGCCAGGCGGTGCCGGGCTATCTCAACGAGGACGGCATCCCCGCCGACAGCAGCACTGAAACCTTCGTCGCCATCAAGGCAGAGCTGGACAACTGGCGCTGGTCGGGCGTGCCGTTCTACCTGCGCACCGGCAAGCGCATGCAGGAGCGCGTGTCCGAGATCGTGGTGAACTTCCGGCCGGTGCCGCACGCGATCCTGCCGACGTCGGCCACCGAGGGCAATCGCCTGGTGATCCGCCTGCAGCCCACAGAAGAGGTAATGCTGTACCTGATGGTGAAAGTGCCGGGCGAGGAAATGAAAGTGCGCTCGGTCGATCTCAACCTGGACTTCAAGCAGGAGTTCAAGACCCGCGCCTGGGACGCCTACGAGCGCCTGCTGATGGACGCGATCCAGGGCAAGCTCACGCTGTTCATGCGTCGCGATGAACTCGACGCCGCCTGGCGCTGGATCGACCCGATCCGCGACGGCTGGGACGCGTCCGGCGACCCGCCGCGCCTCTACGCCGCCGGCACCTGGGGCCCGACCGCAGCAGGCACGCTGATCACGCGCGACGGATATTCGTGGCGCGAGGACACGTACAGCTAAACGCGTGTTGACTCACTGCGCAGCGCGCGGACAGTCCGGCGCCAGCGCCGCCAGCAAGCGCTCGCGCAGCACCGGCAGCGGACACGCGCCATTCACCGCGCCCTTCTCGCAGCCCGGGATCTTCAGCACCATTTGCCCCGGCGGATGCGCCGCGTCGAGCGCCGCGCCGCTGCGCATCTGCTCCAGCGTCTGGTAGTACAGCACCACGCGCACATAACGCTTGTCGTCGACCGGATTGTGCAGACGCTCGAAAGCCAAGGTGCCGCCCAGCGGCGAGTTGTCCGGCTGCCCCGGCAGCGACCAGTCCACGCCCAGCAGCGCCGAAAGATTCGCCAGATGTCCGTCGCGGCCAACGAAGGCGACCAGGCGCGTCGCGCTGGGCGTGGCGTCCGTCGCCGTGTCGTCTTCGAGCGCCGCCAGGATCGCCCGCGCCAGCGGCGCGCCATTGCGCGACGCCAGATACGGCGTCTTCTGCGTCAGCTTCAGATACAGATTGCGCGGCGCGAGCAGCGGCGCGATCGCCGCGGCCGTCGTCGCATCGCCCCAGGCGACATCACTCTCCGGAAAACCCTGCGCATATTCGAGCAAGAAATTTTCGCCGACGGTGGTCGCGCGCTTGAGCCCGCCTTCGAGCTTCGGCCCTTCCTTGCCGTCTTCCAGCATGTTGGCCAGACCATCGAGCCCGCACGAAGGCACCGTGCCCGCGCAACCGGCGACGCCGCGAACCTTGAGGATCGACTGCAGCTGCTTCATCGCCGGCCGCACCTTGGCCGCGGCGCGATCCAGGTCGCCGCGCGCGGCATCCAGCACCGCGCCGCGCGCCTGCCCCTGATTGATCGCACAAGTGCCGGCGCCAACGGGATTGAACAGCGGATCAACATTCGTCTGCGGCGCATAGCCGACTTTCAATCCGCAACCGGGAAACATCCCGTCGAGCAGCGCCTGACCACTCAACGGAATCCGCGCCGCAGCATTGTCCGACCAAGCCGCAACGCTGCCAGCATCGGGACATCCGTCCGCTGGCAACAGACCGGCAGTCGCGTAGCGCTGCCGGTAATAGCCACCCAGCGTCTTGATCAGATCGGCACCATGCTCGGTCAGCTCCCCGGCACCCACCGGCCACTCGGGCCAGGGGCGCGTGGAAGACTTGGCGAGTTCGGCTGGCGTCTGGTTGGGAGAGCGCAGGCCGTGGCGCATGAGGATGACGGACTTGTCGAGTTGCAACTGGAGCGTGGCTGCATACACAGGCGCTGGCGCGATCAACAACATCAGAGTGCCCGCTACGACGATAGACCGATGCACAGACCCGGGTGATCGAATAACAGATAACATTTGCGTTCTCCCTAAAATTGTTATCGAAGCTGATCGGGGTCGCTCAGATACCCGCTTCGCGTTGATGGCGCAGAGCCAAGCTCAATACCGCGTCATGCACCGCCTGGTAGCTGTAGAGCGCCACATAACCTGAGTGCCCACGAGAAATAACCAGCTCTCGCAATCCATTCTCGACAAGGCGCCCGATCAACGGATGCTGCTCCAGAATCTCCACAGCCTGCAGAATCAGATCGACGGTGGTCGCCGCGGCAGAAGGATCGATCTCGACCAGAAAATCGATCAGCCTGTCGAGGTCGCGAAATGCGGTTTTCGAATAACTCAGGTGCGCCAAGACTTCGCCTTGGGCTTGATCGCAGCCTTTGCCGCAACGCGGAGGCGCGCATAGGCATGCACATCCTGGGCGGGATACCCCTTACCGCTACGAGTCATCTCGGCAAGAGCGCCCTGCGCCTGCTCAACGAAGGCCGATCGTTGTTCAGCGGCGATCGTGGCCAGGCGAATGGCATGAACCATAAAAGCGTGGGTAGTGACCCCCTGACTGCGCGCCGCCACGGCAGCGCGTTTTTTCACCTCGTCCGGAAGTTTTAGAGAAGTGGTGGCCATGAGATGTCGGTGATAATGCAGTGTTAACATGGTAGCACCCGACGCGCTAGCGAACGACCACGCGTACCGTCACGCTGAGGCCGTTTTACGCTCATCAATTGATCAAGGCGAGTAAGTCACGCCCTTTTGTTTGAGCGCTTTGATCATCGGCGCATAAGGGGAGGCGCCGCCTTTACCTCTGTATGACGCGATCGCGCCGAAGACTACGCTTTTGCCGATTGCTCCGGCCAAGAACGCGCTTACGTCAGTTGCGACATCACCCTCAAATATATTTGGAATCAGACACAGTGCGGTGTACCAGGACGATAAATTATCCGACGGGTAATGGACGCCGGCATAAACTCTGCGATCGCCGATATCGATAGTGAAGCGACCAAATATTTCTATCGACTGCTTACTCATCTGATCGCGGAACTGCGCATAAATCGCGCAGCCTGCCAGAGAGGCTTGCAGACAATGTCCGCTGACCATTGAGGGTGTATTGCCACTTAAAGCATCGAGGTGCTTGAACCCCTGCTTTCCCAAGATCACCGCGACTTGATAGGGGCGAGGCCGTTGAAACACAAGTTTTAGTTCACTGCTCAAACGCCCTTCGACTGAGTCCAGACTGTCCGGTAGGGCTGCCGGCAGACTGTCGGCTATGCGGCGGTCGAGCCTAGGGTCGTAGCGCCAGTACTCCGCGCCCCAATTGTCCTCGTCCTCTCTCCGATAGAAGACTTCGTGGTTGTCGTTTGGGTCAGCGTTACCAGTTGCGCTTGCTCCGAGCTTCGGAGATAAAACCTTCAACAACTCGAAGTCCGCGTCGATCAACCTGGAGCTTGGCTTCTTGCTCCAGCCCGTCTTCGGGTCGTATTGGGGCCACAGATTCTGGGCAAGGTAGGCGGCGACCTCGTCACGCCACGAACCCCACTCTTTCAGCCGAAATGCTTCGTTTCTCGACGGCAGCCAATACAGGGGACAGGGAGGATTGCCGAGTCGGCTCAAAAAATCTTCGTCCAATTGTCCCCACGGGGGTAGAGTTCTTAGGTTCATTGGCCTCGGTGATTTTCGTGGTTAATAGTTTCATGTCGATTGCAGCTGGCCCGGACGCAGCATTCCCGGCTTCGAGAATGCGGCGCCGGGAATACAAGCTAGACATTCCTTTTGGTCGCCCTCGAATGCTGCATGATGCCGATCGACCAGACAGTTGCATCGCGTGTTCCCACATTAGGAAACGCACCGAAACGCAGGATGTCCGGCAGCACTTTCAGCAGCTCGGTCCAGTCGCTACCATCCAGAACGATTGGAACGCCGTCGACGGTGATCGGCCCGCCTGGACTGCCCGAAGTCTGGAGCTTGACCAGATCATTTCTGATCTTCTGATCCGTGACGGCTCTGATGACGATGTCTTCAAGCTGTGATTGAGAAAGACTCATAGCGATACTCCTGTTGCGTGGGTGGGTGAAAGCGTTGTCGGGTGACGAGCGGAATCGACTAGGGCCTCTTGCGAAAGCTGTCGCTGCCGGGACATTCTCTCGGCCACCGCACGCAGTTGCGGATCGGTGCCAATGTGAACGCACAGATCGCAGGGACCTGCGTAGGCATCCCTTAGGCGATGTCCCTCCCCAGCCGCAATTGCGCCCGCCGCGAAATGGATCGGGCCGTGCTCGCGCAGAATGGTTTGCTTGCCTGCTTGCTTGAAGCGTCGATGAATCTCATCCAGCGAGGTCTCGTGTACGTTGCCTAGGGTCACGAAGGAGAAGCTCGGCCCTGCGCAACTGCAAGCGCGGCCATCGGGCTCGATGCAGACAACCGGGCCGGGACAAGGCTGGCTCGGTAGTCCCGCTTCGCGCCAGTAATCCTGGTCGGGCAGCGAGGCGCCTTCTCTGAGCTTGGAATACAGCGGAAAGATGTTGATCACATCTGCGGTCAACTGAGCCTTCCAGTCCTCAAACGCAGCGCCTGATTCGAGATCACGCGGCGTCACCGCGCCCTTGAGTTCCGTCTTAAGACCCAGCTCGGACGCGATCGTCAGTGCCCGCCGCACCCGCTTGAGGGGCACATAGGCTTGATGAAAGCGGCTGACGCTACCGCTCAGATGCGATAGACCTGCGCGTTTCAGAGCCGTGAGCTTGGTAGCCGCAACTTCGTCAGAGGTGGCCCAGTAGCCGTTGGTTACACAGCTCAGTTGCGCGCCAAGACTCGATCCATATTCGACGACCGCAAGCAGCAGATCAAAATCCAGGAAAGGCTCGCCTCCGGTGAGATCGAACAACAAGGGCTTGCCATCATCGATCGCCGCCGACTCATCCATCAGCCGGAACACATCGGCGCGGGTCAGCGACTCTGTGCGCTGCGGGCCGCAACTGCTGGTGCAATGCGTGCAGGCGGCGTTGCAGCGTGAGGTGAGTATGAGGACCGTTTGCACAAGGCTTCTCCTTATCGATTTAAACCGAGCAATTCACGGCGCACGCGTATTACCCGCCAGTGGTTCGCGGGGTGCAGCCGTTGTTCTATCGAGAGCGAACGTTCCAGCTCGGCCCTAGCAGCCGCGCGGTCGCCGCGACGCAATGCGACCAGGCCCATAACACGATGCATTTGCGCCTGATACGGATGCACGGCGGGCAGATCGTCGAAGGCGGTGGAGCCGGCCTGCCCCAACACGGCACCGGCTTCGGCATCACGACCTTGGACCATAAGTTGCTCGGCTAGTGACAGGCGGATCGACCGGGTAACCGGATGCGCCCCGTCATCGGCCAGATCGGCAACTGCGAGTGCGGTGCGCAAGGTGTCGATGGCCTCACCTGTCTTTCCTTGCCGTCCCAGAACCTCGCCCAGTACCTGACGCTCGCGAGCCGTGTGATCCACTTCGATTACCTCGTTGATATGCGCCTGTACGTAGGCGGGACGATTCAGGTCTTGATCGCCGACGAAACGTCCCAGCTTCTGCGCGGCTTCGGTTAACTGGTTTTCCTCAAGTGCCAGCAATCCCAGATTGACCCGCGGACGGTCGATCATGTCCGCGATCGGCAGCGCCCAGCTGTTGGCGAGTTCGACGGCGCTGTCCAGCTCCGCCCGGGCATCTTTATATTGGCCTACGTCGATCAAGGCCCGGCCCAGCCCGGTGCGTGCGGCGGCCACGGCAGCATGCTTTTCGCCCAGGGCCGCGGTCAGCAGAACCACCGCCAGGCGCAGATGAGTCACCGCGTCGGACGGTTGAGATACCTCGATCAGAGCGTTGCCGAAAGCGTATTCAACCCTTCCGACGACTTCAGGAGCGATGTCCTTACTGGCCCGAACATCGGCAAGGAGTTTTTGCAGCGCGTCCCTCGCCTCTGTCCAATATCCCAATCGATACTCGCCTTTGGCCAGAGACAGGCGCAGCTTGAGCAAGGCTGGGTTTTGCGGATCGAGCCTTGCGCTCGCCAGACGCAGCGCCTCCTGGTAGCGAGTCAAGGTCTGCCGCAGATTTCCCACCGCCCAGTCGAGTTCGATCATCTCCGCGGCGCTCAAGGTCGCCGACTCGGATCCGGAACCTTCGAGCTGGCTTCCCATTTCCAGCGCTCGGCCGTAATGGCGTAGCGCTGCCGGCGTCTGGTAAAACTCGTCCATGGAACGGCCGATGATGTAGTGCAGCTTTGAGGCGATCGCCGGTTGGGCCGCAAATCGCTTATCCACCTGTTCGCCCGCACGGTTGAGCATTTCGACGACGCTGATGTTCTTGACTGACTCAGCTCCGGAGCTGACCGGTGAGAACACGTCCTGACTCAGAAATTGCGCGACCGCGTCTGACTGGGAAGCGGCCACTAGCGCTCGCTCCTGCGCGCTTCTCGCCCGAAAATATAGAGCGGTGCTGACCGACAAGCCGACGATCAGCACGCCGAACGCGAGCAGCAGGCCCAGACGGCGCGCCCGCGCCCGGTCCAGGCTTCTCTGCGCCTCCTCAGCGCGTTGCTGGGCGCTGCGCGTCTCCAAAAGGCTAACGCGGCGCGCCTCTAGGCTCCTCAGCCGCTGCAATAACTCCGACGCATCCGCCAGCCGCCGCGTGTATTCACCCTCTGCCGCCTGTGCGATATCAGCGCGCAGCAACTCATCACCGACATCCCGCTCCCACCCCGCCGACATCGCCTTCCGAAACTCACCGATCACCAGCTGATACAGCATCACCCCCAGCGCATAGATATCCGCCTGCACCGTCGGCGGCTGGCCGGCCAGCAGCTCGGGCGCCAGGTACAACGGCGTGCCAGACGTGGCGTTGATAGCCGCAACAGTCTTGGTGAAACCCATGCGCGTGATGCCGAGCGCTTCGAGCTGTTTGGCGTCGAGCACGCCGCCGCTGCCGAAGTCGGCCAGGCGGATGTTCGGCTTGCCACCGCCACTGGTGTCGACCAGGATGTTCGAGGGCTTCAGGTCTTTGTGCAGCACACCCACCGAATGCACGCTCGCCAGCGCTTCGGCGATCTGCGCGGCGACTTCGATGCGTGTGGCAAGCGGGATCTTCGCCAGCCCGCCGCTGCGTTCGGCCCAGTCGATCAGGCTGCCGCCGGCGATGTATTCGCTCTCGATGAAGCACGGCGGCTGGTCCAGGTTCCAGTCGATCAGCGGCACGATGCGGGCGCGCTCGCCCAAGGAGTCGTTGAGGAAGCGGAAAAGGGTGATCTCGCGCTTGAGCGCGGTGAGCGACGCCTCGTCGATGGCAAACTTGAAGACGCGTTGTTCGCGCGTCTTGTCATGCTGGCCGAGCCAGGCTTCGCCGTGGCCGCCGGCACCGAGGCGGTGTAGCAGGCTCCACAGCGGCCGGCCCGGCGGATGGTCGCCGGCGCTGAAGGCGAAGTGCACGCGTTCGGGCGCGCGCAGCAGCTCCACCCGGACCGGCGCCATAAGGCGATAGCCGTAGCCGTAGACGGTCTTGATGATGGCCTGGTCGTCGTCGCCGAGCGCGTCGCGCAGGCGGCCGATGCATTTGGTCAGCACCGTGTCGCTGAGGATGCGGCCGGGCCAGACGGCGGCCAGCAGCTCGTCCTTGGTGACGACTTCGCCGGCGTGTTCCAGCAGGTGGACCAGCGCCTCCAGCGGCCGGCGCTCGATCTCCACCTCCACGCCGCCCACCAGCAGCTCCTGCGTGAGTTCGTCGAGCACGGCGCCCGCAAAGTGCCAGCGCCGCGTCTGCTCCGCGGTCGACAGCACAGACGCTTTCGGCTCCCCCGTCACGCAACCCCCAGTCGCCCGAGCCCCCTCGCGGCGTGCTGGCATCGTCGCCCAATCGGTGGCGGCGTCGCAAGCCAGTGGTGATGGAAGCGACGCATTCATAACTTTTTCAGGAGATCGTCAGCATTGATCAGCCAATCGTCAGGATTGGCGCGGCGCTCGGCTTTAGCTTGCTTGCACGGCAACAACGCAGCCGGCAGTCGGGAGAAGCGAACGTGGAAAGCATCGGTGGGGACCGTTGGGGATTGGCCGCCGGCCAGGCGCGCGCACTGGGCGCCAGCGCCGAACGCAACCGCGTGGCGCAGGACCTGCACGACGACGTGATCCCGCCCTTGCTGTCCTTCATCTATCGCGCGGACGATCTGGCGCTGGCCGACCAGGGCCGCGCGCTTCTGCAGTGCCTGCGCGACGTGCTGCGCCTGCTCGACAGCGGTGCCCTGGCATGAGCGGCGCGGCGGCCTCATGTCTGCAAACGCCGATGGACGAGGGCCTGCTGCTTGGCGCGCAGATAGAACGGCGACGGCTGGCCGGGCTGATCCTGTCGCGGATGTCCGCGCCACTGGCCACGCTGCTGCAGCAATGCGCGCAGCCGGAGTTGAAGGGCTTGCTGGAAACCACCCGGCAACGGCTGACGGCCGTGCTCGTCGCGCTGCATGGCGACGACGCGCAAGCCCTGGCGCAAGCGGCCTTGAGCTGGATGCAGGAGTTCACCAGCGGTTGCGCGGCTGCGGGCATCGAGCCGCATTGCCGCGCCGATTGCCTGCCGGCGGACATCGACGTAGACGCGCACCGTCACCTGGCCATCGCCAGAACGGTGCGGGAAGCCACCGCCAACATCGTGCGTCACAGCGGCGCGACGCGGGCGCACCTGGTGATCACCGCTGGCGACGGGAGTATCGCCATCGACATCAGCGACAACGGCGGTGGACGCGCCGCCGGGCTGGTTCATGGCCGCGGCCTGCTCGGCATGGCACGGCGTGCTTTTGCGCTGGACGGGCATTTGAACATTGGCGATGGCGACGACGGCCTGCGTCTGCGATTGACGCTGCCATTGTTGCCGTTGCCATCGGCAGCGTCGTCACCCGAACGGGGGACGCCGCCGGCGTCGGATCTCCCTAGCATTGCTCTGACCAAAAAGGGGATGCCATGTTTGCGCGCGGATTGATCATCGAAGACTTGCCCGAGGCGCAGGTCTGGCTGCAGGCCTCCATGCGCAGCGCCTTTCCCGGCATCAAGCTGACGACGGTCAGCACCTTCGCCGACGCCAGCCGCGCGATTCACAACGAGGCCGTGGAAGTCGCGCTGGTCGATCTCAATCTGCCGGACGGTTTCGGCATCGACCTGGTCGCGCTGGCGCGGCGCATCCGCCCCGCGATGCGCACCGTGGTGACGACGGTCTACGACGATGACGCCCACATCTTCCCCGCCCTGCGCGCCGGCGCTCGCGGCTACCTGTTGAAAGACGGGCGCCAGGAAGATCTGGCGCGGCAACTGCAAAGCCTGATGCACGACGAGCTGCCGCTGTCGCCGGCGATCGTGCGCTCGGTGCTCAAGTATTTTTCGCAATCGTCTTTCGCCGAGCCGCTGCCGCACGAGGCGCTCACCGCCAAGGAGCGCGACGTGCTCGTGTCGCTCGCCAACGGCTACACGCTGCAGGAGATCGCGCAGCACCTGCAGATCAGCCGCAACACCGTCGCCACGCACGTCAAGCGCATCTACGCCAAGCTCAATATCTCCAACCGCTCGGAAGCGGTGCGCGCGGCGCAGCAGATCGGCTTGCTGGCGCGGTCGTAATAGGCGATGTCAGAACGACCGGCCGATGCTCAGCAATAGTTCCAGGTAATGCGCATCGCGGATCGCAGGCGCATCGCTGGCGACGCTCAACTTCAAATCACCAAATTGCGCCTCGACACCCAGCGCGCTTTCCACAGGTAGGGCGCGAACGCCGATGCTCATGCATTCGCCTTCGCCCAGCCGGTGTCGCCAGGCAAGCGCGGGGATCAGCTTCACTTCGCTCGCATCGAGCCCAAAGCCAAACTCTTCACGCGGACCGGCCCTCCATCGCAGATCGAGTAGCGCGCGCGGATGCAGCCTTTGCCTGAGATTGCGGACCGTCTCCTCGCCCGTCAGCACCGGGTCGTAGACGACGTAGCCGTCCTCGTCGAAGCGCGCGGTCTGCGAGTTGGCGGTGGCCTGCGTAAAGGGCGCGTGGTGCCACCACAGCGCGCCCCAGAGATCGTCAACGCGAAGATCGGCCGACAGCAGCGGCAGCGGGCGCCAGTGCAATCGCAGATCGGTTGAAAAGCCCAGGCCATCGGGCATCGATACGCGGCGCTCGAACAGCGACTCAATGCTATAGCCATAACCCACGTTGGCTTGATACTGATACTCGCGCTCGCCCACGGCGACCGCTGTGCCGGACAGATGTCCCTGCGTCAGGGCCAGCCCGTCGAGCGCGGTGAGTCCGAGGGTGATCGACCAGGTTTCCGCACGCCAGTCGTGCGCCAGCCGCAGGCCCTGGGTGCGCTGATTGAAGACGCGCAGATCGAGCGCGTATTCGCGGCCGATGACCAAAGGATTCTTGTTGGTGACATCGAAGTACAGCTCGGCGGAATCGCGGCTGGCTTTTATTTCGTAGTCGTAGCGATACACGTAGCCCAGATGCCAGGCGCCGTAGCCCGCGCCCACCAGCGCGATGTTGCGGGTGATGCCGTCGGCACCGGACTTGAGCGGGCCGCGCCATTCGTGCAGATAGTCGGCGACCGGCACCGGCTCGTTGTAGGCAAAGGCCGACACCTCGAATTCCGGTATTGGCAGCTTGGCGCTACAAGGTGCACTGGCTGCGATCAACAGCACGGCGCAGGCCAGCTTGCCGCGCAAAAAAGAGCGGGGGGCGTCGCCACCCCCCGCCAACCGCAGGACCGTCATGTGCAAAACCTGCCGACGTCGATGGCCCCGGCGGTCATGTTCAGAAGAACAGGGTTTCGAAGCTGTTGTCCGCGTAGCGGATCAGCACCGCGCCGCTGTCCGGACTCACGTTGGCGACCGGCACGCCGTCCGCGGTGAGCACGCCGACAATATTGTCGGTGTCTCCATCGGGGCCTGCGGTGACACCGAGCACGAACCCGTTGGAGTTGGTGACCTCGATGGCGTTGGCGAAGCCGGGCAGTTGCTGGGTGCTCCGGCTCTGCGCACGCAAAGTGATCTGGCCGTTTTCCATCAGCGCGAGCGTCACCGACCCGAGCGGCTGACGGCTGGCGTTGTCGTAGCCGGTGGAGTCCACCGTGAGCACCACCTGAGCCACAGGCCGATTCGGCAAAGCGGCTTCAAGCGTCAGGGTGAGGCTGCCATCGACAAAGTTGCTGGCGCTGTAGTCTTCGCTGAAGGCGTTGAAGTCGCGTGGATTGCGAATGTCGACGTCGATGCTCCCGATCAGGCGATTGTTCTGCGTGTCGCCGACTCCGCCGCTGAATACGAAGCGATCGACGAAGAACGGCTCGATCTCTCCCGGACCGGAAGGCACGCAGCTGCTCGTCGTACAACGCACCAGACTCAGATCGATACTGCCCAGCGCGGTGAGCGGGTTGGTCACGCCTTTTTGCGTGAACGAGGCATCGAACGACAAAGTCACTTGATTGATGTTGCTGATCGTCGCGTCGGTGAAGACGGGCCGGCCAGCGTCACGCGTCAAGACCTGCACCACGCCGTCCAGTTGCAGTGCGACGCCGGTGCTGCTCGCCGTCGCCGCGCGCCCATTGATCCGGCCTTCCAAAGCCGAGCCCATGGCGTCCAGAGCCGAGCCCGGGGCGTTCGCCCCGTTGCTGGGATACGACAGTGTCAAGGCCAGCGTTGATGTGCCCACGGTTCCGTTGACCGCAAAATTGGTCCGGGTGCCGTCGTTGCCTTTGACGATCGTCGCGCCGCCGACGGCGAAGCGATTGTTGCCGGTCGAAACGCAGCCATCCGGGAGCGCGATGACGCGGTCGGCGTAGTCCTGCCGGACCAGTGCCGCCGTGCAATCGATCGCCGGCTCGATGTCGAGAAACAGGTTCGTGGTTGCCTCCCCGCTGATCTGCTTGGCCATGCTCAGCTGCTGCGCAAACGCGTTGTCCGCCGGATCGAGCGCGGTGCGGTAGGTCTGCATCACGGTGCGGATGTCGCCGACGAAATCTTTTGCCGCCGTCACGCCGTCGGTGGGCGCGACCGTCGCGGAATAGCTGACGGTATCGCCCGGCTGCGCAATGAAGCGATCGATCACCGCGAACACGCCAGCGGCATCGGTCTGCCCGGCCACCGCGAGCTGCGCGCGTCCCGCGTCCGCAATGGCCTGCAGATCGGCGTCGCTGATGCTGGCGGCGGGGCCGAACAGCGTGTCGAGGCGATCGATCGCGGCATTGGTGTTGGTCGCCGCGTTGCCACCGGGCGCGGCTTGCGAAGCCAGCCGCAGCAGGCCGCTGTTGAGCGCGCCGTAGGCAACGCCTTCCGGCGTCGCGCTGGCAATCGCGGTCGCGTCGCTCAAGTCGACCGGCGTGGTGCGCACCACGTCGATGCCGCCGGCGAGCTGGTTGACTTGCGACAAGGCGATGCGGATCGCATCCAGTGATCGCGTGCTACCGGTCCTGAGCGCGGCCGCGCGTGCGCTGACCAGGTTGGTGAAGACCGAGGCGTTGAGCGTCGTCGTCGTCGTGTCAGCATCGGACTCAAGCAAGGCCGGCAGACTGGTCTCCAGTACGAAGCTTTCATCGATCGCGTAAAACGTGCCGAACGCCACGGCCGCGCCGCAATCATCCGACGTGTTGGGCAGATCGACGTCGCAACGCGCTTGCGAGCCGCTCGGCTTGCCCTTGATGCGCACCAGCACCGCGCCGCCGTGATATTGCGCGGGACTCTGCACCGTCAGCTGATAGCGGCCGCTGTCGTCGGTCGTGGTGCTGGCGAGCAGCATCGGATTGGCGAACGTGCTCTGCGCGTATTCGAACAGCTGCACGTCGGCGTTGCGGACGATCCCCTTGACCACGGCGCCGCGCAGCTCGAAGGTCTTGCTCGACGTTGGATCATCGGGGTCGTCGGGATCGTCGCTATTTTTCTTTGACACCTGACAGGCAGCGAGCGCGACACAAAGAAGCGCAGCCGACGCGACGCGCATCCAGCTCGGGACACCCAGTTTTGAACCAACAACAGCCGACAGGAGTTTCATGATTGACCTCTTAAGTTGTTGAGTGAACCGTTAGAGTTCGGCGCCGAAAAACACGACGAGACGTCGGCCTTCAACGTCGACGTTGCTGCGTTTGCTGAAATTGAGTTCATCCAGATCGCCGAGCCTGGCCCTGCCATCGCCCGCGCTGACATACACGCCGGCCTTGTATTCGCGCACGCGGTCCCGGTACGCGCCGCCGATCGAAAAACCATAGAGGTCGACCTCCTCCCTACGCTCGAATTTGCCCGCACGATCGACGTCGACATTGGCGAAATCGGTGAAACCCGCCACGCGCAACGCCGCGTGATCCGACAGCGGCGCCTCGACGCCGAGCGCGAAGTCGGTCACGGCCTGGAACTGGCGAGTCACCGGCGGCGAGTTGCCGTCGGCGCCAACGATCACGCGCTGGTCGACGGCGAAGTAGTGATCGGCCTGCGCCGAGATCCACCAGCCATCCGCCGGCCTGAAAGCCAGCCCGGCGGAGACCTGCCAGGGCAGCCGCTGTTTCACCGAACTGCTGGAATCGCTGGCGACGTCGAGCACCGCGCGCGGCGTCGTCTGGCCCGCGCTGTCGATGCGGCTGTCGGAGGCATTGCTGCGGTAGAGGTATTCGTAATCGCGCTTCAGGCCGAAGTCGCGCGACACGGTGAGGCCGAAGCCGAAGCGGTCGCAGGACGGATCGCCGTAGGCGATGCCGAGGATCGGCCGCAGGCCGTATTGCGTGTCTTCGATGCGATAGCTGGTCTGCACCGCGGTGCGCGCAATCAGCGCGGCGTTCTGCGGATCCTGTCCGCTGATGTTGCCGCCGATGCTGCGCGCCTCGCGCAGGTCGCGGAACGTGGCGTAAAGCGTCATGCCCAGCGACAGTCCGCCGCCGGTCTTCGCCGCATAGGTGGGACCGGCGGCGTACTGGCGATAGTCGACGTCGCCGGTTAGGAATTCTTCGACGTCCGCCGTGGTGCCGCGATCGGTAGTGATCGAAAACTTCCCTCGGTCGAGCTGGCGTTCCGATACAAAATCGGTGACCGCGATCGACAGGCCCAAGGTGCCGATGTCGGTGTGCCGCAGGATGCCGAAATAGCTCGGCACCAGCCCCGATGATTTGCTGCCGAGCGAACCGCCGTCCGGGAAAAAACCGTCGAAACGCGTAGTCGTGCGGCTCAGCGCGTTGACGGTGGCGGACGCCAGTTGCTGCGAATACACCGCGCCGGCCGGGTTGTGGAAGAGCGCGGACGTGTCATCCGCAAGCGCGACGTAAGCGCCGCCGAGGCCGACGGCGCGGTCGCCGATGAGCAGGTTGCGGTAGTGGAACGGATCGGCGTGAGCGCGGTTCGTCTCCACGAGCAGACCCACCAGCAACAAAGCTGCGCGACCCGTTGAGATTTTCACGGGACCGCGCCGCCGACGACACTCTTCAACTTGGTTGCCGACGAAAAGAAGCCGGGCTTCTCCACCGCCAGGCCCTTGTCCTTGGCCAGCGCGGCGGTGAGCTTTTCGGTGAGCGCGTCGAAGGCGTCCTTGCGATCGCCGTCGTCGGCAAGCTCGCCTTTCTCGCGCGCGCTGATCGTCGCCAGCGTGCGGCCGGTGAGCACGTCGTCGAACGACGCCGACATCAGGATCAGCTTGTCGGTGGACGACACGCCGAGGCGCGTCACCAGCGTCTTGTGCTGGTCGGCCGACGACATCGCCGCGGCTTCTTTGTCGCCGACGATTTTCAGGCTGTAAGTCGCCAGCAGATTGGCGAATTCCAGATCCATCCCGTACAGCGAATTCTGCGCCGCCGCCGACTCTGGCTTGGCGATGACCAGGTATTCGTAGTCGGCGAAACTGAAGCCGTTGGAGACCACCAGGCGTTGCGGTGCAGCGCAGGCCGCGAGCACGCCGACGAACACGATGAGTAGCAATTTTTTCACGGCAAAACTCCGTTGAGAGGTGAGCAGGGCTAGAAGCGGTAGACGATCGACAGGCGGGTGACCGGATAAAACTTGAGCTTGCCGACGTTGTCCTTCAGATCGGCTTCTTCTGCGTTGACCGATGCGCGGAACTGCGCGGCATCGGCGCTTTCGCCGTTGATGTCAAAACCGTCTTCGCGGGGGGTGCAGCCGTCGTTGACTTCGGCGTCGCAGGCGAAGCCACTGGGGACTTTCAATCGGGTTTTGGCCGCGCCGGTGAGGATCACGCCGAAGTCGGTACTGACGCCGAAGCCGGTGCCGTTGGTGGTGCCGCCCCAGCCGAGTCCGATGTACGGCGCCGTGCCCTTGAAATCGATGCGGCCATTGGCGTCGCCGTCGAGGTTGTACTTGTGGTCGTCGAACTTGATGCCTTCGCCAACACCAGTGGCGGCGAGATCGAGCTTGGGCCCGCCGCTGGTGATGCCCGCCGTGAGATGAAAGCCACCTGCGAACGGCTTGTAGTCGACCAGCAGACGCCCGGACGCGAACTTGAGCTTGACGTCGTACTTGACGCCGTCCTCTTCCTCGCCATTGAAAGTCAGCGACCCGAAGTTGTAGCCGGCGCGCAGATCGAAATAGGCATTGAGGTGATACGCATAGTCCAGGCTGAGGCCGTTGAGTCCGACGCCGGCGCCGAAGGAGCCGATGCGCGCGCCATCGTCATCGGCGGCATGAGCATTTGAAAGCGAACCGGCGATCGTGATTGCGGCCACGCCGACTAGTACAAGTTTGTTCATTGAAATCTCCCTGCTGGAACGGTTGAAGAGCTATTGGTCTGATGTCTCATCGCCAGTCCCTGGCTGGGGTTTCGCCCCTGCGTCTGCTCGTCCAGACGCCCCTCGCCGCTAGTTTCAAGAGAACGACGGCAAAGCGAGTCACCCGAACGGGTGACGAGATTTCATCGGCTTTCATGCAGGGCACGCTCAGGCCTCCGAGCGCTGCAGCTCGGCGAGTTCGTTCATCCACGCCTGGCCGCTGGGTTCGAGTTTGCGCAGCCCGACGATGTGCAGGCACATCGCCACAACGTCGGCGACGGTCTGTTGGTCGGTGAGATAACTGCTGTCGACGAAGCTGTGGACGCTGAGTCTTTCTGACTGCAGATGATTGGTCAGGCTCATCGCCAGTTGCAGGCGCTGCTGGTGGCGGATCACCGCAAGCGATCCCAGCGTCCTCCAGGGTTCGATGCTGCTCCACGCACGGTCCGCCGCGTGTCCGGCGATCGCGGCCAGGCACTGCTGCGCCAGTGTTTTCTCGGGACCTTTCCAGCATTTGCGCTCATCCTGTGTTGCTCGGATGGCAGCTTGAGTCCGCATCAGCGACGGCGAATCCCCCGAACGGGTGACGCGCGATTTCAGGCCCGGCCCATAAAAAAAGCCCGCTGGCGCGGGCTTGTGTCGACAGCGACTGGAATCAAATCTGTAGCAGCAAGCGGCTCGGATCTTCCAGACCGTCCTTGATCGTCTTCAAGAACAGCACGGCGTCGCGGCCGTCGATGATACGGTGGTCGTAGGTGAGCGCCAGGTACATCATCGGCCGCACCACGATCTCGCCGCCCACCACCACCGCGCGATCGAAGATGCCATGCATGCCGAGGATCGCCGCCTGCGGCGGATTGAGGATCGGCGTCGACAGCATCGAGCCGAAGATGCCGCCGTTGGTGATGGAGAAGGTGCCGCCGGTGAGATCGTCCATCGTCAGCTTGTTGGCCTTGGCGCGCGCGCCCAGCGAGGCGATGGCTTTTTCGATCTCGGCGAACGACAGCGTGTCGGCGTCACGCACGATCGGCACCACCAGGCCGCGCTCGGACGACACCGCGACGCCGACGTCGTAGTAGGCGTGGTAGACGATGTCGCTGCCGTCGATCGACGCATTGACCAGCGGGAATCTCTTGAGCGCCTCGATGCTCGCCTTGACGAAGAACGACATGAAGCCGAGCTTGGCGCCGTGGGCTTTCTCGAAACTGTCCTTGAACTTGGCGCGCAGTTCGTTGACCGCCTTGAGATCCACCTCGTTGAAGGTGGTGAGCATGGCCGCGGTGTTCTGCGATTCCTTGAGACGCTCGGCGATGCGCGCGCGGATGCGTGTCATCGGCACGCGCTGTTCTTCGCGCGCGCCGGCAGCGGGGCGCGGTGCGGGCGGCGGCGTGGGCTTGGCTTCCACCGCAGCCGGCGCCGGTGCTGCGGGCTCGCTCTTGGCGGCGGGCGCGGGCTTGCTGTCGGCATACGCCTTCACGTCTTCGATCGTCAGCCGTCCGCCCTTGCCGCTGGCCGGAATGCTGGCGGCGTTCAAGCCCGTTTCACTGAGCAGTTTGCGAACCGCGGGGCTCTGGCCCTCGTCGCCGCCGCTGCCGGTGGGCGGCGCGGGCGTGGTGCTGGACGTGCCGGGGCCCGCGGCCTTGGCCTCGGCCTTGCCCATCACCTCGGGTTCGGCGGCTGGCGGAGCGGAGGCGGTCGCGCCTTCTTCGACGATGCCGATGATGTCGCCGGCGTTGACGGTGGCGCCGGGCTGGATGCGGATCTCCTTGAGGATGCCGTCGGCCGTGGCCGGCACTTCGAGCATCACCTTGTCCGTCTCCAGGTCGACCAGGTTCTGCTCGCGCTTGATCGCCTCACCGGCCTTGACGTGCCAGGTAGCAATGGTGGCGGACGAGACCGACTCCGGCAGGGTCGGGACTTTGATTTCGATACTCATCGTGACTCCGTTATTTTTTTCTTATTCGGCCGGCGCGGCGTGCTTGCTCAAGCCGCACCTGCGGGTTTGCCGCCGGTGAGGCCGCCGTTGACGACCTCTTCCTGTTCCTTGTTGTGGATCTTGAGATAGCCGCCAGCGGTGGTCGCCATGCCTTCGCGCGTGGCGTAGAACAGACGATGCTGCGGCTGCAGATACACGCCCAGGCGATGCTTGATCTGATACCAGGCGCCCTGGTTCTCCGGCTCCTCCTGGCACCACACGATCTGCGTGGCGCCGGGATAGCGTCGCAAGGTGTTCTCGAAATCCTCGCGCGGGAACGGATAGAGCTGCTCGATCCGCACCAGCGCCACGTTGTCGAGCTGCTGCTTGACCCGCGCCTGCACCAGGTCGAAATAGACCTTGCCGGCGCAGAACACGATGCGGCTGACCTTGGCGGGATCGGCCTCGGCATCGCCGATCAGTGGCTGGAAGCGGCCGCGGGTCAGATCCTCCAGCGTCGACACCGACAGCGGATGGCGCAGCAGCGACTTGGGCGTCATCACGATCAGCGGCAGGCGGTAGCTGCGCTTGAGCTGGCGACGCAGCATGTGAAACATCTGCGCCGGCGTCGACGGCACGCACACCTGCTGGTTGTTGCCGGCCGACAGTTGCAGCCAGCGTTCCAGACGCCCGGACGAATGTTCCGGCCCCTGCCCTTCATAGCCATGCGGCAGGAATACGGTAAGCCCGCACAGCCGGCCCCATTTGGCCTGACCGCTGGCGATGAACTGGTCGAACACCACCTGCGCACCGTTGGCGAAGTCACCGAACTGCGCCTCCCAGATCACCAGTGAATCCGGATCGGTGGTCGAATAGCCGTACTCGAAACCGAGCACGCCTTCTTCCGACAGCAAAGTGTCGTTGATGATGAAGCGGTTCTTGTCGGCGTCGAGATGGCGCAGCGGGGTCCAGCTTTTGCCGGTGCTGACGTCGTGCAAGGTGGCATGACGGTGAAAGAAGGTACCGCGCCGCGAGTCCTGTCCGGACATGCGCACCGAGAAGCCCTCGTTGACCAGCGTGGCGTAGGCCATGGTCTCGGCGAAGCCCCAGTCCATGGCCAGTTCGCCGGCGGCCATCTTGGCGCGGTCCTCGAAAATTTTCTGCACGCGCGGATGCAGCGTGAAACCATCCGGCAGCTGCGCCACGCGGCTGTGCATGGTGCGCAGAACGTCCAGGCTCACCGCGGTTTCGGCCGGCGTGTCCCAGCTGCCCTTGGTGTAGTTGCTCCAGTTGACGGTGTGCTTGTTGCCGACCAGGCCCAGCGTAGTGCGGGCGATGTTCTCGCCCTTGTCCAGGCCTTCGCGATACGCGCGCACCATCGTCTCGATTTCGCCTTTGGGCAGGGTGCCTTCTTCCTCCAGCTTGCGCGCGTACAGCGTCATCGTCGTCGGATGCTTCTTGACCGCGTCATACATCGCCGGGCTGGTGACGCTGGGCTCGTCGGCCTCGTTGTGGCCGAGGCGGCGATAGCAGCAGATGTCGACGATCACGTCCTTGTGGAATTCGTTGCGGAAGTCCATCGCCAGGCGAGTGACGAAGACCACCGCCTCGGGATCGTCGCCATTCACATGGAACACCGGCGCCTCGACCATCTTGGCGATGTCGGTGCAGTAGCGCGAGGTGCGCACCTGGCGCCCCGGCTCCACTTCGATCGGGTTGGGCGTGGTGAAGCCGATCTGATTGTTGACGACGATATGCACCGTGCCGCCGGTGGCATAGCCCTTGGCCTGCGACAGCTGCATGGTTTCCATCACCACGCCCTGGCCGGCGAACGCCGCGTCGCCATGGATCAGCACGGCGACCGCGCGGTTGCCCGCCTCGTCGTGGCGGCGCATCTGCCGCGCCTTCACCGAGCCGACCACCACCGGGTTGACGATCTCCAGGTGCGAGGGATTGAAGGCCAGCACCAGATGCAGGCGCTTGCCGAGCACTTCGACGTCGGTCGAAAAACCCATGTGGTACTTGACGTCGCCGGCGCGCGACAGGCTCTCCGCCGAATACTTGCCCTCGAATTCGGCGAACAGATCCTTCGGCGATTTGCCGAGCACGTTGACCAGCACGTTGAGCCGGCCGCGATGGGCCATGCCGATGATGATCTCCTCGACATCGCGCGTGGCCGCGCCGCGCAGGATCTCGTCGAGTGCGGGGATCAGGGCGTCGCCGCCTTCCAGCGAGAAGCGTTTCTGGCCGACGTACTTGTTGTGCAGATAGCGCTCGATGCCCTCGGCCGCGACCAGCTGCTTGAGCACGTCGCGACGGTTGTCCGGCAGCAGCTTGGGTTTGAACACCTGGCCTTCGAGGCGCTTCTGGATCCAGCGCTTCTGCGCGGTCTCGGTGATGTACATGTACTCGGCGCCGATGGTGTCGGTGTACACGGACTTGAGGATGCGGATGATCTCGCGCAGCGGCAGTCGGTCGCTGGCGTCGGTCATCAAGGATCCGGTGTTGAACACCGAATCCATGTCGCTCGCCGCCAGGCCGTGGAAGGCCGGGTCGAGATCGGACACCATCACCTGCGGCGCGATGTTCAGCGGGTCCAGACGCGCGGCCTGGTGGCCGCGCACGCGGTAGTAGTTCATCAGCCGCAACACCGCGGCCTGCTTCTCGGCGGCACGCGCGTCGAAGTGTTCGTGAACCACGACGGCGCCGCCGGCTTTCTTGTCGCGGGCCAGTCTCTCGAAGCGGGCGATGACGTCGCTGTGCGCGGTCTCGCGCGGGGCACTCTGATCCTGGATCAGGCGGAAATACGCACGCCATGATGGATCGACCGAGTCGGGGTCTTCCAGAAACTGCTCGTAAAACGCTTCGACATAGCTGGCGTTGCCGCCCTGGATCGAACTGGACTCGATCAGACTCTGGTATTTGCTGCCGCTCATGTTCGGTTTGCCGCGATGCCTCTTGGTGGGATTCGAAAAAACAGCGGTCGGTCTACTTCCTGGCGGCTTTCTCGATCTTGTCCGGCTTCTTCAGGTTGCCGCTCAGCTCCGCCAGATACTCGCGGAATTCTTCGGCCAGCTCCGGGTGCTTGAGACCGTATTCGACGTTGGCCTTGAGATAGCCGAGCTTGGAGCCACAGTCGTAGCGCGTGCCTTCGAACTCATAGGCCAGCACCGTCTGCTCCTGGATCATCATGCTGATCGCATCGGTCAATTGGATTTCGCCGCCGGCGCCGCGCGTGGTGCGCTCCAGCAGCTTGAAGATGCGCGGCGTGAGGATGTAGCGGCCGACCACCGCGAGATTGGAGTTCGCCTCTTCCGGCTTGGGCTTCTCGACGATGCGTCGGATTTCGCCCAGGCCCGGCCCGACCGGCTGGGTTTCGACGATACCGTACTGCGAGACGTCTTCCTTGGGCACGCGCTGGGTGGCGATGACGCTGGTGCCGTATTCCTGGTAGACGCGCTGCATCTGCGCCAGGCAAGGCCGCAGCTTGCCGTCGATGAGATCGTCGGCCAGGATCACCGAGAAATCCTCATCCCCCACCGCCGGCCAGGCGCAGAGCACAGCGTGACCCAGGCCGAGCGCCTCGGCCTGGCGGATGAAGATGCAGGTGATGCCCGGCGGCAAAATCTCCTGAAGGATCTGCAGCAGCTTTTCCTTGCCGCGCTGGCTCAGCTCGGCCTCCAGTTCATAGGCCTTGTCGAAGTGATCCATGATCGAATTCTTCGAGCGGCCGGTGATGAAGATCAGCTCTTCGGCGCCGGCGCTGATCGCCTCCTGCACCGCGTACTGGATCAAAGGCTTGTCGACCACCGGGAGCATTTCCTTGGCACTGGCCTTGGTGGCGGGCAGAAAGCGTGTGCCCAGTCCGGCCACCGGAAATACCGCCTTGCGAATTCGCATCGATCACTCCACGAGAGTTGAGAGCCGACCCGCTCAGGCCCCGATGGGCGCCGGGTCGACAGCGCGCGGTAGTTTAGGCGGTCAAAGCGACAATTGCATGCGCGGGCGCGCATCGGTAGCGCAACAGCGGCGTCAGCGGATCGATCCGGTCAGGTAGGTCCGATCGGCGCCGGCGGCCAGCAACTGGAATGCCCGGCCATCACCGGCGCCGGTGTGCTTGAGCACGGCGCGGGCCGGCAGCATCAGCGGCGAGCGGTATTGCACTTCGAGTTGCCGCGGCGCGTCCGGCAGCCGCGTTTCCAGCAGCGCCGCACAGCGCGCCACCGACCACATGCCGTGGGCGATGGCGCGCTTGAACCCGAACAGTTTCGCGCCCAGCGCATGCAGATGGATCGGGTTGTAGTCCATCGACACCGCGGCGTAGCGACGGCCGATGTCCTCGGGCACATCGAGCGCTTCGTATTCCGCCAGCGTTGGTGATGGCGATGGCGGCGCGGTCTTGGGCTTGTTGGGCGAACGCTCCTTGAAGCGGATCAGCGGCGTCGTCACCGCGGTGTAGAGCAGCGTGTCGGCAGCGTCGAAGAACTCGGTTTTCAGATCGAAGCTGATGCCGCTGGCGATCACCTGCGCCGCGCCGACGCTGGCATGCACTTGGTATACGCCATCGACCGGCATCGGCAGCAACTGTTCGATGCGATTGCGCAGATGCACCATCCCCAGCAGCGGAAACGGAAAGCCCGGCTGGGTCATCAGCCACAGGTGCAGCGAGATCGCCCAGACCTGCGGGTAGGTGATCGGCAGATCGCCCGAAGGCGCAAAGCCGCAGACCTCGCGATAGCGATCGACCAGGCGCGCGTCTGGGCGCAGACCGGCGACGCTCACCGCCAGCGGCGGAATCGCCGCGTCGGCGTCCACTTTGCGGCGCGCGGTGGCGAGCGCCTTGACCAGCAGCGCCCGGGCATCGGGGAGTTGGGAGAGAGTCAGGGTCATCGGAGGTCCTTCGCAGTGTCGGGCGGATCAAGGCACAACGCTGTCGATCACCAGCGCCAGACCCTTCTGCGCATCGGCGCGCGCCAGGTTCTGGCTGCCCTGCAGATCGCCGCTCTCGGCCTTGGCCTGGCCGCTGCGGCTGATGCGCGCGGTGACCGTCCAGCGATCGAAGTTCGACAGCTTGAGCGTCGGCATCATCGCCATCGAATCGTCGAGCGTGATCTGCAGCGGAAAGCCGGCGACCGGCGCGCGATAGACCGCCAGCGGCATCGGCGGCCCGGTCTCGGCGCGGGCGAAAACCAGCAGCGTCGCACCGGCAGGAATCCTGGCGACCAGGCTCGGCGCCAGGCTCAACTGTACCTTCAGGCTGGCCGCGGATGGCACGGTGGATGCTGCGTCCGGCGACGGCGCGGAGGCTGCCAGCGACGGCGGGTCGGCTCCCATCTCGGCGAGACGCTGATCCAGCACCTCGCGCAGTTCGTCGGGCAGCGTCTGCTGGCGCAGGGCGGTCCAGCGCGTCTTGGCGGTTTGGTTATCGCCAGCCTGGAACGCCGCCATCCCGGCATACCACAGGCTCTTGGCGTGGTCGGGCTGCAGTGTCAGCGCGTGTTCGAACAACTGTCGCGGACGGCCCGTCAGATCGCGATTCGCGGCCAGCGCCAGGGCCTCGCCTTCGCCGGTGAGCGCGTCGAGATCGCGGTTGTCGGACAGCGCATTCAGGCGCGCGTAGGCCGAAGCCGCTTCCGCGTACCGCTGCATGACGAAGTAGGAACGCGCGAGCATCGCCCAGCCCTGAACGTCCTGCGGATTGGCCTGCAGCCGCTGGGCAAGCCCGGTCACCAGTTCTTCCACCGCCGCCGACGAGCCCGGAACCGCCGCACGTTCGGCCGTCACCATCGCATCGCTGCGCCAGCTTCCTTGCAGGTAATAGTAACCGCCGGCGAACACCGCCAGCAGGGCTCCGAGCAGCAGTGCCGCCACGGCGCGCATCGGCGTCGGCGATGAGGACGCCGGTTCGGCCGCCGCCGCGTCTTCGAGCAGGCGCGCTCCGGCCTCGCGGCGCAATGCATCGGCGGCGTCAGCCGTGGCCAGGCCGGCGGCCTGCTCGGCGTCGATTTCGACCAGGCGTTGCCGATACGCCGCAACATTGACACTGCGACGCCGCAGCCCCGCTCCCCGATCGCGACGCCACCAGGGACGGCTCAGCCACAGCGCGGAGATCAGGGTCAGCGCCGCCATCGCGGCGATCGACAGGTTCATGCGCGGCGGTCCTCGTCGTCGAGCAGGCGGCGCAGGGCGTCGACATTGGCCGGCGCCGCGCCGGTGGCGGCGGCGCGCGAGCCGCGAGTGAAGCGCCAGGCTGCGAACAGGGCGGCGCCGAGCAGGACGAACGGACCGATCCACAGCGCCACGGTGCGCGTTCGCAGCGGCGGCTTGTACAGCACGAAGTCGCCGTAGCGATCGGTGAGATAACCGCGGATCTGATCCTCGCTGCGGCCGGCGACGAGCTGGCGCTGCACCTGCTCGCGCAAGTCCAGCGCCAGCGGCGCGCTGGAGTCGGCGATGGTCTGGTTCTGGCAGACCAGGCAGCGCAGTTGGCTGATCAGGCCGCGATAGCGCAGCTCCTGCTCGGCGGTCATTGGCGCCGGCGCATCCGCCCGCGCGATGGCCATCGGCGACAGCAGCAGGATCATCAGCAGCAAGGCTCTCATCGCGGCGCGTCCTTGGTCAGCAGCGGCAGGATGCGCTCGCGCCAGGCGGTTTCGGTCATCGGCCCGATCTGCTTGTAGAGAATGCGGCCGTCGCGACCAACAACGAACGTCTCGGGCACGCCATACACGCCCCAGTCGAGCCCGGCTTGGCCCTTCTCGTCGGCGACCAGCGTGCGATAGGGATTGCCCAGTTGCCCAAGCCAGCGCTGCGCGTCCTCGCGCGTGTCCTTGTAATCCATGCCGACGATCTCGACGTTCTGCTCGCGCGCCAGCGCCAGCAATACCGGGTGCTCCACCTGGCAGCCCGCGCACCAGCTGGCGAAGAAATTCACCAGCACCGGCCGGTTTAGCAGGTCGTCGCGGGTGTAGCGCGCGTCGCCGGCCAGGGTCGGCAGATCGAAGGCGGGTGCGGGCTTGCCGATCAACGGGCTTGGGACTTCGCGCGGGTCCTTGCCCAGGCCGACGGCGAGCAGAACCAGCAGGCCGGCGAGGACCAGTACCGGAATCAGGAAACGCACGGTCTAAACCACGGCCCTGGTGTCGGTCGTGGCGACGCTTTCAGCGCGACGCGCGAGCCGGTAGCGACGGTCGCTCGCAGCCAGGATGCCGCCGCAGAACATCAGCACGCCGCCCAGCCAGATCAGGCGGATGAGCGGCTTGTAGTACAAGCGCAAGGCCCAGTCGGAATCGCCGATGGGCTCGCCGAGTGCGACGTAAAGATCGCGCCGCGGACTGTCGTCCACCGCGGCCTCGGTCATCACGCTGCCCTGCGAGGGATAGAGCCGTTTCTCGGGCGCCAGCAGCGCGACCTGGCGCCTGCCGCGTTCCACCAGCACCTTGCCGATGTCGGCCTTGAAGTTGGGGCCGACACTGGTCTGGGTGCCCTGGAAGGTGAAGGTGTAGGCGCCGATTTCCGCGCTCTGCCCCGGCGCCAGACGCACGTCCTTTTCCACACTGAACAGGCCGGCGTAGGTCACGCCCAGTGTCCACAAACCCAGCCCGAAATGGGCCAGCGTCATGCCCCACACGCCGCCGGGGATCGATCGCAGTGCCTGCCAGCGGTCACGCCGCGCGCGCAGCCGGTTGAGTACGTCCAGAAACGCGCCGAGCATCACCCAGCCCGCGAGCGCGCTGCCCAGCATCGCCAGCCAGGACCAGGAACCCTCCAGCACGAAAGGCAGCAGCGCGCCGGTGATCACCGCCACCAGCGCGATCCAGCGCATTCGGCCCAGCACCTCGCGCAGCCAGGCGCGCTTCCAGCCAACGCGAGCCGACAGGCCGACCAGCACCGTCAAGGGCGCCATCAGCGGCAGGAAGATGGCGTTGAAATACGGCGGCCCCACCGAGATCTTGCCGATGCCCAGCGCGTCCACCACCAGCGGATACAGCGTGCCGATCAGCACCGCCGCGGCGGCTGACACCAGAAACACGTTGTTGAGCAGCAGCAGGCCTTCGCGCGACATCAGCTCGACCTTGCCCTCGGACACCAGCTTCGGCCCGCGCACCGCGTACAGCAGCAGCGCGCTGCCGAGCACCACGCCGAGAAACGCGAGGATGAAGATGCCGCGCGTGGGATCGGTGGCGAATGCATGCACCGACACCAGCACGCCGGACCGGACCAGAAACGTGCCGAGCAGCGACAGCGCGAAGGCCAGGATCGCGAGCAGCACCGTCCAGGACTTGAGCACGCCGCGCTTCTCGGTCACCGCCAGCGAATGGATCAGCGCGGTACCCACCAGCCAGGGCATGAAGGACGCGTTCTCCACCGGGTCCCAGAACCACCAGCCGCCCCAGCCGAGCTCGTTGTAGGCCCACCACGAACCCAGCGTGATGCCCAGCGTGAGGAACAGCCAGGCCGTCGTCGTCCACGGCCGCGTCCAGCGTGCCCAGGCGACATCGAGCTTGCCGGTGACCAGCGCGGCGATGGCAAAAGCGAAGGCGACGGAGAATCCGACATAGCCCATGTAGAGCATCGGCGGATGCACGATCAGCCCCGGGTCTTGCAACAGCGGATTGAGATCGCGCCCTTCCAGCGGCACCGGAAACGCGCGGTCGAACGGGTTGCTGGTGAACAGCATGAACAGCAGGAAGCCAACCCCGATGGCCCCCAGCGTCGCCAGTACCAGGCCGGCGATGTCGGCCGGCAGCCGCCGGCTCGACAGCGACACCGCGAAACCCCAGCCGCTGAGCATCAGCATCCACAGCAGCAGCGAGCCTTCATGCGCGCCCCACACCGCCGACAGCCGATAGATCAACGGCAGTTGCGAATGCGAGTTGGCGGCGACATAGGCCACCGAAAAATCGTTGTTGACGAACGACAGCGTGAGCGCCGCATAGGCCGTCAACACCAGGGCGAACTGGGTCTGCGCGCCGCTGGCGCCGATCGCCAGCCAGCGTGCGTCGCCGCGCCAGTAACCCAGAGCCGGCATCAGCGCCTGCGCGATGGCCACGCCCAGCGCCAGGATCAGCGCGTAGTGCCCGATCTCGGCCATCAGCGACGCTCGCTCGCGACGCTGGCCGACTGCACCACCGATTTGAACGGCGCGCAGGAATGCTTGCCGTCGACGGTCTTCAGCGACGAGGCCAGTTCCGGCGGCATGTAGTTCTCGTCGTGCTTGGCCAGCACCTCTTCGGCGCGGAAGGAGCCGTCGGCATTGAGCTGGCCGGTGGTGACGATGCCTTGCCCTTCGCGGAACAGATCCGGCAGGATGCCCTCGTAGCGCACCGCCAGTTTCTGCGTGCAGTCGGCCAGGGTGAAGCGCACCAACAAGCCGTCGCCGCGCTGCACGCTGCCGCGCTCGACCAGCCCGCCCAGACGCAATCGCGCGTTGAGCGGCGCCTTGCCCTGGGTCTGCAGCGCCACCAGATCGCTCGGCGTGTAGAAATACATCATGTTCTTGCGGAACGCGGTGAAGCCCAGCGCCGCGGCGACACCGATGCCCGCGACCAGAACGCCGATCCACAGCATGCGCGTCTGCCGCCTAGTCACGTCGCTCTCCGTTGGTTTCGTCTTCGACCAAGCGCCGAAGCACTTCGCGCCGGCGCGCACCTGGCGCCAGCAGGTTCCAGGCTATCACCAGCGCGAACGCCCCGAAGCTGCCCCAAACATAAAGGCCGTAACCGCCCATAGCGAAGAACTCAGACACCGGCAGCGGCCCGCTGTTCGCCGACCCAGCGCGTGTTGCGTTCGCGCAGCAGCAATTCGTTCTGCACCCGCTTGAGCACCGCCCAGCCGAAGAAGAAGGTCTCGCCCAGGGTCATCGACAGCAGCGGCCAGAGCATCGACGGCGCGATCGTCGGCTTGCCGATCTTCGACACGGTCGGCCCCTGGTGCAGGCTGTTCCACCATTCCACGGAGTAGTGGACGATCGGCACGTTGACCACGCCCACCAGCGCCAGCAGAGCGCAGGCGCGGGCCGCGGCGCGTGGATCTTCGAAGGCCTGATTGAGGCCGATGACGCCGAGGTAGAGAAACAGCAACACCAGCTCCGAGGTCAGGCGCGCATCCCACACCCAGTAGGCGCCCCACATCGGCTTGCCCCAGAGCATGCCGGTGACCAGCGCCAGCGCGGTGAAGCTGGCGCCCACCGGCGCGATCGACACCACCGCGCACTCCGCCAGCTTGATGCGCCAGACGATCGCGACCACCGCCGCCACCGCCATCGCGCTGTAGCCCGAAAGCGACAGCCAGGCCGCGGGCACATGCACGTAGATGATGCGAAAGGCCTGCCCTTGCTGGTAATCCGCTGGCGCCAGCACCAGCCCGCCGATCAGCCCGTAGCCCATCAACAAGACGGCGCCCGCCGCCAGCCACGGAGAGAACCGATCGGCGAGGCGATAGAACGTCGGAGGCGACGCGAGCCGATGGAACCAGGTCCACATAGAGAGCAGGGTCAGTCGAAACTGTTGCGAAGAGCGGCCAGCGCGGCGATCGGCAGAAGACAGAGCCCGAGCACCAGCAGCGATGCGAGCAAGTATAACGGACCGCCCGCGTCCAGACCGTTGGCCGCGGCGCGCGCGGCGCCGGCGCCAAAGATCACGACGGGGCCGATCAGGGGCAGCACCAGCACCGGCAGCAGCACCGCCGCGCGCGGCAGGCCAACGGTGAGCGCCGCGGCGAAGCTGCCGATGAGGCTCAGCAGGGGCGTTCCCAGCAACAGGCCGGTGAGCAGCACGGGCAGCACGGTGGTTGCGACTCCGAGCTGCAAGGCCAGCGGCGCGGCCATCACCACGAGCGGCAGGCCCCCGAGCATCCAGTGCGCGATGAGCTTGGCGTAGATCACCGGCAGCGCGCCGGAGGGAATGAGAAACCACTGCTCGAGCGTGCCGTCCTCAAAGTCGCCGCGGAACAGGCGGTCCAGGCTCAACAGCGACGACAGCAGCGCGCCCACCCACAGCACCGCCGGTGCGAATGCCGACAACTGCGGATCATTGGGCTTGGCGCCGAGAGCGAACAGGGTGACGACGATCAGATAGAACAGCGGCGGCAGCAGCCAGTCGCTCTTGTGGCGCAGCGCCAGCGTGAACTCCCGCGCAAGAGCCGCGACCAGGACTCCGGGCATCAGCGCAGCTCGATCTGGCGCAAGCGCGGCGCCGCGATCGGCAGAACCTGATGGCTGCTCAGTACGGCCGCGCCACCGGATTCGAGATGTGATTCCAGCAGCGCCGCAAAACAAGCCAGCCCCTGGGCATCGAGCGCGCTCAGCGGCTCGTCGAGAAGCCACAGCGGGCGCCGCACCAGCAGCAGTCGCGCCAGCGCGGCGCGGCGCTTCTGGCCCGCCGACAGACTCCGGCAAGGACGATGACGCAGCGCCGAGATGTCCAGCGCCTGCAGCGCGTCGGCCAAGCGATCGGTGCCCGCTGCCTGTGAAGCGCACCAGAACCGCAGATTTTCGGTGATGCTCAGATCGCCGTTCAAAGCGTTTTTATGGCCGAGCCAATGCAGGCCGGCGGCCGGCCGATGCACCCGCCCGCCGACCGCTGGACGCAGCCCTGCCAGCACTTCCAGCAGCGAGGTCTTGCCCACGCCGTTATGGCCTCGAAGATGCAGGGCGGCGCCGGGTTCGACCGCAAGATCCAGCCCGCGCAACAGCACCCGGTCACCGCGGCCGACCGACAGATTTTCGGCCTTCAGCAAATCTGCGACACCGCGGCTGTCGGGATGGAGAAAAGCGTGGTGCGACCGGCCGGAATCGAACCGGCACGCCCGCAAGGGCGGGAGATTTTAAGTCTCATGCGTCTACCAATTTCGCCACGGTCGCGTTGGAGGCGGATGCTAGCACCCGTCGTTTGCCGAAGGATGCTCAGTCGTCGGCTTTGATGATCATCGCCTCGAGACTCCGTGCCAGGAGCCCGGCGTCGTGACCGGTGATCGTCATCTCGGCGGCGTCGCCGATCTTGATGATCACGACACTGGGATTCTGGCGGATCTCGAATTCCATGATGACGTCGGAGTTGTAGTAGCGATCCTTGATCTTGACGAACTTCGGCATTGCCGTTTCCTTTGTTGCCTGCGTGGCGGAAGACCACTCTAAAGCGTCTGCCGGTGCGCGGCGCCACCTAAACGCGATGCACGCCGGGAGCGCCGGCTTCCACCATGAAGGAGGCCAGCACGCGGCTGGCGGTAGCCGGGTCGCGCACGTCGTCCAGCGCGACGAAATCGGTCTGCCAGCGATCGTGGCTGAGCGTGGCGCGCGCATACCCGCGCGAACGCGAATCGACGAAGCGCACGTGAGGATTGTCTGCAAGCAGGGCGACGAACTGTTCGTAGGGCCCACCCTGGGCGGTGATCGAGGTACCGACGAACTCGCTGGCAACCACCGGCGAACTGGCGTCAGCAAAATCCAGCCTGAGATCGGTGGCCCAGAAGCTGTGGATGTCGCCACCGATCACCACCGGGTTGGCGATCTTGCGCGAATGCAGGTGCTGCAGGATGCGCGCCCGCGCCGCCGCGTAGCCGTCCCAGCCATCGGTCCACCACATCTCGCCGGGCCCGGCTTTTTGATCCAGCGGCGCCATCAGCATCGATTGCGCGATCAGGTTCCAGCGCGATGTCGACGCCGTCAGCGCGCCCAGCAGCCAGCGCTCCTGTTCGGGGCCGAGCATGGTCTGCTCGGGCGCCAGGCGCGCCGCGCAATCCTCGACCCGGCGTCCACCGCCCTGCCCTTTTTCAGCGCAGGGTTGATCGCTGCGGTATTGCCGCGCGTCGAGCGAGACGATGCCCAGCAGATCGCCCCAGCCGCTTTGCGCGTACATCAGCATGTCGGGGCCGGTGGGTCGCGAGCGCCGGCGCAGGGGCTGGTGTTCCCAGTAGGCCTGATAGGCCGCGGCGCGGCGCAGCAGGAAGGATTCGGACGAACCCTGGCCTTGCGAGAATGCGCCGGCGTAGTCGTTTTCGACTTCGTGATCGTCCCAGACGCAGATCCAGGGCGCGGCGGCATGCGCCGCCAGCAAGTCTGCGTCCAGCTTGTAGCGCGCATGGCGATTGCGATAGCCGGCGAGATCGCGCGGCTCCGGTCCTTCGTGCCGTCGCACCGGATCGCCCCAGCTCGACTCGTAGATGTAGTCGCCCAAATGCAGGATCAGATCGGGCGCGTCGGCGACCATGTGCCGGTAGGCCGAAAAATAACCCTGTTCGAAATGCTGGCACGAGGCCCAGGCGATGCGGCAGCCCGCCACCGGCGACCCCCAGCGCGGCGCAGTTCGCGTGCGGCCCACCGCGCTGACATACGCGCCGCTGCCGAAGCGATACCAGTACCAACGATCGGAACGCAGCCCGTCGACTTCAACGTGCACGCTGTGAGCCGAGTCGGGGTGCGCCATCGCCACGCCGACCCGGACGATTTTCTTCATCGCCTGGTCCTCGGCCACGCACCACTGCACTTCGACGGCCTCGTCGCACATCCCGCCGCCGTCGAGCGGCTCGGGTGCCAGACGGGTCCAGAGCACGAATCCGTCCGCCAGCGGATCGCCGCTGGCGACGCCCAGGGTGAACGGATTGTTGATGAACTTGGGTGCAGACCAGACGGCCGTCGGCCGGATCACCGACGCGCCGGCCAGCGCGGCACTCAGCTTGAGGAGGTGACGACGGTTCATGTTGATCTCCCAAAAAAAACCGCGGCGCGGCGGCGCGCCAAGCCTGGCGGCGACAGTCGATCATTGTTTGATTGCAAGCGCGATGCCGCAAGCGCGGCAGCAGCACGATCCGCCGCAAGCTTTCTTGACACTCGACAGTCAGCCGCTAAAATGCGCCCCTCTTCGCGGGAATAGCTCAGTTGGTAGAGCGCGACCTTGCCAAGGTCGAGGTCGCGGGTTCGAATCCCGTTTCCCGCTCCAGGCACCCTTAGAACCCCAGCGTCTCCGGGGTTTTTTTGTTGGTGATGTTGTTTGCGCTCCTGCAACGGGATGCGAGCAGAAGAGAGCGTCGCACCCAGGGCTGGGTGGCAGAGTGGTTATGCAGCGGACTGCAAATCCGCGTACGCCGGTTCAATTCCGACCCCAGCCTCCAGTCAATTTTTCTGTGGAAATCGGCCCGCCATGTCGGGGCGCGGAGCACCCGCGCGCGCGACCGGCACGTTCGGGCCTGGGCAGGCGAGATCGACCTGCGGCCCGCAGATGCGGTTGGTGAGATAGGAGCGCTGCACCACGTCGTCCGGCCATGCGGTGGAATGCAGCGCAAGCAAACCTTGCGGCAGGTGGTAGGCGAGGATGAAGATCGAAATCAAGCCGCCGAGCACGGCACTGGCGCGCAGCAGGCTTTTCTGCACGGGCGATGCGGTGATCTTGTCCAGCCCCCGTTCGCAGATCGTCTGTCCCTTGTCGTCGACGAAGTAGCGCAGACAGGTCAGTAAGGCGAACACCGATCCGGCGCAAACCGCTTCGTGCACTGGGAACTTGTAATACGTGTCGGCGTTGATCGCCCAATGTCCGCCGGCATAACTCCAGAAGCCGAGCGGCAGCAACACCAGGCCTTCGATGACGAAGTCGGCGATAGCGCCGAGCAGGAAGCACAGGGCGACCACTGTCAGCATTCCGGTTTGCGGCCGCTTCGCCTGCATCCAGCGCAGCAGCGCGCACAACAGCATCGTCACCAGCACGAAGTTGCCGTACAGGGTGCCGATGAAAAACATCGGCCAGGCTTCGGTCGCGCCCGGCGAGCGCGGCGACAGCGTGATCGGCATGAGGTCGAGCATCGAGCCGCGATTGATCAGGTAGGCGTTGTAGGTAAACCAGAACTGGCCGATGTTCGACAGCGCGTCCCAGCCGCTGGCCAGCGTGCAGCCGATGACGATCAGGCCGTCGGTGGTCAGGCGACGCTCGCGCAGCCAGGGGCGGAGCACGAACCAGGCAAAGGCCGCGCACCACGCCAGCGTCATCACGACCTGACCGATATCCAGCACCCGGCGCATCCACGCAGGCGGCAGATCCGGCCCGCTCGGCACGGCGACGAAGCTGTCGCTGCCGATCCATCGGATCGCGAAATAGAGTTCGATCGCGATCAGCAGCGCGCCGATCGCGGCCCAGATCTGCACCGGTTGCAAGGCCTGCTGCGGGAGCGTCGCGGGTGCTGCGAAGGTCTTGGCGTTCTTCATTGCGGCCTTGCGGAGGTGCTGCTTGCTTGTCGACAGAGCGCAGCGCTATGCAGCCTTGCGCTGCTCGGCAGATTGGATGTCGGTACCCTGCTTCGCCAGCACCCGGTCGGCGGCCTTTTCTCCCCACACGACCGCCGCTTCCATCGATCCGGCGCCGAACAGATCGCCGGCCAGCTGTACGCGCGAGGGTGCAAGATCTGCGAACAGCTTCGAGGTCCTTTGGTAAAAGCCCGGAGTGGCCCAGTAGGCGGTACGCGGCTCACGCCCGACATGGCCGAAGACGAAATGCCCCTTCAGCTCCGGATACCAGTGCTCGATGCGCTCGCGGCCCCAGTCGATGATCGCTTCGTCCGACATGGCGGAGAAGCGGTCCCACACCGCTGCGTCGGTATAGACCGTGAACAGGCTGTGGCCCGGCGGTGCGCGATCCGGCGCCTTGTTGTGGACCAGCGCGAACATCATCAGGTCCGTGCTTTCGATCGTGGCAGCCTGAGCCAGATAGGCTTTGCTCCTGGTTGCGGCACGGTAAGCCAGCTTGAGTTCGACGAGCCGGCAATAGCGCAGACTACGGCCGAAGTCTCCGGCGTATTTCGCGAGCCCGGGAAACATGCGCTCAGCGTCGTCGTATTGCGCCGAAATGATGCAGTGGTCTGCGCTCAATACCTGCTCGCCGCCGTTAGCGTCGATGACGTTCAGCTCGACGCCGCCGCTGCGTTCAAACACCTGCGTCACTCGCGTGTTGTAGCGGATGCGCAGCTGGGTCGCGATGCCCTCAGGCACTCGATGAAGACCACCGAGAATCGTCACCATCGAGGAGGCCCCCAACTGTTCACGCCTCCGAGTGCCGTCAGCTGTGAAACCTGGCCCATTTTAGAATCGCCAAGCGTTCGCATGAGCGGATCGATCAAATAGTCCGCCGCCTCGCGTCCGAAAGCCTTGACCGCGAAATCCTCGGCGCTGATTGCAGGATCGTCCAGCGCGGCGAGATCCCCGAGCTTGAAGGCATTGGCGCTCTTGATCAGCTTCAGGTTGCGGATCAGGCCGAGGACGAGCTGGAGTTCTGCTTTCCACGACAACAGCGGCGTGAAGATCAAAGACAAGGGATTCTGCGAATCGATGTCGATCATCCGGCCATCGCGCAAGGAGCTGACAACGCGGCTGCAACTGACGATGTCATCCGCCAGCCCTGCGGCCCGGGCGAGTGCGAAGAACCGGTGATAGCTGGCGGCGGAAATCTCCGGACCTGTGTCCACGAGAAAGCCCTGTTTGCGCAACACGCCGCAACGTCCGCCGGCCCGGCCGGTGGCTTCCACCACTTCCACTTGGATACCGGCTTCCTGCAAACGATACGCCGCCGCCAGCCCGGATAGGCCGGCGCCCACCACGACAACTTTCATGGTCGATTCTCCATCTGTTGAAAAGCACCGGACGAAATGCCGATGCAGTCTTGTCCTGCGGTGAAGTCGCGCTTGGACATGCGTGAATTCCACAAGCTCTCACAGGGACGGATCGACAAGCAAGAGTTCGCGCAAACGCAAGATCGGCATGCAGCAGCGGGCGTTCCAAACACGCCTCGATGGCTGGATCAGATGTATTGCGTACCGGGCGCGATCGCCGGATGAACACTCGATACACCGGAAGGGTAGCGGTCGAACAGGTCTCTCGTCGCGCCCAGCTCGGCAAACAGTTCCATGCGCATCGGCGCGATGGAGAATGCCATCATCTCGGTGAAGAACGCCTTGAACTCTTCGCTCTCGCGCAGGGCGCTGACGACGTTCTCGTCCTTCCAGGCTTCGAATGCGACGAACTCGTTGGGATTGCGTCCCCAGCCGTAGAACGTCAGCGTCGTCTGCTCGGCGAGCAGATCTTTCGCCGCTTCGTAGAGGCGGTTGAAGACGGCAAGGAAGTCGTCCTTGCGAGCCGGGTCGATGGTCCAGCGGGAGATGAAAAGATTGGCCATGGCGGTTCTCGATTGTGTATTTAGGGATGATCAGTGCGGATCGATGATCAGTTCGCCAGGGAGCGTTCTCTCCATGTGGCCGTAGCCTGGAACCGAGTCGTTCAGCACCAATGAGACGCCTTGTTCGATCCAGGAGCGCTTGAAGCTGCTGCCGTCCTGGCGGGTTCCAACGTACAGGTCGTTCGGATAGGTCTGTTGAAAATAGGTGGTGATGGGGAAACCCTTCGCCACGATCTGAAACGCCTCGTCAGCCGAATGGATCTGGAAGTGCAGTTCGTCTCGAATATGGTCGCGGCTTCCGGTCATCGGCAGTCGCGATCCCATCTCGATGCTCGCCGGCAGGATCTTGCCGTCCTTCACCAGGCAGACTTCCGAGTAGGCGGGATCCTGCTGATCGGGCACTTCCCCTTCGTAGGCCATGAACGACATGCCGTTCTCGAAGACGCCATGCATCCAGATGTGCCGGATCATCTTGTCGTTCACGCGGACGCCGCGGCTGTGGTCGCGATTGCCGATCGTGCTGATGCGATGACGGACGGAGCCGACGTCGATGAAGCCTTCGATCCGCCCCAGTTGTTCGACGTGCCCGCGCCCCATGAAGTCGGTGGCGTGTCCGACTTTCGACAGATCCCAGATCGGCGCGACGCTGGTGAACTCCAGATCGAGTTGCACACGTTCCATCGGGCCGTCGTCGAGAAGACGGTCGCGCAGATCTTCGGCTGGCAGTCGCCGCGCGCCGCCCAGAAACGTGTAGCGGAAGCGTGCGCACGGTTCGACGACATCGATGTGGAAGTTCGGGCCGCCGGGGCCTTGCGCGTCGCTGCGAGCGTTGCCGATCGCGCGATGCGCGACCACGCTGCCGTCCGGCAGCGTCACCACCACCATCTCGCGCCATAGTGAGATGTCTTTGCGCCAGCGGCCAACATGCAGAAACACGTCGATGCCGGTGGCGGGGTCAAAAGCCGCCAGCGCGAAGTTCTCGCTCCAGTGCGGCTCGTCGGGTACTACGGCAATCGGATACTCGTCCACGATGATCCTTCGATGTTTTGATAAATGTTGCTGTGGGCTCAACCCGCGGTGAGGCCGCCGTCCACCACGATCGCAGATCCGGTCATTCCCGAAGCGGCGCTCGATGCGGCGAACAGCACCACGCTTGCGACTTCTGTCGGGTCCAGCAAACGCCCGATGGGATTGATCGCGCTGAGGCCCTTGATTGCCGCTTCGGGATCGGGTGAGAGGTCGATGAGTTTCTGCAGCATCGGCGTCATCACCACCCCCGGCAGCACGGCGTTGCAGCGGATGGGATAGCCCGATCTGGCGCAGTGCAAAGCGGTTGTGCGCGTGATGCTGACGACCGCCGCCTTGCTCGCCGAATACGCCATCACCGAAGTGTCGGGCTTGATGGCGGTGGTCGACGCGATGTTGACGATGCTGGCGCCCGAGCAATGCGCGCGCATCGCGACCAGGGCGTGCTTGCAGCCCAGATAAGTACCGGTCGAATTGATGCTCATGATTTGTTCGAAGAGTTCGAGCGGCGTGTTCTCGATATCGGCCGGCGTCATCACGCCGGCGCAGTTGATCAGCACGTCGAGCGGCCCCTGCGCCTGCGACGCTTCCATCAAGCGCGCCCAGGACGCGTCGCTTGCGACATCGTGTTCGATAAAACGCAAGTCGGCTGACTCATCCGTAGCGCCTCGTCCGGGCTTAAGGTCTGCAACGATCACGATGGCACCCTCGCGATGAAACTCCTTCGCGATCGCTGCGCCGATACCGGAAGCGCCGCCGGTCACCACCACTACTTTTCCTTCGAAGCGGTTCATTCGCATTGTTCTCCGATCGCTGGCCGCACTAAAAATCCAGGTTTACCCGGACACCGTAATTCGCCGGCGGCGCCTTGGCGTCCAGCGTTCCGAAATCGATGGCGAGACGGCTGTAGTTGTAGTCGGTGTCGGTGACGTTGCGACCGTAGACGGTGATCCGGAAATGCCAGGGCTCATAGCGGTAGCTGGCATGCAGGCCCAACAATCCGTAAGCGTTTTCCTTGGCGAAATCGACGTTCTCGGCCAGGTAGTAGAAGCCCGAGTTGTAGTAGTAGTCGGTGCCCAGTTCGACGGAGCCGCCAGGGGCTTGCAAAGTCTGGCTGAGCCCGACCGAGCCCGAGAATTTCGGCGTGCGCGAAATCTGGTTGCCGGTGAAATCGAGATCGTTTCGCAGGATTCGAGTCGTCGGATCGAAGCCGCTGGCGTTGCTGAAGTCGGTGTATTCCGAATCGAGGAAACAGCCGCCGAGCGTGAGTACCAGGCCGTCGGTGAGCGACGGCAGCAACTGGACCGTGGTGTCGAAGTCGAGGCCGCGAATGCGCGCGCCACCCGCGTTCTCGAACGCCACCGCGCCGCCCTTGAGCAGAGAGACGAACTGCACCTGCTGATCGTCGATGTTGTATTGGAACACCGCGGCGGAATAGCTCATCAGGCCGTCGAACAGGCGCCCTTTGATGCCCAGCTCGTAGGCTTCCAGTTTCTCCGGCCGCACCCAATCGGGCGGATCGTAGATATTCACCGCATTGATCGCAGCGCCTTTGATCGCCCGCTGCCATGACAGGTAGACCAGCGTGTCGTCCGCGGGACGAAAGTCGAGGGAGACTTTGGGCTTGAGGCTCTTGGTGGTGCGGGAATTGCCGCCGGGTGCGGCACCGCCGATCGGTGCATTCGGCGCATCGTCGCCATAGCTCTGGATGAGGATGCGCGATCCGTCGCCGTTGCGGATGCCGGAACTGGATTCCACCAGGATGCGCTTTTCGTCCTGATAGCGGGCGCCCGCCGTGATCGACGCCCAGTCCGTCAAATCCAACGTGCCCTGCGCGTAATAGGCCATCGATTTGGCATCCACCAGCGCGACCAGGCCGACCGTCGTTCCGCCCGGAACGGGCAGCCCGGCCAGCGCATCGGCAACCGGCCCCGCCAAGGCGTCGGGAATCGGCACGCCCAGCACCAGACCCTGTTCAAGATCGGTGGACCCGAGATTCAAGGCGACCGGATCGAATCCCTGGCGGCTCTTGAAGTAGTAAGCGCCCGCGATCCACTTGAAGCGGTCGGATCCCCAGGTCGAAGCGTTCGACAGGATCTGCACTTCGCCGGTCTGGATTTTGCCGTACAAGCGGTCGGCGTCGAAGAACGCCAGCGGCGTCGGTGATCCGTCGAAGTCCACCTCGACGGCGGTTTCGACGTCCTGATCGCTGGCGAGCAGTTTGACGTCGAACCAGTCGGTGTCGAGCTTGATGCGGCCGGCGTAAACCGTGTTGTCGACCTTGGAAAGCGTGTTCTCGTTGACGCTGCCGTCGTAGCCGGTTTGCGGCTGGATGACGGGTTGGAACAACGGCGCGGGGTCGGCATTCAACACCAGCAGAGAGGACACCCCTTTGGCCTTGGTCCGAAGCGCCGAGAAATTCATGTCCAGGACGTCCAGCGGTGCCCAGCGAACGGCGACGCGGCCGCCATGACTTTTTTCATTGGGCAGTTCGCGGCTCGGAGTGCCGATGGTTCCGTCGAGATAACTGCCCGCGTTGTCATAGGTCCCCGACAGGCTGACCGCCAAGGACTCCGTGACGGGCAGGCTGCCATAGAGGCGGGAATTCGAGGTATTGAAGCTGCCGTAACTCGATTGCAGCGATATCTTGGGCTCTTGCAGATCCGGATCTTTCAGCACGACGTTGATGGCTCCGCCCACCGCGTTGCGGCCGAACAAGGTGCCCTGTGGCCCTTTGAGCACTTCCACTCGTTCGACGAGTCCGAGGTTCTGCGCCTGTCCCTGCGCGACCGGGTAGTACACGTTGTCGACATACAGCGCCACGCTCGGATCGGCGAGGATGAAAGCATCGTTGCCGACGCCGCGCAGGAACGTCACCGTGTAGCCGGCCGTGGAGGTGATGTTGAGTCCCGGCGTGGTGCGGTTGAGATCCTTCAGATCCACCACGCCTCTCGCGTCCAGGGTCTCGCTGCTGAAGGCGTTGATGGAGATCGGAACATCCAGAAGATTCTCCTCACGCTTCTGGGCGGTCACCACGATTTCTTCGATCAGGCGGCTCGACGATGCCTTGGGCGGCGGGGCCTCGTCGGTCGCCGGCGCGGGCGGATCGACCTTGACGACCTGATCGTAAGTGGCGGGCGCGTCCACGGCCGATTCCGCTTCCGGCGCCGATGGCAGGGCCTGAGTGTCCTGAGCTTCCGCGGCAGTGGAGGCGATGGCTCCCATCGCGATGAGTACCGCAATCCGGTTCAGCATTTGATTCCCTCTCTCCGATTCATAGTCGCTGCTTGTCTCTCGATCCGAGGCACTTGCAAATCCGTGCCTGGGTCACGCCTAACCGCGCTTGGGCGCGGCGCGCTCCACCGCGTCGAAATTGGCGGTGCCGCCCAGAGTCGCGCCAGGCTCAAAAGTGATGATCAAGCGGCGGGTCACGCGCTGGAGCAGGCTGGCGTGATGGCTCAGGTCGCTGCGAGCGAAGTCCACACGGATGTTCTGCATGCGCCGCAGGATCGAGTCGAGCGAGGCGGTGAGTTCCTTGCGCGCGAGCATGTGCCCGAGGCAATGATGGATGCCGCCGCCGAAGCCCAGGTGGCGCCGCGCGTTCGGGCGCGTCACATCGAAGACCGAGGCGTTGGCGAACTGCTGGTCGTCGCGATTGCTCGCATCGAAGCGCAGCAGGACCGCCGCCCCCGCCGGAATCGTGACGCCGTTCAGATCGGTCTCCTCCAGCGTCCGGCGCCAGATGCCCGATACCGCCGTGTAGTAGCGAAGAATCTCTTCGGCTGCGTTGCCGATGAGGGAGCGATCCTTCTGCAGGATCGCCATCTGTTCGGGATTTTTCAGCAGCAGCGCCAGACCGCCGGCGATGGTGTTGCGCGACGACTCCGCGCCGCCGACCGCGATCTGCTCGATGATGGCCAGCAGGTCAGTGTCGGCCAGGGGCTCCTTGCCGGCCTGGGCCGCCTGCACCAGATCGCTGAGCAGATCGTCGCGCGGGCTGTCGCGGCGGTCTTGAATCGACGCCATGAAGTAGCGTTGCAATTCCACGATTGCATGTGCGGCTTCGATGTCCTGCTCCAGCGTCTGCGTTTGGCTCAGGCGCACGACGTAAGCGTCGGACCACCGGCGCAAGTCGCCCCACGCGCTGCGCTCGATGCCCAGCATGCTGCCGATCACATAGATCGGCAGGGGCGCAGCGTACTGCTCGATGAAGTCGCATTCGCCGGTTTCGATGAACGCGTCGATCAGCTCGTCGGCCGCGGTCTCGATGAACTCGGACAGCTTGCCGATGCGGGCAGGCGTGAAAACGCCGCTGACCAGGGCGCGGTGCGACTGGTGCTCGGGGTCGTCCGAAAGCTGCATCGAACTGCGGGTGGGATAGCCTTTGGCGAGGATTTCATTGGCCTCGGAATGCCCGCCCAGACCGCCGTACATCAGATCACCGCAACGGCTCGAAAAGCGTTGCGGCGACTGCAGGACCTCCGTGACGTGCCTGAAACTGGTGATCAGATAAACCTCGCTTCCGCTCACCGGATGCGTGATCTTCTGCACCGGCGCCTGCTCGTGCAGCGCGGCATAGAGTTCGTAAGGATTCTCCAGCGTCGCGGCGCTGAAGAGGTCGTGCCCGAGAGTGGAATTCATGAGCTGGGTCCTGGTTTGCAAGGGATGCGTGAGCGCGTCACAAACGGCGGCCGACGTCCTGGCCACTGGCGACGGCGCCATCGAGGAATCGCGTGGTCAAGGCATCGCCCACGAAGTGGGTTTCGATGTGGCCGGCAACGGCGCTGGCCAGTCCGCGGTCGGGCTGGGTTTGCGTCACCAGCACGACGACATCGGCGGCAATGTCCTGACCGCGTTGCGAGCCGAGGTAGTTCAGCTCGCAGCGGCCGTTCGCAATGCGCACCGGGAGGGCGCGCGGGACAAAGCTCATTCCGCCATCGCGCAGACGCGCCAGCGTCGGGCCCGCGATCTGTGCGGGCTCCAGCAGGGGAATGAACGACGCGTGATGCGTTGCGAACGTCACGCCCAGCCCGAGCCTCTGGAGTTCTTCCGCCACCGCTGCCGCTTCATAGTGCCCGACGTCGTCGTAGACCAGGGCGGTCCGGGCGTTCGGCGGCGGAGCCCAGTCTCCGCTCAAGATCGTCCGCGACGAGTGCACCGCCGCATCGTGCATGCCTTCGACGAGGATGCCGGGCCGATAGATGAGCCGGCCGGACGAATCCACTTTCGCTCCTGTGGCGAACACGATGGCGTCTGCAGACAGTGAGGCCAGGTTCTCTTCGGTAACGGTTTCGTTGAAGCGGACCGTCACGCCCGATCTTGCGAGTTCGCCCTCCTGCCAGGCGATGAAGTCGAAGAATGGAGCACGGCCCGGAGCACGGGCGGCTTGGCGCAGCGTTCCTCCGAGCTGTCCACTTTGCTCGATGAGCGTGACCGCGTGGCCTCGCAGCGCTGCCACGCGCGCGGCTTCCATTCCGGCAGGGCCGCCACCGATGACGATCACGCGCCGCGGCGCAGGCGCCGGATCCAGATCCCGTTCGGGCGTGCCTGCGAGTGCCACAGGATTCACGGTGCAGCCGAGGCGGTAATACGGCCCCAGTTGGGACCCGATGCATCCCTGGTTGCAGGCGATGCAGGGCCGGACTGCGGCGCTGTCGCCGGCCAGTGATTTATTGACCAGCTCCGGGTCCGCCAGCAGCTGGCGACCGAAGGCCACCAGGCTCGCGGTACCGGAGGCGATGACCTGCTCGGCCTCGGCAAGTGATCGAAAGCGTCCGACCGCGATCACCGGTTTGGTGGTCGCGGCACTGACGATGGCGGCGACGTCCGCCTGGTAACCAGCCGGCGCGGGCAGTCCCAGCATGATGTTGGGGAAGGCGACATAACCGCCGCTGGAGAGATCGATGAAATCCAGCTGCACCGCTGCTTCCAGCCGACGCACGATGTCGGCCAGATCGACCGCCGTCAGGCCGCCCGGTGTGTGCTCGGGACTCAAGCGGATGCCGACCGGATACGCCGGTCCGACGGCGGCGCGGATCGCCGTCAGGATTTCGATGGCGAACCGCAGCCTGTTCTCGATGGAGCCGCCATATTCGTCCTGACGATGGTTCCACAGCGGCGACATGAACTGCTGCACGGCATAGGTGTGGGCGGCGTGTACTTCCACGCCGTCGATGCCGCCGTCTTTGGCGCGCAGCGCGGCCTCGGCGAAGCCGTCGACGACCTCACGAATCTGCGAACGCGTCATGGCCTGCGCCACAACGCCCGCCTGGCCCGTCAGAGGCGAGTAGCCCGGTAGCGAAGAGGCCGACCAGGGCGCGGGTGCGGCCAGCGCAGCTGCCGAGAAGGCACTGTTGAAACCGCCATACCAGAGCTGCTGGAAGATGCGCATGCCATAAGGGCGCACTGCGTCCATCAGCCGCGCGTACCCCGCAGACAGATCGCCCGCCCAGGGCTGAAGCCCCACGGGCGTGGACGGATGCACGCTGACGATTTCGAGGATCGACAAGCCGATCCCGCCGCGCGCCCGCGCCTGGTGGAACCGGATCAGCTGGTCGTTGATCGTGCCGTCCATGGAGGTGGCGATGGGCGCATGGACGATGCGGTTCTTCAGCGTCGTGCCGGCGATCGCCAGCTCGCTTTGGGCATGCGGAAACAGCCGGGTGTTCTGCATCTCGCATCTCCTCATCGTCGAGACCGATGGCCTCGCCCTCGTCATTTGAGGGTCTTGTTGCCCCCGCTTTTTTATGTGTATTAAAGCGTATACAATTTGATCGACATTATTCCAGCTGTCAAGCGACCTTCTTCGCAGCACTGGGTTTGAAGTCTTTCGAGGACCTAATATGAGAGCCGAACCGGCACTTCCCGAGACGTATTCCGTGGCTCCCAAAGCTCGTCCCAGCAAAGCCAGCACTGCAAAATCAAAAGTCGATGCACAGGCAAAGATCGACCTGGACGCCGAGATTGCCGCCATCGTCCACGAGCACCTGACGCTCTCAGTCGGCTCCTCAACGGCGGTGCAGAAGATCGTGGCGCGCCTCGATGCGATGATCGGCGAGGGCGAGCTTGCACCCGGTGAGCGTCTGATCGAGTCCGAGCTTTGCGCGCAGCTGGAGGTCGGCCGCAGCCCATTGCGCGAAGCGCTGCGGATTCTCGCGGGCGACGGCGTGATCCAGCTCGTCGTCAATCGCGGCGCGCGGATACGGCGATTGAGCCGCAAGGAACTGTCCGACCGGTCGGTGAGCGTCGCGGGCGTCTACTGCAACGGCATGGAGCTCTTTGTGAAGCAGCCCGCGGAGCCGTTCGCGGCTTGTCTGCGCCTGCTCAATCATCTGACGCCGAAGATCGCAGGCGTCGGCAGAACGCAGGATGCGATGACGCTGTTATCGCTGATGACGCACTACCACATCGTCGTCAATCATTTCTCCGGCAACGATTTTCTCAACGAGCTCGTCGGACGGGTGCACGTTCAGCACTTCGAACGTCAGCTGGCGATGCTGATGCCCCATGAGCTGCTGTTCAGCTCGGCCTCGAAGTATTCGGAGATGACCAAGGCGCTGGCGATGCGCAATTCAGAGACCCCGATCCGCCTCGCCAAGGAAATCGGCCAGCGCTACCTGGGAGAACCTCGCCAATGAATGCTCAGCTCGTAGGACGCGTGCTGCAACTGATCGACCGTGACTTGAGGATGCAGGTACTGCCTCAGCTGCAGGACCCATCGGCGAAACTGTCCATCGACTATATGTCGCGGCTGCTGCGCTGGGCTGTCGTCGAGATATCGTCGGCGGACGAGCAGCGGGAAATCTATTGCAAGCAACTGGGGGAAATGCTGGGCCGGATGGATATGCCCGAGGCTGCGGATTACGGCTTCGACGAGTCCGCCACAGTCGGCGGGCTCTCGCAACAGATTCGCGGACTTGCGGCATCAGTGAAGGATCCGGGCGAGTTGGCGGCGTATGTCGACATCGAAGCCTCGCTGATGCGAGCGCTCGACCCCGAAGGCGGCGCCGGCTTTGCCGAGATCTATCAGGGAGGACGACTCGGTGGAGAGAAACAGTCTTCGGCCCGATGGAGCGCGATCGATGAGGCATCGCTGACTCGTTATTTGCAGTTGCGATTTCCCCAGTACCCGGACCAACGGGCTTCGAAGGTCCGGCCGCTACCGGGCGGATTCGGCAAGGACACGATCCTGTTCGAGATCGCCGGCGAGACTCCCTTCGCAGGTGCGGTCGTCATGCGCAAGGATTTCTTCGTGCCGCCCGGTCCGTCCTCCGTCACCGGGGAGTTGGCGCTACTCCAGGCGCTGGACGCCAACGGAATCCCCGTGCCCACACCCCTGTGGAGCGAGAGCGATGCAGAGCACTTCGGCGGCCGTTTCATCGTGGTCCGCCGCGTCGCAGGCAGCAATGAGGTTGCGCGATGGAAGGACAGTCCCGAGTCCTGCCGGATCTTCGCGGACAAGCTGGCGGAAATCCTCGCGCGCATTCATTCGCTGCGACCGGCGGACATCGGACAGCCGGGCAAAAACGGAATCAGCAGGCACGAAGCCTCATTGCAGAACATGCGCAGCTATTACGCGCACTACCGATCCAGAACGCAGGCGCTTCATCCACGAATCGAAGCGGCCTTCAGCTGGCTGTGGAATCACCCCTTGAAGGCCAGCGGCGATGAGGCAAGGCTCGTCCATGGCGATATCGGCTTCCACAATCTTCTGATGCAGGACGGACAGGTCAACGCGGTATTGGACTGGGAGTTCGCGCACCTTGGCGATCCTGCCGCCGACCTTGTGTACTGCCGCCCGTTCGTCGAACAGGTCGTGCCCTGGTCCTCCTTCATGGAGACCTATGTCCGCTGCGGCGGGCAGGCTCCGGATCAGGAGGCAGACCGCTTCTACAATGTCTGGGGCAATCTTCGCAACGCCTGCATGGGCGTCGGCGCGGTGGGAACGGTCGGCTTGAGTCCACAGCCCGATCTGCGTTCGCCAGCGGCAGGCCTTGGGTTCGGACCGCTGTGCGAATTCCAGGCGCTAAAGGCGATCATCGATCCGCCGCGAAGCTGATCGCGATTGCCTTGTATGGCCCGTCAGCGGCGCTCCGTCTCGGGGCGCAGCACCCAGGCGCGCGCGGTCTCCACCAGCGCCTGCTTCGCACTCAAGTCCAGCGTCAGGGGTAGCTGCGCCAGGCCCAACAGGCGGCGCAGGATCTCGACGCCTGCATACTGCCAGCACAGCGCCTGAGAAAAGCGCAGCGACCCGGATACCGCCTCGGTGTAGCGCGCCAGGCCCTGCCCGATCAGCGCCTTCGGCTGGGCCGCCAGCGTGAGGTGGGCCAGCAGCACGCCGACGTCGAACTCGGCGTCTCCGAAGAAGCAGAACTCGGGGTCGATCACACGCACGCCCGAATCCGTCAGCAGGACGCTGCCGGGGAAGAAGTCGCCGTGCAGCAGCGTATCGCCGACACCGAGATATCGACCCTCGAGCATCTGGATGCGGCTTCGAAGTGCGGCGTCGTCGCGGCAAGTGGCCGCCACGGCAGCCAGGCCGGGCGTGACCGCGTCGAGATCAAACCCGGCATGAGAGGAAAACGGGAAGCGGAAGATGTGCTCGGCGTTGAACGCGCGCATCGCCAGATTCTCGATGACAAAGCCGCATCCCGGGCGGCGGAAATTCCGGTGCAAGGCGGCCAGATAGTCCATCAGCGCCATCAGGGTGTCGGCATCCAGCGTCGAGTCGCGGCGGTACAGGCGGAACAGGTCCGTGCCGTGGCCCAGGTCTTCCAGCATCAGGATGTGCGAGTGGGAATCGGCATGCAGCATTCGCGGTGAGCGCGCGGCGATCGCGGGCTCTGTCGCGGTCCGGCGATAGAACTCGGCCTCCACGTCGGCCCGCTCCGCCGGCGCCTCGACGCTGGGAAATTTCTCCGCCCACGGGCGGGATTGCTTGAGGATGAAACTGCCGCCGTCGCCCAGCGCCACCCGCAACACCAGATTCATGTTGCCTTCGCCAGCGCGCTCGATCGACGCGATGCGCTGCGACGGCCTGATCCACACGCGCTCGAGCAGGAAGGCGGCCAGCGCACCGGGATCCGCGGCATCGAGAAAAAACGCATCCGGCCGGGAAGCGCTGAAGCGTTCCTTGAGCATCATGAAAGAATCCGAAAGGTCGCGAGGCCCACATAGTCGGAGCAGCGCCACCCACGGTGCAAGCCTACCGGGGCGGTCTGCCGGTCGACAGGCGCGCATCGTCCGGCGCGATCGCCAGCGAACCACGGCTGGGTATCGGCACCTCGCGGCTCGGGCAGGCGTAGGGCGTGCCCTCGCCGCAGATTTCAACGCGCATGTAGGACGGGTACCGCGGGAAGGTAGCTGCAACGTTTCCGAACAGAACGCCAAAGCCATGATCGCCGCGATGGGTTCCTCAGTAAGCAAGAAGCGCTGGTTCGTAGACGACGAGGTTTTGGGACATTGCCGACAGGAGAACGTGATCGGCGCGCTGCGCGATCTGTTCGACGAGTTGATCGCGCAGCAGTACATGCGCCCGGTCGCGCCCAACAGCACGCTGACGATGGCGCGCTGCTGCTGGATGCTGTGGCTGAGCTGGCTGCGCTTCGAGCACATTGCCAACCCGATGACCAAGGAGCCTGGCGACGCCGCGATCTACGACGGCATCGCGCTGAATCTGACCATCGCCGGTTCTTATTTCAGCGCCGATTTCAGCGCGGTAATGGAGGCAGAATTGCGCAAGGCACTGCCGGGGAGTTTGAAGAAACCAGCGGGGCCGAAAGCCAGAGCCACCAAAATCCAGGCCCGATCAATCGGCCATAGCGGCGACGTGGGCCTTCAGTCTCCTAAGTCGTCCGCCTGACAAGGGTCGCGGCGATGTCGTGGACGATGCAGTCGTAGACGCTCTCGATGACGCCCTTCACCAGGTCGGCCGGCGCGCTTTCCGGCAGATCGAAACGGCCCGAGCAGGTAACGCGGCTGCGGCCATTGCCTAGGTCATCCACTTCGGTTGTCGCCAGGTAGTTGCGCAAGCCGAAAGGGCCTTCGCCCTCCATGTTGTAGTAGATGAAGCGCGCGACCGGGTCGACGTGCAGCAGGGTCTCCGGCACGACTTCGGGAATCACGACACCGGGTGGCAGATTTGAAACGTCGAAACGACACAGACGCGTGCAGGGCAGCTTGCCAGTTTCATGGCCGGGCTTGAGCGTGACTTCCACCAGCGGTACGGGCCGGCCTGCTACACGCATCCAGTCGAGGATGGCTGGCCAGTTCAACAACATCTTCCAGATCGCGTCGGCCGGCGCATCGACCTCGTCGGACCGATAGGGGTGCACACGGTTGTACTGGCTCATGGAAGCGCTCTGCTCGTCACGCTGCCAGGTGATGGCGCCGATGTGTCGGGCATCTGCGACAGGGCTTTGGCGAACTGGTAACTGACCACCAGCGCCAGAATCATCGACGTGAGTGAACCGATGCGTGCGGCAGGCACGCCACCATCGGACGCCAGGGCGAAAGCGACGGGATAGATAAACACGTTGAACACGGCGATCAGAAACAGCGGGCACAGGATCACCATCCACCACTGCTGCGCACCTTTGATCCGATCAAACCATAGGCGTGACACAGCACCGAGCATGACGCAGGCACAACCGATGATGACGGCGACGTGGATAGGGAAGCTCATGACCGTGAATGGCTGGCTGCCAAAATAGAGCCATATGCCGGCTCCAATGGACGCCACTTCAAACGCAGTTTCGGCGGCGACCAACAGCGCCATTCCGAGCAGAAAGCCCTTCAGATTGAGGTTGCGAGCCATCTTGCTGGTCATGAAAAAATAGCTCGCAGGTCCGAAGAATGCGCTGTACGAAAACGGTATGAACACGGGTATCGGATGTCCGAATCCGACCAGAAATATGTTCTGACCGACTTCCGGATAAAAGAACTTGAACATGCGCATGAGGTGAGGCTCCATTACGCAGGCCGCGCCGCAGCCAATCATGCAGATCAACAAGGCGCGGTCGCGGCGGGTCACCAGATTGCGGATGCCCCACAGCACGAAGGCTGCGACCAGCGAGCCGATTGCCATTCCGCGAACTGCTGGGCATCGGCGGGCATGACGACGTTGGTGGGCCATTCCTGCTGGCCTATGAAGTTGTATTTCATGTCAATCATCTATAACCGGCTTGCGCTTGCTTGTGTGCGTCCAGCCGCACCAAGACTTCTTTCAATGCCGACATCGCAAAGCCCTGGCTGATGCCGACGGCGACGCAGTTCTGCATGATCTCGATGTCCTGCGCCTGGACCTTGCCACCGTGGTGGAAGCGGTTGAAAGCCTGGAAATCCAGCGGCAGCGCATCCCTCTCGATTTTTTGATTGAGCTTGAGCTGCATCCTGTCGGTCAGTACCAGCGCCACCAGCTTGCCGACCCATCCATGCTGCTTCAGGCGGGCGATCTCGGCCTGCGCCCGTGTGTTGAGCTGCCATAGCTCGCGGTTCTTGGCCAGATCCCCAATCGGCGGCCAGCCTGCGATCTCGCTGATGGCGAAGATCGGAAAGGGCGAGTTGGTGAGCACGTTGAACAGCTTGCTGTTGATCACGCTGCAGCGCGAGACGCCACAACGCTCGTACAGCGCGGCGAAAGCCTTTGCCGATTCGACATGCCGGCCTTCCATGATGAAACCGACCTTGCTCGGGAACTGCACATAGGCCATGCCGGCGCGCTCGATCTGCTCCGCGCGCTCCGGTGGCTGCACCGGCAGCTTCGCCGCGGCCACCTGATAGCTCAGCAGGCCGAGGACGCCCTGCAGCACCCGCTCCGGCGGCAAGCCGGTCATCGCGATGGTGTGTTCGAGCAGACCGACACCGACGCCGCCGATGATCAGCTTGGCGCCATTGGCGTGAATCGCTTGTCCGATCGAACGCAGCAGCTCGCACCCGTCCGGTGCTCGCGCTGAAGCGCCATCGAGCGTGACCAGCACGAACTCCAGCGATTCGGTCTTGATCTCGTCCGCGGACGAAATCGCCTGGTACTCGCTGAATTGTTTGAGCTGGCCGTCGTTGTGGCAGTACAGGATTTGCGGCGAACGCAGCGCCTGCAGCCGCGCCGGGCGCACCAGGAACGTCACGTCGGCGCCCGCCAGGCTCAAGTGATACCCAGCAATCAGGCCCATCGAGCCGACACCGACGACAACCACCGCGGGTTTTTTCTGCACGGCTATCAACTTGATTTCGGCACCAGGGATCCGGCGTCGTGGATGAAGATTCGCATCTGCACGACCTTGCCGTCGCGGACGATGGATTCTTCCGCGAGCGTGATCCCGCCATCACCGCCGATCAAGGGCAGATACAACACGCCAATGACACGCTCATCCTGGGCTACAAGGCTATCGAGGCGCAGGCCGGTATAGTCGATCAGTGATCCGATCTTTTCGAAGAGGAAGTGAAATCCCTCATGCCCACGATAGGTTCCTCCATAAGGGAGAAACGATGGTTCGTACACGACGAGGTCTTCGGACATCACAGAGAAAACAGCCACCGCATCGCCGCGTTTCGCATCGGCGTACAGCTTCTCTACCACCTGCTTGCTGGCTTGGGTCACTGAGTCATGGCTCATCACAAAGTCCTCTGGTTGTTTACCTGCTACCACTTGATTCACAAAGATCGGGTGCGTGCCCTCAGTTCTGCCGTGCCGTCGGCGACAAGCGCGGATCGTCGGGTGCGATGGCGAGCGAGTTGCGACTCTGCACCGGCACTTCGCGGCTCGGGCAGGCGTAGGGCGTGCCCTCGCCGCAGATTTCAACGCGCATGTAGGACGGATACCGCGGAAAGGTGTCGGCCTGCATCGCCATCCAGTTGTAGGGCATGAAGTAGACGATGAAGTACGACAGGTTGCAGAAGCCCATCAGCGCGAAGAAACACACGGCGGTTTTGCCACCGGCCGATAACTTGAGCGTGCTCGCACCGCGCTCTGCATACGACTCGCCTTTGTCGTCGCGGTAGTAACGCAGCAGGCCGATGGCGGTGTAGTTGAAGTTCATGAAGAAGGTTTCGTACAGCGGAAACTGGTGCGGCGTGCCGGGCCACAGCGTCGCCCAGCGCGGCGCGCCGGGATACGCGAACAGGCCGGTGAAGCAGGCCGGCAATTCGAGAATCATGTCGAGTGCGCAGATCACCAGATAAGCGATCGGAATGTGGATCAGCATCGAATGGTTCGGCATCCACACGCGCAGCTTCTTCAGCGTCCAGCAGAAAGCCAGCACGTTGATCGTGGTCCACCACAGGTAAATCCCGCCCATCAGAAAAATCGGTTCCGGCAGATGGCTGCCGCGCGGCGACTGCCAACCGGGCAGGTACGAGGACCATGAACCCATGTTGAGCCAGTAGGCGTTGTACATGAACGTGAAGTTGAAGTAATTGCACATCGAGTCCTGCACCCACATCGTGAACAGGCACAGCATCAGCATGCCGTCCCAGGGCATGCGCTTGTCGCGAATCCAGGGCTTGATCAGCAGCGCCCACAGGAAGACCAGGATCAGCGCGGCGCAGAACACTTCGCTGAAACGGATCAGCGCGAGCGTCCAGTCCGGGATCGGATCGGTGCCGACTGGCGAGGGCTTGAAGTAGGGCCCGGTGACCCATTGGTACAGCGTTTTGGCGAACACCGCCGTGATGATGACGCCGAGCATCGCGAAGAATTTGATCGGGTGCGCCGGCGTGCCGGTGATTGGCGTGGCGAGCTTGCGTGATGCGTCGGCGGTCTGCATGTCTTGAGTCGCTCTCCGTGCTAGGCCGCCTGGCTCGCGATGATCCGCCGTGCCGCCGCGTCGCCGCTGACCAGGGCCGCGTTGACGCCGCCGATCGGCTCAAGATCGCCCGCGAACTGCACGCGTGCGCGCGGATCGACCGAGCGCTGGTAGGCCGCGACCTGTTTGAAGCGGCCTTCGCGCATGATCGGAACCACCCGCTTCCAGCGGCCGATGATGAAGTCTTCGACGTCGCTGCTCAGATCGCCGTAGTAAGGCTTGATGAAACCGAGCACTGCGGCCAGCACCTGTTCGTCCGGTGTTTCGAAGTTGGCGCTGCACCAGTCGTGCGTGCAGAAGGCGGTGATCATGCCCTTGCCCTCGGGCACGCGGCCGCGTGCCTTGAGGTGATCGACGATCACGCCGCACAGCGCGGGCTGCTCCTTGGGCGACGCCATGATGTAAGTCGCCGGATTGCTCGGCCGCTGGCGCAGGGCGATGTGCGTGTTGACGCAAGTGATGTATTCGGTGGTCTCGAAGAACTGCCGCTGGATGCCGGACACCTGCGGATACAGCTCCAGAATCTGGTTGGCGGTGGCCGTGAGCACGCAGGCGTCGAAGCGATCCTGCGATTCCACGCCCGCTGCGTTCCAGGTGATCGCGGCCGACTGGCCATTGTCGACGACGCTCGTCACCGTGGTGTCGAGCCGCACCTCCAGATGGCTTGCGAGCGCACGCGGCAAAGCGTCCATGCCGTCGTCGAGGCCATAGAAATAGGGCTTGAAGAAGTTCTTCATCGTCCACAGCAACTGCGCGATGGACGCCTCGCCGGGATCGGCCAGCCACGGGCCGCGGATGACGACGCTGGCGATGTATTCCAGCAACTCCGGGCCCAGCTCACGCTCGCAGTAGGAACGCACCGAGTCAGTGTCGATGGTAGCGATGCCGCTGGCGTCCTCGTAGTTGAGATCCTTCCAGTGGCGCAGCAGCAAGCGCATGAGTTTCAGCAGCTTGAACTTGGCGCCGGCGGAGATGTAGCCGGTGCCCAGGATCGTGCGCAGCGGCTTGCTGAAGTCCAGAAAATTAAGCTGGCCGTCGCGCGGCATCGCGCCGTAAGCATCGAACGGGCCCATCGCCGAACCCAGCCCCACTTCGCGCATCAGGTGGATGCTTTGCTGATAGCTGCCGAGGTAGATGAAGGCACCGATGTCGAACAGGAAATCACCGCGGCGGACCGACTTGATGCGCCCGCCGACGTAGTCGCTGGATTCGAACACCACCGGCGTATGGCCCGCCTGCTTCAGCCGGTACGCGGCGGTGAGCCCGGCGATGCCGGCGCCGACGACGGCGACTCTTGCGCTCTGCTTCACGATCTATTTGCCGATAACCGGCATGATCTCGACGATGCGGTTGGTCGGACTGTCAGCCTTGGGCACGGGTACTTTCAGGCCCGGGCAATCGTAGTTGGTGCCTGGCCCGCAGAGGCCGCCGACACGCCAGGCCTCGTACGGCGGGAACGATCCGCCCTTGGTGCTCCAGTAGAAATAGGGCACGTTGTAGGTGAGGAAGAACATCACCTGCGCGGTGCCCAGAATTGCCAGGAAGTGCAGGAAAGTCTTGCCGCCCTCGCCCACCTTCATCTTGTGGATGCCGCGTGCGCCATAGGACTCGCCCTGGTCGTTGCGGAAGAAGTGGATCGCGGACAGGGATGTGAGCGTTGCGCACCAGCTCAGCACCTCATAAAGCGGGAACTGATACTTCTCGCCCGCCCACAAAGTGAGGCTCGGTACCGTTGTCGAATAATTGAATAGCCCCGTGATCAGGATGATGTGTTCGAGAATCAGATCAGCGGGAATGAAGGCGAGGAAACACAGCCCGATCAGTTGCCAGGTGGTCAGGCCCGGCCAGCGCTTGCGTACCCAGCGCATGAAGGCCGACCCGGTGTAGGCCCACATCCCCACCAGCGTCAGATACGCGAAACACCAGATGACGCTGCCGACCGGAATCAGCTCCGCGTTCGGGCTGTTCCAGCCGGGAATGTAATTGCACCAGGAGCCCATGTTGTAGGACACGGTGGTGTAGAGAAATTGCGGCGCGTTGTAGTTGATCCAGGGCTCCTGGATGTAGAGCATCCAGCAGGCGATGAAGAACAGGCCGTCGAAGGACATGCGCCCGGTCTTGAGTTTGGGGCGGACGATGAAGTACCAGATCTGCGCGATCGCCAGCACCACCGAGGCGATTTCGACAAAGCGGATCCAGGTGACATAACCCGCCGGCGCCAGATCGCGGCCGATGGTATTGGGCTTGAAGTCCGGGCCCATGATCCAGGCGCCCCAGACGACCACGCAGAATACCAGCCAGAAGGCGCCGGTGGCGATCCAGAAGCGCGCGGCCGTGGTGTCGGCGGCGGCGCGGATGCCCGGGGTGGTCATCGCCGTGATCTTGTTCGAGGTGACTGCCATGTTCGGAGAATCCTGAAGACTTGCGCTGTTGGCGGATGCATTTGTCGCGACTGCTGATAGACGCCCTGCCCTACCCGGCACCTCAACCACCGGACCGCGTGCGGCAGGGCTTGCTTTCGCAGCCGGATTTTTGTAGCTTCTGGTAAATAGTTTCTAACACCTATTTAAGCCAGATGGAGGGAACGGGCAAATGCACGCAAACCAAGCGTCGATGACCCAGATGATGACGCAGTTGTATGGCCGGGAGTTCGGCAATCTGCGGCGTCACGTGGTGCGCAAGCTGGGCAGTCACTTTGAGGCCGAAGACGTGGTGCAGGAGGCCTGCATCCGCATGCTGACGATGCCGGCGGATCACCCCACCCTCAAGCATCCCAAGGCTTTCCTGTTCACGGTGACTTCCAACCTGGCGGTGGACAGCATCCGCCGCGAGCAGCGGCAGCGGCGTCTGTTCCCGAATCTGGACGACGACTCGGTAGCGCACAACGGCGAAACCATGGAGATCGTGTGTCCGCGTCGTAGCGCCGAGGACCAGATCGACGCGTCGGCGCGTTTGAGCCGGGTTGTCGCGCTTCTGGACGAACTCCCGGAATCCTGTCGCAAAGCGTTCGTGCTGCATAAATTCCACGAGCTGTCTTACGCCGAAGTCGCGCAGAAGATGGGCGTGACGGTGAGCATGGTGGAGAAGCACCTGTCGCGCGCGCTGTTGCATCTGCGCGGCCACAAAGATCTGTTCGACGCCTGAGCGTCGCAGCCCTGGATTCCGCCGCATGGCCGGCACCCTCACCACCGCGGATCGCATTCTCGAGGCGAGCCTCAAGCTGTTCAACGAGAAAGGCTTTCAAAGCGTCCCGGCGCTGAAGATCGCGATGCACCTGGGCATCAGCGCCGGCAATCTCGCCTATCACTTCAAGTCCAAGAGCGACATCGTGCTCGCCGTGTTTCCGCGCATGGAGGAGGAAGTTCGGCGCGAGGTTCTGGAATCGGTGGTCCCCGGGCAGAGCTTTCGCGCGGTCGACGGCGCGCTGCACACCATCGCCGTGCTGCGCACGCTCTGGCGTTATCGCTTTTTCTTCGATGGACTCAACCATCTGCTGCGCGACGAGCCGGCTTTGCGGTCGCGCTATCTGGCGCTGCAGGAACGCATCATCGGCACCTCGGAGCAGGTCTTTCAGGATCTGATCGACAAACGCGACATGCAGCCGATGAAAACGCCGATCACGCCGCGCACGCTGGCTCGAAGCTGGTGGATGATGTGGCTGGGCTGGCTGAGCATCGAGCAGATCGAACACCCGAACCTGGACATGGCGCCTGACAGCGCGATCTTCGAAGGCGCGCTGCAAAGCCACAGCGTCGTGCAACTGTATTTCAGCCAGGCGTTCTCTCAGCAGTTCATCGCGGAGCTGAAGAAGGCGCTGCCGGCATATGAGGCGTCGGGGCCCGCATCCTCGGCCAGGCGCGTGCAGCACGGCGCTGTCGCGCGCCGCAAGCAGACCGCGGGTTGAGAGTCTGTTGGCTTCGAACCAGGGCCGGCCGTCGGCCGCCGTCATCGGCGCCGGATTGACCGGCCTCACCGCCGCGTATCGCTTGCAGCGTGGCGGCTGGAACGTGCAGGTTTTCGAAACGCTCGGCGAAGTCGGCGGCCGCGTGCAGTCGGTGCGCCGGGGCGGCTACATCATCGACACCGGTGCCACCGCCATCGGCGCCACCTACAGCGCGTACCTCGCGCTCGCGGATGAACTGGGCCTGCGTGCGGAGATCGTCGCCGCATCGCCTTGCTTCGGCGTCTTCCGTCAGAACCGCGTCCACCTGATCAATCTCGACCGCATGATCTGGTCGGGCCTGTCGACGCGTCTGCTGTCGCTCAGATCCAAGCTGCAGTTGGTGCCACTGGTGTTCGATCTATTGAAAGCGCTGCGGCGCGGCCAGCTCGACTATTCCGACATGCGCAAAGCCGCGCCGCTGGACACCGAGACCGCCCACGCCTACGCGCAGCGCAAGTTGAACCCGGAGATCGACGCCTACCTCTGCGGCCCGGTGGTGCGCACCATGCTGATCACCGACACGCGCCATGTCAGCAAGGTCGAGCTGTTCTCCGGGCTCGCCAATATCTTCTCCTCGCAGATCTACGCGCTCAAAGGCGGACAGGCGCGGTTCGCCGAAGTGCTTGCAGCGACATTGGACGTGCGGCTGCGCCATGAAGTGACGCGGGTATCGCAGACGGGCGAGTTCGTCGATGTCGAGGTGATCGACGCGACCGGTGTGCAGCACAAGCAAGGCTTCGACGCCTGCGTGGTTGCCTGCCCGCTCCCGACGGCGGCGCGTCTTTGCCCGGATTTCCAGGATTCGCTCGGCAAGCTTTCACGCCAGCTTGAGTACACGCGCGGCATCACCGTGGCGGTGGCGACGCGCATTGCTCCGCACACGCCCGCTTTCCTGATCCAGATGCCCGAGCTGGAAGACGCCGAGATCGCACTGCTGTTCATCGAGCACAACAAGGCCGCGGATCGCGCGCCAACCGGACGTGGCCTGATCGGCTGCGACTGGGAGGCGCTTGCCTCTGCGGAATGGTTCGAGCGCAGCGACGAAAACATCGGCCAGCGCACGCTGCAAACCGTATTGAATGTATTCCCGGAGCTGGCCGGGCAGATCGAGTTCGTCCACGTCACCCGCTGGAGCCACGCGCTGCCGCATACGCGCGTCGGCAGCTATCGCCACATCGGCGACTTCAACGCGCAGATCGATCCGTCATCGCGCCTGCAGTTCGCCGGCGACTATCTGTCCGCGGCCGGCCAGAACACCGCAGTGGAATTCGGCCATCGCGCGGCGGCGAATCTGTTGCGACATCACGGCGAGCGGATCAACTCCGCATGAGATCGGACAGGTGCAAGGTATCCATGTACTCGTGCACCTTGAAGACGAGGCCCTCGCGAACCTCGATCAAGAAATGATAGCGGTTGTGGTAGCGACGTCCGTCGAACCAATCGCCTTCGGCTTCCACCTCGACGGCCACGCGCTCACCCTCGGCGGTCACGCCGTGCACCTGCATGCGCATGCCGGCCGGCAGCGCTTTGGAAAAGTGTCCCAGCAAGCGCTCGGACTGCACTCGATCTTTGAGACCCGCGACTTTGAGCCGAGCAGGATGGCCGGCCACCCACCACGTCTGATCCGGATGCAACAGGGCGATCGCGTCGGCCGTGCGGCTGGCGAAAGCCAGTTCCAGAAAATCCAGAACGATTTGCTTGTTGCTTTGGCTCATGGGATTCGCCTGCTACATGTAGCATGATAGTACTTCCATACTACTCGTTCGAGAACCCGGCAAGAAGGCACGACCATGAGTATCGAGAACGCCACCCAATCCCGCATTCAACACTTCGGCGCCTGGTGCGGCCTGCTGTATCCGGCAGGCCTGATTCTCGGCTGGTGGGTGATCGCCGGGTTCGTTCCGCCGCACCTGCCGTCGGCCGGTGCGGACGAGATCGCCGCCATCTTTCAGTCCGACTACCTGCGAATCCGTATCGGCATGGTCATGGTGATGTTCGCCGCCATGATCATCATTCCTTTTTCCGCCTTGCTCGGTGACGTGCTGACGCGCATCGAAGGCCGTGCCGGAGTGCTCACCTACAGCGCCCTGCTCGGCGGCGCAGGCACGATGGTGTTGACTTTCTACCCGGCGATCTGGTGGCTGATCGCCTGCTATCGGCCCGAGCGCGCGGCCGAACTGGTCCACTTGCTCAACGACATGTCCTGGCTGCAATTCATCGGCGGCGTGTCGCTGTTCATGACGATGCCAGGCGCCATCGCCATCGCCGCGTTCTGCGACACCAGCGCGCGCCCCGTGTTTCCGCGCTGGGTGGGCTACTTCAACGTCTGGGTGATTCTGCTGATCCTGCCGGACCAGCTGATGTTCTTTTTCCACGCAGGGCCGTTCGCCTGGAACGGCCTCTTCGGGTTTTGGATTCCGTTCGTGGCCTTCGGCAGCTGGTTTGTGGTGACCTTCGTTTTGCTGCGCAAGGCCATCCGGCGCGACGATCCTTAGCGCGACGGCCGGAACAGCATCAGGAAAGCCATGAACATCGTCTTGAACGACATCAGCCCCAGCGCACGGCGCATCTCGGCGGGCTTGACGATCGCCTTGACCGGCATCGCGCCCATGATCGTGCCTTCGATCATCAGATTGCCGTTCTCCGGATAGATCTTGTAGACCTCCATCAGATCGGAGTTGTCGGTCGTGTATAGCTTCATCGAAAACGCTCCCGGGGTGGTCAAAGAAAACTGCGGCGAGCCTATAGTAAGCTAGCGATCTAGTATAGCCGCACCAATCAGCTCCAGGACTCCTCAATGACTTCCGCATACGACATCGTCGTGGTCGGCGCCGGCTCCAATTCGCTGAGCGCCGCCGCCTATCTCGCCAAGGCCGGCAAAAAAGTGCTGGTGCTGGAAAAGAACCGGCGTTGCGGCGGCGGCGTGGTGTCGGTGGAGGTGGCGCCGGGCTTCATCCACGATCCGCATGCCACCGGTCTGATGACCTGCATGGTCAGCCCGGCACTGGCGCGCGACGAGCTGGAGCTGAAATCGCGCTTCGGTTTGCAGTTCAAGGAGTGGGACGCGGCCTTCACCACGCTGTTTGACGATGGCTCGGTGCTCGCGACGTACCAGGACCTGGAACGCACCGCGCAGTCGATCGCGAAGTTTTCGCCGCGCGACGCCGAGGCCTATCGCGAACTGGGCACGCGCTGCATCAAGTTCGGTCCGCTGCTCAACGCCGGCGCGGCGACGCCGCCGATGCCGTTCTCGCGCTTCCTCGGTTTGCTCGAGGGCAACGAGGTCGGCGCCGAGCTGGCGGCCGGCGTCTTCAACAGTGCCTACGACGTCATCTGCCGCTATTTCGAATCCCTGGAAGTGCGCCTGCACTACCTCAAGTGGATCGGCGAGGCGATGGAAAATCCGGAGTCCAACGGTACCGGCGTGCTGGTCTACAACCTGCTCGCGCTGGTGCACGGATCGGGGCCGTTCGCGGTGGTCGGCGGATCGCAGAAATTGTCCGATGCGCTGGTGAGCTGCATCGAATATCACGGCGGCACCGTGCGCACGCAGGCCGAGGTGGTGAAAGTCACGATCTCCAGCGGCCGTGCGACCGGCGTCGTGCTCAGGGACGGCGAGAAGATCGCAGCCAAGGACGCAGTGCTAGCCTGCATCCACCCCTGGAACCTGCAGAAGTTCATCCCCGAGATCGACGCCAACGTCGCCAAGGATGCGCGCGCGGTGAAGCTCAGCAATCACGGCGCGGTGAACCAGCAGATTTCGCTGAGCCGCGAGCCGAAATTCATCAGCGACGATCCGATCCTGCGCAACAGCATGGTGGTGGAATACATGCCGCGAGGCGACTTCCTCGGCATGCGCAAGATCTACGACGGCTACAAGTACGGCGAGATTCCCTACGGCCACTTCAACCCGCTGACGATCATCAATTCCTTCATCGACAAGACGCGCGTGCCCTCGCCGGATCAGTGCGCGCTGTATCTGTATCACTTCGCGCCACTGCAACTTGCCGACGGCGGTCTCGACGCCTGGGATGCGCGCAAGCAGGAGTACGGCGATCTGGTGTGGGAGTCGTTCAAGCGCTTCACCACCAACATCGACGATTCCTGCATCCTCGGCCGCCTGATCGAAACCCCGCTCGACCATCACCGCCATTCCGGCAGCATGGTCAATGGCGACATCTTCGGCATCGGCACCGCCGGCGGGCAGATTCTCGGACGGCGGCCGACGCCGGCGTTGTCGAGCTATCGGGTGCCGAAGATTGCGGGGCTGTATCTCACCGGGCCTTTCATGCATCCGGGCGGTACCGTCACCCTCGGCGGCCGGCCGACGGCGATGGTGATGTACGGCGATCTCGGCATCGATCTCAACAGCGGATTCAAGTACTGACACGTCCCCGGTTCCTCAACGGTCGGATGCGAAAAAGCTTCGAGGCGCGGGGGGAGGCATTCATGAGTCAACATCCGGAATCAGCGCAGCCCGACAAGACCAGCGGCGACGCGCGGTCGATGCTCAATTCGGTGATCAGCGCTGGCAAGGCTGCGGTGCATCACGTCGGCAACGAACAGCTGCTCGCCTTCGTCCAAAGCCAGCCCGGCATCGTCGGCCCAGTGCGGCTCGACCGGGTCGGCGGTGCGAGCAAAGTCGGCGCATCCAGCGGCATCGTGCTGTTCACCGCAACTTACGATCTGGGCACAGGTCCCGTGACCCGCGATCTGGTGCTGCGCCATGCACCCGGCAGCGAGACGCGTCTGTTCTTCGAATACGACATGGCGCGGCAGTTCCGCGTGCAACGCGCGTTGCAGGGATGCGCGGCGCCGGTGCCCGAGCCGCTGTGGCTGGATGCCGAAGGCCGCTGGCTCGGGCTGCCCGGCTATGTGATGGCCGCCGCGCGCGGAACCGCGCCGCATCCGTCGGCATTTCTCAACGGCCCGATCGCCGAGGCCACACCAGCGGACCGCGAGCACATGCTCGACCAGATCATGCGCAGCCTGGTCGCGATCCATCGCACCGATATTCGCGCCGCGGGTCTCTCGGATTTTTTGATGGACGCGCCCGGCCGCACGCCGATGGAGCGCTGCATCAATTGGTACTGGAAAACCTGGGACTGGGTGCGCCTGCCGCAATACGAACGCCTGGTGCCCGCGCATCGCTGGCTGGTCGAGCACGTACCCGGCGGCGATCCGGAACTGATGCACGGCGACTGCTCGCTGCACAACTACCTCTTCGACGGCAACACGCTGACCGGCGTGCTCGACTGGGAGATGTCGGGCCTGGGCCGTATCGAGGCGGATCTTGCATTGCAGTGCGTCGGCAATCGCCTGTTCGCCGCGCCGGCAGCCAGCGGCCTGCCGCAGCCGCCGAGCGAATCGGAATGGCTCGCACGCTACCGCGATGCCGGCGGACGCGCGATCGAGAATTTCGACTACTTCAAGAAGTTCGCGGCCTACATCATCCTCGTCGCGGTCGGCGCGCTGCAGCGTCATTTGTCCGAGGAGGAACGCGCCGCGCAGGAGCCGCTGACGCGCCCCTGCTGGGATTTGCTCGAAGCCTGAGCCGATGCTTTCCGCCCAGGCCCAACTCAAGCTGTTGCAGCGCGCCTCCTGGAGCGGCACCGTCTACATTGCCTTCCTGATGATCGGCATCCTGCCGCTGGCCGGCTTCTTCCCCTCGCAGCCGCCGAGCTGGGGGCCGGAGCAGATCGCCCAGGTCTATCTCGACAACGTCTTCGGCATCCGCGCCGGCATGGTGCTGGTGCTGGTGGGCTCGATGTTCTATGTGCCGTGGACCGCGATCCTGGCGAAGACCATCGCGCGCGTGGAAGGCGGCGCGGGCATTCTCACTTATTGCCAGATCATCGCCGGCTGCACCAACGTGCTGCTGACGGCCTATCCCGCGGGCTGGTGGTTGATCGCCTCGTTCCGCACCGACCGTGCGCCGGAGCTGGTGCAGCTGCTCAACGACATCGCCTGGTCGCAGTTTTTGGGCGTGATCGCGCCGTTCTATTTCGTCGTGATCAGCATCGCCTACGCGGCATTCGCCGATGAAGACCCAGACCCGATCATTCCGCGCTGGGTCGGCTATTTCAACGTGTGGTTTTTTCTGACCCTGCTGCCGCTGAGCATCATCTTCTTCTTCCATCACGGGCCGTTCGCCTGGAACGGCGTGTTCGGCTTCTACCTGCCGTTCTCGATTTTCTGGATCTGGTTCATCGTGATGACGCACACCCTCCGCAGATCCCTGCATCGCATCGCCGGGGTGGACGCGGCGCGCTCCGACGCGCAAGCCAGGTCGAGCCAGGTCAGGCCGTAGCTCGCTCTTCGGCGACCTGCCGATCGATCGCCTTGAGCAGCAGCACGCTCATCCCCACCATCCAGGCAACGAAGATCACCAGCGGGATCCACAGCGCCAGCAGCCCGTTCCAGGCGATCGGCCCGGTCTTGAACAGCGGGATCAGCCCGCCCGGCAGATATACGATCACCGCCCAGATGTTGAACCAGCCCACCCAGCGCGGAAAGATCGGCTGCGCGCGACGGTCCTGCAGAATCACCCGGCCGATGCAGAGGCCCTGCACGAAGACGGTGGCCACCGGGCTGATGAACGTCATCCACGCCAGATCGTTGAGACGCTGGATCAGTTCCGGCGAGGTTTCCTCGGGCCGAAACGCCGCCGTCTCCCAGATAAAAGCCGGCATTAGGAAGACCCATACGAAGAGGCCGCCCATGATCATCTGTGTCCAGCTGAACACCGCGGGATCGGGCTCGATGCGGCGCATCTGCGCGGAGATTGCCACCGACCATGGCAGGTACAACACCGAGCCCAGCACCATGATGATCATGCCGATGCGGATGCCCACCGAGTGGCCGCGAAAAATGGCGGCGATCGCGTCCGCGCTCAGCGAGGGCGCGGGCGGCGGCACGAAGCCCGCGATGGCGAAGAATCCGATCAGCCAGCCCAGCGTGCAGAAAATGCCGCACCAGGCACAGAGCTTTTGATTGATCGCGTTCATGTATGGCTCGTCCTGAAACGAAAATCTGTCATTCCCGTCCTCACGGGAATGACGGACAGTCAGGCCTCAGAAGGCCGCAAGCTCGATACCGGCACCCGCGCGTCCTGCGCCACGAAATGACATAGCACCTGGATGATGGTGAAGGCCAATGCGAAGGTGGCGACACCGCCGAGCTGGGTCACGATCCAGGAATAATCGGTGTTGATGACCAGCCACGACGGCCAGCCGATGCTGGCGTTGACCGCGGCACTAGTGGTCAGCGCCACCGGCACGATGGCGAGGCTGCGCCAGCCGCGGAAGTAATCGTCGAAGCAGTAGACCACGGCGCCGAGAACCACCGGAATCAGTGCATTGACCGGCATCCACCACAGCGCGAAACCATTGGACAGCCAGAGTGGCTGGTGGCCGTAGTAGGTGTAGGGATCGACGGTGAGCAGCGCGGATTCGAACACCAGGTCACCCATCATGGCGGCGACGAAAGCGATCCAGATCTGTGCGCGCGTCATGCCTTTGCGCAGGCCCATCCAGACCAGCGCCGAGGCGATTCCGAAGTAGAAGAAATACGACAGACACAGCCATACCGGCAGAGGCCGGCCATAGGCTTCGAAGCCGACCCAGGAATTGGTCGGGAACCAGCAGCCGCCGACGGTATCGACCATCGGCTCGAACACCATCATCGCGCCGCCGCCGATGAACAGCAGCAGAGCGATCGGCCGGCCGGTGCGCGCCCACTGGATCAGGCAATAGATCAGCGCGGAGACGGCGATCGCGCCCAGCGCGCTGGTGATGTAAAGCTCGACATTTTTGTCGATGAGCATGTCCAGCGGTGGTTCCGGGATCAGCATGGCCACTCCGTTCAACGAGGTTTGTGCATCAGGCGTGCAGCTTTTCTTTAAGACGCTCCGCAGCTTTTCTACCCCAGACGACAGCCGATTCCATGGACCCGGCGCCGAACAGATCGCCAGCCAGTTGCACGCGCGACGACGTCCGCAGCGTCTTCAACAAATCCCGCGTGCGCAGCCAGAAACCCGGCGTGGCCAGATAGCCCGCGACCGGCCAGCGTGACACGACAACGAAGCGGAATTGCTTTGCTACTTCCGGAAACAGGCGCTCGATGCGGGAGCGCGCCCAGGCGGTGATCTGCTCATCCGACTGCGGCAGAAAACGCGAGGTCACGGCGCCGTCGGTGTAGAGCGTGATCAGGCTGTGCCCGGGCGGCGCGCGATCCGGCGCCTTGTTGTGCTGCAGGAAGATCAGCAGGGTTTCGGCGTCTTCGACGGTCGGCACCTGCACGACATAGGCGCGCGACCGCGTTGGCGCGGCATAGGCGAGCGACACCGATACCAGGCTCAGGTAGCTGAGCTGCTTCTCGTAGCCGGCGGCAGCCTGCGACAGCGCCGCGTTGAGTTTGTGCGCGACATCAAACGTGGTGGCGATGACGCAGCCGGCGGCTTGCAGGTCCCGCGTCACGCCATCGGCATGGCGGTAGGTGATTCGCACGCCATCATCCTGTTCGAGCACATTCAACACCTCGGCACCGCAGTGGATCGACAGGCGCTCTGCGAGCGCATGCGGAAGACGGTCGAGCCCGCCGCGGATGTTGATCAGCGGCACCGACCAGTTGACCAGCCCGCCGAGCACGCTCAGACGCGAAGCACGCGCCGCGCCGCTGCCGGCGACCAGCCGCACCAGCGGATCGATCAGGTAGTCGCTGACTTCACGGCCGAAGCTGCGCCGCGAGAACTGCTCCGCGGTCTCAAGCGGATCATCCAGCTCCGCCGAATCCGTCAGGCGGAAGGAGTCCACGCCCTTGAGAAGCCTGCGGATGCGGAAAATCCCGCGCGCCATGCGCAGCTTGCCGCCGGCACTAAGCGCCGGCGTGAACGCCGATGTGAGCGGCCTCGCCATGTCGATGTCCAGCACGCGGCCGTCGCGGATCAAGCCGATGACGGGACTCGAGGCCACAAACTCGGCGCCGAGTCCCACCTCGCCGGCCAGGGCCTGATATTCGCTGTAGCCGCCGGTCATGGCGTCGGGGCCGGCGTCGATCTGGTAGCCATCGCGCCGGAGCGTCAACACGCGGCCGCCGCAACGATCGAGCTTCTCCAGCACGGTGACGGCGAAACCGGCCTGCTGCAGGCGGAACGCCGCGCTCAAGCCCGCCAGCCCCGCGCCGATCACCACAACGGAAGCTTGCGCCGCTTTGCGTGCTTCGCTCATCGACTTCCGATTCTGTTCAAGCTGCTTTCAGTGACGGCCGACGCAGGGAATCCGCCGCGAGCCGCGCGATCAGCAGCTTCGCCGCGTTTTCACCGCTGACGACGGCGGTATTGACGGAGCTGAAAGGCGCGAAGTCGCCCGCCATCTGTACGCGCGCCTTCGGGTCGATCGACTGATAGTGCCGGCTCATCGCGGCGAAGATGCCCGGCTTCACCAGCAGCGCGCAGTTCTGCCAGCGCTGCACCACGGTCTGCTCGACACTCGAACTCAGGTCGCCGAAGTAGGGCCGGAGCTTGCCGAGCACCTCGTCGATCACGACGGCATCCGGCGTCTCGTAACGCTCATCGCACCACTCGGCGCGCAGGAAGACGCTGACGATGCCCTTGCCCGGTGGCGCGCGATCCGGCGCCTTGATGTGATCCAGAAAGATGGTGGTCACATCGGGGTTCTCGCGCTTGGGCACCATGATGTACAGCGCCGGATTGTCAGGCTTCTTCGACAGGCCGAAATGCAGGTTGACGCTGCGCGAATACTGCGTACCGGCGAAGTATTCGCGCTGCGCCGCGATCATCTGCGGAAAGATCGGCAGCGCCTGCTGCGGCGGTACCGCGATCACGCAGGCATCGAAGCGTTCGCTGCGCTCGCCTTGCCCGGTCTTGAAGCTGATCTGGACGCTGCCGGGGCTTTCGTCGACGGCCAGCACCGGTGTGTTGAGGCGCAGTTCCACGCCATCGAGCAGCCTGGACGACAAAGAGTTCATGCCGCCCATGAGCGAATACATGTGCGGCGTGAAGTTCTTGGCGGTCCAGAAGAACTGGATCACCGAAGCCTGCTCGCCTGGCGCGAGCCAGGCGCCGCGCGTCAGCGTGTCGGAGAAATAGTCATACAGCGTTGCGCTCAAAGCGCGGCGCGAATACTGCTCCACCGTCTCGGTGTCGTGCGGTACCAGCGCTTCTACCTGCTCGTAATTGAGATGCTCGCCCAGGCGCGCCACATCGCGCACCACTCTGGCGAGGCGCAACTTGTCGGCGAGCGAATACAGATCGCTGAACAGGAAGCTGCGGATCGGCTTGTTCATGTCCAGATAGCGCAGCACGCCATCGCGCGGAATCGCGCCGATGGGTTTGAGCGTCAGGAACTGGTCGCGAATCCCGATCTCGTCGGCGATGTCCCGCGTCTTGGTGTAGCTGCCGAGCAGGCCCACTGCGCCGGTATCGAAGATGAACCCGCCTTTGCGCAGCGTGCGCGCACGCCCACCGGATTCGGCGTTGGCTTCGAACACGACCGGCGTGTAACCGGCCGTCTTGAGCCGGTAGGCCGCCATCGCACCCGCCGTGCCGCCGCCAACGATCGCCACGCGCGGCGACGATCCCTGAAAGTTGCCGGCCAAAACCACTGGCGCAGATAGCGGAACGTTCACGTTCAAAACTTGATCAGCAGCGTCGCACCGACGCTGGAGCGCTGCGCCGCGTAATCGATCACGCCGAAGTCGTTGACGAAGCGGGCACTGAAATATTCCTCGTCGAGGATATTGCGGCCGAACAGGGTCAGGCGCACATCCCAGGGCGTGTACTCGTAGCTCGCGGTGACGCCCACGGTCTGATAGGACTCGATCTCCGAGTTCTTGCTGTTCTGCGCCAGGAAGAAGAAGCCGTCGTTGTAGTAGTAGTCGACGCCGAAATCGAGCGAGCCGTTCTCCAGCTGGAAAGTCTGGTTGAGGCCGGCGCTTATGGTGTACTTGGGCGTCTGGATCGTGCGGTTGCCGGTGAAGTCGTTGTTGTTGGTATAGACACCCGTGTTCTGATCGAAGCCGGAGGCATTTTTATAGCTGGAGTAGGTCGAATCCAGATAGCTGACGCCGAGCGTCGCCACCAATCCGTCGTTGGTCAGCGAAGACAGGATCGGCGTGATCACCGAAGCCTCGGCGCCATAGGTCTCGATGCCGCCGGCGTTCTCGAAGTGCACCGCGCCGCCGGACTGCAGCGACACCACCTGGGTCTGCGGGTCCTGTTGGTCGTAGTAGAAAACCGCGGCGTCGAAGTTGGTGCGGCCGAACAGGAAGGTCTTGTAACCGAGCTCATAGGCGGTCAGCGTTGAGCCCTTGGTGAATGTCGGAGCCTGGATCAGGCTGACGGTGTTGAAGGTGCTGGGGATGCTCGCGGTCTGGTAGCTCAGGTAGAACAGCGGATCCTTGCCCAACAAACCGGTGCCCGGACGCAAGCTCAGCACGGCTTTGGGATCGAAGTCCTTGGTCGTGGCGCGGTACTTCGGATTGTCCGCGCCGCTGTTGTGCTGGATGGGAATCTGAGTCTGCTCGTTGACATAAAACAACTGGTCGGCAAACAGAACGGACCGCTTGGTCTCCTGATAGCGCGCGCCGAGCGTGAGCGAGAGCCAGTCGGTGAACTTGGCCGTGCCCTGGCTGTAGACAGAGTTCGACTCTTCCTTCAGACCGCCGCGCAGCCCCAAGGCAATGCCCACCGGCGCGATCCCCAGCGGTGCAAGCAGTCGCTCATAGGCATCCTGCAGACCGGGAATCTTGACTCCGCCGAGGTCCCCTTGCGCCAGCTGCGTGCCGCTGGCGTAGAAGACGGCGCCGCCCACGCCGGATTTCTGGCGGTAGAGATAAACGCCACCCACCAGTTCCAGCCAGTCCGGCGCACCGTCATTGGACAACAGCCGCAACTCATAGGATTTGCCGTTGGAGAAGAACGGCTGGCTGTAATCGTCGCCGCGGCGGTCGAGGTCCTCGAAATAAGCCACCGGCAACGGTGTTCCATCGAAGTCGGCGTTGCGAGTCGCCTCGATGTCCTGCTTGGAAGCCAGGGCCTGCACATTCATGAAGGGCAGCGACCAGTCGATGCTGCCGAAATAATTCAGCGTGCGATCGGTGCTGTTGGGAAGATCGTTGGCCTCGCCACCCTTGAAGACGTCCTGCGGCTGCAGCAGCAGATTCGCATTGCCAACGCTGCCGCCGAGCACGCCGGCATTGCCCTGGACGCCAAAGTTGCGCTGCGGGTCGCTGGTGTAGGAGCGATAGGTGTTGAGCTTGATGCTCAGATCCTCGATCGGCTGCCACAGCGCCTTGATGCGGTAGGCGTAGGAATTGCCGTCTTCGATGAGATTGCGGTCGCCCACCGGGCCGGCCTTGGCGGGGTAGTACGGGTCGGTGTGCCCGACTAGCCCGGAGACGCTGAACGCGAAGGTATCGGTCAGCGGGATACTGACGAAGCCCGAGGTGTTCAAGGAATGCCGGCTGGCGCTGGTGCCGCTGAAGGCGTTGTACGTCGTCTTGAACGAGCCCTCGACGTCGGTCAGCGAGGGATTGCGCGATTTCACCGAGATCACCCCGCCCAGCGCATTGCGCCCGAACAAGGTGCCCTGCGGGCCCTTGGCGATTTCGATCTGCTCGACGTCGCCGAATTCCTGGAACTGGGTGGTCGACGCCGGGAAGTACACGCCGTCGATGTAGGTCACCACCAGCGGGTCGGCGAGGATGAAAGCGTCCGAGCCGACGCCGCGGATGAAGGCGGTCGCGAAGCCCACCGGATTGCTGATCGTCAGGCCCGGCGTGATCTTGGGCAGATCCTGCTGCGCGGCGACACCCTTGGCGTCCAGAAAATCCGGGCTGAAGGCCGCGATCGAGATCGGCACATCCTTGATGTTCTCCTCGCGCCGCTGGGCGGTCACGATCACCTCCTCGATCAGGCGGCTCTTGGAATCGGTGGGCGCTGTGGGCTCGGCGGCTTCTTCCGGCGGCGTCACCGCGATGGTCGACAGGGCCTGCTCCGGCTGCGCTGAAGGCGCCGTTTCAGGCGTCTGGGCTTCGGAGGTCAGCGGTGCCTCCGGCGACTCGGGTGTTGCACGCGTCTCTGGCGCTTCCGGCGTTGCCGGTGACTCCTGCGCCGCCACGACGCCCGCCTGAAACAAGGCTGCCATCACCAGAGTATTCAGATGCTTCATCTTTCCTCCCTCCCTCTCTCTTGCAGTCAGTGGATCAATGCCGGTTGGCTTGATCCCCGTTTCAATATTCACCGGCTGTTGCCGATTTGCAGATAATCGTTCCAATACGCTTCCTGGCAGTCGCCGTAGGCGATCCGGCCTTCGTAGTCCCAGCGCATCTGGCAGACCATGAACATCATGTTCGGCCACACCTGCCAGGGGCAGGCCGCTTGCAGCGTGCCGCGCAAATTCGTGATGCGATGCGTCTCGTCGGTAAATTCCAGTTCGACGGCCAGTGGCAGGCGGCTGCCGGCTTCGCGCTCTACGCGCTTGCGCGCACGGACGAGGCGATGCACTGCGCCATCGCGCCGCACCCAGCCGCCGTTGAAGGTCTTTTCACGCGGCAGCTCGACGCGACCCTTGATCTCGGGGTTCTCCTCAACCTGGTCCAGCACGTTGCAGTTGAACGCGAAGTCCTCACCAAACACTCCCGTCATCCACGACACCGGCGGCAGCGGCATGTTGTCCTCCGGACGCGCTTTACCCCAAGAGCGGTCACGCACGTTGTAGCAGTCCACGCTATGACGTTTGCCGCGCAGCATCACCTCACCGCGCACACGCATCGGCTGCTCGAAATGCTTGCCGTCGCCGAACATCACCGGTTCGCTCAGGGCCTCGTATTGGAGATCGACCGCGTTCCGGCGCGCCGCGTCTTCATACGTCATGTGCAGCTTTTTCAAAGGCTCGATGATGCGCACGCCGTAGCCGTTGTCGAGCCGATAGTCCTGCAGGTTATTGGCAAGCGCGCGATCGCTCATGAAGGTGCGCACGTCGCAAAGCTCGGCCTGCGGCATATAGCGCTTGATGCCCTGCCAGACATAGAGGCCGCCGGTCGCCAGCTTGAGATTCGGGTGATGCCAGAGATAACAAAGCGCATGGATGCCCGCTTCCGGCACGCTGAAGCCGAGGTACTGCGTCTCGGTGGCGGAGTCGGCACTGATCTCGGCAAAAGCCTCGGGATGCAGCAACTCATCCTTGGCCGAGATGCCGGCGAAGCCCTGGTTCTGGGCGATGTAGAACGGCTTTTCTGATTCGGACATGGCTCAGTCTCGCGAGTGGTTCATTTTCTCGGTTTCTCAAAGACGTCAGGGACGCGACGAGGCGGACGGTGCACCCGTCCACTGCGGCCCATTCATCGATACCTCTGCCGGACGTCGGCAAGCCGTGATTCCGATCAGATACACCGCGCTCACCGACAGGCCGAGTGTCACCAGCGCGCCCGCGTGCGTGGCGACGAACCCCAGGCCCGAGTTCAGCGTCAGCCAGACCGGCCAGCCGAATGCGGCCTCGCCCGACGCGATGATAATCGGCAGCATCGGAATCACCAGTAGCGAGCGCCAGCCCGTCAGCACATTGCGCAAGCCATAGAGCGCAGCGCCCACCGTGATCGGAATCAGCGAATTGGTCATCGCCATCCACAGCGGGAATCCGAACAGCTGGAAGGGTTGATCGCCGTAGTAGGTGTAAAGACCCAGGTTGATGCCGGGCACTTCGATCAAGGCGTTGGAAACCCAGAACACGAAAAACAGCGTCCACAAGCGGCCTGCGGTGATGCCTGCCGCGAACTGCCTGGACATCCAGTAACCCTGCGCGCCCATGTACAGCGCGTAGGCCGGCAGCATCCAGTACGGAATCGAATAGTTGAACGCGCGCAGGATCGGCGAATGCTCTTTGTCCGGGTACCAGACGCAGGCGAGGATGTCCCAGGCCGGCTCGGTGACGAACGCGATCGCGCCACCGATCAGGCAGAACAAGCCGATCGCATTCTTGCGACGCACACCGTCGAGCGCGAGCAGCACCGCCACGATCGCCATCGCCGCGTACGAGACGACGATGAAGACGGTGTTCGCCGTTGCGGGCATCACCATATCGACGGGTGGTACGGGCATCTGATTCATGGGGATCACTCGCTTAGTGCTCGATCAGGGCTGCTGCTGCGGGGCGATGCGATTGGTCGGCGAATCGATCCGCGCGAACGGCACGCCAGGGCCAGGACAGTCGTATGGCGTGCTGGTGCCGCAAAGCCCTGCCGTCAGCCAGGGATGCGATTCCTCGGTCACCACGAACTTGCCGCCGTGCAGCGCGAAGAAGAAGTACGGCAGATTCCAGGTGAAGAAGATGATCATCTGGCAGACACCGACCATCGCCAGCCAGCGCGAGAATGTCTTGATCGATGACGGAATCGCGAGGCTGTCGAAGTTGCGGTCGGCCCAGGTCTCGCCTCGGTCATTGCGGAAGAAATGAAAGCAGGCGAGCACCGTGTAGGTGCCGGCCCAGCAGAGGGTTTCGGTCAGCGGAAACTGGTAGGACTTGCCGGAGAACAGCGTCAGCCAGGGTACCGTGCTCGCATAAATGAACATGCCGGTGCGGGTGATAAAGGATTCGATGATCAGATCGAAGATGCAGAAGCCCAGCATGCACAGGCCGATGAGTTTCGCCGTCGAGATATCGGGGTTGCGTCCCCGGGCCCGGCGCATCCACAGCGAGCCACACCAGGCCGGACCCGCGACGATCCAGAAATAGCCAAGACCCGCGAAAGCGATCGGCAGCGGCGTCAGATGCGCCGTAGGATTGGAGACCGGCAGATACCCCATCCACGAGCCGTAGTTGATGAAGATGTCGTTGTACAAGAGTTGCGGACGAATCCAGGCATGCCAGGGCTCCTGCAGCACCATCGTGCCACAGGCCAGGAAGAACAGGCCGTCGAAACTTAAGCGGCGGTCACGCACCAGCGGCTTGAACACGAACAGCCACAACAACCCGGCCGTGAGCACCAGCATGATGACTTCCAGGGTGCGGATGAAGCGCACGTAGTCGGCCGGCGCCTGGTCGCGTCCCAGAGTGACCGGCACGAAATCCGGGCCGAATACCCAGGCCGTCATGCAGTAGACGAACAGTGCGAACCACGCGGCACCGCAGACGATCCAGGCCTTGGTTCCCGCGGCACCGACCTGCGCGCGCGTCGCGACCATGCGCTGTGAGTTACTGGCTGCGCTGGGTGTGCTCACGCGACCTCCATCCTGCGTCCCCTGAACCCTGCCTGCGATTTTGCATCGGCGCCTTGCGGGCCGGCACCGCCGGCCAAAGCCAGAGCACGGGCCAGCGGCGAATCGTTTGGCACCACTTTCGACAGGCCGTAAAGTACGAGCAGAGCGAGCCCACAGGTGGCGAGCCCGCCAAGCTGGTTAAGCCAGCCGGGCACCGGCGTATTCACCACCATCCACGACGGCAGCGAGATCGCCGAGTAAGCCACCGCATCGCAGATCGGAATCAGCAGCGGAATCAGCAGTTGCCGCCAGCCGCGCAACAGCGGCGCGGCCTTCACCAGCAGACACACGCCGAGCAACTCGCCCAGTGAATTGCAGGGCACCCACCACAGCGGCAGCTTGTTGATGAGAATCAGCGGCTGCTCGCCGTAGTAGATGTAGAGATCCCAATAGAGCATCAGCTCTTCCATCATCACGTCGACCAGCATCGGCACGGTCGCCCATAGCCAGAACTGGCGCGTCGTCACGCCTTTCTTGAAGGCGAGATAAGTCAGCGAGCCCAATGCACCGAAGTAGAAAATGTAGCCGGTGACCAGAAACCAGGGCATGCCGCGGCCCATCAGCGTGAAGGCGGTGACCTGGTTGACCATCGGATGCCAGACCGCGCCGATGATGTTGACGAAGGGCTCGACGGTAGAACACAGCGCGCCGCCGATCAGCATCAGCAGGATGATCGCCTGCCCGGTGCGGTACCAGTGGTAGAGGCCGTAAATCAGGGCACAGATAGCAAGCGACGAATAGATCACCGTCGCCCAGAAATCGACGTTGACATTGGACAGCGCCTCAATCGGCGGCGCTGGCAAATGCAGTTCCTTATCCCACATGAGCTGGCGCCTGGAGTGCGGCCAACTGCTGCGCCACCACGGGGATCAGCTTGCGCGCGAGGTAGGACGCCGCGAAGGCGAAGCGCATCATCGGGCGTTCGGCGGTGGTGAAGCTGTGAATGATCGAGGCACCAAAAATAGCGTTGCGCACGGCGCCAAACAGGCCGTAGTAAGCGAGAGCCCCTTTGTGGCTTTCGATGCCGCCCGCGGCGCGGTACTCGGCCAGAAAATCGTCCCAGCCGATGGCGGGCTCGACATCCGGACGGCAGTAGGCGAGATCCTCGTTCGGGTCACCCAGATGCCAGAGTTCCCAGTCGACGATGCCGGTGGCGCGCCCGTCGGCCATCAGCAGGTTACGCAGCGAGGCATCGCCATGCACCACGGACACGGGGGCGGAATCGGCAGGGACGTGCTTCAGCAGATAGTCCAGCGCCGCGTCGATGACCGGCGAGGGTCGCGACCGATGCCGCTGCCATTGCGATTGGTAGCAGGCCACCATCTGCCCGACATGCTGCTTGAGGCTCGCTTGCAATAAATCCGACGGTGCCTCGACCTCGGAAACCGCCACGCGATGAATCTGCGCCAGTATCCGCGCCAGCTCCCGCGCCGCCCGCGGCCCTTGCGGCCCGAGCGCCGAACCGGTGGCGTCGTAAGCCGAGCCGCCCGCGATACGGCGGGTAACCAAGGCAGTGCCTCCGAAAGGAAACCGGCCATCCGCCCACAGCGGCTCCGCCACTGGTACGCCGTGGCGATGCATGAGCTTGAGAATCGACAGCTCGTTGGCGGCGGAGCTACAGCGTCACCGACACCTCGCACCCCGGCACCGGCCCGCCGGCCTCGTCGCAGCGGATCACCAGCGCGTTGTCGATCTGCGGCGCGCCCGACAGGCGCAGCAGCAAAGTGCGCTTGGAGAAACCACCCAAGGTGGCCTCGATCGCCGCCACCGAGGCGCCCGGAAGCTGCGCCGCCACGTAGGGCGTGAGCGACTCCGGCGTGAGCGCCGCGTCCTGCGAACCACCGCCACCGCCGAGCACCACGTCCTCGCGCGCTTCTTCGGCCTGCAGTGCGGCGACTTCGGAGTCGATGCCGTTGAAGGGGGTGGTCTCGCCGCGCGCCAGCACGTTGGCGAGCAGGCGGCTGGCCATCGCGAGAGTCGCCGCGGCGGCGGGGTCCTTGAGCGCGGGCGCGACCTGGGCACCCAAGTCGGCAAGAGTGGCGCGCAGCACCTGGGTTTCGAAGCGGTCGAGCATGGCTTTGAGAGTCTCGTGGGGCGTGCGGATCTGGAGGGCAGAAAAACTCGCTCGTATTGTCGGGAGCCCCGCCCCGGCGTGGTTGTCGCCGGCTTCGCGGTGAGTTGTCCTGGAGCGCTGAACCAATCGCCGGCCGCTCGCCAGCTTGACAAGCCGTCGCCGGCCCACTTTAGTGGGGTCATACCACTAGAAGATTTTCCGCTCGGCAAACGAGGCGGGAGGAGAGCGCCATGAGTATCGACACAAGCGGCGGACTGGGCGGCGAAACCGGCGTCGCGCTCGACCCTGCGGCCTTGATGACGTCCGCCGTCTACGCCCCGGTGCTGTGCATGGTGGACTACGGCATCACGGAGCCGGAGCGTTCCTGGGTTACCGGCTACCGGGGCGTCCAACTGGGCGTGGTCGATGTGTTCCGCTACGAGGGCATCGGCCGGCACCGCGGTGAACGCGGCTTGCGGCATGTCCAGGCCGACCAGATGGACGACTACCTGCTGACCCTGCCGCTGCGTGCGCACATCAACATCTACAGGAACGGTGAAGCGCGCAGCGTCGAACCCGGCGAGTTTGCCCTGCTCTCCACCTCGCAAGCCTTTATCGGAGAAATATCGAGCCAGGCCGCTCGCGAACCGTTCTCGGCGCTGCATGTGCGAGTGTCCGGGTCGGTCCTGCGCCAACGCATGCCGCACGCGGAAGAATGCTGCTGGAAAGTCATGCGGCTGCGGTCCGGCGCGGGCGTGATCCTGCAGCAGCTGTGCAATCTGGCGGTCGACGAGGGCCGCGGCCTGTCGCCCGCCGAGGGCCGCCGCTTCGCCGGCATGCTGACGGATGCGGTGACCAACGCCGTGCTCGAAGCGCCGGAGGTGCGGGCCCTGCCGATCCTGTCATCGAACTGGGCCTATGTGCGCATCGCGCGGCAGGCCAAGGCGTATATCGAGAACCATCTGCCGGATCCCGGCCTGGATACCGACACGGTCGCCGCGCATTGCCGCGTGTCCAAGCGCTACCTGCAGGCGGTGTTCGCCGACTCCGGCGAGACGGTTGGCGCCACCATCCGCGAACTGCGCCTGCAGCGCTGTCGCGAGGCGCTGCGCAGCCCCGCCCTGCAGCATCAGCCTGTATCCCAGATCGCGATGTACTGGGGCTTCGCCGACATGCCGTACTTCTGCCGCGCGTACAAGGCCCGATTCGACACCTCGCCCAGCCGCGATCGCGAGTTGCACTAGCTCCGTGGTGCTTCGGTCGAACGCGGCGAATGCTTAGCACGATCCATCCCCAATTCATGGGATAGCGATGGCCGGGGCGGCCGCTCAGAGTGTTGCCACCGATGGTTGGGCTTGCGCTCCCGGAGTGGGTCGTAGGCGCCGCTTGAGGTCTACCAATCTGCGGGGCCTGCTCGCGGCGGTCGGCTCCTGCGCGGAGGGACTGAAGTGCCTGGCCCTTGAGGCGCCGCGCGTCCTGCTGACGGACCTGGGGCTGCCAGACGGCAGCGGCATCAGCCTGATCCGCGAGGCCAGCCGCCATGCCACCACCGATTCGATGGTCATCACCGTTTTCGGAGATGAGAGAAATGTCGTCGCCGCACTCGAAGCCGGCGCCAGCGGCTATCTGCTCAAGGACAGCGGCGCCCAGGACATCGGCGAGGCGGTGCTGCGGCTGATCAATGGCGGCTCGCCGATCAGCGCCAAGATCGCCCGCTACCTGGTCCGGCGATTCCATGCCGATAGCGGGTCGCCGGCACGGGGCGGCAATGGTGAACGCGCGCGGCTGACCCAGCGCGAGCACGACGTGCTGGAAAGCATGGCCAGGGGCTTCTCGTATTCCGAGGTCGCGCAGGCGCTGGAGATGTCGCCGAACACGGTGACGAGCCACATCAAGAACATTTATCGCAAGCTTGCCGTCCACTCCCGGGCGGAAGCGGTGTTCGAGGCGGCGCAGCTGGGATTGATCCGGCTTTAGAAGCCGTTCGCTCTAAAAGCGTCCGGGCTGACGCTCGAGCTACCAGGCGGGCGAAGTCGGATGTTAGTATACGTCTACTACGTCCACCGCTCCCGATATACAGCCATGAAAAAACCCTACCGCGTCGCAGTCGCCGGTCCCGGTGGTCTGGGCGCCAGCGCCATCCGTGAAGTGTTGCGCCTGCCGGAAACCGAGCTGGTCGGCGTACTCGCCTATTCGCCTGCGAAGAACGGCAAGGACGCTGGCGAACTGGTCGGTGTCGCGCCGACCGGCGTCAAGGCCACCACCGACTTCGCCGAATTCCTCAAGTGCGATGCGCAATGCGTGATCTACACCGCGCGCGACTTTGGCAACTGGAATGCAGACGCGGAAATCCTCGCGCTGCTCGAAGCCGGCAAGAACGTGGTGACGCCGCTGCCCTACCACTACCTGAAGTCGCGGGGTGAAGAGGTCGAGGCGCGTTTCAAGGCCGCCGCGGAAAAAGGTGGCGCTACCTTGCACGGCTCCGGCATCACGCCCGGCTTCTTCAACGAGCGCCTGACCTTGTTGCTGACCAGCCTCACCAACGACGTCAGCCGCATCCGCTTCCAGGAATTCTTCAACGCCGAGCCGCTGGCCGGCGCGCTGGAGACCTTGCAGATGTTCGGCTTCGGCGCGCCGCTCGAACAGGTGGAGCAGAACATCGCGGTGGCGATGATGGCGGAGAATTATCTCAAGCAGCCGATCCAGTTCGCGGCCGACAAGCTCGGTATCAAACTGGACCGCATCGAGCGCAAGTCGCAGCATCGTGTCGCGCCGAGCCCGATCGAAACGCCGTCGATGACGATTCAGCCCGGCACCGTCGGCTGCGTCTCCTATGCCTGGACCGCTTACGCCAATGGCAAGCCGTTCTACACCACGGAGGTGTACTGGTATCTGGGCGCAGTGATGCGTCCGGAAACCGCCAAGGGCGACGATTTCTGGACCATCGAGATCGAAGGCCGGCCCTCGCTGCGTGTCACCGTTGAATCGAAAGCCTCCTTTGCGGAAGACATCTACATCCGCGCGGATGAGCCGACACCGCCGGGATATCTGTCCACCGTCGTCGCCATGGTGCAGTCGATCCCCGCGGTGATCGATGCGAACCCCGGCTTATTGGCACCGGCTTTGCCACAGTTTCACTGGAAGCCGGACCTGCGCGCCTGACCCCATCTTTCTTCAATCGGAACATTAAGCAATGACTGCTCTGCTCACTCAAATCGGCTTCGACCTGACCACGCCCACCGGCATCTTCTGGCTGTGCACGGCCTACACCTTCTTCGTCGTCACTGCGATTTGGATCATCGGCAACTTCCAGACCGACCACTCGATGATGGACGGCTACTACGGCTTCGGCTACGCGATCCCGGCGTGGATCGCCTATCTGATCACCGGCCCGCAATCGGCCACCGCGGCGGCGCTACTGGTGATGACCTCGCTGCACGGCGCGCGGCTCGGCTACTACCTGTCGAACCGCTGGGTCGGCTACCAGAAAGCCTGGGGTCACGGCGACCAGCGCTACATGGGCTTCACTACCAAGTATTCGCCCGGCTACTGGTGGAAGAGTTTCTTTCTGGTGATGGAACCGCAGGCGATCGTGATCGCGCTCATCGGCCTGCCTTCGATCTTCGGCATCACCACGACGACGCAGGCCGGCGGATCGCTCAACGCGCTCGCATTTCTCGGCTTGCTGGTATTCGGCATCGGCTATTACTTCGAGACCGTCGCCGACGGCCAGTTGCAGGCGTTCAAGGCCGACACGCATAACAAGGGCCGCTATCTGCGCACCGGCGTGTGGACGCACACGCGCCATCCCAATTACTTCGGCAACACCGTGGTGTGGTGGGGCATCTGGCTGGTGGCGGTGGCCGGCAATCACGACATCTGGTGGACCGTCGCCGGTCCGGCGTTCAACACCATCATGCTCACCGGTATTCTCGGCCGCGCGTTCCAGGACAAATTCATGGGCGTGCGTCCCGAATACAAGAAAGTGATGGCGGAGACCAACAGCTTTTTGCCGATTCCGGTCAAGCGCGACGACGGCAAGCGTCACTGGTAGACGCTGATGACGAACCAGCTCACGGTCAACTTTCCAGTGCCGCCGGAGCTGGTGATTCCGGCGACGCTGCAGAGCGTTTTCCTGTACGCCACCATCGCGGCGGCGGCCGTCGTCACCGGCGTGGCGCTGATGATGTCGATCAAGCGCCGCACCGCAGTGCCGCTGCTGATGGTGATCGGCGGGCTCGCGGCGATTCTGATGGAACCGGTCGTCACCTACCTCGGCCACGCGGTGCATCCCAAGGCCGGGCAGATCGTGATGTTCGAGACGGTGAACCGCGCCATCCCCTGGCACATCGGCCTGGGCTACATGGCGGGCTTCGGCATTTTCTATCTGCTGCTGTACACCAAGCACGTCGCCGGCACGCTCACCACGCGCGGCATCTGGAAAGTCACGCTGATCACCGCGCTGTGCTACTGCCTGGGCGAAGCGATCCCGGTGTCGAACGGACTGTGGGCCTACTACGACTATCAGCCGCTATGGATCTGGCACGGCACCGCGCCGCCGACCTGGAACATCCTCAACGCCACCTGCATGCTCACCAGCACGACCCTGATGTTCGTCGCGCTGCCGCACCTGAAAGGCATTGCACAACTGCTGCTGATCCCGCTCGCCGTCGCCGGCGCCTATATGGGCCACATGGGCGCGGGCTTCCCCATGTACAACGCGATGAACACCGACTGGCCGTCCTGGGCAATGGAGCTGTCGGGTGTCGTCACCGTCGGCTTGGCGCTGCTCATCATCTGGATTTGTTCCCTGGTGCTGACGCAGCGAACAGGCTGATCTCGACATGAATGCACGAGCCGGCGCAGAGAGCCGGTGAAAGTCATCGTGATCGGTGCCGGCCTGTCCGGCTTGGCCGCCGCCTATCGCTTGCAGCAGGCCGGGCACGAGGTGCGGGTGCTGGAAGCCGCCAGCCGCGCGGGCGGCCGATGCGGGCACTTGCGCAGCCACGGCTTTCTGGTCGACACCGGCCCGGAGATTTCCGCCGCCAGCTACCAGCGCTTTTTTGCGCTGGCGCGCAGCGCCGGGCTCGGTGATGCGGTCGTCGAATGCAGCCCGGTCATCGGCTCGGTGCGCGGCGGCAAGATGATCGATATCGACACCAGCCGCCTCGCCTCGCTGGTGTTCACACCGCTGTTGTCCTGCCGCGCCAAGCTGCATCTGGCCTGGGGAATCATCAGGCACTACTCGCTGATCAAGAAAGCCAGTGCCTTCAGGATGATCGACCTCGCCAGGTTCGACGATCCGGCGACTAATGCCGAGACTTTCTCGGTGAAGGCTTTCGGCCGTGAAACTGCCGAATACCTGATCGATCCGCTGATGCGCACCATCGGCGGCGGTCATATGAGCAAAGTCTCAGCGGTGGTGGCGCTCGGCGCAGTCAACAGTTTCTCGTCACCGATGATCACCGTGCTCGGCGGGCTATACCGGGTCGTCGAGGGCATCGCGGCGAAGCTCGATGTTCAGTACAAGACGAAGGTGACTCGCGTGATCGACACCGGCGGCGGTATCGAGGTGAGTGCGCTCGACGCCGATGGCGCCACGCATAGTTTCAAGGCCGACCAATGCATCCTCAGCACCCAGTACGATGACGCCGAACGCCTGTGGCCGGGCTTGCGTGAATACGCCGGCGACTACGGCCAGCATCTGATTTTCGCGCGGCTGATGGACATCAAGCTGGGCTACAGCCTAGCGACCCAGAGCAAAGCCTACGTCGCGCAAGTGCCCACCATCGAGAACGATGAGTTGCTGATGTTCGCGCTGTCGCACAACAAGGCGCCGGATCGCGCGCCGCCCGGGCACAGCCTGTTTACCGTCTACACCGAACACGCCAAGTGGGACTGGTTTGCGGCGATGAGCGACGAGGCGATCATCGACTGGGCGAAGCAACAGATGGAGGCGCTGTACCCGGAAATTAAAAACCATTTCGTCTTCGGCCATCTGATTCGCCAGCCCAAGACCGTGTGCTATTCCGATCCCGGCTTCTACCGCCGCACTGCGGCGTTGCTCGCCGCCATTCCCAAGGATTCGCGGGTGCAGTTGGCCGGCGATGTCTTCGGCGCCGGCTCGATGGAAGCGGCGGTATTCTGGGGAGAACAGGCGGCCGATCGCCTGCTCGACATTGCACGAGACAAGATTTGATGAACGACACCTGGGATTACATCGTCATCGGCGCAGGCCATAACGGCCTGACCGCCGCCTGCACCTTGGCCAAAGCCGGCAAGTCGGTGCTGGTGCTGGAGCAGAGAGCCATTGCCGGGGGGCTCAGCGTCAGTTACCCCTTCGTGGCTGCGGCGCCGGATCACCATTTGAGCATCGGCGCGATGGACGACGCGCTGATGGCGCACAGCCCGATGATCGATTTTCTCGGTCTGCGTCAGTACGGCTACGACGCCGTGCCGCTGGCCGCGCCCTATGGCTGGATGGGTGAAGACGGCGAGACGTTGCTGTTACACAAGAGCTTCGAGCGCACCGTCGAGGAGATCAAATACTTCTCGCCCAAGGACGCACAGACCTATAACGACTTGCGCGGCGCGATCGACTTCGTCATGGGCGGCCTCGAAGCCATTATGCCGCACCACCCGGCGCATCTGCCCAAGAGCATGCTGTTGAAGAAGGCGCTGACCTTGGCCACCGACCGCAAAATCCGCAAGACGCTCGGCCGCATGCTGTCGGTCAACGCTTTCGAGATGTTCGCGGAGACGTTCGAGTCCGAAGCCATGCGCGGCCTCTGGTCCTTCTGGGCCTGCATGTTCGCTCCAGCGACGGTGCAGGCCAGCGGCGTGTTTCTGTCCGCCTTTGGCAGCGTGCATCGCGCCGGAATTTTCCGCCCCGTGGGCGGCATGAGCGGGATGATCCGGGCCATGGAGCAGTGTCTGAAAGCGCAGGGCGGCGAGATTCGCGTCAATCACAAAGTCGAGCAACTGCTGCTCGATGGCAAGCAGGTGAAAGGTGTGCGCATGGTCGGCGGCGAAGAGCTGTTCGCCCGCGAGGGCGTGCTCGCCGGGTGCGCGCCGCAGGTGGCGCTCGGCCAACTGCTGCCGGAGTCGGCGAAGGACGATCCGCTCCGCCGCAAGATCGACTTTATTCCCGCCAACTCGGTGTCGGTGGCGCCGTTCAAGATCGACTACGCCGTCGGCGGCCGGCTCACCTACCCCAAAGCGGTAGCGCAACGCGCCAAACGTGACGACATGGACGTGCGCAAGACTACCTTCATGACCGGCACGCTCGATCAGCACATCGCCCAGCACAAGGCGGCGCTGCGCGGAGAGAACGTGGACTTCCGTCCGCCGCTGTATTTCTCGATCCTGTCGGCCAACGACGCCAGCATCGCGCCCAAGAATCAGGATGTTTTTTATCTCTACGTCAACACGCCGATCAACCCGATCGGCGGCTGGAATGCGAACAAGGTGGCCTACAGCCGGCAGATTCGCTCGGCCATCAGCCACTACATCGACGGACTCGATCTAGAGATCGGCAGCGTCGAGCACTGCCCCAAGGATTTCGAGGAACAGTTCGGCGCACCCAACGGGGCCTACTTTCACGTCGACATGATTCCGTCACGCATGCTAATGAACCGGCCCGCGCCGGGGCTCGGCGGCTATAAAACGCCGTTCGACGCGCTGTATCTCGCCAGCGCCGGCTCGCATCCTTCGGGTGGTGTCTGCGGCTGGCCGGGCCGTCTCGCGGCGGAGTGCGCACTGAAGAACTGAGACTGCTGTTCGGGGGAACAAAATGTCGATCGCAAGCAATCCAAGCATCCATCCACAATCGCCGCGCATTCAAACCAAACCGGCCAAGCCCGTGCTGCTATGGGGCGCGTTCGGCGCGGTGTCGATGATCGTCATCGTCATCACTGTCGGCCAATGGATGTTGTCGCCCGAGTTCAAACCGGCGCCTACCGGCAGCGACCCGATCTCGGCCGGCATGCAGGTCTGGATCACGGCGCTGGAATGCTTCTTCAGCGGCGGCGCGCTGCTGTTTTTCTGGCTTTACCTGATCAAGCCCTGGATCAAGGCCGGGCACATCACCTGGGATGGCTTGTTCCTGCTCGCCTGCATCACCATCTGGTACCAGGACCCGATCGACAACTACTTCAATTTCACCTTCACCTACAACGCGCACTTCCACAACAGGTCGTCGTGGTCCAACTTCATCCCCGGTTGGCAGTCACCGCGCGGGGAGAATTTTGCCGAGCCCTTCTTGTTCATGGGTTCGTTCTTCATGTGGGTGTTTTTCGGCGCATCGGTTTTCGGATGCTGGATGCTCGACAAGTGCAGAGCCGCCTTGCCGAACCTGAGCAGCCTCGGGCATATCGGTCTCGTCTTTCTGGTGTTCGGTGTACTCGACTTGCTGATCGAGAGCCTGTTCACCCACACCGGCATCTACGCCTATGTCGCCTGCTACAGCCTTCTGACATTCTGGGCCGGCACGCCGAACCAGTTTCCGATCTACGAATCCACCGGCGTCGGCGCGATGCTCACCGCGGTGTCGATCCTGCGTTACTACCGCGACGATCACGGCCATTCTGTCGTCGAACGCGGCATGCAGCATTTGCGGCTGCCGACGCCGGCGAGGCGCCTGCTCTCGTTCTTCTCAATGGTCGCCGCGATTCAGGCGATCGCCTTCGTGCTGTTCTACGGCCAGTACCAGTGGTTCGCGCTGAAGGCCGACAGCTTCGCGCAGTATCCGTCGTACCAACTGCTCGAAATCTGCGGCAAGAGCACGCCTTACGCTTGCCCGACCGGTGAAGTGCCGATGGCCAAGCGAGGTTCTCTTGCCGTCGGCCCCGAAGACCCGCGGCTGTCACCGGCGTCGAAGCGGAACTAGGGATTGGGCGACTTCGGCCGCAGCCAAAGCTCGAATCCGCCGCGAGCGATTGTCGTCGGTGGCGGCGCCAGCGGCATCTCCGCGGCCTTCCGATTGCAACAGGCCGGCTTCGCGGTGAGGGTGCTGGAGAGTGAAAACCACCTTGGCGGGCGCACAGCCACCAAGCGCTTCGGCGAGTTCATCGTCGATATCGGCGCCGGCATCCTGCCCGGCAGCTATGCGGCCCTGCAGCGGTTGATGCGCGACGCCGGCCTGTCCGAGCTACTGGACGACATGAGTGCGCCGACCGCCGTGTGCCGCGATGGCCGGATTCATCTACTCCCGCTGAACAGCATGATCGGCGCGATGCTGAAAACCCGTCTGCTCGGCTGGCGCTCCAAGCTGCTGCTGGCGCGCATCGCGGCCTCCGCTCTGCGGATGTTTCCCTCGCTGGATTTCGACAACCTGGGCCGCGCGGCCGCGCACGACACACAAACCCTCGCCGACTATGCACAGCGGCACCTCAACGAGGAGCTGCTGGAATTCCTGCTCAATCCCGTGCAGAAAATGATGTACGTGATTCCGGCGTCGACCGCCTCGGTGGTCGATTTCTTTGGTGTGCGAAGAACCTGCTGCATCCGCGGGCCTACAGCGTTCGCGGCGGCATGGACCGCGTCTGCATGCAGATTGCGCTGTCGCTCGACGTGCAGCTCTCCACTCGCGTGACCAGCGTCAGCGATCGCGGCGATCAGGTCGAGATCGAAGCACAAGGACCGGACAGCGAGCCGCTGCGCCATGTCGCGGATGTCTGCGTGATCGCCACGCCGGCGCGGGTGTCGGCTGAAATCCATTACGGCCTCGATGCGGATCAGCAGCGGTTTCTAACCGATCTGCCATACGCGCGGCTGGTCGACGTGCATCTGTTCCTCAGCGGCCGGCCGCAACAGGACGCCGTCGTGATCATGGTGCCGGACCCGGTGGACCGCGATCTCTGCGGCCTGGTGCTGGAGCACAACAAGGGCGCGGATCGCGCGCCGCCCGGCAAGGGCCTGGTGCGCTTACTGCTGACCGATCGCTGGGCACGCGAAGTCTTCGAGTTGCCCGACGACGAGGTCTATCGCCGGGCCATCGAAAAAGCGGCCAGGGTGATGCCGGAAATCACCGGCCTGGTCGAGGACTACTACGTCCACCGCTGGGACTACGTTGCGGCAATGTCGCATACCGGTTGCTACGCAGATCTGAACCGCTTCGTCGCCAGCCTCGACCCGGCGTCGCGCATCCAGTTGGCTGGCGATTTCTACGCCCTGGCCTCGGTCAACACCGCCGTCACTTCAGGCGAGCGCTGCGCGCAGCAACTGATTCAGCACTATCGCGGATGAGCGTCGAACCGAAGCCTTGCTGATGCGCCGAAGCCCTGGTTAGGGCGTTATCTTCCGCCCGATATGAAAGTCACGCAGCGGATTCTGTACTTGCTCGCGCTGTTGTTGAGTGCCTGCACCACAGACCAACCCGTCTTAGAACCGCTACCCGACAATCGTCCGGTGGATGTTTATCTGCTGCCCAGCGACCGGTTCCCGGAGAAGCTCACGGCGCACCTGGCGAAGAGGCTGTCGAGAGAGACCGGGCTCCGCATCCGGGGCGCGATGAAGCTGCCGCCGCTGGAGTTGGTGCCCGACCCTGAAAACAGCCAGTACACCGCAGAAGACATCGTGGAAGCGGTACAGCCGATCGCAAAAACACTGCCCGATCGGGCGCCGGATGTCTGCTTTATCGTGCTGACGATGAACGACATCAACGACGAGCATCGCCAGTCGCGTTTTTACTACAGCTATAGCGACCGCGGCGCCCATACCTCGATGGTGTCTGGGGCGAGATTGCTGGCGGCAGCCGATGGTGGGCAGGCGCCGCAGCAAGTCGCGGTTGATCGCTTCTACAAGATCACCAAGCGTACCGTCGGAGAGATCAAGCTGGGTTGGGTGAGCAGTTCCGATCGACGCGACATCATGTTCGCGCCGATCACCAGCCTCGAAGATCTCGACGCCATGGGCGCGACGCACGCGGCCCAGTAGCCGAGCGCCCGCTAAGCGGGACTGCGTTTGGATTGACGCGGGCGTTTCGGTGCGACCGGCACGCCTGCAAGCGCTGACGTGGCGCGACCGGGCAGTAGTTCGCCGTAGACCCGCAGCAGTTCACGCGCGAAGTCGATCGGCATCCAGGGCTGGCACAGGCTCCAGTTGTGCAGGGCGCAGTCGTAGAGCGCGGCATCGTCCGGCGTTGGTGCCAGCGGACTGCGCACCTGCTGTCGGCGCAGCCAGCTCAGCCACAGGCTCCACATGTTTTCGGCGAGCAGGCGGAAGCTGTTGGGCGCAACCGCCGGCAGGAAGTAGCCCAGCTCGGTGAGCACCGCCAGATCGCTCTCCATGGCGTCCATCGCCCAGTCGTGGATCTCGGTGTATTCCTCGCGCATGTGCGGGTCGGTGAGCACATAGGTCAGCGCGTTGAAGAAGAAGCGGAACTCCCAGAGCGTGCGAAACAGGCGCAGCAGGTATTCGGCGCCGTCCTTGGGTGAACGCACCGCCACCGGATGTTCGAGCGCCGTGCGCAGGCGTTCCTTCATCACCGCGAGGGCGGCGCTGATCAGGTCGTGCTTGCGCGGGAAGTGATAAGTGAGATTGCCCGGGCTGATCTTCAAATCGGCCGCGATCTGGTCGATGGCAACATTGCGCAGCCCGCGACGATTGAACAGCAGGATGCTGCGCGCGACGATGCGTTCCGCGGTATTGCCGGGGCGGCGGCGCTCGGTTTTTTTTGGGACCGGCTTTGTTGTTTTTGGACGGGCCGTGGTCATATCGCTGGAGCCTGAGTTATTGGTCGATTTTCTGCTCGACGTAGATTATCAGCGATGAGGCTTGCGACTGCCCGCCGCCTGCGCCAACACTCGCTCCGCTGCAAGCCGGCCGTAGTAGATCGCCGAGTTCTGGCCGACGCAGGTGAAGTAGTCGCCGGCAAGCTGCACCGGATCTTCCGGATCGAGGCGCGACTTCATCGCGTGAATCTCGCGATAAATGCCGGGCGCGGGATTGGGGATCGCCAGCGGCCAGCGCGTGACCTGAGCGAAATCGCGCTCGCCTCGAAGCTCAGGAAATAATTTTTCGAGATAGGCCGCGGAGCTTGCGATGAGATCCTCGTCGGACAGAGCGTAGCGGTGGTCGTTGGTCGTCTCGTCCGAATAGACCGTGAACAGCGCGTGGCCCGGTGGCGCGCGGTCGGCGTTCTTGTTGTGCTCCAGCCAGATCAGCCCGATGTCCGGATTCTCCACCGCACCCAGCAGCAGGCCCACGGCCGGACAAGCCGGCTTTTTGCGATAGCCCAGATGCACGACCAGCGCCCGGCTGTAGTGCAGAACCTCACCGAGCCGGCCCGCGATCTTGCGCGCCGGCGGATACAGCGCCAGCGCTTCGGGCAGGCGCGTGGCGAGCACGCAGGCGTCGGCGTGCAAGGTCTCGCCGGCACCGAGCTCCACCGAAACCCGGCTGCCATCGTAATGGATGGCTCTGGCCGGCGTGCGCAGCCGCACGTCGAGCCTGGCGGCCAACGCTTCGGGCAGGCGGTCGTTGCCTCCAATAAGGCTGATCATGGTCTGGCCGCCGAGATTGCGCAGCGTCGAGAACCACTCCAGAACCGAAACACTGCCGGCGCGGTTCATGACATAGGCGCGCAGCAGCGGATCGACCAGCGCATCGAAGATTTCCGGGCTCAGGCGGCGCGCGGCGTATTCGGCGGCGGACTCCACATCGGCCTCGTGATTGGCACTGACGTCGCGCACGTCCACCGCCGGTTTGAGCGCGAGGTAGTCGCGCACGGTGCGCAGCATCGTCCACTTGTCGCGCAGGCTCAGCAGGCTCGACAGCGGCCCGGAGAGCCAGCTGCGTCCATCGATCAGGTGAATGCGCTGGTGGCGGATCACGCCGATGTGGGAGCTGGAGTCGATCATCTGCGCGCGCATTCCAAGCTCGTCGCACAGAGTCAGATATTCGGTGTAGCCGGTGGACATCTGCGTCGCGCCGGTGTCGCAGATGTAGCCACCGCGGCGCTCGGTACCGACGCGGCCGCCGACGACATCGGACGCTTCCAGCAGGGTCACCCGCCAGCCGGCTTTACGCAGGATGTAGCCGGCAGTGAGCCCCGCAAATCCGCCCCCTACCACGATGACCGAACCACTTGTCTTCATAGGACTCCGTAAAAGCTGTGTTTAGAGCTGATGTAGTATCTCACTACTAAACATGCGCATGCAGGAGCAGATTCTCGATGAGCGAAGCGGTCAGCGATTTCGTGGTGGTCGGCGCCGGACAGAACCAGCTGACCGCAGCGGCCTACCTGTCCGCCGCCGGGCACAGCGTGACGGTTCTGGAGCGCCACGCCTACTGGGGCGGCGGCTGCATCACCCACGAAGTCACCGCGCCCGGCTTCAAGCACGATCTGCACGCGACCAACGTCTTCATGGCGCGAGCCAACCCGCTGGTGCAGCGCGACGAGCTGGGCCTGGTTTCGCGCTTCGGCCTGCGTTATGCCGACACCGAGCAGGTCGCTTCGCATGGCACGGTGTTCGACGACGGCTCGGCGGTGGCGCTCTACAAGGATCTGGATCGCACCGTGGAATGCATCGCGCGCTATTCGCCGCGCGACGCCGAGGCCTATCGCATTTTCATCGGCAAGACCTTGCGCTACGTGAAACTCTTCAGCCTCGCGCTGTTCGCGCCGCCGGCCGACGGCATCATGTTCAAAAAGCTTTTGGGCGAGAGCGCGGAAGGCCGATATCTGCTGGATTTCTTCAACTCGACGACGATCGACGTCATCCAGCAGAACTTCACCGACGTGCGCACCCAGGTGCACATGCTGCGCCTGGCCAGCGAGATGATGATGCGCGCCGACGCGCCCGGCAGCGCCTTCGGCCTGATGTTCATGGCCGGGCTGTATCACACGCATCCGGCGGGCTTCGTCATTGGCGGATCGCAGGGCTTCTCCGACGCGCTGGTGCGCTGCATCCGCCATCACGGCGGCGAGGTCGTGCTCGGTACCGAGGTCAGTCGCATCGAAGTGGAGCATGCTCGGGCGAAGGCGGTGATCACCGCCGACGGCCGGCGCTATGTCGCGCGCAAGGCGATCATCGCCGGGCTGGTGCCGTGGCGGCTGTCGGAGTTCGTGCCGGGCACCGAAGCGCTCACCGAGAAAGTCAAAGCGGTGCCAACCAGCGACTACACCTGCTTCCTTACGCACCTGGCGCTCAAGCAGGCGCCGTTGCCGGCGACCGATGCGCAGTTCCAGGCGATGGGTTTCACCGTGCTGGCCGCGCGCGATTTCGAGGGCATGGTGCGGATGACGGTGGACTGCGGCGAAGGTCGCCTGCCTACCGACTTCACCGCGTCCTACGTCTGTGCCACCCACCTCGACCCCAGCCGCGCCCCGCCCGGCCAGCACACGCTGTATCTCTACCGCCCGGTGCCAACCCTGCTCGCCGGCCAGCCGCTCGAAGCCTGGGACGCGATCAAGCCGGATTACGGTGATGAGCTGATCGCACAGGCGCGCCGCTACGTGCCGAACCTCAGCGCCGACAATATTCTCGGCGCCCTGTACGAATCGCCCTGCGACATCCAGCGCGAATCACCGTCCTATCGCAATGGTGACGTCGCGTCGCTCGCTATGACGCCGGACCAGTTTCTGGGCGGACGGCCGATCCCGGAACTGGCGAGCTATCGCGTGCCCGGCGTCAAGGGGCTGTATCTCTGCGGCCCCTTCATGCATCCCGGCGGCGGCGCCAATGGCGGCGGCCGGCCCGTGGCGATGCGGGTGATGATGGACCTGGGCATGGACCTGGAAACCGTCTTCCGGATTTGAGCTTCGAGCCGCCTGGCAGATGTACCGCGCTGTCGACTGCGGCCTTGG
>CAXTSJ010000009.1:91449-100629 GCA_964246995.1 uncultured Hydrocarboniphaga sp.
GAGGAGAAATAAGTAGATGAAAATGATATATAAAGGTCTGAAAACGGCTTGGTGACGATCTGCATGCCAGCGTCGAGATGGCCGTTGCCGACCACCGCGTTCTCCGCATAGCCGGTGATGAAAATAACCTTGAGCCCGGGGCGCAAGACGCGCGCGGCGTCGGCAATCTGACGGCCGTTCAATCCACCAGGCAGGCCGACGTCGGTGATCAGCAGATCGATCTTCGCGTCCGACTGCAGCACTTTCAGCCCCGAAGGCCCGTCGCCAGCCTCGATCGCGGCATAGCCGGCGTCGGCGAGAACCTCTCCGATCAGCATGCGGATGGTGGGCTCGTCGTCGATGACCAGCACCACGTCGCCGCTGGCCTGATCGGGCACGCCGGCGCGGCCGGCTTTGTTCTCGGCGGCAAGGGGCTCGTCCGCCCCAAAGCTGCGCGGCAGATACAGGCACATCGTTGTCCCGTGCGCGACTTCGGAATACACGCGCACCTGCCCGCCCGACTGGCGCGCGAACCCGTGGACCATCGACAGCCCCAGGCCGGTGCCTTCGCCGAGCGGCTTGGTGGTGAAGAAGGGGTCGAAAATCCGCTTGATCAGATCGCTCGTCATGCCGATGCCGCTGTCGGTCACGCACAGCGACACGTACTGGCCCGGCGGCAGGTCGCGTTCCGCGGCAGCTCGTTCATCGAGCCATTTGTTGGCGGTTTCGATGGTGAGCCGGCCGCCGTCGGGCATCGCGTCGCGGGCGTTGATGCACAGATTCAGCAGCGCGTTTTCGAGCTGGTTGGGGTCCACCAGGGTCAGCCACAAACCGCCGGCACCGACCACCTCCACCACCACACCCGGTCCGACGGTGCGCCGCACCAGGTCGGCCATGCCCTCGACCAGGCGGTTGAGATCGGTGCGCTCGGGGTTGAGCGTCTGCCGCCGCGAGAACGCCAGCAGGCGATGCGTCAGGGCCGCCGCGCGCTTGAGCCCGCCCTGGGCGGCGTGGATGTAGCCGTCGACCGTATCGAAGCGGCCCTGGCTCAAACGGATCTGCAGCATCTCCAGGCTGCCGCCGATGGCGGCGAGCAGATTGTTGAAGTCGTGCGCCAGCCCGCCGGTGAGCTGGCCGACCGCTTCCATTTTCTGCGACTGGCGCAGCGCGTCTTCGGCGTTCGCCAGCGCTTCGGTGCGCTTGAGTTCTTCGGTGACGTCGCGGCCGGTGCAGTAGACCTTGTCGTCTTCGGCGATCGACAGCCACGAGATTGACCGGTAACTCCCGTCCTTGTGGCGGTAGCGGTTGACCAGGAGCAAGGGCTTGCCCTCTCTCATCGCGGCGTACTCGGCTTCACTGGCCCGCGCGCTGTTTGGGTCGATGAAGTCGAAGCAAGGCCGGCCCAGCAATTGCTCCGCCGACCAGCCCAGCAGATTCTTCCAGGCGGGATTGGTGTTTTCGAGAACGCCGTTTTCACCGAGCACGCACATCAGATCCGGCGAAATCTCCCAGGCCCGGCCGCGGTAAAACGAGCGCTGGGCCACCTGCTTTTCCAGCTCCGCATTCAGGCCGCGCAGCTGCGCCTCGCTGGCGCGCAGCGCGTCCTCGGCGTGCCGGCGCGCGGTGACGTCGGCGCCTTCGATGAATATGCCGCCGACCTTGCCGTCCTGATCCTTGATCGGCTGGAACACGAAGTCGATATAGACCTCCGCCCGGGTGCCGGGGTCTGCGGGCCGGGTCTCGAAGCGCGCGCCCAATTGCCCTGCGCCTCGCCGCTGGCGAAGACGCCGTCGAGCAGCGCCAGATATTGCGCGTCGAGCCCCGGGAATGCTTCGATAAACGGCTGCCCTAAAAGCTCGCTGCCGGCGATGCGCAGATAGGCCGCGTTGGCGAGTTCGAAGCGATGCTCCGGACCCGACAGCAGCGCCATGTAGCTCGGCCCCTGTTCGAACAGCTGGGCGAGGCGGTTCTTCTCCTGCGCGACGGCCTGGTTGGCGAGAACCCCCTGGGTGGTGTCCTGCACGACGCAGAACAGACCGATGACAGCGCCGCCGTCGTCGCGCACCGGCGTGTAGCTGAAGCTGAAGTGCGCGATCTCCGGCGACGGCCCGCGCTGCACCGGTACCGGCAGATCGTCCGAATGAAACGGGATGCCGCGCGCCACCTGCGCCAGCGCCGGCCCGACCGTGTCCAGGGCCTCGGCCCAGACCTCGTGCAGAGGCCGGCCCAGCGCCTGCGGATGCTTGGTGCCGAGAATCGGCACGTAGGCGTCGTTGTAGAGCATCGTCAGCTCCGGGCCCCAGGCAAGGAACATCGGCTGGCCGCCGTCACGCATGAGCCGCCCGAGCGTGAGGATCGGCTGCGGCCAGCCGGCGATCACGCCGAGCGGCGTGCTCTGCCAATCGAAATCGCAGATGCGCACTTCCATCTCGCCGGCGGTCGCGGCGATCGAAGAGGCTTCAGAGACGGGCTGGGGCATCGCGCGCAGTGATCAGGAGTCGGGGATCGGAAAATATCGCGCCGCTATTCTGCATGGTTCGCGCAGTCCAAGCTGCGCTTGCGAGATTGCGTCGCGCATCCGGCGTTCCGCCCTCTTCGTCGCCTTGATCCTGATGCTCAAGGCTACGTTGCGCGGACTCTACGGTGTATACGCCGCAACGGCTTTCGTCGTCGTGGTGCTGCTGGTGTTCTGCCCGCTGCTGATCGTGACGCCGACGCTGGCCCTGCGACGCCAGATCGGGCGCATCACCGTGCGCGCCTGGCTGCGGGCCTGCTTCGTGCCGTTGCGCGTCAGAGGGCTGGAGCATCTGCCGACGCGCTTCACCTTCCTGGTGCAGCACGATGCGGCGAACTGGCCTTACGTGGGCCTGATCATCCGGCGCATAAGAGTGAGCTTCGTCAATCACGCGGCGCCGCTGCAGGCGGCGCATGCGACCTGTGGTCTGATCGATCGGGTGAAAGCGGGCGAGTCCCCGGCGATTTTTCCGGAAGGGACTTTCAGCCAGGCAGCGGCGCTGAAATCGTTTTACGACGGCGCTTTTTTCATCGCTGCGCAGACCGGTGTGCCGGTGGTGCCGGCGGTGATGCTCGGCTCCAGGCGGTTCTTCGGCGAGGAGCAGAAGTTGCCGCGCTGGCGTTCGATCGATATCGAACTGTTCGCGCCGATCGCATCCAGCGCCAGCGATCACGACGCTGCGCGCGCGGTGATGCTGGCGCATTGCGGGGAAGCCGATGGGTTGGAAAAACCTACAAGCGCAGTCCGCCATCGAGATCGATGCAGCGGCCGGTGAAAAAGTCGTTCTCGAAGATGAAGCGCGCGGCCTGGGCGATCTCCTCGGGCTCGCCGAGACGCTTGAGCGGGACCGGTGCCGTGACTTTGTCCAGTGCTTCGGGTTTCATCGACGCCAGGATTTCCGTACGCACGAATCCCGGCGCGATGCTGCCGGTGCGGATGCCGTAGCGCGCCAGCTCCTTGGCCCAGGTCACCGCCATCGCCTGCACGCCGGCCTTGGCCGCGCTGTAGTTGGTCTGGCCGGCGTTGCCCGCGCGCGAGATGCTGGAGACGTTGACGATCACGCCGCCGTTGCCGAGCGCAATCATCCGCTCCACCGCCGCGCGGCCGCAGAGGAAGACACCGGTGAGGTTGACATCGATCACCGCCTTCCATTGCTCGTAGCTCATGCGGCCGACCACGGCGCCGTCGCGAACTTTCACCAGCAGCGCGTCGCGGGTGATGCCGGCGTTGTTGACCAGGCCGTCGAGCCGGCCAAAGTCAGCGACGACGCGGTCCATCGTCGATTCGACGGCCGCCTCGTCAGTGACATTGGCGAGGTAGGTCTGCGCTTTCACGCCCAGCGCCTCGCACTCAGTCCGCGCCTGCGCGAGCGTGTCCGCGTTCATGTCGATCAGCGCGATGTTGGCGCCAGCGCCGGCGAATGACACGGCGATGGCAAGACCGATGCCCTGGCCACCGCCGGTGACGACGATGGTTTTGGATGAGAGGTTCATCGTGTGGGTCTCATATCAGCAAGGCATCCTGCAAACGGCGGCGGCGCTCGGCGTCCAGACCCGCCTCATCACGAAGGTAGGCGTCCACACCGCCGTGACCCGATTCGATTTGCGCAAACGCCGCCGCCAGATAGTCGGCGTTGACCGTAGCCAGCTTCAACAGCAACTCCATGCGTCCCGGCGGCAGCGCGTCGCCGAGGGCGCGTTGCAGCATCTGGCGGATGTTGTCGACCGGGTAGCGTTCATGGCTGAGCAGGTAGTCGCGCAGGATGGCCTCGCGCGGCACGTCCAGCGCCGTGAGCACCATCGCGCAGACGAAGCCGCTGCGATCTTTGCCCGAGGTGCAGTGGATCAGCAGCGGCGCGGCGTCGGTTCGCGAAAGATGGTCCAGCACGCAGCGCAGCGCCGGCGCCAAGGTGCGCGGCATCAGGCGATAGCCCGCCAGCATCACCGCGCGGGCTTCTTCCGGATCGAAATCGGGCTGGGTGATTCGGCTCTGCACGCCGTCTCCCTGCACTGCCTGGATGCCCTCGCTCGGCGGCAGCCCGAGGACCTGCGGCAGGTGCCCGGTCGGCCAGCGGTTGCGCTGGCGCTCGCGCTCGGCGGGCTGACGCAAATCGCAGACGACGGCGATGCCCAGATCGCGCATCAGGGCGAGGTCGGCATCCGTCACGCCGCTGAGCACTTCCGAGCGGAAGATGCGGCCATGCCGCAGGCGGCGGCCGTCGGCGGTGCACGCGCCGCCCAGATCGCGGAAGTTGGGCGCGCCGGCGAGGCGCGTTTCGATGAGTGGCATCTTCAGAACGGCCGCGGGCTGGAGATCCAGGGCTCGGCCCAGACGTACCAGACGCCGTTAATCGTCGAGGCGACAAAAAAGCCGGTGATGATCGCGGCGAAGCCTAGCGCTGTGGCGAGCCGGCGCTGCTGCGGTTTCAGCTCGGCCGGCGGGGTCTGCGGAAAGCCGAGAATACTGCGGGCTTGCACCAGCCCCCAGTAGGCGCAGACGAACATCAGCGCGCCGAACCAGAGATTCGACCAGGGCATGCCCCAGAGCAGATAGCGCTCAGCCTGGTGATAGCGATAGATGTGCGTGACCGAGGTGTTGAGGCACTCGAACAGCGGCGTGCCGACCACGCCGAGCGTCGCCAGCATCAGGTACAGCCCGCGCGGGCCGAAGCGCTGGACCAGCACCTCGTGCCGATGCACCAGCCAGAGCAACGGGATGCCAAAGAAGAAGGCGTAGAACAGGATCATCGCCAGCGGCGCGGGCACGCCGTCCATGGTCCAGGCGGGGATGAATTTCTCGTCCGCCGTCAGCCGGAAGTAGTAGCGGCTGTCGAATATCCACTCGTAGATGCCGCCACCGATCGACGAGCCCAGGTAGGTGCCGTAATACAGCGGATTGCGCGAACGCCAGACCCCGATCAGGCCGCCCAGGAACAGCAGCGCACCGATCAGCTCATAACTGCGAACCACCACAAGACTCGTCATCGCACCCCCTGCGGACAGAGCCTGAAGCCTAGAACAAAACCGGTGCCCTCAATAAGCTCGGACTCGCGTTGAGGCGAAGCCCGCGCCATTCGTCTTTTAGTCATCAGGTGCGTCGCCTGCGCTCCGTAATCCGCAAACATAGAGTCCCAACAATGAAAGACGTCAAGTTCGACTACCAGCAAGGCTTCGTCGCCTACCCGGAAAACCGCTCGGGGCCGTCGGGCGAGAAAGCGCCCTACATCGACCACGGCACCGCGCCGCCGGACAAGTCGCGCTACTACTCGGCCGAGGAGATGGAGCTGGAGTGGAAGCACGTCTGGATGAAGACCTGGTGCTTCGCCGGCCTGGCGCAGGACGTGCCGAACGTCGGCGACTACCTGCGCTACAACCTCGGCAAGGAGTCCTTCATCGTGGTCCGCGCCAAGCCCGGCGACGATGGCCTGCGCGCGTACTACAACGTCTGCCCGCATCGCGGCAATCGCCTGGTGCACAACGATTTCGGCACCACCAACAACGCCTGCTTCACCTGCGATTTCCACGGCTGGAAGTACCAGCTCGACGGCAGCAACCAGGAGATTCGCGACGAGATCATCTTCCGCCCGGAGGTGATCTGCGACCGCCCCGGCCTGACGGCGGTCAGCGTCGGCGTCTGGAACAGCCTGGTATTCGTCAACCCCGATCCGTCTCCGCGCCTGAGCCTGCTCGAACATCTCGACGTGATGCCCGAGCATCTCAAGCACTACGACTTCAGCCGCCTGCGCGTGCTGCGCGATCTGGAGTTCTGGTGGGATGCCAACTGGAAGACCGCGGTCGATGCCTTCGTCGAGTTCTATCACGCCGACGACGTGCACCCAGAAGCGATCCCGGTGTCCGAAACCCTGGAGATTCAGTACGACCTCTACCAGAACGGCATGAGCCGCATGGTCATCCCGATGGGCTATGTGACCAGCCACTACGATGATCGCGAGACGGTCAACGAATATCTGAAAATGTTCGTGTCCGTCTACGGCGGCAACCCGGAGGACTACACGCACCTCAAAGGTCACGACTACAAAAAGGCGATGACCGACACCAAGCGCAAATGGGGCAAGAAGCACGGCTATGAATTCTTCGAGAACCTCACCGACGACCAGATCGTCGATGACTGGAACTACGCGCCGTTTCCCAACATGACCATCAACGTCTTCGCCGACTCAGTCCTGCTGCAAATCTTCCGCCCGCACCCGACCGACCCGCGCAAGAGCTACTACAACGCCGTCACCCTGTGCCTGCCGGTGAGCGACGACGAGACGCCGGTGCTGGACGTCAACTCCTTCGGCCCTGAATCGATGGGCCCCAAGGGCTGGAAAGGCGAGGAGCGCCCGGCTCGCCTGATGTGCAAGGAGATGGCCGACTTTGGCTATCTGCTGGCGCAGGACGTGCGCCGCGTTCCGGAAGTGCAGAAGGGCATCGAGTCCGAATGCTTCAAGGGCGCGCGGCTGTCGGAATCGGAGAGCCGCATCCGCCACTATCTGGCGGAGATCGATCGGTTGGTGGGGCGGGCGTAGCCGTCGGGCGGGTTACGTCCGCCTGACGATGCCGGCAAGGAGAGCGGCGCATCGGGTGCCGCCCGGCCAGCGTAGAATTCGCTGGAACAGCAGGAGCCGCCCAATGGACAACTTCCCGAGAATTACCCACGACCCGGCCGTGATGGCGGGACGGCCGACGATCCGCGGGATGCGCGTCACAGCCGGCATGATCGTCAACCACATTGCCGCGGGATATACCGTCGAGCAGGTACTCGCCGACTATCCCTACCTGGAGTCTGAAGACATTCAGCAGGCTCTCGCTTATGCGGCCTGGCGCCTGGAGGAACGCGAGTTCGATCTACGAGCCGCGTGAAGCTGCTCATCGACATGAACCTGTCGCCGCGCTGGGTCGCCTGGCTCGCGGATCACGGTCATGTCGCCGAGCACTGGTCTGGGATCGGCGCAGCGAACGCCATCGATGCGACGATCATGGATCACGCACTCGATACCGGCGCAGTAGTTCTCACCAACGATCTGGACTTCGGCGCCCTGCTAGCCTCGTCGGGAAATTCAGGGCCAAGCGTGATGCTGATTCGCGCAGCGCTACTCGCACCGGAGCGCGTCGGTCCGCGAGTGGTGGAATGCTTAGCGCGATTCCAAGCAGACATTGAGTCCGGGGCTATCGTGGTACTCGATGATCGACGTAACAAAGTGCGGCTGCTGCCGATGCACGGGAGCTTTTCACCGTCACCCTGAGGTCAGCAAGATTTGGCTTTTATCGCGTCCCGAACCCATAAGAACTGCCCGCAGGATTGGGACGCCGCCGCAGATCCAGGAATATCTTCCCGGCCTCAACCCGCACCGAAAACACATGCAGCCCATAAACCGCCGGCCCCGAAATCGCGGCGCCGGTTTTCAGATCGAAGCAGGCGCTGTGGAATGGACAGGTGATCTGCCCGCCCATGATGCGGCCGCCGGCGAGGGGTTTGCCGAGGTGGCTGCAACGGTTGTGGACGGCGGCGATCTCGCTGCCGAAGCGGCATAGCAGGATGTCGAGGCCGTCGACCTTGCCGGCCAGTTGGCGCTGGCCTTGAAAATCTTCGAGCGAAGCGGCGTAGGTCCAGCCTTCGTTCTCTGGCGGTCCACTCACGCTCGGATGCTCTCCAGAATTTGCAGCGCCGCGGCATGCGGATCGTTGCGGCGCTCGACGAGCGCATCGAGCACCTGCTCGAAACGGGACTGGCCTTCGCTGCTGTTCTGGTAGCGTCGGCGCAAACCCTCGCTCACCAGATCAAGCAGCCGTGCGCGCGCCTGATTGCGCAGGCGCCGATCCCGGTGCTCGGGATGCTGTTGCAGATGCTGGCGATGCTGTTCGATCGCGTCGATCAAGTCATCGACGCCGCCGCCATCGACGGCCTGTGTCTTGACGATCGGCGGCAGCCAGTTCTGCGCGTCGTGCGGATCGTGTCGGAACTCCACCGCCTCGCGCAGCGACGACACGGTTCTGTCAGCGGCGGGCAAGTCGGATTTATTGACCGCGAACACGTCGCCGATTTCCAGCAGCCCGGCTTTCACCGACTGCACCATGTCGCCCGAAGCCGGCGTCTGCAGAATCACCACGCTGTGCGCGTGACGCATGATGTCGATCTCGTTCTGGCCGACGCCGACGGTCTCGACCAGGATGCGGTCGAAGCCCATCGCGTCGAGGATCGTCAGCGTGTCGCCGGTCGCGGTGGCGAGGCCACCGAGGCGTCCACGTGCGGACATGCTGCGGATGAAGACGCCGGCATCGGTGTTGTGCCGGCTCATGCGCACACGGTCACCGAGAATCGCGCCGCCGCTGAAAGGGCTCGCCGGATCGACCGCCAGCACCGCAACGCGTTCGCCGCGCGCGCGCCAGCGCGCAATCAGCTGATCGGTCAGCGTGCTCTTGCCCGCGCCCGGCGGGCCGGTGATGCCGGTGATGTGCGTGTGGCCGCCGCGCGCGTAGAGCGCTTGCAGGATCGGCACGAGCGTTTCGTCATCCGACTCGGCGCGGCTGATCAGCCGCCCGCAGGTGCGCGCATCGCCGCGACTGACGGCGGCGATGATGTCTGCCTGCAGGACCGGCACTTAGGCCAGCTCCCGTAGGCTGGGATAAAGCGTAGCGAATCCCAGCATCGCAGTCTCGTTCACAGCGGCGCTGGGTTTCGCT
>CAXTSJ010000010.1:0-2705 GCA_964246995.1 uncultured Hydrocarboniphaga sp.
AAGATCACCAGCAGCACCAGCATCACGTCGATCAGCGGCACCATGTTGATTTCCGCCATCGGCGTGGCGTTGGGCTTGTGGCCGAAGCTGCCGAATGCCATCAGGCTTTCTCCGCCATCGCCGCCTTGACCACGACGCGCATCGGCTGCGTGGTGACGAACTGGGCGCCGGTGGTGAGGAAGGCGTAGAGGTCGTGAGCAAACGTGTCGAGCCGCGCCAGCACTACGCGGTTGGAGCGCACCAGAAAGTTGTAGCCGAGCACCGCCGGGATCGCCACGGCCAAGCCGACGGCGGTCATGATCAGCGCCTCGCCGACGGGCCCGGCCACCTTGTCGAGCGACCCCGAGCCGCTGGCACCGATCGCCACGAGCGCGTGGTAGATGCCCCACACCGTTCCGAACAGGCCCACGAAAGGCGCGGTGGCGCCCACCGAGGCCAGCAGGGTGAGGCCGGATTCCATCTTGGCGGTTTCCTCGTCGATCACCTTGCGGATGGTGCGGGTGAGAAATTCCGCGCCGCTGCCGGCTTCTTCCAGGCGGCTGGCGCCGAAGCGGGCGTGGTGCTCGCGGGCGAAGATTGCGTTGTGGGCGAGGTGCGAGAACGGCTCCTCGGTCTGGTGCTGATCGATACCGCTCTGCACTTCGTCGAGATCCTTGGCATTCCAGAAGAAGGCCAGGAAGCGCTCGCTGCGGCGGCGCTCGAGCGCCTGCCTGAGGTTCTTGCTGACGATCAGATACCAGCTCGCCACCGACATCAGCAACAGCATGATCAGCAGAGACTTGGTCAGACCATCGGACTGGGTAACGAAATGCGTGATGCCTAGATTCTGGATTTCCATATTCCGTCGTGTTCCCGATCGTTAACCGCTGTTCTTGAGTGAGAAGGTGATCGGCACCAGGGCGATGCCTTCGACGGCCTCGTCGCCGCGTCGCGAAGGCTTGAATTTCCATCGCCGGACCGCGCGTCGTGCTGCGTCGTCCAGCCGTGAAAATCCGCTGGACCGGGCCACCTCCACGCTCAAGGCCTCGCCTTCGACACTCACACGCACAAGCAGTGCCACCGCCCCTTCTTCGCGCAGCCGTTTGGACATCGACGGGTATGCCGGACTGGGGTTTTGCAGATAGGCCATGTCGAAGCGCGGCGGCTCGGCTTCCGGTGCGCCAGCCGGTTCGGGCGGCAGCGGCGGATAGGCGAGCGCCGGCTCGGGCATGTCGGCCTCTGCCCGGGTTTCGGTCGCAACGTCGACGGCCTGCGCCTCCGGCTGCGCTTGGCTGACGACGATGGGCTCGGGCCGCGGCTTGAAGACCGCTTCGGGTGGTGACGAAGGTGCCGTCGGCACCGGTGCAGGTGGGACGAGGTCAGCCCGGCGGATGAAACTGACCGCCAGCACTGCCGGTTTTATCGGCAGGTTGCCGACCCGGGAGCAAACGATCGCGATCCATAACGCAGCCAGATGCGCGCCGACGACGCCGAGCAGCGAGACCGCGTGCAAGGGGCGATCGGGCCAGACGCTTTCGCGTGGCGTCATCTGCCTGTGCGTCGGACAGCTGGACGTCGCTGCGTTGGCAGACGTCCGCTCAGGCCGCCCAGCAGCAGAGCAATCGAAAGACAGCCGAGTAAATCCGCAACCAACATCCAGCCCAATTCGTTCATGGCGTGCTCCAGCATTCGACTTTTGACGGGGATGCTCGCGGCTGCTGGCAACGGACCTATTGTGGATGATAATTACTATCATTTGCAATGACGCATGGACTCGAAGGTATCAAAGTGTCTGCATCCGGTCCTGGCCGATCGGCGTAGGCTGTCGGCACAGGGATTTGTCAGGACTCGGCTCCAACCCCGGAGCCGACACACAGGGAGAAGTCAATGAACATTCGTTCGGGACGTTTTTTGTCGGCAGCGCTGGTGTCCGCCGCCTGGGTCTTAACCGCTTGCTCGGGCAGCAAAGGGCCCGACGCCGGCTCGCTGTTTCTATCGCAAACCGCGTATAGCGTCAGCGAATCGGCCGGCTCGGTGACCATCAGCGTGTTCCGCACTGGCGCCAACCTGGCGGAGGCGGGCGTCGATTACACCGTCACCGCCGGTACCGCCGACGCCGCGCGTGACTTCACTCCGGTCAGCGGCACGCTCAACTGGGCGGTCGGCGACAGTGCGCCGAAGACTTTCACCGTGGCTATCGCCAATGACCAGGCGATCGAGGGCAACGAAACGTTCAACGTCGCCTTGAGCAACGAGCGGCTGGCCGACCTGGCCAAGCCCTCGTCCTCGGTCGTCACCATCGTCGAGGACGATCGCGTCGGCGACAGCTTCGCCACCAGTGGTAATAACCTGATCAATTTCGATCGCGCCGCGCCCGGCGTCGTGGTCAGCTCGCTCGCCATTGGCGTGCCGGCGGGCGAGAACATCCTGGGTATCGACGTGCGTCCGGCCAGCGGCGAGTTGTATGCCCTGACCAACGCCGCCAAGCTCTATGTGGTCAACCCCGGCAACGGTGTCGCTACCTTCAAGTCCGCGCTGGCGGCGGATACCACCGATACCACCAGCCCCTACACCGGCCTGTCCGGGACGACCTTTGGCGTGGACTTCAACCCGGTCCCCGATCGCCTGCGCGTGGTCTCCGACACCGGCCAGAATCTGCGGATCAACGTCGACACCGGCGCGGTGATCACCGAGACGGTCTTCGCGTGGCCGGGGGTCGGGCGGCT
>CAXTSJ010000010.1:2715-98177 GCA_964246995.1 uncultured Hydrocarboniphaga sp.
GGCGCGGTGACCACCGACGGAGCGATCAATGGCGCGGTCAGCGGTTATGCCGCGGCCGCCTATACCAATAGCTTCGCCGCGGCCTGTCGCACCACGCTCTACACCATCGACGCGGCCACCGATCAGCTGCTCGTCCAGAACCCGCCCAACGACGGCACCGCCGTTGTGGTCGGCGCCCTGGGCATCGACGTCAGCGCGGTCAACGGCTTCGACATCCTCACCGACGGTGCCGGCGCCAACACCGCGTTCGCGGCGCTGACCGCGGGCGGTCAGTCGCGTCTGTTCTCGATCAACCTGACAACGGGTGTCGCCACCACCATCGCCCCGTTCGCAACCAGCGCCGGCGCCATCTCCGGCCTGGCCCTGCCGATCGCCGCGGGTGCGCGTCCGCAGTCGGCGGGCGATCTTGTTGGCCTCACCGAATCGGGCAAGCTGGTGAGCTTCAACCGCGCCGCACCGACCAAGCTCTGCACCTCGGCCACCGTCGGCGGCCTGGCATCCGGCGAGAAGCTGCTCGGCATCGACACCCGTCCGGCCGACGGCCTGGTCTACGCGGTGAGCAATGCCAGCAAGGTCTATGTGCTCGACAAGGCCAGCGCCGCGGCGACGCTCAAGTCCACGTTGACGACGGCACTCTCCGGCACCGATTTCGGTGTTGATTTCAACCCGGTCCCGGATCGCCTGCGCGTGGTGTCCGACACCGGCCAGAACCTGCGCATCGACGTCGACACCGGTGCCACCACCGTGGACGGCGCGCTCAACGTTGCCGGCGCCGCACGTGGTGCCACGGCAGTGGCTTACACCAACAGCCTCAAGGGTGGCAACGCCGCGACGCTGACCACCACCACGTTCTATATCGATACCGCCACCGACACCTTGCTGACCTCGTCCAACCCCAACGCCGGGCTGCTCACATCCGTCGGCGCGCTGGGCATCGACATCAGTGGCGTCAACGGCTTCGACATCAGCGGCACCGACAACACCGCGCTGATCGCGGTCAACACCACCGGCACTACGACCACCACGCTGCACACGCTGGATCTCAACACCGGCTTGCCGAGCGCGTCGCTGGGCGTGGTGGGTGGTGGCGAGCGTTTGCTGGGCCTGACGCCGTTCGCGGCGCCGGCAACGGCAACCGCCTTCGGCGTCAACGCCGCGGGTCAGCTGGTGCGCTTCTCGCCGGCGACGCCGGCGGCGGTGACCACGGTAGCTGCGCTCAGCGGTCTGCAGGGCGGCGAGCGTGTGCTCGGGCTGGATTTCCGTCCGTCGACCGGCAAGCTCTATGCGCTCACCAGCGCCGGGCGGCTTTACACGGTTGATCCGGCCACCGCGGCGCTGAGCGCCGCGTCGACCCTGTCGGCCGACGCGACGGATCTGACCGCGCCCTTCACCGGCATCGGGTCCGATGGTGCCTACGGCGTGGACTTCAATCCCACGGGCCCGGTGGCGCTACGCGTGGTCAGTAGCGCTGGCCAGAACCTGCGCGTCGCCAACCCTGACGCCGGCAACACCTTCACCGACACCGGCCTGAGTTTCGGCACGTTTGGCGTCACCGCCGCGGCCTATACCAACAGCCTGCCGACGGTGCCGGCGACCACGCAGCTGTTCGTGATCGACTCGGTCAAGGACCGGCTGTATCTGCAGGACCCGCCCAACAACGGCACGCTCAAGGATCGCGGTGCGCTGGGCGTGGATGTGGACGCGGTCAACGGCTTCGACATCGTCGGCGCCAGCGACGGCTATGCCGTGCTGACGGTGGCCGGTGTCTCGGGCCTGTACCGGATCGACGTTACCTCTGCCTTCGCCGCGACGCGCGCCACGCTGATCGGCGCATTGGGCCTGAATGGCACAGTCCGCGGCCTGGCGATTCCGATCGCCGCAGTCGCGCCGGCGGTGCCGACGCTGTTCGCACTGGCCAGGGTCGCCGGTGTCGACACGCTGGTGAGCTTCGCCGCCAACGCGCCGGGAGCGGTGACGACCATCGCGACCGTCACCGGCCTGGGTGCGGGCGAGTCGCTGGTGGGCATGGACTTCCGCCCTGCCACCGGCGCGCTGGTTGGCGTCGGTAGCACCGGGGTGCTCTACACCGTCGACACCACGACCGGCCTGGCGACGGCGGCGTCGACGATTTCGACACCCATCGCGGGCACCGCTTTCGGGGTTGATTTCAACCCGGTCCCCGACCGTCTGCGCCTGGTGTCCGACACCGGCCAGAACCTGCGCATCAATGTCGCCACCGGCGCCGCCACCGTCGACACCGCGCTGTCGCGTCCGCCGCAGATCGCCGCGGCGGCGTACACCAACAGTTTCGCCGCCTCCACCGCGACGCAGCTGTTCGTGATCGACGCCAACAGCGGTGGGCTGGCGCTGCAGGACCCGCCCAACAACGGTGTGCTGACCAGCATCAACAGCTTCGGCGTGAACATCACCGATGCCAATGCCATCGGCTTCGATATCGCCGGCGGCGGCAATGGGTTTGCGCTCGCCGCGTTGGTCACCGATGGCGCCGCCCAGTCCAGCCTGTATCGCGTCGCGCTGGCGACCGGTCAGGCGACGCTGGTCGGCCCGATCGGCGCTGCCGGTGCATCACCGCTCACCTCGCTGGCCATCCAGATCAAATAGTCGACGAGGTTTGCAGAACCGAGGCCGGCCCGCGAGGGCCGGCCTTTTTTGTGCGCGTGAGGATGTCGAGGCTTACGGCGCGTTGCTCGCGATCTTGAGCTTGTACAGCCAGTCCAGCGCCTCGCGCGGCGACAGCGCGTCGGGGTCGATTGAACGCAGCATCGTCAACAGTTCTGACGACACAAGCTCGGGCTGGAACAGCGGCAGTTGCGGCGTCGGCGCCATCGTCGCGCCTGGGCTCGCCGGCGCGCGTTCCAGTTCCGCGAGATACGCACGCGCCTTGGCCACCACCGACTTGGGCAGGCCGGCTAGTGCCGCCACCTGCAGGCCATAACTGCGATTCGCCGGCCCCGGTTTGACCTGGTGCAGGAACACCAGCCTGTGCGCCTCGCCGCCGAATTCCACCGCATCCAGATGCACATTGGCGACGCGCGCGATGCGCTCGGCCAGCGTGGTGAGTTCGAAGTAGTGCGTGGCGAACAGCGTGTACGCGCCAATGTGGGTCGCCAGATATTCCGCGCAGGCGCGCGCCAGCGACAGCCCGTCGTAGGTCGAGGTGCCGCGGCCGATCTCGTCCATCAGCACCAGGCTCGCGCGCGTGGCGTTGTGCAGGATGTTGGCGGTCTCGCTCATCTCCACCATGAAGGTGGATTGCCCCGACGCCAGATCATCGGCCGCGCCGATGCGCGTGAAGATGCGATCGACCGGGCCGATGCACGCGCTGTCGGCCGGCACATAGCAGCCGGCATGCGCGAGCAGCACGATCAGCGCGGTCTGGCGCATGTAGGTGGACTTGCCGCCCATGTTGGGGCCGGTGATCACCAGAAGGCGGCGCTCGGCGTCCATGCACAGATCGTTGGCGACGAAGGCCGAGCCGATCATGCGTTCGACCACCAGATGGCGGCCGCCGCGTATGTCGATGCGATCCTCGGCCACCAGCTCCGGCCGGCGCAGATTGAGCGCCTGCGCGCGCTCGGCGAGCGTGCCGAGCACGTCGAGATCCGCCAGCGCCTGCGCGGTGGCCCGCAGCGGCGCCAGCTGATCGGCGAGATGTTGAAGCAGCCCGTCGTAGAGTTGTTTTTCACGCGCCAGCGCACGATCGCGCGCGGACAGCACCTGGTCCTCGTAACGCTTGAGTTCCTCCGTGATGTAGCGCTCGTAGTGCGTGAGCGTCTGCCGCCGCGTGTAGTGCGCAGGGATCCTGGCCGCATGCGTCTTGCCGATCTCGATATAGAAACCGTGGACGCGGTTGTAGCCGACCTTGAGCGCGTCGATGCCGGTGGAGGCGCGCTCGCGCGCCTCCATCTCCATCAGGAAACCGTCGGCGTTTTCCGACAGCGCGCGCAGCTGATCGAGGTCCGCATCGAAGCCGTTCTTGAACACGCCACCGTCGCGCACCGATAGCGATGGCTGCTCGTGGATGGCGCGCGCGAGTTCGTCTGCCAGCACCGGGTGCGGGCCAAGCGCGGTGCTCAGGCCGGTGAGCAGCGGCGCCTCGAACGGCTGCGTCAGCGCCATCAGCGCGGGCAGCAGAACCAGCGTGTCGCGCAGGCCGGCCAGATCGCGCGGACGCGCCGAGCGCAGGGCGCAGCGCGCGAGAATGCGTTCCAGGTCGGCGACATTGCGCAGCGTCTCGCGCATGTCGCTCAGGCGGGCGCGGTCGCGTTCGTGGTCGAGCAGGTTGGCAATGGCATCGAAGCGCGCATTGAGTTCATCGCGGTCGCGCAGTGGGCGCAGCAGCCAGCGCGTCAACGCGCGGCTGCCCATGGCGGTGATGCAGGTGTCGAGCCCATGCAGCAGGCTGTTCTCGACGGCTCCCGCGAGCGTGCGGTCGATCTCCAGATTGCGGCGCGTAGCGGGGTCGAGAATCAGCGTCTCTTCCGGTTGCTCCAGGCGCAGCCCGGTGAGATGCGGCGTCAGACCTTTTTGTGTCTCCTGCACGTATTGCAGCAGGGCACCGGCGGCGGCAATGGCGGCGACGCGATCCTCGCAGCCGAAGCCGCGCAGGTTCTGCGTGCCGAACTGGGCGATGAGCAGCCGATACGCCGACGCCGTGTCGAAATGCCATACCGGCCGCGTGCGCACGGCCAGGCCCGAATCCGCCAGCGAATCATCGCCGTCGGCGACCAGCAGTTCGCTCGGACGCAGGCGATGCACCTCGGCGCGCAGGTCCGCGGCGCTGTGCGTCTCCAGCACGCTGAAGCGTCCGGAGGACAATTCCAACCAGGCGCAGCCATGGCGATCCAGCACCCGGCACACGGCGACGAGCAGGGTCTGCGTGCGCGCATCGAGCAGGCTGTCGTCGGTGGCGGTGCCCGGCGTCACGATGCGCACCACCTCGCGCCGCATCGGCCCCTTGTCCGTGCCGGCGCGCACAACAGACGACGATCCGCCATGGTCGCCGGCGCCAACTCCTGCGCCGGCCTCGCCGATCTGCTCGGCGATCACCGCCGACTCGCCGCAGCGGATCAGCCGCGCGAGGTACTGCTCCATCGCGTGCACTGGAACGCCGGCCATCACCACCGGCGCGCCGGCGGATTCGCCGCGCCGGGTCAGGGTGATGTTGAGCAGGCGCGCCGCCTTGCGCGCGTCGTCGTAGAACAGCTCGTAGAAATCGCCCATCCGAAACAGCAGCAAGGTGTCCGGATGCTGGGCCTTGATCGCGAGGTACTGCTGCATCAGCGGCGTGTGCGCCGAAAGTGCCGATGCCTGCGGTTTTTCTTCGGAAGATTTCAAGCTCTGGCTTTTGGTTGCCGCAACGATAGGGCCCGCGTCTTGCAAGCGAAAAAGAAAAAGAATCCGCATCGGAGTGTTCCGCTGCAAGATCGCGCTATGGTGAGTGGCGGTACCCGCAATGACATAGGCGATTATCGCCGACACGTGCTGCAACCGCAGGGACGGTTGAAGGCTCGGGGCTCTCAATATTGGATGCTATGGGACAAGGATCAGTTGGGTTGACCATCGACAACACGGACCAGCAGGGCCTGCGGCGGGCGATGCTCACCGCGTTTCTGCGCCCTGGCGTACAGCTCATGGACGAACAAGGCCTGCCGGCCTGGCCGTTCGCCCGCAACACGCCGGGACTGCGCGCCAATGCGCACTACTTCAGCCATCCGCGCTGGATGGCGGACTGGATCGAGCAGGTCCATCGCTATCCTGAATTGCGCGAACGCTGGATCGCCGCCGCCGGAGACTGGACCGGCAAGATCGTCGTCGACATCGGCTGCGGGCCCGGCAATCTGTTCGCCAGCTTGGGCGGAACGCCAACGATGCTGATCGGGGTCGACGTCGCCGCCGGCAGCCTGCGCATCGCCGAGAGCCGCGGCTACTGCCCGCTGCTGGCCGACGCCCACGACGTGCCGCTGGATTCCGGCATCGCCGACCTGGTGGCGATCAACGGCTCGCTGCATCACTGCGACGACATGGACGTGGTCCTGCGCGAGGCGGCACGCATCGTCAAGCCCGGCGGGCTGCTGGTGGTGGATCACGACCCGCAGCGCAGCGCCTACGATCTGCGCGGCGTCGGACGGCTGCTGTGGAAGTTGCGGCTGCCGATCTACCGCTGGATGAAGAAAGGTGGGCATTCGCCGATCGACGACGAGCAGACCTGGGCGCTGGCCACTGAAATCCATCACCAGCTCGGCGACGGCGTCACCGCCGAGCTGTTCTGCGACACGCTGCAGCCGCTGGGCTTCGACGTCCGGCTGGTGCCGCACAATCATCAGGTCGGCGCCGAGGTGCTGAACGGCGCGATGGGCCGGGCACCTTTGCCCATCCGCATTGCCCAACGGCTGTCCGGCCGGTCACCGCAGTCTGTGGACGCGGCGCTGACCATCATGTGCGTGGCGAGGAAATCGGGGCTGTAGCGTTCTGGTCGACTCGTGGCGTTTACAGTGGGCGTGTGCCGGACCGGTCACGCGAACATTGGAGAAGCCCATGAACGACGCCCAAGCAGCGGCCGTCAAACCCGCCGAATCTTGCAACGAGCAAGAGGTTCTGCTGGCGCAGCTGGAGGCGCGCAGCCAGTCGCGTCCGGACTTCATGCAGCGGCCGCAGACCGCTGGCTTCATCCGCGCCTACTACGACACCGCCTCGATCGACACGCTGCGCCTGCGCAGCGCCGACGCGCTGATCGACCAGGCGCTCGGACAATGGCAGTGGGCGCGGGCGCGCCGGCCCGGCGAGCTGCGCCTGCGCGTGTTGCGGCCGGGGCAGGTGGCATACGTGCCGCCATTGCTGGCGATGGTGGAGACCTGTGTCGACGACATGCCGTACCTGGTCGACACCATCACCATGGCGGTGCGCGAGGCCGGCGTTTCGATCGACTGGGCGGCGCACCCGGTCCTGGCGCTGCGCCGCGACGCCGCCGGCGGTCTGGTCGGCCTCGACGGCGCGCAAGCGCAGCGCGAGTCGTGGATCCACATGCAGTTCGAGCCGCTGGCTAGCGATGCGGCCTACGCGGCGCTCGAGCGGGCGCTCGCCGCGGCGCTGGCCGACCTGCGCCGCTCCATCGACGACATGCCTTCGATGCGCCAGCGCGCGCTGGTTCTGGCGGATCGACTGCAGCGAGTCCCCGCCGGCGCCGATGCCGCCGAGTTCAACGAAGGCCGCGAGTTTCTGGTGTGGCTCACCGACCGCCACTTCACGTTTCTCGGCTACGCCGAAACCCGCGTGGCGGTGGGCGAGGACGGCCGTGCGCAGCTGCTGTCGATCGACGAGCTGGCGCTGGGCCTGTCGCGCCCCGGCGAGCGCTATGCCGACACCGCCGAGCTGATCGCGCCCAAACAGGAGCTCGACAAGTACGCTGAATCGCCGCGCCTGGTGGTCATCACCAAGGCCAACCGCCGCGCCTCGGTGCATCTGCCGGAGTACATGGACGTGATCGCGGTCAAGCGCTATCGCGACGATGGCGGTCTCGCCGGCACCTGCCGCTTCATCGGCCTGTTCGCCTCCGACGTCTATGTCGACCGGCCGCGCACCATTCCGCTGCTGCGGCGCAAGGCCGACTATGTGATGCAGCGTTCGCGCATCAATGAGGAGTCGCACAGCGGCAAGCGCATGCGCGAGATCCTGCATCTGCTGCCGCGCGACGAGCTGTTCCAGTCGAGCGAAGCCGAGCTGTACGAGACGGTGATGGGCATTCGCGCGCTGCGCGATCGCCACCAGCTAAAGCTGTTCCTGCGCCGCGATCGTTATGGCCGCTTCTATTCCTGCATGGTCTACCTGTCGCGCGACCGCTATTCGCGCGAGCTGCGTGACAAGCTCGGCGTCGAGCTGCTGAAAATTTTCGGGGGGCTGTCGGTGGATCGCCAGGTCGATTCCCTGCGCGGTTCGCTGGCGCGCGTGCGCTTCGTGGTGCGCACGCCGCCTGGCACGCAGATCGATCTCACCGCCGCGCAGATCGAGCAGCGACTGATCGCGGCCACGCGCTCCTGGCGCGAAGCGCTGCGCGAGCTGCTGGCGCGTACCGCCGCCGACAGTCCGGAGCTGTTGTCGCGCTACGCCGAAGCGTTCCCCCTGTCGTACACCGAGGACGTGTCGCCGGAAGACGCCGAGGCCGATCTCGCCTATTTGCTGCGACTGTCGGAGACGCAGCCCCTGCTGCCGCGGCTGATCATCGATGACGCCCTAGCGGACGCCGCGGCGGCGCCGCGCATCGGCCGCCTCAAGCTCTACGCACGCGACACGCCCGTGGCCCTGTCCGATGTGTTGCCGACGCTGGAGAACTTCGGCCTGCGCGTGATCCGCCAGGACCCGACCGAGATCAAACCCAAGGACGCGCCGTCGCTCTGGGTGCAGGAGTTCCAGGTGCAAGTGCCGACATCGCCCGGATCGGACGCGGCGTTGAAGGCGAGCTTTGAAACCGCGCTGCTCAAGACTTTCACCGGCGAGACCGAGAACGATCGTCTCAACACCCTGGTGCTCGCCGCCGGGCTGGACTATCGGCAAGTCGCCTGCGTGCGTGCGCTGGCCAAGTACATCAACCAGGTCGGCCTGCCGTTCGGCCGCGCCGACATCGAGCAGCTGCTCGGCGCGCACGCCGACATCGCGCGGCTGCTGGTGCAACTGTTCCAATCGCGCTTCGATCCGGCCCTGAGCGCAGAACAGCGCAAGCCCGACGAGATGCGGTACGCGCAGCAACTCGATGTGGCGCTGGATGCGGTCACCAGCCTCGACGCCGACCGGGTGCTACGCACGTTTCTGTCGGTGGTCCAGGCCAGCCTGCGCACCAACTTCTATCAGCCGGCGGCGGATGGATCGGAGAAGCCCCAACACAAGCGGTGGATCAGCATCAAGCTCGATCCGTCGAAGATTCCGGAACTGCCTTACCCGCGCCCGATGTTCGAGATCTGGGTGTATTCGCCCGAGGTCGAAGGCGTGCATCTGCGCGGTGGCAAGGTGGCGCGCGGCGGTCTGCGCTGGAGCGACCGACGCGAGGATTTTCGCACCGAGGTACTGGGCCTGATGAAGGCGCAGATGGTGAAGAACGCGGTGATCGTGCCGGTGGGCGCCAAAGGCGGCTTCGTCGTCAAGAAGCCGGTGGACGCGAGCCATCGTGAAGCCTGGATGGCGCAGGGCATTGAGTGCTACAAGACGTTCCTGCGCGGCCTGCTCGACATCACCGACAACAGGATCGGCGATGCGATCGAAGCGCCGCGCGACGTGCTGCGCCTGGACGCCGACGATCCCTACCTGGTGGTCGCCGCCGACAAAGGCACGGCCACGTTCTCCGACATCGCCAACGGCATCGCCGCCGACTACGGCTTCTGGCTCGGCGACGCGTTCGCCTCGGGCGGCAGCGTCGGCTACGACCACAAGAAAATGGGCATCACCGCCAAGGGCGCATGGGAGAGCGTCAAGCGCCACTTCCGCGAGATGGAGCCGACGCTCGATATCCAGACGCAGAGCTTCACCGCAATCGGCATCGGCGATATGTCAGGCGATGTGTTCGGCAACGGCCTGTTGCTGTCGCGGCAGACGAAGCTGATCGCGGCTTTCGATCATCGTCACATCTTCATCGATCCCGCACCCGACGCGGCGCGCAGTTTTGAAGAACGCCAACGCCTGTTCGCGCTGCCGCGCAGCTCCTGGGCGGACTACGACGCGAGACTGATCTCCGAAGGCGGCGGCGTGTATCCGCGCAGCGTCAAGCTCATCAAGCTTTCCGCGCAAGCGCAGCAGGCCCTCGGCGTCGAGACCGCGGCGCTGACGCCGCCGGAGCTGATCAAGGCCGTGCTCAAGGCGCCGGTCGATCTGTTCTGGAACGGCGGCATCGGCACCTATGTCAAGGCCCAGCATCAAAGCCATGTCGACGTGCGCGACCGCGCCAACGATGCGATCCGCATCGACGGCCGCGACTTGCGCGCGCAGGTGGTGGGCGAGGGCGGCAACCTCGGCTTTACCCAAGCAGGGCGCATCGAATATGCGATTGCCGGCGGTCCAAGGACCGCCGGGGCATTGACCGGCGGCCGCATCAACACCGACGCCATCGACAACAGCGGCGGCGTGCACTGCTCGGATCGCGAGGTCAACATCAAGATCCCGCTGAACCGCCTGATGGCCGAGCATCGGTTGACGCGCGAAGAGCGCGACCCGTTGCTGGCACGCCTGACCGACGATGTCGCGCGCTTCGTGCTGCGCGACAACTACGTGCAGTCCGCCTGCATCAGCCTGATGGAGCGCGAAGCCTCGCTGCGCCTGGACGAGCATGCCGCGCTGATGCGTCTGCTGGAACGCGACGGCTTGCTCAACCGCGCGATTGAAGTGTTGCCGGACGAGGAGACGCTCAAGGAGCGGCGCGGCGAAGGCCGCGGCCTGACGCGGCCGGAGCTCGCGGTGCTGGTGGCTTACTCGAAAATCTCGCTCAACGAGGCGGCGCTGCAATCCGATCTGCCGGACGACGCCTTCTTCGAACACGAGCTGCTCGATAATTTTCCGCCGCTGCTGGTGGCGCAGGATCGCGATGCGCTGATCCACCACCGGCTGCGGCGGGAAATCATCGCCACGCTCGTCTCCAACGCGCTGATCAACCGCATGGGCGTGGCCTTCGCGCATCGCCTGGCGGCCGACCACGGCGTGCCGCGCGCCGAGGTGCTCAAGGCTTACAGCGTGGCGCACGAGATTTTCCATTGCGACGGCTACTGGCGCGCGATCGAGGCGCTGGACAATCAAGTCCCGGCCGCTCTGCAATACCGCCAGATGCAGCGCGTCGCCGGCCTGCTCAAACACGCGACCGGCTCGATCGTCGGGCGCCGGCTGGTCGAACGGCCACGCGTCGGTGACCTGGTGTCGCGCTACCGCGAGCCGGTGGCGCTGCTCGAAGCCGCGCTCCCGGAACCCTTGTCGCCGGTGTATCGCGAGGAGTGGGATCGCAGCGTCTCCGCTGCTACGGCCGATGCCTTGCCCGAGCCACTGGCGCGCAGTCTTGCCAACACCCGGGTGCTCGGCACCGCCATGGACATCGCCGATCTCGCGGCCGAATCCGGGCTGCCGTTGATCGAAACCGCAGCGGTGTATTTCCACGCGGGCGAGCGTCTGCGCATGCCCTGGCTGCACGCGGCGATCCTCGCGCTGAAGGTGCGCGACTCCTGGCAGGCGCTGGCGCGCAACAACCTGCGCGACGACGCCTATCGCATCCACCGCCGCGTCACCGAGCGCGTGCTCCTCAAAGCGGGCGACACGCCCCAGGCGCGTGTCGATGCGTGGATCGCCGCCAACGAACGCGCGGTGCGTTTCGCGACCAACCGGCTGGCGGAGTTGCAGGCGGCGGCCACTGTGGACTTTCAGGCGCTGGCAGTAGCGGTGCGGGAACTTCGCAAGCTGCGATCGCTATAGCGTCAAAGACTTATCCAGCCGGCCCCGGCAACACATAAAACAGCACGCAGAAAAAGTGGAACAGGCTGCCGGTCAGCACGAAGCCGTGCCAGATGGCGTGGTGATAGCGCAACCGGTGCCAGACATAGAAGATGGTGCCGAGGCTGTAGGCCAGCCCGCCAGCGGCGAGCAGCCACAGGCCGGGGTTGTCGATCAGATGGATCAGTGGTCTGGCGACGACGATGCCGCACCAGCCCATCAACAGATACACCGCCAGCGACAGATATTCGAAGCGGCCCGTGGTGAAGATCTTGAAGATGATGCCGACGGTCGCCAGCCCCCAGGTGAAGCCGAACAGCGGCCAGCCCCAGGGCGTGTCGTGCAGCGTGATCAGCGTGAACGGCGTGTAGGTGCCGGCGATCAGGACATAGATGCAACAGTGGTCGATGATGCGAAACACATGCTTGGTGCGCGGCATCGGCAGGCTGTGGAACAGGGTGCTGGCGGCGTACATCAGGATCAGCGCCGCGCCGAAGATGCTGCTGGCGACGATGTGGCGGGTGTCGCCGTACAGCGCCGAGCGGGTGACCAGAATGCACAGCCCGGCGATGGCGAGCAGTGTGCCAAAGCCGTGGCTCAGACCGTGCGCGAGTTCCTCGCCGACACTGTAGAAATTGGACCGCGCCTGCGCAACCAGGAGCCTGGCGCGCTCGACGCCGGCGTCGGTGTCGTCCGGTTCTTTCGTTTCACCGCTGATCAGTGTTCTCCAATGGCCGGCTGTCGTTTGAGACCCTAGGGTCGCACCGCGCCGCATCGATTGACAGCAATCATCGCCCCACCTAGCCTGCGCATGCCATATGCGCATCGACCGTTTCTGGAGTCTGCCATGACTGACTCACCCGCCCGCAAAGCCACCAACATCAGCCTCGACGCCAAGCTGCTGCTCGAAGCGCGCGAGCTGGAGGTGAACGTTTCGCGCGCCTGCGAAGTCGGGTTGGCGGACGAGGTGCGCAAGCGGCGCTGGGCCAAGTGGCAGGAGGACAATCGCGAGGCCATCGAAGCTTACAACCAGTATGTCGCTACCCATGGCTTAGCTGCCGAACATCTTTATGGTCATCTCGCTCGCGAGCGCGACGATGGTGCAGTTTGACGTTTTCGCAAATCCTCTCAAGGTGCTCCGCGCGGAGTTCCCTTACGTGGTCGATGTGCAGAGCAGCTTTCTAGAAGCCATCGACACGCGAGTCGTCGTCCTGCTAGGTACCCAGCACAGTTCCTGCCACTGCCGCATCTGGCGTTTTTAGTAGCGGTAGACGGCCACTCACTCTGGTTTTATCCCGCGCAGATTTTAACGCTGAGAAAATTCAGCCTCGGTCGCGCCGTAATCAACCTATCCGCTCAACGCGACGCCATCATCGCCGCGCTCGACCGACTCATCACTGGCATTTAATGAACCCCCTCGACCCCAACGAAGCCATCAGCGAAACCGAACGCGTCCCCCTGCGCGTCTTCGCCGAAAAAGCCTATCTCGACTACTCGATGTATGTGGTGCTCGACCGCGCGCTGCCGCATGTGGCGGACGGCCTCAAGCCGGTGCAGCGCCGCATCATCTATGCGATGAACGAGCTGGGCATCACCGCCACCGCCAAGCACCGCAAGTCGGCGCTGACGGTGGGCGATGTCATCGGCAAGTTCCATCCGCATGGCGACTCGGCGTGCTACGAGGCGATGGTGACGATGGCGCAGCCCTTCAACTACCGCTATCCGCTGGTGGACGGGCAGGGCAATTGGGGCTCGCCCGATGACCCCAAGTCCTTCGCCGCGTATCGCTACACCGAATCGCGGCTGACCCACTACGCGCAGACCCTGCTCGGCGAAGTCGACCAGGGCACGGTGGACTGGCTGCCGACGTTCGACGGCACGCGCGACGAGCCGCGCCAGTTGCCGGCGCGGCTACCGAACATCCTGGTCAACGGCACCACCGGCATCGCCGTGGGCATGGCGACGGACATTCCGCCGCACAACATCCGCGAACTCGCAGTGGCCTGCATTCACCTGCTCAAGCATCCGAACGCGCAGCTGGAAACGCTGATGGATTTCATCCCCGGCCCCGACTTCCCCACGGGTTGCGAGATCGTCTCCGAGCCGCACGACTTGCTGAAGATCTACTCGACCGGTAACGGCCAGGTACGGGCTCGTGCGCGCTGGGAGAAAGAGGAAGACACCGGCTCGATCGTCATCACCCATCTGCCTTATCAAGTGTCCGGCTCACGCATCCAGGAGCAGATCGCCGAGCAGATGCGGGCGAAGAAGCTGCCGATCGTCGAGGACGTGCGCGACGAATCCGACCACGAGAATCCGACGCGCATCGTCATCATCCCGCGCAGCAATCGCGTCGATGCCGAAGTGCTGATGGCGCATCTGTTCGCGACCACCGATCTGGAACGCGGCTACCGGGTCAACCTCAACATGATCGGCCTGGACGGTCGTCCGCGGGTGAAGAATCTGCGCGACATCCTCACCGAGTGGCTGAGCTTCCGTTTCAACACGGTCACGCGCCGGCTCAATCATCGGCTGCAGAAGGTCAACGATCGCCTGCACCTGCTGGAAGGCTTGCTGATCGCGTTCCTCAATCTGGACGAGGTGATCCGCATCATCCGTTTCGAGGACGAGCCGCGCGCCAGGCTGATGCGCACGTTTGCGCTCTCCGAGACGCAGACCGATTACATCCTCGACACGCGCCTGCGCCAGTTGCAGCGTCTAGAAGAGATGAAGATCAAGGGCGAGCAGGCCGAGCTCGCGGCCGAGCGCGCTGGACTCGAAGATCTGCTGGGTGACGACGACAAGCTCAAGAAGCTGATTGCTGCTGAGATCAAGGAAGACGCCAAGACGCATGGCGACGAGCGTCGCTGCCCGATCAACGCCAAGCCGCCGGCGGTGGCGATGTCGCTGACGGAAATCACGCCGGCCGAACCGGTGACGGTGGTGATCTCCAAGGCCGGCTGGATTCGCGCCGGCAAGGGCCACGATCTCGACCCGACCGCGCTTTCGTACAAGAGCGGCGATGAATACCTCGCGCACGCCATCGGCAAGACCAATCAACTCCTGATCCTGCTCGACAGCCGGGGCCGCTGCTACACGCTCAATCCGCGCGAGCTGCCGTCCGCGCGCTCGCAAGGCGAGCCGGTGACGACCAAGCTCGATCTGCAGGACAAGGCGCGCATCGTCGCGCTGATCATGGGCGAGGAGACCGATCGCTATGTGCTGGGCTCATCCGAGGGCTACGGCTTCCAGACGCGCCTCGGTGAATTGCAGGCGCGCAACAAGGCAGGCAAGGCGGTGATCACGCTCGAAGGCCAGCCGCTCACGCCGGCGTTGACCCGGGATGCGGGAGATCGCTTTGCCCTGGTCACCGCAGAAGGCCGGCTGCTGATCTTTTCCATCGCCGATCTGCCGGAGCTGTCCAAAGGCAAAGGCAACAAACTGGTCACATTGAAGGGCGAAGATCGCATCGTCGCCAGTGCGGTGGTGCCGGTGGGTACCGCCCTGGTGCTGACCTGCGGCAAACGCACGCTGACGCTCAAGGCCAACGACATCGCGGCCTACACCGCCGCCCGCGCCTCCCGTGGCAATCACTTGCCGCGGGGGTATCAGACGGTGGATCGGATGGCGGCGGTGGTGTAGACGGAGAAAGGATGCGAAACGTTCTTGAAAGTTGGGCGTCACGCCACAGATTTTCTTTGTCTCCAACGCACCCCGCTCCCCGAAGTCATGAAACGCATCTTCCTGTTCCTCGCCACCAACATTGCCGTGATGCTGGTGCTGTCGGTCGTTGCCTCGCTGCTCGGCGTCGATCGTTATCTCACCGCCAATGGCCTGAACCTGCCGGCCCTGCTCGCGTTCTCGGCGATCTTCGGCTTCGGCGGCTCGTTCATTTCGCTGTTCATGTCGAAGTGGCTGGCCAAGCGCTCGACTGGCGCGACCGTCATCACCCAGCCGCGCAATTCGGCCGAAGCCTGGTTGCTCGCTACGGTCGAACGCCTGGCGCGGGCCGCCGGTATCGGCATGCCAGAAGTCGCGGTGTACGACGCGCCCGATCCCAACGCATTCGCCACCGGCGCCACCAAGAACTCATCCCTGGTCGCGGTCAGCACCGGCCTTCTGCGCAGCATGAGCCAGGACGAGATCGAGGCGGTGCTGGCGCACGAGGTCAGCCATATCGCCAACGGCGACATGGTTACGCTCACGCTGATCCAGGGTGTACTCAACACCTTCGTCATGTTCCTGTCGCGCGTCGTCGGTTACGTCATTGACAAGGCCGTGTTCAAGACCGAGCGCGGCACGGGCGCGGGCTACTTCATCACGGTGATGGTGCTGCAGATCGTCTTCGGCATCCTGGCTTCGATGATCGTCGCCTGGTTCTCGCGCCAGCGGGAGTTCCGTGCCGACGCCGGGTCGGCGCACCTGGCGGGCAAGCGCAAGATGATCGCCGCACTGCAGAAGCTCGGCGGTGCGCACGTCGCCTCGACCTTGCCGCCGCAGCAGATGGCCTTCGGCATTGCTGGCGGTGCACGCGAGTGGTTTGCGACCCATCCGTCGATCGAAAAGCGCATCGCGGCACTGCAGGCCGCGGCCTAGTCGGGCCGTCAAAAATCCCAAAGGACGCGCAGACCGAATTCACGCGGCGGCGCCAGTGTCTTGGTGAGGCCGAAGTCGTTCTGGAACTGCTGGATGTGATAGCGCTCGTTGAGCGCGTTCTTGGCGAACACCGTGACCCGCGTTTTCCAGGGGTCGTATAGATAGCTCACGCGGCCGCCGAGCGTCGAGTAGGCCTTCTCCTTCACGGTGTTGAAGGCGTCGTAGTAGAAGCCTGAGTTGAAGTAGTTGTCGATCGCGAATTCCAGGCTGCCGTTCTGCAGGTCCACCGCCTGTACCAGGCCGACGCTGCCCGAGTTTTTGGGCGCGCGCACGATCTTGTTGCCCGAGCAATCCAGGTTGGCCGCGTACAGGCCGCTGCCCTCGCGGAAGCCCGGGCAAGGATTGAAGTCGTCGTACTGGGCGTCGACGTAAGCGGCGTTGAACGAGATCGCAAGGCCCGGATCGAAGTCCGGGAACGGCAGAGCGGTGCCGTCGACCTCCACGCCGCGCGTGGTCGCCGAGCCGGCGTTGATGAACTGCACCGCGCCGCCCGAAAGCACCGACACGAAGCCCGACTGCAGATCGGTGATCTTATTGTTGAAGACCGCGCCGTTGATGCGCAACAGGTGGTTGAAGAAATCCACCTTGGCGCCGAGCTCGTACGTGGTGACTTTTTCCGGCTTGATGTATTTGGGCGGAATGTAGATGTTGACGACGTTGTAGGTGCCGCTCTTGTAGCCGACGCCATAGGACGCATACACCAGCGCGTTCTCGCGCGGATGCGCGCTGAGCACGACCTTCGGCGAGAAATTCTTCGCGGTCGCGCTCGGCAGATCGAACTGCAGGGCTTTCTGGTCGAACTCGATGACCGGGACCGTGAAGTCGGTCTCCGACTTGGTCAGAAAGCGCTTCTCCTCCTGATAGCGGCCGCCCAAGGTGAGATCGAAGAATTCGTCGAAGTAATAGGTGCCCTGGGCGTAGCCGGAAGTGCTCTTGGTGCCGAGTACGCCGCTGAACTGGATCGTCAGGCCGTCGTCGCCCAGCGGCGAGCCATTGCTGATCGGCAGACCGCTGATGGCGTCGAGGACCCTGTTGAACGCATCCGGTATCGGCAGCCCGAACGAGCTTGCGAGATTGGCGAAACTGGTGAGCGCCTGCGGCGCAACGCGCAGGTGCGCGGGGTCGAAGCCCGCTCTGCTCCGGAGGTAGTAAAGGCCGGCGACCCATTTGAATTTGTCGGAGCCCGGCGTGTCGGCGTTGGACAGGAATTGCAGCTCGTAGGTCTGCAGCTTGCTGAACTCGTTGAGCGCGTCGAAGGCCGCGATCGGGATCGCCGAGCCGTCGAAGTCGATCGTCGCCGGGCCGGTCACGATCTCCTGATGGCTGCCGAGCAGTTTCACGTCGAACCAGGGCAGCGTCCAGGTGGCATTGCCGTAGTAGATGTCCTGCGTCGCCTTATCGGGCGGATGATTCAGATCGGTGTCGGAGTCGAAGTTGTCCTCGGCTGGCATGATGCCCGCCGCAGTGCCGACCAGCGTCGGGTCGGTGTTGTTGCCGAAGGTGCTGCTGTAGCCCGTCTGCTGGGTGTTGTAGGAGGTGAGGTTGAGCGACGCTCGTCGGCCGGGTGGATGCTGGCTTTGAAGCGGTAGGCATAGGACTTGGTCTTCGGCAGATCGAAGTTGGTGGCGTCGTAATAATTGTCCTGGGTCTTGTAGACCCCGGCGCCGCTGACCGATAGCCAGTCCACCACCGGTAGCGTCACCGATCCCTTGACCTGGCGGCTGTTGAAATTGCCCAGCTCGCTTTCGATCTGCGCCTTGAAGATGTTGCCCGGATCCTCCGTGATGACGCTGATGGCGCCGCCGGTGGCGTTGCGGCCGAACAGCGTGCCCTGCGGGCCTTTGAGCACCTCCACGCGCTGCACGTTGCCCAGCGACTGCGCCTCGGTGTGGCCCTGCGGTACATAGATGCCATCGATATACGTGGCGATGCTGGGGTCCGCCGAGGGGATGAAATTATCGGTGCCGATGCCGCGCAGGAAGATCAGGGTGAAGCCGGCGACGTCGGTGAACTGCAGGCTCGGCACCACTTGCCCGAGCTGATAGGTGTTCTCGACGCCGCGCGCGGCAATGGCCTCGCCACTGAAGGCCTGGATCGAGATCGGCACGTCCTGCAGTTTTTCCTCGCGCTTCTGGGCGGTCACCACGACCTCTTCCACGATGCGGTTGCGCACCGCCGGCGACGAGGGCGCCGGCGCCTGCGGCTCGCGGGCGGGAGATACGGGGATGGTGTCCAGAGGCTCGTCGGACTGCGGAATCGCTTCCGCTAGAGAAGCTCCGGTGGACACGGCGCCGCTGTCTTGCGCGGCCGATATCGCCGGCGCCAGCAGCGCGCCGGCAGTGATTACACCCAGCAACAGGCTGTTGAATTGCACGGGCTCTCCTCCGTCGAAGCGGAGTGGAGGCACTGGCGCATTTGGCCGGTGCTCCACTCTCGGTTTTGGTGATGCCGCAGACTATCAAATCGTGCAGGTAAGGTAGCGATCGCTTGTTCGGCTGGCTGCTGGGGCCCCGGCACGCCTGCCCCTGGCAACAGCTACAGCGGCGGCGCCGCATGATTTAAGATCGCGTCCTAACGATTTACTACCTTGCCGATCGGGAACGAACGCCATGTATGACCCTTACGCCGCGCTGGCGGCGATCGACGCACACACCTTCTCGATCATGGCCTGCCTGCTGATCACCGTGGTCGCGGTGTTTGTGTACTTCTATATCGCCGTGGCGATGGCGATCCGCCAGCAGGTTTACGTGGTGCCCTTCGTCGGCGCCGCGGTGTTTCTCTGGCACGACTTCACCTTCGTGACCATGTGGCACCAGTGGTTCGTGGTTTACAACCATTGGTGGGTGAAGATGTGGTGGTTCGCGCTGGTCGGCTCGGTGGGCTTCGAAGCGTTTCTGATTTATCAGATCATTCGCTATGGCCGCAAAGAACTGTTCCTGAACATCTCCCAGCAGGCATTCACCGTGCTGGTCCTGCTGGGCACGCTGGGTGTCGGCGCGGGTTGGCTGCTGATCAAGACCTCGCTCGGCGATCCGCTGTTCTTCATTACTTTCGTGATCACCGCGGTGTGGTCGGTGCCTTTTCACACCGCGCTGATGGCCAAGCGCCAAAGCCGCGCCGGGCAGTCGGTCGTGATGGAAGCGAGCACCGTGGTGATGATCCTCTCTTTGACGGGCGCCTTCTCGCAGATTGATCCGTTCTTCCGCTCGATCCCGTTCCTGGCCTTCGTCCTGGTGTTCACCCTCTGGCCGCTCGCGAACATCTGGCTGATTCTGCGTTTGCCGGAATACCGGCCCGCGGCTGTGTCGGGGAGAGCGGTACTGGCTTGAGCCTTTTCGAGAAGAGGCTCGACTTGAGCGCTTGACGTGCCGGGTGCAGGGCACGGCCCGCTGCTGACATCCCCGGTCAACGACGCCCTGCTGGAAGCGCGAGCTGCGGGTCGGCCGGTCGTCGAATGCTCGCTCGACCTGGGCCGGTCGATCAGCGTGGTCGAGGTCGGCGTTTCGGCTTGGACCTGGTGCGGCCGCGGTTTTCCGTTTCTGGAGGTCTGCAAGGACCGCACGATCTATCACTGGACCGGCGACCGCTTTGCGCCGGTCGCGCGCTTCGACACCTCGCTGATCAAGCTGGTGCCCACGTCGTGGGGGCCGCCCACGTTCGAGATCGACGGCATCAAGATGCTGCCCACCGCGCAGGTGTCGCCCCACGCGGACGCGCAGCGCAAGGTCGGCCTGATCCAGCCGCGTGGCAAGCTGGTGCTCGATACTTGCGGGGGCTTGGGCTACTTCGCCGCGTGGTGTCTGCAGGACGGGGCGCGGCAGGTGACGTCGTTCGAGAAGAATCCCGACGTGATCTGGCTGCGCAGCCTCAACCCCTGGTCGCCCGATCACGCCGGCGCGCAAGACCAAGCGAGCCGCTTGACGCTGCACCATGCCGACATCGCCGAGCGGATCCCGGCGCTGCCGAGCGCATCGATGGACGCGATCCTGCATGACCCGCCGCGTTTCGGCATCGCCGGAGAGCTGTACTCGCAGGCGTTCTACGATCAGCTCGCCAGAGTCATCAAGCCCAGAGGCCGTCTGTTCCACTACACCGGCGCGCCGAACAAGCTCACCAGCCGGCGAGACGTCCCCAACGAGGTGGCGACGCGTCTGCAGCGCGCCGGATTCTCCACGGCTTTGGACGGCGACGGCGTGATCGCGATCCGGCTCGCCAGGTGATGACTAAATCCCAAGCAGAACAATTCGGTATCAGCATTTGCTAAAGTCCGGGCTTCATTCTCGTCAGCCAGCGCCCAACGTGAACCACGCCCCGCCTCCGCGAGCCTCGACGCCGACGACCACGCGGATTCTGTTGGGACTGTTCGCCGCGCTGTCGATCTCTCTGCTGGCGACCGGTGCCGCGTATGCCCGCGCAACGGGGGCAGACCTGTCGCTCAAATCCAATGTCGTGGTGGTGGTGGACCAGGAGAGCGGCGAGATCCTGATCTCCAAGAACGCCGACGTGAAGACGCCCATCGCCTCGCTGACCAAGCTGATTACGGCGCTGGTGGTGATCGACGCGCACCTACCGATGGGCGAGGTGCTGGAAGTCAGCCGCGACGATGTCGATCGCGACAAGCACACGCATTCGCGCCTCACCGTCGGTACCCGCCTGACGCGCGCCGACATGCTGCTGCTCGCGCTGATGTCGTCGGAGAACCGCGCCGCGATGGCGCTGAGCCGCGGCTATCCCGGTGGGCGCCAGGCTTTCGTGATGCATATGAACGCCAAGGCGAAGACGCTGGGCATGGTCTCGACCAGCTTCACCGACCCGTCGGGGCTGTCGAGCCTGAATGTCTCCACCGCCCGCGATCTGCTGCGCCTGGTCAGCGCCGCCGAAACCCAGGCCCTGATCCGCAACTACACCACGCAGCCCGAGGCCTTGGTGCAGGTGCGCAAGCAGCGGCTCAAGTTCGTCAACACCAACCGCATGGTCCGCAATTCTCCCGACTGGGATATCGAGTTGCAGAAGACCGGTTTCACCAACGAAGCCGGGCGCTGCCTGGTGATGCGTGCCACCACACTGAACCGCAAGCTGTCGATGGTGTTCCTCAATTCGTTCGGCACGCTCACCCGCTTCGCCGACGCCGCGCGAGTGCGCAGGCAGCTGCAGCTGGAGGCCGAGCAACTGCGGCGGCTGCCGACCAAAGTGGCGACGGTGAGCAAAGCCGCTTCCTGAGTTGCCCACCGGACGGCGTCATCGCCGCCGCCTTCCGCAGATCCAATCTTCTCGCCATCGATCAAAAGTCTGGGTGACGAAGCGGTCGAGAAGTCCTGATGCTCGCGTTATCGCTTCGGCCTCCTCTCGCGCGCGCTCACGCTGTCGACGCTGCGATCCGCGAACAGCTCGGCGCCCGTGTCGACCTGCCCGCCTGGCTTCATGAGGGCGCGATGCGTGGCGTGCAGGATTGAAGCTCGCAGCCGTCGAATCCCAGAATGAAGTCCTCGCCGAACACCGAGGCGCAGGTCTGAAAACCCGCGCGCCATTCGCCCCGATGCACGCGCTGCGCGATGGCCGCCGCCACCGCGAAGGTGATCGCGTAGATCTGCGGCGTCACCAGACGCGCGGCGAGCGTTTCGCCGCCGTGGTTGCTGACTTCCGCGACGAGCACCGACGGCAAATCGCGCAGCTCCTCCATACTCGGGCCATCGGGCAGGCAGGTGACGTCGGCCTCGCTCCTGATGCTGGCGATTGAGGCGAATTCCTTGGATGGACGCAGGTAGGAGGTGATGTTGGCGATGCCGGTGGTGCGCCAGGCGATCGAGCTGTCTCCAAAATCCATCGCATAAGCGACGCTGCGGCCACCGCAGGCACCAGGTCCGAAGTCGAACTCTCTCGCGAGCGGCTGCGTGAGCGTGGTCAGCACATGTGCACGTCGCACCCGGGCATCAGGCGAGAACGAGGCCAGCGCCGAGCGAATGGTGCCGCGCGTCATCGTGCCGTTGAAGCTGATGCCCATGTCGAGCTTGATGGCGTCCGGCATCTGCCGCTTGAGATGAAGTGCCAGGCGGTCGCCCGGCACCATATCGAAGCCAACGCCCGGCATGATCGTGATCTGCGCCTGCCGTGCGTGCGCATGCAGCGCGGCGAGCGCCTCGTACACCTGGATCTCGCCGGTGAGATCGAGATAGTGCGTGCCGGCCGCGAGGCAGGCTTGCACCATCGGCTCGTAGGTGTGCAGAAAAGGGCCCGCGGTGTTCAATACCGTCGAGAATTCGCCGACCAGTTTCCTGAGCGCGCTCGCGTCGCTCAGTTGCGCGACGCGCCACTCCAGATCCAGACGCTGTGCGAGCGCTTTCAATGCGTCCGCGTTGCGGCCGGCCAGTACAGGCTGCATGCCGAGCGCCGCCGCATGTTCGGCGATGCGCGAACCGGTATAGCCGGTGGCGCCGTAAACAAGCCATTGAGCGCGGCGGCTCATCACAGCGCGGTGTAGCCGCCGTCCACCGGCAGGCTGGCACCGGTGATGTAGGACGACTCGGCGCTGGCGAGGAACAGCGCCGTGGCGGCGACTTCTTCCACCTGGCCGGCCCGGCTCATGGGCGTCACCGCGAGCGCCCGGGCGGCGTCATGCGCGTGATCGGCCGAGAGGTTGTCGGTCAGCGCTGTCGCGATCATGCCGGGGCAGATGGCGTTGACGCGGATGTGCTGGCGCGCATATTCGACCGCGGCGCCGCGAGTCAACGCCATCACGCCGGCCTTGGTGGCGCCATACGGTGTCAGCCCCGGCACTGCGGCGATGCCGGCGGCCGAGGCGATGTTGATGATGCTGCCGCCGCCACGCGCCAGCAGCGCCGGGATCGCGTGGCGGATGCCAAGAAACACGCCGCGCAGATTGATCGCGACGATGCGATCGAACTGGTCGTCTTCGACCTCGGCGATCGGGTTGATATCGCCGTCGATGCCGGCGTTGTTGCAGAGAATGTCGAGTCCGCCGAAATGCGTCACTGCGGCGGCAATCATGTCGCGCACGTCCACCGCGACGCTGACATCGGCGCGCACCGCCAGCGCCCGCGGGCCCAGCGAGTCTGCAATCGCCTGCTGTTGACCCGAAATGTCGGCGATGACCACAGCGGCGCCCTCGCGATGAAATCGCCGGGCGATGCACAGGCCGATACCGCTGGCGCCGCCGGTGATCACCGCGACCTTGCCGGCCAGTCTGGCGAATGCGGGGACGCTGTCGTTGTTCATCGAGGCTGCCTTTGGTCTGGGGATGAATTACCGCGTTCACGGGTCAGGCTACCAGGTGTCTTGCGATATCAGCCATCACTACCTTGCATGAAATCTTGAGGCTGTTGATCGATCTTTCCCAGCCGGTATTGGCTCACGGTCAAGCCCGTCCACACCTTGAACGCCCGCAGGAAGGCCTTGGGATCCTGGTAGCCCAACAGGAACCCGATCTCCTGATTGCTCAGATAGGACGACTTCAGATACTCCTTGGCCAGATCGCAGCGGAACTCGTTGATCAGCTCCTGGTAGCTGACGCCTTCCATTTGCAGATGCCGGCGCAGGCTGCGGGTGCTGGTATGCAGCTTGCCCGCGGCCTCGTCGAGCGTGGGAATCTGCCCCGAGCTGCGCAGGAACAGGCTGCGCAACTGGAACGCGAGCGGCCGCTCGGCGGTGATCTGGCGCAGCACCTGGTGACAGTATTGCTGGCAGGCCTGGAACAGCTCGGAATCGCTCTGGTCCGGCGCCTTCGCCTCGATCGAAGGACTGACGACGTTGACCGCTGTTATCGGCGCGCCGAACACGATCGGGCCCTTGAACGTCTGCCGATACATGTCCTGGTGACCGGGCGCGGCGTAGTTCAATTCCACCTTTGAATAATGGATCGGCTGCTTGACCACGCTTTCGCCGATCCACTGGCCAAAGGTCAGATTCTCTTCAACGCAAAATCGCAGCAGCGAGCCCATCGGCACCACTTCGGAGAACGTCACCCGCCACTCGTCGGGCTTCTCCTCCAGATCGATCTTGAGCATCACGCCGATCAGCGAATGGCTGAAGGCGATCCACAGACGAATCACGTCGCGCATGCTGCGTGAAGACATCAGCGCATAGCCGACGATGCCGAAATCCGAGAAGCGGATCTCCCTGCCCAGCTCGATCCCGAGGGCGTCGTTGCCGGTGAGTTCGATCATGTTGGCGATGACGCGCTGCGACTGCCAGATGTCGATCAGGTAAGCCGGATCATCAAGCTTTACCCGCTCGATTCTGGAGCCCGCGAGCACGGCGTCTGCGGCGAAGCCGCGGTGGCGCATGCGCTCGATGTAGTGCTTGATCTTGGTCGGCCGAAACATGGGCAAAGTTTGCCTGATTCGCAGGTTGATGCCGGAGTAGCCCGATGAAAATCGTCAAAAGTCGATCTGCCCGGTTGCAGATACCTGGAACATGAACCATTATTTGTTTCACAATTCGCGACCACATAGTCCAGGCCGCGCTATCCAATGATGGACACAAAAAGTTGGCTGGCTCCCGAACGAGCACGGTCGCGTCGCCTGGTGAGGAAGCGGGAGCAAGGGATGAAAACAGGAATCTGTCGGAAGCTGGCGGCGGTCGCTCTGACCGTCATTGCGCTGCCCGTGGCCGCTGAAGACCTGGAGACCATCCCGGTCAAACCCGATGTCGATCAGCCGGCGGCGCCGGTGGAAAGTGCCGGCTCTTCCAGCAGGCTGATCGAAGAAATCATCGTGACAGCCCAGAAGCGGGAAGAGAATCTGCAGGACGTGCCGATCTCGATCAGCGCCTTCAGCTCGGCCACGCTGGATGCCAAGGGCATCGTCGATCTCAAGGACCTGAGCCGAGCCACGCCCGGCCTGACGATCACTTCGACGGCGGGCTACACCGTGACCTATCTGCGCGGCGTCGGCAGCGATGCCTTCCTGCTGGCCGATCCCAGCGTCGCGCTCTATGTCGATAACGTCTACTACCCGCTGGGACAGGGGCAGGCGCAGAACCTGGGGCTGGTCGAGCGGGTCGAGGTGCTCAAGGGGCCGCAGGGGACCTTGTTCGGACGCAACGCGGTGGGCGGGGCGATCAATGTCGTTCTCAAGAAGCCGGACTTCGTTGAGCCGCAGGTTTCGTTGCAGACCAGCTACGGCCGCTTCGATACCAAACAAGCGCGCCTCTACACGAGCATCCCGCTCACCGACACCTTTGCTATCAGCGTTGGCGGCACCTACGACAGCGCCGAGAACTATGTCGACGGCACGATCGGAATCCCCGGACGACCGCTGCCCCGAGAAACGGCCAGGGGCGCGCGCGCCGCGGCGCGGTGGGCGCCGACCGAGGCCATCGAACTCGATCTGAGTGCGCTCAGGACGGAGTCCTCGGGCGTCTCCACGCTCTACAGCGTCAACACCGATCCTGCCCCGCTTTTTCAAAGCGTCATCAAGCCGCAGGATCCATATCACGGCACGCTGGATTCGGTCCCGTACTCCGATATCCAGAACACCGTCTACGCCGGCAACCTTCAGTTCAAGCTCGATCCGCTTGACATCAAGCTGCTGGGCAGCGACCAGCTCGCGCTCGGCAACGTGGCGACGGAATTCGACGGTTCGCCGCTGCCGATCGTGTACTTCCAGGCGCTGCCGATCTTCTCGGATGTGCAGACCGCCGAGCTGCAGTTTCTCTCGAACCCCACCTCCTGGGGATCGGACTGGCTGAGCTGGATCGCCGGCTCTTACTACTTCAAGGGGCGGCAAGGCTTCGACCCGGTTCTGCTGACCGTGGCCGGCACCGACCTCGGTGCCGGAAGTCTTTTCGGCGTGCCAATCCCCGCTGCGCTACAGGATCCGCTGAGCCTTCTTCTTCAAGGCCTGCCCATCCCCAGCGGCAACATCGAGCTGGTGGGCCTCACCAATGTCGAGTCGCTGGCGTTCTACTCCCAGGCCACCGCCAAATTGACGGACCGGTTTTCGATCACCCTGGGCGGCCGTTATCAGGACGAGCAGCGCAGGCTCGTGGAATCCACCGCCGCGCTGGCCAACGGCGATGGCTCACGGACGCGGATTCAAAGCTATGGCGCCGACGCACTCGCCGCGCCGATCGGCGGGGACGTGCCCGGCGGCAACAGCCGCTCCACCAAGGGGTTCAAGCCCAAGGTCACGCTGGACTACCATCTCGGCGACGACACCTTGCTCTACGCGTCCTGGCAGCAGGCGGTGAAGAGCGCGACCGTCAACGTCATCAACATCTACACCATCCCGTCCTTCATCAAGCCCGAGGAAATCGAGGCCTACGAGGTCGGGGTCAAGTCGACGCTGTTCGACGGCCTGACGACGCTATCCGCCGCGGCTTTCAACTATGAGATCGATAACCTTCAGGTCCAGTTCGTCTCGCTGCTCAACGGTGGCGCCGTCAGTTTCGAGAACGCCAAGGGCGCGCGCATCCGCGGTATCGACTTCGACACGACCACCCAGCTTCTTCCCAAGCTGACCGATGGTCTGGTGCTGACCTTGGGCGGTGCCTTCCTCGACGCCGAGTACACGGACTATCGCAACGCCGCCGGCTTCGATTCGCAAACCCGCCTGTTTTCGAGGACGCACGACTACAGCGGCAATCAGATCGCGCGCACGCCGCGTTTCTCCGGGACCATCGGCTTGAGCCAGACCTTCTCCGCGCCGGGGGGAAGCGTCGAGATCGGCGGCGACTACTACTACAACTCCGGCTTCCATTACCTCGCGCAGGAGGACAGCTTCACCAAGGAAGGCGCTTACGGATTGCTGTCCTTGAGGGCCAGCTATCTGCACGAGGCGTCCAACATCAGAGTCACGCTGTTCGGCACCAACGTCACCGACACCCGCTACAACTACAGCCGTTTCACTCTGGACTTCGGAACGACCAATGCGGCGGCGCCGCCGGCTTTCTACGGCATCCGGTTCAACTGGGACCTCAAATAGGAAAACGCCATGTCAGACGATAAGCAGCAGCCTTTCTATCTGGTCCGCAACGACACGCTCGCCGAGAGCACTCCGGCCGATGACTATCTGCATCCGGAGCGCAACCGCCTGGTTTCGGATTCGACCTCGACCGAAACCCAGTACTTCGGCTTCTATGTTCCCGAGCAGCGGATCACGGCGTTCGGCTACATCTGGCATCACGTCAATCTGAAGACGCTCACTGGCGGGATCATCGTCTGGCAAGGTGACAAGCGCTACATGCTCGCGTCCGAGATCTGCGACTACCGCGAGTTCATGACTGACGCCGCGCTCCAGTACGATCTCAACGAGGTTCGGCTGGAAAACGGCTACGGGATGAAAGTCGTGGAGCCGCTCAAGCGGCATCACATGACCTATGTCGACGAGGCACGCCAGAACGCCATCGACGTGCATTTCGAGGCACTCGCACCGCCCGTGATGCTGGGTGACGGCAACCATTTCGAGCAGCCGATGCATGCGCGTGGCGAGCTGCTGCTGCGCGGCAAGCGCCACAAGGTCGACAGCTTTCACATGCGTGACCGTTCGTGGGGCAAGGCGCGGCCGGAAGCGAATCTGCCGCTGCCGCCGTTCGGCTGGATCACCGCCGTGTTCGGCCAGGATTTCAGCCTGGTTGCGACCGTGTTCGACGATCCGCGCGAGAATCCGGAAATCACCGGCCGCTTCGCCCTGCCGCCGGAGAGGCTGGTGACCTCGGCCTGGTTGCGGCGCGACGGGCATGTTCAAAGAATCGTGGCCGCACGCAAGCGGGTCGAGCGTGATCCGCTCACGCTGCTCGCCAACCGCGTCGACGCCGAGCTGACCGCCGAGAATGGCGAGCGCATCCAGCTGACCGGCACCCGCTTCAACTCCATGCCGTGGCGGCCGTGGCCCAATCTTCAAAGCCTGGTCTGCGGCATGCGCTGGGAATGCGAGGGGCGCGTTACCTTTGGTGAATACAACGACAATTTCTGGAACGATTATCTAGTCGAGGCCTCCCATGCAGCTCATCGGTAAACCGCTCTACTACAAGGTGGCGCTGAAGGCGCTGGAAGACAGCATCGTCCCTGAGTTGAGTTCGCCGAGCGCGCTCGGTGCAGCGGCCTTCATCCGCGACGCGCTGCGCGCCGTCGCACGCCGCGAAGACGAGGGCGGCGCGCTGCTCCAGCGCAGCAATCTCCAGGCGACGGATATCGCTGCCAAGCTGGAAGCGGCACTGCTGATGCACGGCGTGACGCCCCCAAGCCCACCAAGCGGAGCCGGCACTGATGCTGGTGATTTCGAGACGCTGGCGGTCCGCAATGGCGAACTGACCCGCTGGCTGATGGAGCTGGTCAATCTATTCAGCCAAAGCGTTCCCATCAGCAACCGCAAACCCGAGGATTCGGCGCTACTGCGCCTTGCCGCGGAATGGGAGTGCCAGACTGCCAGCGACTTCGCGACCACGCCCGCGCCCCCTGCCGGTAGCGAGATCGCCGAACCGCCTTTCCGCGACGCCATCACCGCCTACCTCCGCAGCGTCCATCCGGATGGCGACGCCGTCGAAGTCATGCACCTGCAGCGCGCGGCGGGCGGCTTCGGCAAGCAGACCTATCTGCTCAACATCAAGACCGCGTCCGGCGCCGTGGAAAAGCTGGTGGTGCGCAAAGAAGATCCGTCGCCGATCTGCGACCACCCGTCCTTCAATCTCGAACGGGAGTTCCATCTGGTTATGGCGGTGAATCGCACCGGATACCGCGCGCCCCTGCCCTTGTGGTTCAGCCGCAAGTTTCCCGGGATCGATGCCCCGTTCTACGTCATGCAAGCGCTCGCCGGGAAAACCGCCGGGTCGTTTCTCGAAGGCGCCAGCCGCATACCCGAAGCACTCGCTCTGGAATTTGCCGAGCTGCTGGCCAGGCTGCACCAGACCCCGCTCCAAAGCCTGTCTGAGGTGATCGAAAAATTCGAAGACCCCACGGTTCTCACCGAAACCATCGCGCAAGGCTACCGGCGCCATATCGCTTCGTGGCGAGACTACGTCCGCACCGCCAGCACGCTGCCGTCTCCGCTGATGGCCTATCTGTTCGACTGGCTCGAAGCCCATGTCCCCGAGGACGAGGGGCGGCCTGTTCTGGTCCACGGCGACTACAGCATCCACAACATCCTGGTCGACGATGACCGCATCACCGGCGTGCTGGATTGGGAAGCTTCCATGTTCGGCGCGCCCGGCATTGATCTGGCCTACGTGCGCCTGGGGCTCGCCAAGCACATCGACTGGTCGGTCTTCGTCGAGCACTACCTGCGCTGCGGCGGCAGGGAAGTTGATCCTGCGACTCTGGACTACCACCTCACCTTCCAGGCCGTGAAGATCATGGTTGCGATGATTCGTGCCCACTATCTGCTGCACAGCGAAACGCTCACCGATATTCGCCTCACCATCTTCGAGCTTGGGCTTGTGCCGCAATTCATGAAGATGGCGCTGAGCACCACATCCTAGAGCAAGCTTCCGTTCCGGCCCGGCGTCGCGCGCCGATATACTGACGGCGATATCAAGACGACGTAGCCGGAGCTTTTGACCCCGTGGCGCGGACACCCAAATCCAGTTCCGAAGAATCCTCGGACATGCTGCGGCTCATCGAAGCGGCGGTGCGATGCATCGAGAAGTACGGCGTCGACAAAACCTACATCGACGACATCGCCAGCGAAGCGGGGATGAGCCGCAGCACGGCGTACCGGATCTGCCGGAGCCGGCAGGAGATACTCGAACGGGTCGCGCAGTCGCGCATTGCCGCAATGGAAATCACATTGCGGGAGAAGATCGGCAAATACCGTTCGCTGGGTGACGCGCTCGTGCATGGAACCGTGGACACGGTCCGCCTCGCGCGGCAGGATCAGGTCTTCATGTCAACGCTGCAGGCCGCTGGCTATCAAGGCTTCGAGCATGTGCTGCTCGATCCTCAAAGCCATGTCATCGAGCAGCTGCAGAACGTGTGGGGCCACCTCATTGCAAAGGCCCGCTCGAAAAACGAAATCCGGCAAGCGCTATCCGACGCGGACGTCTTCGAATTCATGCGCGCGATGCAGTTCATCCTGATCTCCAAGGAAGACATGACCGAGAAGCAGCAGTCGGAGTTTCTGAGAAAGTTCATGGTCCCTGCGCTGACGGCGCGCTAAAGCATCGTGCGAGGGCGCGTGATCCGCGACCCTCGTTATCATTCCGAATCGCGGCTTCAGGACCGCTTCGGAAACGGCGCCGGGTTGTAGGCGCGCTCGCTCCAGCCGAAACCCTGGCGTCCCTCCCAGTCCCAATGCACCGGTTCCTCGAAAGTCATCATGCAATGGCGGCCCGGCGTGGTGCCGGCGTGCACTTCCCAGGGATTCGTCACGCCGATCGGCAGACAAGCGTTGGCGCGGGTATTCACCACTTGCATCTCGCCGAGCGCGCTGCGCAGATGGATGCGGTAGGGCTGCATCGGCGCGGTATCGGCTTCGAGCAGTTCAACGCTGATCACCTCCGCCGGATAGCGCCGATCGCCCCGCGAGACGCTGGCGTTCGACATCGCCAGACCCGGCACGCCGAACAGCTCGATTGCGTAGACGCTGAACGTGAGCTGCTCCTGCGGAAACCAGCCCTGCGCCCAGCAGTGACGTCGGAATGGCGTGAGATCGCGCACACCGCGGCTATGGTCGCGATTCATGAAAGCGCTTTCGATGACATGACGCTCGCCAGCGAATTCGATGAAGCCGCTGCCGCTGCCGACCTGTTCGATATGCAACGCGCCGGCGATGCCCTCGGCACTCGCGCCGTGTCCGCTCATGTTCCAGATTGGAGATTCGGCGGTGAAGTCGATCTGCAAACGCAGCGGCTGCAGGGGCCGCGCGAGCGCGCCCTGCGCGATCAGCTCATCGCGAGAGTGTTCCGATGCGGGGCCGTCGTAGCTCAGCCGCAGGTGGCGTGCGGGCTCGATGATCTGCACCTTGAATAGCGCGGCCGACGGCTCGCTTGCCGTGGCCGCGCGACCGTAATTGCGCACGCAGATCGCGCGATTGGCGCCGAGCGCAATCAGCAGCAGCTCGCGCCAGATTTGTGGATCGCCCCACCAACGGCCCAGCAGCGACACCATCGCCAGGTTTCGCGCCGGATCGAAGCAAGTAAACGCATAATTCTCGCTCCACAACGCGGTCGCCGGAATTTCTGCCAGCGGATATTCGTCGGCGCTGTCGTGTCGGCTCATCGTGCTGTCTCAACCCCCAGTTAGGTGATCGAGTGTAGTGATTATCAGCAGTCGACCTACCAGGCGATCCATTGCTTGGCCGGAGCACCGGCGGTTTCGCGAGCCAGGCGTGGAAGCAGGTATCCCGGCAGGCGCGTGGAAAGTTCGCGCATCAGGCCGCACGCAAGGCTCTCATCGACCTCGAAGTGCGCGCTGCCGGCGACGCGATCGAGCAGGTGCAGGTAGTAGGGCAGTACGCCGCAATCGAACAGCCGTTCGGACAGGTCCTGCAGTGCCTGCACGTTGTCGTTGACCCGGCGCAGCAGAACCGATTGGTTGAGCAGGCTGACGCCGGCACCGAGCAGACGCGCGCAGGCTTGCGCAACGTGCACGTCCAGCTCGCGCGCGTGATTGGCGTGGAGCACCATCACGCTGCGCAAACGGGTACGCCGCAGCAAGGCGATCAGCCCGTCGTCGACCCGCTCCGGCAGCACGATCGGCTGGCGCGTGTGCAGGCGCAGGCGGCGCACGTGGGCGATGCCGTCGAGGGCATCGATGAACTCGGCGAGTTTGTCGTCGGACAGCGACAGCGGGTCGCCGCCCGACAGGATCACTTCGCTGATCGAGAGATCTGCCGCGATCTGCGCCAGCGCCTCGCGCCAGTGGTCGCGCGCGGCAAGCGCCTCGGCGTAAGGGAAGTGGCGGCGGAAGCAATAACGGCAATGCACGCCACAGGCGCCGGTGGCCATCACCAGCACCCGTCCCTGGTATTTGTGGATGATGCCGCCGGGGATCAGCCGCGCCTTGTCGCCGACCGCATCGAGGTCGAATCCGTCCACGCTCAAGCCCTCGGCGCCAGCGGGCCAGACCTGGAGAAACAGCGGGTCGGCGGCGTTGCCTTTCTCCATACGCGCCGCGAAACCGCGCGGCACCTTGAGCCCGAAGCCGGACTGCAGGCCGGGCTCCAGGCAAGGCAGGGCGGGGTCGAGTTGCAGGTAGGCGAGCAGGTCGGCAGGCCGGTTGAAGGCGTCGCGCAGCGCGTGCTGCCAGGGCCGGGCCTGTCGGCTTTTGGGGCTTGGGGTTATCATTCGTGCCGATTTTCACCGGCCGCGCCGTGGCTGGGCAAACTGATCCGACAAAAAGACCGACATGGCAACCGTCAGCACCAACGAAATGAAGTCCGGCACCAAGGTCCTGGTGGACGGCGAACCCTACTCGGTTGTCGACAACGAGTACCGCAAGCCGGGCAAGGGCCAGGCCACCAACTCGATCAAGATCCGCAACCTCAAGAATGGTCGCGTCATCGAGCGCACCCTCAAGTCGGGCGACACCTGGGAGGTGGCCGACATCGAGGAAACCGACATGCAGTACCTCTACAACGACGGCGAGTTCTGGCACTTCATGAACCCGTCGAGCTTCGAGCAGGTGCAGGCCGGCAAGACTGCCGTCGCCGACTGCTCGCAGTGGCTCAAGGGCGAGGAAGCCTGCAAGGTGCTGTTCTTCAACGGCGTCCCCCTGTCGGTGACGCCGCCCAACTACGTGACCTTGACCATCACCGAAACCGATCCCGGGGTGCGCGGCGATACCTCGGGCGGCGGCGGCAAGCCGGCGACCATGGAAACGGGTGCTATCGTGCGCGTACCGCTGTTCGTGCAGCTGGGCGAGGTGATCAAGGTCGATACCCGAACGGGTGAATATCTGGGGCGCGTCGGCAAGTGAGCGCAAGCCACGCAGATCGAATACGTGACTGAGGGGGGAGAAGAGAAGACGGAACACGCCCAATGGCGACCATCCGCGACGTTAGAGGTGCTCAAGGCGCGCTCCAGGCTCAATGCCTCGGTCCGCGCCTTTTTTAATGCGCGCGCGGTGTGTGAGGTGGAGACGCCGATCCTCTCCGCCGGCGCCACGGTCGACCGTCACATCGAAAGCTTCTGCACCCGCGACGGCCGCTGGCTGCAGACTTCACCCGAGTTCGCGATGAAGCGCCTGCTGGCCGCGGGGTCGGGGCCGATCTTCCAGATCACGCGCGTCTTCCGCCTGGAAGAACAGGGCCGCCATCACAACCCCGAGTTCACGATGCTCGAATGGTATCGACCGGGTTTTTCGATGCACGCGCTGATGGATGAAGTCGAAGCCTTGATGCAGGCATTGGATGCGCGGCCTGCTGCGTTCGAGCGGCTGACCTACCGCCAGGCATTCCAGCGTCACGCCGGCTTTGATCCTTTTTTGATTCCGGTCGAGGAACTGCGCTCGGCAGCGCTGGCGCAAGACCTGATTTCGGCCGCCGATTTCATCGACGAGGATCGGGACTTCTGGCTGGACCTGTGGATGTCGCGGCGCGTATCCGCGGCGCTGCGGGCGCCCAGCTTCGTCTACGATTTTCCGCCGTCGCAGGCGGCGCTCGCGCGGATTCGCGCGGGATCGCCGGATGTGGCCGAGCGTTTCGAACTGTTCTGGCAGGGCATCGAGCTGGCCAACGGCTTTCACGAGCTGGCCGACGCACAGGAGCAGCGGCGCCGCTTCGTCGCGGACCAGGCCTGGCGTGCGGCGGCCGGTCGATCGGTTCCTCCTTTCGACCGGCAGCTCATCGACGCGCTGTCCGCTGGCCTGCCCGATTGCAGCGGCGTCGCATTGGGCCTGGACCGCGTGCTGATGCTCCAGCTCGGGCTGCCGCAGATCGCCGACGTGCTGGCGTTCCCGGCCGACCGTGCCTGAGGCCCGGATCAAGCTCCGAGCGGACCGCGTTGTTTCTTCGGCAACCGATCACGCACCAGTTCGTAGGAGCACCGGACCTGCGCCTCGATCCATTCACGCGGATGCCGGTCGGGGTCGGCGACCGACACCCAATGCGCACGTGCCAGATGCGGTGCTGGCGTGATGCCCGGCTGATCGGTCATCGCAAGAAACACATCGTCGGCAACTTTGAAGCGAAGACGGCCGCAATCGGTGGCGGCTACAGGCCCGTCTCGCTCGGTGATTACAAACATCTTGCCGCCCACCGAGTAGACCCGGTGCTGGCCCCACTTCACGTCGCTGCTCACCCCTGGCCAGGGCCGACAGAGCTGGTCGAGGACTTCGATTTTCATGAGCTTGTTTGCGCCGGGAGATTGCAAAGCCAGAGTGTCGGTCTTGAGCCGCCGCGTAGAATGCGTGGCTGTCGTAACTTCCGCCCGCACCTTACACCGCCATGCCCGTTTACTCCCCACGCCTCACTCGCATGATCGACGCCCTGCGCCGGCTTCCGGGTGTCGGGCCCAAGACCGCGCAGCGCATGGCCTTTCACCTGCTCGACCGCGATCGCGGCGCCGCACGCGGCCTGGCCGCCGCGGTGAACGAGGCGCTGGAGCATATCGGCCGCTGCCCGACCTGTCGCATGTTCAGCGAGGACGATGCCTGCCGTTACTGCACACCGGCGCGCACCGCCGGCGGTGCGCTCTGCGTGGTCGAAGGGCCTGCCGACCTGATGGCACTCGAAGCCGGCACCTCGTATCGCGGCCGCTACTTCGTGTTGATGGGGCGCTTGTCACCGCTGGACGGCATCGGCCCGGACGAACTCGGTCTGGATCATCTGGACGCGCTGCTGGCCGGCGGCGAGTTCAAGGAGATGATCATCGCCACCAACCCGACGGTCGAAGGTGAGGCCACCGCGCATTACCTGGCGCAGATGGCCCGCGCGCACGCGGTGCCGGTCAGCCGCATCGCCCACGGCGTGCCGATGGGCGGTGAGCTGGAGTACGTCGACGGCGGCACGCTGGCGCACGCGCTGAGCGGGCGCCGTCTGGTGGACAGCTAGGGCCCGTTAACAGTCAATCGGTCGCCGCGTTGCCGCCAAACAGGCGGCCAGACAAGGCGCGACGAGGAGGCATAGTGATGACTATGGTGACGAGGAGCAACGAAGATGGCCGCCTGTTTGGCGGCAACCCTTCGGGCTGGCCCCAGAGGGGACGCGGTGCGGCGTCATTCCCTCCTCATGTATTCCAATACACATCGTCAGTCATTCCTTGCACTGCGCCCCCTCTGGGGCCAGCGCAGCGATCGCTTGACTGTTAACAGGCCCTAGTCCTTCAGCAAAGCGTCGACTTTCGCGGCGCCGATGAAGTCGTTGTCGGAGAGGCCGCCGATCGCATGCGTCCACCACTGCATCCGGCAGGTCTTGTAGTCGAAGTCGATTTGCGGATGGTGGTCTTCGCGGATGGCGATGTAGGCCACCGCGTTGACGAAGGCAAGGGTGCGAAAATAATTGCGAAATTCGAACGCGGCCTGCAGGCGCGTCGCGTCGGCATTCAAAGACCATCGCGCGTCGACTTGTGCGAGCAGGGCAGTTGCCGTGGCGCGGTCGAGCGCGGCGGTCTTGCCTTCGCAGGGTTGGCAACGGCTTTCGGCGAGGTTCATGGTTTTTTCCTTTGCGAGTCGGACGGCGATGCTAGGCTCTACGGCCTTGAACGAACACTGCCATGACCGCCAGCGCCCATCACTTGATTTGGATCGACCTCGAAATGACCGGCCTGGTGCCGGAGAAGCACCGCATCATCGAGATCGCCACCGTCATCACCGATGTCGATCTCAAGGTGATCGCCGAAGGCCCGATGCTCGCGGTGCATCAGGGCGCCGACGAGCTGATGGCGATGGACGACTGGAATACCAAGCAGCACGGCAAGTCCGGCCTGACCCAGAGAGTGCGCGACAGCCGCCTCAACGAGGCCGAGGCCGAGGCTCTGACCTTGCAGTTTCTGGGCGACTGGCTGGTGCCCGGCAAGTCGCCGATGTGTGGCAATTCGATCTGCCAGGACCGGCGCTTCCTGGCGCGTCACATGCCGGCGCTGGAGCGCTTTTTCCACTACCGCAATCTCGACGTGAGCACGCTCAAGGAGTTGTGCCAGCGCTGGTCGCCGGATCTGGCGCGGGGCTTCAGCAAGGAGTCTTCGCATCTGGCGCTCAGCGATATCCGCGATTCCATCGCCGAGCTGCGTTACTACCGCGATCACTTCCTGCGCATGCCGACGGCTTGAACCTTGCCGCTAGCGCGGCAGGGTCGACTTGAAAAAGCTCCAGGCGGCTTCGCCGCTGTCGACGTCCAGATTGGTGCCGCCCAGATAGAGCGCGATCATCGGCCCCGTGATCGCCTGCCCTGGCCAGACATGCCCGGCTTCGGCAAACACGTATTGCTGCGACGTGGCGCCGCCGGCGCAGCCGACGCGGGTGCGCTTTTCAACGGTGTCGCTGACGCGCTCGGTGCGCACGTCGGCACTGCAGCCGGCGTGCCGGGCCCAGAAATCGAAAGTCGCATCGGCCGACAGCAGCGCCGCCTGCGGCTTGCCGCGCACGACGCTGCCTTCGGGCATGCCGGTGAAAGGCACGAGCGGATCGCGCTGACCGTTCATCGACAGCCAGGGCAGGGCTTTGGACGGCTTGCAAGCGCTGGCAACGGTGGCCGGCAGCGTCGAGATCACGTTGGCGCCGGCGCGCAGGCTGTCGGCGGCCTGGCAGGCGTAATACATCGCCATGAAGCCGCCGTTGGAGGCGCCGATGACGAACACGGCGCGCGCATCGCCGTGATCGCGCGAAACCAGATCGGCGATCACCGCGCGCAGGAAAGCGACATCGTCCGCGGTCGAGGCCTCGTCGCCGGCGATGGTGCTGCCGCGGCCATCGTTCCAGTGCTTGTCGACGCCCTGAGGCGCGGCGACGATGAAGTGGTCGCGCAGGCCGAGCGTGGGCAGGCTGGTCTGCTTCCAGACGTCTTCAGCGGTTTGGGTGCCGCCATGCAGCAGCAGCACGACGGGCATCGCGGTGGCCGAACCCGGCGGCACTTGCGCGAGATAGCTTCTCGGCAAACCGCCGACAAGGAGCTGGCGCTGCTGCGCGCTGGCGATCGCGCCTTTGGCGGGGAAGCGTTGCGCCGCATCGTGCGCTTCGATCATCCGCGCGCCGCGCGCGATCAGGCAGCCGCTGAGAACCGAAGAGCCCGCAGCGACCCACATCACAAGCCACAGGGTCCGTACCATCAGCCCGGCAGCCGCACGCTGACGCAGGCGCCGCCCCAGTCCGAGCGCCCCAGGTCGATCTGGCCCTCGTAGGCGCGCACCAGGTCGTAGACCGCGGCCAGGCCGATGCCCTGGCCGGGCTTCTTCATGTCGGCGCGCACGCCGCGCTCCAGCAGCTCTTCGGCGTCGGGCGGAAAGCCGGGGCCGTCGTCCGAGACGCTGATGATCGCGGCGCGGCCGGCGCCGCGCACCGCCAGCAGCACGCGGCCATTGCCGTACTTGGCGGCGTTGTCGAGCAGGTTGCCGACCAGCTCGAACAGGTCGCCGTTTTCGGCACGCACGCGCAGGCGCGGATCGATGTCCAGCTCGAAGTGCGCGCTCTTTCCGGCGTAGACCTTGACCAGCGCGCTGATGAGTTTTTCGGCGATCGGCCGGATCAGCACCGGCTCGGCCAGCGTGCGCCGGCCCGCCGCGGCGGCCTTGCGCAACTGATAGTTGCTGATCTGCTGCATCGACAGCACCTGCTCGCTCAGCGTGCTGCGCAGCGCCACCGGAATGCCCGGTTCCTCGCTGATGCCCTGGACCACGGCCAGCGGCGTTTTCAGGCTATGCGCCAGATCGCCCAGGGCGTTGCGATAGCGCGTCTGTTGGCTGCGCTCGTTGTGGATCATCGCGTTCAGGCCCTGGGTCAGCGGCTTGAGTTCGTCGGGATATTCGGCGCGGATCTCGGGCTGCTCGCCGAGTTCGATCAGCCGCAGTTCGGCGATCAGCCGGCGCAGTGGCGCCAAGCCCCATTGCAGCGTGAGGACCTGCGCACCCAGCAAACCCAGAGCGCACACCGCCAGCCAGGTCCATAGCGCGCTGCGGTACACGCGCAATTGCGCGCGGAAACTCGATGCATCTTCCATCACCACCAGAGTGTAGCGGCGGGGATCGTCCGCGAGGTCGATCCAGCGCAGGCCGAAGCTCATGGTGAACGCATCCGGGTCGCTCAGATGTTCGAATCGCCATTCGCCGATGGCCGGCATTCGGGGTGCGGCGAGGTCACCGAACACGACGGATCGCCACACCGCCTGACCCTGCTCGTTGAACAGCACGGCCTGAAGATTGGACGAGGTGCTGGTGAGCCGCGGATCGCGCACGTTCGCGGAGGCGATCGTCAACTCGCCGCTTTCGCTGGGTCCGGCGGCGGTCAGCAGCGAATAGATGATGCCTTCGAGCTTGTCCTTCTGTGCCTGCGACGCGCTGTCCCTAAAGGCCAGCTCCAGCGCAAAGCCGGTGAGGACGAAGAATGCGGCCAACACGAGCGAAGCCGCGAGCAGGAGCCGGGTACGCAAGGACCGCGGACGCAAACGCCGTACAGCCTTCGCAATCCCGGCGCGCATGGACGAGGAGATCGATGGCATGGCGCCGCCTGCCTGTTCCAACCCGATGATCGGCACAGGCAGGCGACGCTCGATGTCAGCTTTGTGCTGCGACGGCAGGGCCGCGTGGCAGGTCCCAGCGATAACCGCTGCCGCGCAAGGTGGTGATCGGATTGAGGCTGGCGGCCGGATCGAGCTTGCTGCGCAAGCGCCGAATGAAAACCTCGATCACGTTGCTGTCGCGTTCCTCGTCCTCGGCGTACAGATGCTCGGCAAGCGTGGCCTTGGAAACCACCTGGCCGGCATGCAGGATCAGATATTCCAGCACCTTGTACTCGTAGGCCGTCAGATCGACGCTCTGCTCGTTGACGAACACCATCTTGGCGGATGCGTCGACGGTGATCGGCCCGCATTCCAGGCGCGGTTGCGCCCAACCGCCGGTGCGCCGCAACAGCGCGCGTACGCGCGCCAGCAACTCCTCGCGATGGAAGGGCTTGACCAGATAGTCATCGGCGCCTGCCTCCAAGCCTTCGACCTTGGTCTGCCAGCCATCGCGGGCCGTCAGGATCAGGATAGGGAATTTGCGGCCCGCCTTGCGAGCGCGGCGGATGATTTCCACCCCGCTGATACCGGGCAGTCCCAGATCGACGATGGCGATGTCGACCGGATATTCCTCAGCCATGTACAAACCGTTTTCGCCGTCGCCGGCGACATCCACCGCAAAACCTTCGTCGGCAAAGTATTGGGATACCAAGCCTCGCAGGTGCGGATCATCCTCAATAACCAGAGCGCGCATTTTGTCCCTTTATGTACTGCGGTAAGAGCGCCGGGCTACAGACCCGGCACATAAACAATTCGAACATCGCCGTTGTTCACCAGCTTTACGCGATAGCCATCGCCGCTGCGCTGCACGTCCAGCACCCGGCCTCCACCGTTTTGCTGCTGGGCAATGCGCGCTGCATCTCTCTCGGACCTTCGCTCACCTCGCCCGGGTACCAGATCAGCGGGTCGGGACTCTCCATGATCCGAGCCCAGCCGCAGATCGCGAGCCGCAGCGGACGGAATCGCCGCGCCCAATATCGAACACAAAAAAAAACCGGTCAGAAACTTCGAAGGCATCGACCCAGCCGGCGATCGCTAGTAACGAACCGGACGCACGTCGACATCGACGGCGAGACGGTTGCCGGGGTCATAGGGCAGATTGGTGTGGTAGACCGAGCCGTTGTAGCGATAGGTGACATCGTAGCCATCGATCCGATCCTCAACGTGCGCATCCTCGATGGTGCGGCACTGGGTCTCGTAACCGCTGCGCGCATACCCGCCGCCTTGAACTTCACCGGCGCGGCTGCCCAGGCTTGCACCGATCACGGCGCCGACGCCGGTGGCCACCGCGCGGCCGCCGCCTCTGCCGAACGAATTGCCTGCAAGGCCACCGATGATTCCACCAAGGATGGCGCCCGCAGCGTTTTGCCCGGAGATCCGCGGCTCGCGATAGCTGACGCGCTCATCCCAGCATTCGCGCCGCGGCTCGGAAACACGCACCTGATGGTAAAGCGGACGGCTACTCAGTACTTGCGCGTAGTCGGTGTGGGACGTCGCGCCGCCGTAAGGACTTTCTTCGAAACGGTCATCGCGGTCATAGCGGTCCTGATGGCCGGCGAATGCGGGCAGCGAGACCAGGCTAACGGTCAGTGAGGAAACAAGAGTGATGAGGGGGGCAAACCGACGGGCTTGGGAAGGCGCCTGTTCACGCATCTGTGCTCTCCTTGCGAGCATTGAGCGTCGGCGCGAGGGAGCGCCAAACTGAATCGAAGCTTAGGCGCGATAGCTGAATTGCCCCTTAATTTTTTCAATAATTCCCGACCGTTACTGACGATCGGGGCAGCGGCCAAGATCAGCGGGATCCGCCGCTGGCGGCAAAGCGCTTGAGGTTGTTGGGCGAGAAATAGGCGGCGTCTTGATGCCAATTGTATTCGATCAGTTTCTGCTCCTCGTTGGTCATGTTGAGGATCACGTAACGGCGCGACTGCAGGTCGTAATGCACCTGCACGCCGTTGACCATCACCGGCACGTTCGAGAAGTTGATCGAATGCGACTCGGCGGTGCGCCAGAACTGATCGCGCTCGTCGTACATGTCTTCCGCGAGAACGATCCAGCTGTCCTCGTCGATGTAGAACACGCGGCGCTTGTAGCGATGGCTGATGCCAGCCTTGAGCTGCGCCTCGACCACCCAGACCCGATGCAGCTCGTAACGCGTCAGATCCTGGTTGATGTGGCCGGGCTTGATGATGTCTTTGTATTTGAGCTTGTCGTCGTAGAGCCGGTAGCTGTTGTAAGGCACCAGCATCTCGCGCTTGCCGATCAGCTTGAGGGTGTAGCGATCGAGCGGGCCGTTGAACATGTCGACCTGGTCGTGCGTCATCAGGCCGTCTTCCAGTGGGTTGTCATACCCGACTTCACCGATGCGCCGGGTGCGTTGCTGGCCGAGGTTGAAGACCCACAGACCGGTCAGTTCCTTGATGCGGTCGATCGGCACGTGCAGCAGCTTGGCATCGCCGGCGAGGTTGGGCGGCGATATTGTTTTCGTGAACAGGTGGAGGTTCTGGTTGCCGACGCTTGCCGGCGTGCTTTCCGGATCGTTGTAGGCGAAGGCGATTTCGACATAGCTGCGCTCGATGACATAGTCACCGCCAGGTGTGGTCGCCGCCGAATTCAGGTATCCCCGAAAGCCGCGCGTGTTGTACCGCATGATGTGATTCCACAGCGCTTCGGTGCCGTTGCTCGGAATCGGGAAGGGGAAGCCCTGGGCCGCGCAGCAGAAGCCGTAGCCGTTGTTGGTGAGCACGATCGAGCTGGCATTTTTTTTGGTCGCTTCGATGAACCACGGTGGAAACGCAGCGCCTCGGTGGCTCGGATATACCGGCATGCGGTAGTCGGCAAACGTTCTGAACAGCGCTTTGTAGCCTTCGGTGAGCAGTGCGCCGTACTGGCCGGCGCTACCGGCGGTGATCACGTACAGCGGCTTTTCCGCAGCATAGGGATTGTCTCCGCGCTGGAGTTGCGTGCCGGATTCGGGTCTCCATTCGGGGATGGTTCCGGCGGCATTGGCACCGGCCTCCGCGCCGACGGGAGTGAGGCGCATGCCCAGGGCGCTGGCCTCGTCGAAACCAACCTTGGCCTGCGTCGGCAGGCTGACCGCCAACGCGATCAGAATCCGGAACAGCGGAGGCAGAATGCGCGTCATGCGTTTGCTGGAATGATGGCCGAGTTCTGAGTCCTCAGACCGATCATCGCCAGCTTCATTCGCTACGCCGCCATCTTTGGGGTTATCACTCGTCGCCGAGCAACCCGCCAAGCAGACCGCCAGCGACTCCGGCGCCGAGCAACGAACCCTGCTCGCCGCCGCGATTGCCCATCTGCGGCGCCGCCATGACGATGCGATTGGCCATGCGCGAGAGCGGCAGCGATTGCAGCCAGATCTTGCCCGGCCCCTGCAGCGTGGCATAGAACAAACCTTCGCCGGAAAACAGCGCCGACTTCAGACCGCCGACGTACTGGATGTCGTAGCGCACCGTCTGCGTCAGCGCGACGATGCAGCCGGTGTCGACCCGCAACGTCTCACCCGGCTGCAAATCGCGCGCGTACAGCGTGCCGCCGGCGTGTAGGAAAGCCAGACCATCGCCGTCGAGGCGCTGCATGATGAAGCCTTCGCCGCCGAACAGGCCGACGCCGAGCTTGCGCTGGAAGGCGATACCCAGGCTCACGCCCTTGGCCGCGCACAGGAACGAATCCTTCTGGCAGATCAGCGTGCCGCCGACCTCTGCCAGCGACAGCGGCAACAGCGTGCCGGGGTAAGGCGCGGCGAAGGCGACCTTGCGCTTGCCCTGCCCCTGATTGGTGAACACGGTGGTGAACAGGCTTTCGCCCGTCACCAGGCGTTTGCCGGCGCCGACCAGCTTGCCCCACAGGCCTTGCTGCTGTGCCGAGCCGTCGCCGAAAACGGTGTCCATGCGGATGCCGTCTTCCATGAACATCATGGCGCCGGCTTCGCCCACCGCGGCTTCTCCCGGATCGAGTTCGACTTCGACGAACTGCATGTCAGAGCCATGAATCTTGTAGTCGATGATGTCCATTGGCATGGCTCAGGTCTCCAGCTTGCGCAGTTCACGGCGCAGATCGTAATCGCCCGAGGTGACGCATTCTTCCATCCGGCCGAGACGCTGCTCGATCCGCGCGAAGCGCGCCTGCATATGCTTGCGGCTGACGCCGGTTGCAGTCTCCGGCGCGTCGCCGTCGTCGGGACGCCCGCGACGGCTGGGCATCAGATACCAAAGCAGCGCGTAGACCAGAACGATCGGAAAGATGCCGCCGAACACCAGCGTTAGGATCGCCAGCACGCGGATCAGGCGCACGCTCCAGCCCAGATAGGCGCCGACGCCGGCGCAAACGCCGCCCACGTAACCGGCCTCGGGATAACGCAGCAGGCGGCCGCGGCTCTTGGTGCGATCAAGCATGGTGACGACTCCTCCAGTCGGGCGCCTCGGCGTCCAGGATTTTTTCCAGTGACTCGACTCTCTGCTCCAGGCGATCGGCGATGCGCAGCAGCTCGGCGTCGCCGACGCTGTGCGCCATCGCCTGCTGGCTTTTCCAGCGACGGTTACGGTCGATGAACCACATCGCCATGCCCGGCAGGATCACGAACAGACTGATGATGGCAATCAGCGGAACCAGATCTTCCACACCACACTCCCCGATGAGCTTTCAACGACGACGCCTGGGCCTGCAGCCGCGAAGCTGGCGGCTCATGAACGCGGAGGCTCGCCTGTCGGCGCGGTTTTGCCAAGCTTGGCGCGTAGCGCGCTGAGTTCGGCTTCGATCTTGTCCTGCGCCGCCAGGGTCGCGAACTCGTCCGACAGCGAGCGGCTGCCCAGGTCGTAGGCCTCCAGCTCCGCTTCCATGCGATCGATGCGGCCCTCGTACTGCTCCATCTTCGCCATCGCCTCCTGCATCTTGGAATCACCGATGACGCCGCGTACCCGTAGCCGCGAGGATACTGACTGCGAGCGCAGCGCGATGGTCTTCTGGCGCGCACGCGCGTCGTTGAGCTTGGCCCTGAGCTTGCCGGTGTCCTCGTCGAGCTTGGCGATTTCCTCGTCGACGTGCGCACGCTCGCGGTCGTACAGAGCGATCTGCTCCAGCGCGCGGTTCTTGGCGGCGAGCGCGCCGCGCGCCAGATCGTCGCGATCCTTGCTCAGAGCCAGCTCGGCCTTGCCGCTCCAGTCCGCGGCGTCCGCGTTGAGCTGATTGAGCAGGCGCTGCAACTCCTTCTTGCGGGCGATGCTGCGCACGCTGGTGGAGCGCACTTCAACCAGCGTGTCCTCCATCTCCTGAATGATCAGGCGCACCATTTTTTCCGGGTCCTCCGCCTTGTCGAGCATGGCGTGGATGTTGGAATTGATGACGTCGGAAAGGCGCGAAAAAATACCCATGATGTAGCTCCGTGCAGCGATGGTTTGACGGTTGCGTGCCGCTCAGGCGGCCGGTGCGGCAGTGGCGTCGCCGTCGCGCTGACCGCTGCGCGACTCGTCCGGCGGCAGCAGGGGTTTCAGCGTCTGGTCAAGGTTGCGCTTGAGATCGTCACGCAGCTCCTCGAGCGCGGCGTTGCCCTGCTCGGCGATCCAGTGGCCGATGCCGCTAGCCACGCGGCCACCGACATCGTCGGCGGCATTGGCAGCGGTGGCAGCGAAGGCGAGGCCCATGAAGGCGACGCTCAGAATTTGACGGATGACCATGACGCTCTCCTCGTTCGATAAACCCCAGTCACCAAGTCATAGCCAGGGCCGTGCCAGATCACGTAATTCCGTAAGCTATTGATAAATAAAGGTTATATTTAAGGGAGCCCGGATCGCTGAATCAAAGAGATCGATAATTCGTTCATTAGATGGTAGAAAAAACCATCCAATCGCTCATATGGCGAAAGTATCCATGGCTTCTCGCGACCTCCCTGATCCGATCCTCGGCCAGTCCGACGTATTCCTCGCCGCGCTCGAACAAGTGTCGAGGGCCGCGCCCTTGAACAAGCCGATCCTGATCATCGGCGAACGCGGATCGGGCAAGGAGCTGATCGCCGCGCGGCTGCACTTTCTGTCGGAGCGTTGGCAGCGGCCCTACGTCAAGTTCAACTGCGCCGCGCTCAACGAGGAGTTGCTCGAATCGGAGCTTTTCGGCCACGTCGCCGGCGCCTATACCGGTGCGACGCGGGCGCGGGTCGGGCGCTTCGAACTGGCGCACGGCGGCACCCTGTTTCTCGACGAGCTGGCGAGCATGAGCCTGCGTCTGCAGGAGAAGCTGCTGCGGGTGATCGAATACGGCGAGTTCGAACGCCTGGGCGCCAGCGAAACCCAGAGCGTGGACGTGCGTCTGGTCGGCGCCGCCAACCAGGACCTGCCGGCCCTGGCGCGGCAGGGGCGCTTTCGCGAGGACCTGCTGGATCGTTTGTCCTTCGACGTGGTGACCTTGCCGCCGCTGCGCGAACGCCGCGACGACATCCTTCTGCTGGCGCAGCGCTTCGCCGAGAACATGGCCAAGGAACTGGGCCGCCAATACTTCGCCGGCTTCTCTCCCTCCGCCGAACGCCAGCTGCTGGCGCATGCCTGGCCCGGCAACGTGCGCGAGCTGCGCAACGTCGTCGAGCGCGCGGTGTACCGCCTGGAGCAGGCGCGGCGCGTGGTGGAGCGCATCGACATCGATCCTTTTGCGTCGCCCTACCGGCCGCGACCGGAGATTCCGCAAGAGCTGGCGAAGGCGACGGTCACCGCCATGGCAGCGCCGGAAAGCAAGCTTGCGGAATATCCGCTGGATTTCATGCGGACCGTCGCGGACTTTGAAACTCGATTGCTGCGCGGCGCCCTGGAGTCCGCGCGCTTCAACCAGAAGCGCGCGGCCGAACTGCTGGGGATGAACTACCACCAGTACCGCGGCCAGTTGCGCAAGTACGGCCTGCTCGGCGTCACGGCCGGCACGCCGGGCCGAGGCGCCGTCGAGCCACGTTAGACTCGCGGCCTGCTTCCATCACTCCAAACCCCAATGCCCGCATCGAGTCTGCTGCTCGTCGGCGTGTTCAGTCTCCTGGCGGGACTGGCCGTCGCGTGGATGGTTCTGCGCACGCGCCACTTGGTGGAACGCGCGCGCGGTGAGCATCTGAGCCAGCAGCTGACAGAGGCGCAGCTGCGGATCGCCCAGCGAGACGTAGAGGCCAGCGAGCAGCGTGCGCGCAATGCCGAACAGCAGGCGACGATCGCCGAGCTGCGCGTGCAGCTCAGCGAGCAGGCGCATCAACACCAGGACCGGCTCGCCAGCTTTGAAGAAGCGCGCGCGCGGATGGAAGAGTCCTTCAAGGCCCTGTCGGCCGATGCGCTGCGCGCCAGCCAGGAAGGTTTTCTGCATCTCGCCGGCGCCACCTTCGAAAAATTCCAGGCGCAGACCGAGGGCAAGCTGGCTCAGCGCGAACAGGCGGTGAAGGCACTGGTCGAGCCCATCGGCAAATCGCTCGACGGCGTGCGCAGCAAGATCGACGAGCTGGAAAAAACCCGCGCAGAAGCCTACGGATCGCTCACCAACCAGGTGAAGTCGATGGTGGTGAGCCAGGACCTGCTACGCACCGAGGCCGGCAATCTGGTGAAGGCGCTGCGCGCACCGCAGACGCGCGGCCGCTGGGGTGAAATGCAGCTCAAGCGCGTGGTCGAGATGGCCGGGATGCTCGAATACTGCGACTTCGAGCAACAGGTCTCGGCGGCGATCGACGAAGGCCGCCTGCGCCCCGACCTGATCGTGCGCCTGCCCGGCGGCAAGCGCGTGGTGGTCGACGCCAAAGCGCCATTGCAAGCCTATCTCGACGCCACCGAAAGCACCGACGACACCGCGCGCCACGACTTCCTCATGGCGCATGCGCGCCAGCTGCGCGACCACCTGACCAAGCTCGGCAACAAATCCTATTGGCAGCAGTTCGAGCCCTCGCCGGAATTCGTGGTGATGTTCCTGCCCGGCGAATCCTTCTTCAGCGCCGCGCTGGAAAAGCAGCCCGGGCTGATCGAAGAAGGCGTCAAGCAAAGCGTGATCGTAGCGACGCCGACCACGCTCATCGCGCTGCTACGTGCGGTGTCCTACGGCTGGCGCCAGGAATCGCTGGCGGAAAATGCGCAAGCGATCGCCAAGCTCGGCCGCGAGCTGTACGAGCGCGTCGGCAAGTTCGCCGATCACTTCGGCAAGGTTGGACGTCAGCTGACCTCGGCAGTCACGAGCTACAACGAAGCGGTCGGTACTTTGGAAACCCGCGTGCTGCCATCGGCTCGCCGCTTTCGCGACCTGCGTGCCGGCGACGGCAAGATCGCGCCGCTCGAAGGCGTGCAGCAGACGGCGAGGGGACTACACGCGGCAGAATTGATTCTGCCGTCGCCGGAGTCAGATGAGACTTAGGACGGCTGTGCCCGGTCGCGCAAGCCGCCGATGATCTTCCGCCACGGATTCCGCCTCACGAATCCCCGCGACATCAAAACACCCCGCAGCTCAGACCTGCCGAAAAAATCAGCCCGAGTTCACGGCAACGCGCGATGCCCGCATCATCCGGTTCACCCACCACGACCACCGGCTCGGCGATCGCCTTCCAGCCGAAGCCGGTGGCGATGCGTTCGATCGCTCTGATCGCGCCCGTGCCATCGTTGCCAGCGCTGATGAACACGGCGTAGGGCAGGCCTATGCGCTTGCCTTCGCAGGGGTAATAAGTGCGATCGAGAAAATCCTTGAGCGCGCCGCTCATGTAGCCGAAGTTTTCTGGCGTGCCGAGCAGCAGGCCGTCGCAGGCCATCAGTTCGTCGACGCCGGCATCGAGCGCCCTGATCATGTGCAGATCGACTTCCTCTGCGAACTCGGCAGCGGCGTCGGCCGCGGCCTGCGCCAGCCGCAACGTTCGCCCGGTTTGCGTGGCGTAGACCAGCAGCAGGCGTTTCACAGAGATCTGCCGCGTCCGCTCAGGCGACCAGGGTCTGCGATCCGCGCCAGTTCGCGCCCGGCGCCAGTTCGACTGGCTGGCCGACACTCGCCGCTTCCACGCAGAGCATGCGTTGATAGCCGGCATCCTCCAGATCTTTGAGCGTGGCGCCGAGGACGGGGCCGGGATTCCAGATCACGGTGTCGGCGAAACCCTGCTGCTCGATCCGCAGCCGTCGTTCCGGTTCGACCAGCAGCACGGACGATGGCGCATCGAGATAGATGCGATCGACTTCGCCGTCGATCGCCAAGGCCGGCGCCGTCTCCTCGAACTCGGCGTTGCCGCGGGTCTTGTCGCGATAGCGCAGGTTCTGCAGGCCCTGCACGCGGACGGCGTCGATCGCGCCGACACGCAGATAGCTGTGCAGCGCCACGGTGAAGCGCATCGGCGTGTCGCCGCGATTGATGATCAGCAACTCCACATGCAAGCGTGGTCCGCCGATCTGCACGCGCAGCTCACAACGAAACTCGTGCGGCCACAGGGCGCGCGTCGCCGCGTTCGATTCCAGTGCCCACCGGCAAACGCCGGCTTGATGATCGACGCAGTCCCACACCTGCGTGCGCGCGAAGCCGTGCTTGGCCAGCGGCCCCTGCTCGGCGAACTGCGGAAAGATCACCGGGATGCCGCCGCGGATCGACACGCCTGGCGCAATCACCGCGCGGCTGCTGAGGAACAGGCGCTCCTGCCCGCCGGCCGGCGTCCAGCGGCTGAGTTGCGCACCTTGCGCGTGGACCTCGGCGACGGCGCCGTCGTCGGAGTGCAGCGTCAGAGTCGAGGCGGTCATGCGGGTCGGGTCCCGATCGGGTGTCGCGGCGTCCCTGCGATAATCCTGTCCATGCGTTTCAACCAGGCGGGTGAGCCTTGATCCTGCGGCAAGCGATGCGAGCGCTCAAGCCACGGCTGTCGGGCCGATCGCTGCCGCTCGACGGACGCCGACCACTGCGCGCACTGCAAGAGCGCGTAATGCCAAGGCTCGGCAACCAGGACCAAGGCGCGATGCGCGAAACCCGGCGCGGGACCAGCAGCCAGCAGGGCGCCGTGATGATCTGGGTCGGCGTGTCGCTGGTGGCGATGCTCACCGCGACTTTTCTTGCGATCGACGTCGGCCGCCTCTACTTCACCCAGCGCGATCTGCAGCGCTTGGCCTCGCTCGCCGCGGTGTCGGCCGCGCAGGCGGCCAGTGGCTGCGTGGGCGCGGATCAGGATGGCCGGCCGGGCGACGTAGACGATGTCACCCGGCTGGTGCGCAGCTTTGTGGTCGGCAACGGCGGCAAGCCCGAGTACCTCACCGGCGTTAACGACGCGCCGCCCGTGGAACTGGGCAAGCTGGTGCGGCAGAACCATCTGCGCCTGTTTCAAAGCCTGCCCGAGGGCGACCCTGACATCAGCGCGGTGCGCGTGAGCCTGACGCGGCCGCAGCCAAGGCCCTTCATCGGGTTTCTTTCCGGCGGACGCACGCTGCGCGCGTCGGCCACGGCCGAGCAGACACTCAACGCCAGCTTCAATGTCGGCTCCACCCTGCTCGGCGTCGGCGGCGGCCTGTTCGACCAGACACTCAGTGCGATGCTCTGCGCCGCGGGCGATACCGCTTGCCGCGGCCGCGTGATCGGTCTCAAGGTCGCGTCGTTTGCGACCGGCCTGGCCGCCACCTCGATTTCGCTCGGGCAGATGGCGGCGGCGGCGCAAGTGAGCGTGCAGGACCTGTCCGACCCGCTGGTGCTGTCGACACAGACGGTGCTGCTGCCGCAGATGCTTGCTGGTCTGTCCGCGAACCTCGGCGGCGGCGCCAGCGCGCAGGCCGTGCAATTGTTGCGAAGCCTGGCCGCGGCGGCATCGGCCAACACCCAGCCGATCGCCCTGGGCCGCATCATCGGCGACGTCGATGCGAGCGCGAGCGACGTCCCGTTGATCAATCTGCTCGATCTGCTGATGACGCTGGGCATCGCCAGCCACGACGACGCGCACGGGCTGACGCCGGTGGAGTTGCCGCTGGTGCTCAACGTCCCGGCCGGCGTCACGATCAGCAGCTACCTGCGCGTCCTGCAGCCCGCGCAGGCCAGCGGCGCGGCGCGGCCGGGCACCGCGCAGGCGCGCACGGCGCAGTTGCGGCTGGAGATTCGCATCCATGCCGACCAGCTGCTCAACGCCGTCGCATCGACGGTGAACTCGCTCATCGGCGGCGCCCTCCAGGCGCAGGTGTTGCCCGCGCCTCTGAACCTGGGGATCGATATCGACGTGGCGCCGGCGACGGCCTATCTGGATGCGATCCGCTGCCCCAGCGTCGCCGACAACCATGGCGCGCCGGTGGTGCAACTGAGCGTCGCCCGCGCGCTGGCCGACATCGCCGTCGGCCGCTTCAGCGGAACGCCGACGGCGCGGTTCTCACCGCCGCTGCAGCGATCGGCCGACCCGATCGATCTCCTCACGCTGCGCAGCGGCGGCAGCACGCGCACGTTGCGGCTCGCGTACACGACAGCGAGCGTCGGCGGCGGGCCCGATCCGGTGCCCTTGCAGGACGTGACCGAGTTCCTCCGACTGGCCGAATCGTCCAGTGCGCGTCCGCCGGTCTATGCGGCGATGGGTAGTGCGGCGGTCACGCCGCTGGTGCCGGTGGCGGCCAACCCGCAGACGCTGGATTCGCCGCTGGGCCTCGATCTTCACTTGGGCCTGAGCATCGAGTCGTCCGCCGCGGGCGAGAGCGTTCCGCCGCTGGCGAACACGGTCCTTGAAGCCGTGCAAGTGCTGGTGCAGCCGCTGCTGAATCTGGTCAACGGTCTGGCGACCGGCCTGGTCGATCCGGTGCTCGGTTCTATGGGGATCGAGGCCGGTGCCGCGACGGTGACGCTGGAGGCGGTGCAGATCGGCCGGCCGCAGAAAACCGCGACCTGCATCCCCGGCGGCGGCGGCGCGCGTGCCTGCCAGGCGCCTTGATGCCGCGTGCGATTGCCGCGATCGGGTGGGCCCCGGACAATTCGCGCACAATCCACGCGCCCCGCAGCCATCGACATCCGGATGAGCACATCCAACCTGTACCGCATCAGCTTCCACAATCAGAACCAGGTCTACGAGGTCTACGCGCGCCTGGTCAGCCACGGCGGCATGCCGGGCTTCGTCGAGGTGGAAAAATTGGTGTTCGGCGAGCGATCCAGCGTCGTCGTCGACCCGTCGGAAGAAAAGCTCAAGATCGAATTTGAAAACGTCGAGCGCTTCTACGTGCCGCTGCACGCGGTGATCCGCATCGACCAGGTGAGCAAGCAGGGGCCGGCGCGCATCGTCGCCGGCGGCGACTCCAAGGTGATGCCGTTCGCCCAATACGTGAACCCCGACGGCTCGCGCCGGTAGACGCGCCTTGATCCGCTTTGCGTCCCTGGGCAGCGGCAGCCGCGGCAACGCCACCCTGATCGAAGCGGGCGGCACCCGGGTGCTGATCGACTGCGGATTCCAGTTGCGCGAGACCGAGCGCCGCCTGGAAAAACTCGGCGTCGACGCCGCTTCGATCGACGCGATCCTGGTCACCCACGAGCATGGCGATCACCTCGGCGGCGTCGCCCGGCTGGCGCGCCGACATGGCGTCGAGGTGTGGATGACGCCAGGTACCTGCGCGGCCTGGAACGATCGCGACGTGCCCTCGGTGCGCACCTTCAGCCCGCATGCGAGCTTCGCCATCGGCGCGCTGGAAGTCGTGCCGTACCCGGTACCGCACGACGCCCGCGAACCCTGCCAGTACGTGCTCGTGTATGCCGGCCTGCGTCTCGGCATCCTCAGCGACGCCGGCCACATCACGCCGCACATGCGCCAGACCCTGAGCGGCTGCGACGCGCTGATGCTCGAATGCAACCACGACGCGACGCTGCTCGCCGCCGGCCCCTATCCACCGAGCCTCAAGTTCCGCGTCGGCGGCAGCCGCGGACATCTCAACAACGTGCAGTCGGGCGAGCTACTGAGCAGCATCGACTGCTCGCGTCTGCAGCATCTGGTGCTGACGCATTTGTCGGAGACCAACAACACGCCGCTATTGGCGATGCAGGTCATTCTGGACGCTTTGCAGTCTGGTCTCGAAAGGGTGGTCTGCGCCGATCAGGATCAGGGTTTGGGCTGGCGGGAAGTCAGCTGAAGCGTTGCATGCGTGAAAACGCGGAGACCTCTAGCATTCATGCGCTGCAAAAGACGTCCGCTCCGCGAAATCGCTCAGAGCCGCAGTCCGCCATCGAGTTTCGCCAGGCAGCGGTCGAGCCAACAGCGGAGCGCGCACGCTCGGCGGCACATCAGAGTGCCGCCGCCTCCAGGTGGAAAGTGAGCTTCAGCAGTTTCTCAAAAGGGAAAGCGTCCGCACCCAGCCTGCTCGGGTCGATCTTGAAATGCTTCGCCGCTTTTACTGCCGCGGCATCCAGGATTTCGTGGCCCGAAGTTTGTTCCACGCGCACGGATTCGACATGTCCGTTTGATGCGATCTTCATCGCCAGCACCGTCGAACCTTCGTAGTTCTTGCGCCGCGCTTCGGCCGGGTAGACCACGCGCGCTTCTTCCGTCATCCACGCGCTCTGGAAGCGATAGGTGCTCGGCTTGAACAGGTCGGTTGCCAGGTCCGTGGCCTTGTCGATCGGCGCCGGGTACCAGGTGGCGAGCGCCCAGACCAGGAGGCTGACGCCAACAGCGAGCGCGCCGAGCAAGGCGCCAACGCGGGCGGCTTTGCCAGTTTTCATCGGTGAAATTCCCAGATTGTTTTCTGGCGCCATTGTAGTGTTGCCGGCCCGTGTCTTGGTCTGATTCGCCGCGCCCCGTATTACAATGCGCGCCGCTCACGCTATCGCGCCGCCAGGACCTGTTCGATGTCTCTGCTCGTGCTCCCCGGCACCGCTTCGCTCTCCGCGTTCCGCCTTCAGCGCCTGCTCGATTCCCTAGGCCCGCAGGTCCCCGCGCTGAGCGGTTTGAGCGCGATCGAATTCTTTCTGGTCGATGCCGTCGATACGGCGCTGGCCGACCTGCGCCGCCTGTTGGGAGACGGTCCTTCAAGCTTGCCGCGAGCCTCGTTGCGCTTATTCGTGGTGCCGCGCGTGGGCACCGTTTCGCCCTGGTCGTCAAAGGCGACGGACATCGCCAAGGTCTGCGGATTGAATGGCGTCAGGCGTATCGAACGCGGGCATTTGTTCCTGCTCGAGGGCATCAGCGAATTGCCGCCCGCGGCGCTCGACGTGCTGCACGATCCGATGGTCGAGTCGGTGCTGACCGACGAGGCGCATTTGCAGCGCGTCTTCGCCACCCCACCGCGTCGTCCGCTGCGCAGTGTCGATGTGATCGGGCAGGGCATCGCCGCCCTGGTGGCGGCGAATGCGGACTGGGGTCTGGCGCTGTCGGCGGAAGAGATCGAGTACCTGTCCGCGCACTACCAGCAGGCCGGAAAGAATCCCACCGATGCCGAGCTGATGATGTTCGCGCAGGTGAATTCCGAGCACTGCCGCCACAAGATTTTCAACGCGGAATTCACCGTCGACGGCGAGCGCCAGCCGCATTCGCTGTTCGGCATGATCCGGCTCACGCACGCGGCGTCGCCGCAGGGCGTGCTGTCAGCGTACACGGACAACTCATCGGTGATCCAAGGCCATCGCGCGACGCGTTTTTTCGCGCATGACGATCAGGTGTATCGCGGTGTTGAAGAGCCGGTGCACATCCTGATGAAAGTGGAGACACACAACCACCCAACCGGCATCTCGCCGCATCCCGGCGCGGCGACCGGCGCGGGCGGTGAGATCCGCGACGAGGCGGCGACCGGCACCGGCTCGCGGCCCAAGGCCGGGCTCGGCGGGTTCACTGTCGCCAACCTGCGCATCCCCGGTGATCTGCAGCCCTGGGAGACGCCGCTGTCGCGGCCCACGCGCATGGCCTCGGCCTTGCAGATCATGATCGACGGCCCGCTGGGCGCAGCGTCCTACAACAACGAATTCGGCCGGCCGAATCTCAACGGCTATTTCCGCAGCTTTGAGATGATCACGCCCGATGGCCGCAATCGCGGCTACCACAAGCCGATCATGATCGCCGGCGGTTACGGCAGCATCCGCGAGCAACACGTCCACAAGCGCGAAGTGGTCGAAGGCGCGCGGCTGGTGGTCCTCGGCGGCCCGGCGATGCTGATCGGTCTCGGCGGCGGCGCGGCGAGTTCGATGGCCACCGGCAGCAGTCACGCCGAGCTGGATTTCGCTTCGGTGCAGCGCGCCAATCCGGAGCTCGAGCGCCGTTGCCAGCAAGTGATCGACGCCTGCTGCGCGCTGGACGACGACAATCCGATCCTGTCGATCCACGACGTCGGTGCCGGCGGCATTTCCAACGCGCTGCCGGAGTTGGTGCACGCCGACGATCGCGGCGGCGTGTTCCAGTTGCGCGACGTGCTCTGCGCCGATCCCTCGCTGTCGCCGATGGAGATCTGGTGCAACGAATCGCAGGAGCGCTACGTGATCGCACTCGCGCCGGAAGGCCTGGCGATATTGGAGGCCGCCTGCGCGCGCGAGCGCTGTCCATATGCGGTGGTTGGCACCGCGACCGCCGAGCGCCAGCTCGTCGTCGAAGATCGTGTGGACGGGACGCGGCCTGTCGACATGCCGATGCCGGTGCTTCTCGGCAAGCCGCCGCGTATGCAGCGCGACACGCGACGCGAAGCGCCGGTCACGCGCCTCTTCGACACGCAGGCGCTGGACATCGGCGATGCCCTGCAGCGGCTGCTGCGGCTGCCGGCGATCGCGTCGAAGAGCTTCCTGATCACCATCGGCGATCGCAGCGTCGGCGGCTTGAGCGTGCGCGACCAGATGGTCGGTCCCTGGCAGGTGCCGGTCGCCGATTGCGCGGTGACGGCAACGTCCTTCACCAGCGTGACTGGCGAGGCGATGGCGATGGGCGAGCGTCCGCTGCTGGCGCTGCTCGACGCCGCGGCGTCCGCGCGCATGGCGGTGGGCGAGGCGGTGACCAATATCGCCAGCGCGTCGATCGAAAAAATCCAGGACATCCGCCTCTCCGCCAACTGGATGGCGGCCTGCGGACAGTTTGATGAAGACGCGCGTCTGTTCGACGCGGTGCGCGCGATCGGCGAGCAACTTTGCCCACAACTGGGTATCGCGATTCCGGTGGGCAAGGATTCGCTGTCGATGAAGTCGGTGTGGAGCGAAGGCGACGCGGCGCACACGCAGACCGCGCCGGTGTCGGCGATCATCTCGGCGTTTGCGCCGGTGGCCGACGTGCGCCGCACGCTGACGCCGCAGCTGCGTGCCAATGCCGGTCCGACGCGTCTGCTGCTGATCGATCTGGGCAATGGCAAGAACCGCCTGGGCGGCTCGGCGCTGGCGCAGGTCTTTGGCGAAATCGGACAGACGCCGCCGGATCTGGATCATCCCGAGCAGCTGATCACTGCGTTCGCATTGGTCCAGCATCTCAACGCCGGCGATCAGCTTCTCGCCTGCCACGACCGCTCCGATGGTGGCCTGTTCGTGACGCTCGCCGAGATGGCGTTCGCGGGCCACGTTGGTTTGAGCGTCGAGCTGCCGTGCGATGAGGTGGCCGCGTCACTGTTCGCCGAGGAGCTGGGCTGGGTTCTGCAAGTGCGTGAATCCGACGCCGCGGCCATCCTGAAACAGGCGCGTGCCGCCGGCTTGAACGCTGTCGATGTCGGCTCGCCCGATAACGATGACGTCCTGCGTTTCTCGCGTGAGGGCCAGGTGATCTTCAGCGGTGATCGCGAGACGCTGCACAAGCTCTGGGCCGAGACCAGCTACCGCATCGCCGCACTGCGCGACCATCCGGACTGCGCGCGTGAAGAGTTCGAAACCATCGGCGCGCGCAGCGAGGCGGGGCTGTCGATGCGTTTGAGTTTCGACGTCGCGTCTGCACCGCCGGTGCTGTGCACGCGGCCGAAAGTCGCGATCCTGCGCGAGCAGGGCGTCAACAGTCACGTCGAGATGGCCTACGCCTTCGATGCCGCCGGCTTCGAGTCGATCGACGTGCATATGTCCGACGTGCTTGAAGGGCGCGTGCGGCTGCGGGACTTCGCCGGCCTGGTCGCTTGCGGTGGCTTCTCCTACGGCGACGTGCTCGGTGCCGGGCAGGGCTGGGCCAAGACCATCCTGTTTTCAGCGCGCGGTCGCGACGAGTTCACCGGCTTTCTGGCCGATCCACGCAAGTTCGCGCTCGGCGTTTGCAACGGCTGCCAGATGTTCGCCGCGCTCAAGGACATCGTGCCCGGCGCGACGCATTGGCCGGCGTTCCGGCGCAACGCGTCGGAGCAGTTCGAGGCGCGTTGGTCGCAGGTGGAAATCCTCGAAAGCCGCTCGATCCTGTTCGCCGGCATGGCCGGGTCGCGATTGCCGATCGCGGTTTCCCACGGCGAAGGCCGCGCCGTGTTCAGCGGCGCGAACGATCTGCGAATGCTCGGAGACAACGGCCAGGTGTCGATGCGTTTCATCGACGGCCAGGGCGGCGTCGCGACGCGCTATCCAGCCAATCCGAACGGCTCGCCGGCAGGGCTGACATCGGTGTGCAACGACGATGGCCGTATCAGCATCCTCATGCCGCATCCCGAACGCAGCGTCGCCGGCACCACCGGATCATGGTGGCCGCGGCGATGGGACGAGCACACGCCATGGTTCCGCATCTTCCAGAACGCGCGCCGCTGGGTCGGCTGAGCTATCGGCTGGCTGGAGGCGTTGGTGCGGCGGTCGAGCCGGCGTCGATGCCCGGCTCGTCGCTATCGCTTGCGTCCTCGTCACCAAAATCCAGATCGGGGTCTTTCGGCGGATTGCCGTCGTAGACCAGGTTCATCCGATGGTCCAGATAGACGGTGCGAAAGAATACGTAGGGATCGAGCTGCTGCCTCAGCACTTTTTCACTACCGAGGAGCTTGGAGCGGTCGACGATGGCCTGTCCGCCAGCGATGAACAGACGGTCCACAAAATTGATCGAGTCGATGTAGGTCAGCGGGTCGCTCGGGTTGTCGTAAAAGAACGAGCCATCGCCAACGAAGCCGACCAGGTCGCGATTGCTGCTGGCACCCAACAGCGGCAGCATCAGATACCAGCCAGGGCCGACCCCCCAGTGTCCGAGCGTCTGCCCCAGGTCTTCGTTATGCAGCGGCAAACCCTGATCGGTTGCGACGTCGATCAGGCCAACGATGCCGACGGTGGTGTTCAACACGAAGCGCAGGGTGTCCTGCCCGGACTGCTTGAATTTGGCCTGCAGCAGATCGTTGACGATGGTCGTCGGATAGAAAAGGTTATCGAAGAAATTGCTGATGCCCTTGCGCGCCGGGTCGGGCACGACCTTGACATAGGTTTTGGCAACCGGCTTCAAGACATATTTGTCGGCCTTGAGATTGAACTTGAAGATCGGGCGGTTGATCTTCTCCAGCGGATCCTGCGGATCGTAGGAGGGCGAATTCGCGCAGGCGCTCAAGGACAACAGGCTCACCAGCAATAGCAATACTCTTCCCACCAGTCCCCCGATCGCGGCGTCGCTGCCGCGCTACTCCAACAGCAATACTTCGTCCAGCTCGAAGAAACGCAACAACTGCCTGACCTGCTCGTTCGCGTTCAACACCTTGAGACTCTGCCCGTGTGCGCGGGCGCGACGCGTTTTTTCGAGCAGGTAGGCGGCGCCTGCGCTGTCGATGCGAGTGCAGCGCGCCAGATCGACTCGATCGGTGACGCCGCTGTCTTCCCGCAGGAACTGCGGCACCGTCGCCAAGGTCAGCGCACCTTCGATGGCGACGATGGTCATTGCTTCAGGCTCAGGACTTCGCGCCAGCACCGGCGCTGGTATCCGGCGGCGCCACGACCTGCTGACCCGACTCGAGCTTCTGGATCACCGCATCGAGGCTCGACGATTTGATCTGCGAGGCGACCTGGCTGCGGAAGTTGGTGATCAGCGAAATGTTCTCCACCTTGATGTCATAGACCTTCCAGGTGGCGTCCTTCAGGCGCATGTCGAACGCCAGCTGCACGGGCGGGCCTTCCTTGCGCAGCAGCTGCGTGTTCACCGTCGCTTCCTTGGCGTCGGCCGCCATCTGCGCCGGCTTGACCTCGGCCTTGACGCTGTCGTGATACTGCAGCAGCGCATCGGCATACGAGCGGATCAGCATGTTCTTGAAAGCCACCTCGAAGCGCTTGCGCTGATCGGGCGTTGCGGTCTTCCAGTTGCGCGCCAGGATCAGCTGGGCGATGTACTGCGTGTCGAAGTACTGGACGATGCGGCCATCCACCATCTTGTAGAACGCGGGCTTGTCGGCGGCGTACTTGTCGTGATTCTTGCCGATGTCCGACTGCAGCTCGCCGGTGGCGGTCTTGACGACCTCGTCCGGCGTCGGCACCGCGAGCGCGGCGCCGCTGAGAGTGATCGCGGCAAATAATGTCGTTACAACCGATAAAAAGCGTTTCATTGCTTGACTCCAGATGAGGCGTCTTTGGGTTTCAGGGAATCCGCCAACTGCCCGATGGCTTGCGCCAGTTTGTCGTCCTTGGGTCCGGCCTGGTTGGCCATGAACTGGCCGATCAGATTTTCCAGCACCAGCGCGCTCTGAGTGAGCTTGATGCGCGCGCCGTCCTTGAGACTCTCGTCGGCACCGCCGGGTTCAAAGCCCACGTACTGCTCGCCGAGCAGGCCGGCGGTGAGGATCTTGGCGTTGGAGTCCTCGGGGATATTGTTGTACTTCTCGGAAAGATCGATGCCGACATCGGCCTGGAAGGTGTCGGAGTTGATCTTGATCTCGCGTACTCGCCCGATCTTGACGCCGGCCATGGTGACAGCGGCGCCGGCTTTGAGCCCGCCAATGTTCTCGAACGACGCCGTCACCCTGTAGACCTTGCCGCCATCGACGTTGTCGATGCTGGCAGCGCGAAAGGTGAGGACGAAGACAGCCGCGACGCCGAGACAGACGAAGAAGCCGACCAACATTTCCAAAGCACGGGATTGCATGGCGATTGCCTTTACCTTCCTCAGCAGACCCTGAGGCGCGGGCGATTAATTGAACATGAATGCGGTGAGCATGAAATCCAGCGCCAGAATGGCGAGGGACGACACGACGACCGTCGAGGTGGTAGCACGCGAAACGCCTTCGGCGTTGGGCGCGGCGGTATAGCCCTGGTAGACCGAGATCCAGCTCACGGCGAAACCGAACACCAGGGATTTGACCAGGCTGTCGCGGATGTCGGCGAACTCCACCGAACTGCGGATGGCCGACCAGTAGCTGCCGGCATCCACGCCAAGCAATTCGACGCCCACCGCGTGCCCGCCGGAGACGCCGATCGCCATGATCGCGAAGATCATCGACAGCAGCGGCATGGCGATGAAGCCGGCGATGAAGCGCGGCGCGACCACGCGCTCGATCGGGTCCACCGCCATCATTTCCATCGCGGACAGCTGGTCGGTGGCTTTCATCAAGCCGAGCTCCGCAGCCAGGGAAGAACCGGCGCGGCCGGCGAAGAGCAGGGCGGTCACCACCGGCCCCAGCTCGCGGATGATCACCAGCGCCACGAAGACGCCGAGCGATTCCGCCGCGCCGAAGCGCACCAGCGTGCGATAACCCTGCAGCGCCAGCACCATGCCGATGAACACGCCGGAGATGACGATGATGATCATCGACAGCACGCCCAGCGAATACAGCTGCTGCACGATCAGCTTGGGGCGCAGCAGCGCCGCCGGCACGGCGCGCAGCACCGCCAGCAAGAAGAATTGCGCCTGCCCGAGGCCGGCAAAAAAACGCGCGATCACTTCCCTGACGCCATTCATCGCGGCGCTCCGAGCAGGTCGTCGGCGTAGGGCGCGGCCTTGTACTGGAAGGCGATCGGACCGTCGGGCTCGCCTTTGAGGAACTGCTGCACGAACGGCGAAGCCGACGCGCGAATCTGCTCGGCGGTACCGTGGTCCAGCACCTTGCCGTCGGACACCACATAGGCGTAGTCGGCGATCGACAACACTTCCTTAATGTCGTGAGACACCACGATCGACGTCAACCCCAGCGCGTCGTTGAGCATTTTGATCAGGCGGATCAGCACGGCCATGCTGATCGGGTCCTGGCCGGTAAAGGGCTCGTCGTACATCACCATGTCGGGATCGAGTGCGATGGCACGGGCCAGCGCCACGCGCCGCGCCATGCCGCCGGAAAGCTGCTCGGGATACAGATCGCGCGCGCCGCGCAGGCCGACGGCCTGCAGCTTCATCAGCACCAGATCGCGGATCATCGACTCCGGCAGCTTGGTGTGTTCGCGCAGCGGGAACGCGACGTTCTCGAAAGCCGTGAGATCGGTCAGCAGCGCGCCGTTCTGGAACAGCATGCCCATGCGTCGGCGCAGGGCGTAGAGCTTGCCGCGGCGCAGCCGATGCACTCCGACACCATCGAATTCGACACTGCCGGCGCTCGGCTTCCACTGGCCGCCGATCAAGCGCAGCAAGGTCGTCTTGCCAGTGCCCGATGGTCCGAGGATCGCAGTGATCTTGCCGCGGGCGATGTCGATATCGATGCCCTGGTAGATCACGCGCTTGCCCTGACGGAACTGCACGCCCCGACAGCGGACCAGCACGTCGCCCGTACTGACGGATGGGATCGGACTGGAATTCATTGACGAGATTTACGTCCGAAAGCCAGCAACGGTTGCGGAGGTGCGCTGATCGGGCTCATTGCAAGCATTGTAGGGGCATTCAGCCGCGCCTGCGTGTGACTTCGCACAGGGCCCGATGGACGATTTCATACCGAGCCAAAGCCCTTTTCTGCTGTTGTGAGTGCGCATCGCGGCTTGCAGTCTGGCGTCTTGTGCTGAACCCAGGCCGCAGGCTCCTGATTGGCATAGCCTGCCGGATCAGGCCGAACCTTCGTAGCCCAGGAATCGCAGCAGATGGCCTTGCAGATCCGCCTGCACGATTTCCAGTTCGGGGCCGCCCCGATCCCGGACCTGTGTCACCGCCAGGCCGCGATAGCCGCAGGGATCGATCGAACGAAACGGTGCGAGGTCCATGTCGGTGTTGAGCGCCAGGCCGTGGTAGCTGCAGCCGCGCCGGACGCGCAGCCCCAGCGATGCGATCTTGGCGCGCGCGCCGTCGACGTCGACATACACGCCGGGCGCCTTGGCATCGGCGTAGGCTTGAATGCCGTAGCCGGCCAGAGCCGCGATCACCGCCTGCTCGATGCGCGTCACCAGCGCACGGATGCAGAAGCCCAGACGCTTCAGGTCCAGCAGCAGATACACCACGATCTGCCCCGGCCCGTGATACGTGATCTGGCCGCCGCGATCGCTGCGGATCACCGCGATGTCGCCAGCCCCGTGTAGATGCTCATCGCGGCCCGCCTGGCCTTGCGTATAAATCGGAGCGTGCTGCAGCAACCAGATCTGATCCGGTGTCGCTGCGTCGCGCGTATCGGTGAAGCGGCGCATCGCCGCGAGGGACTCCGTGTAGTCGGTCAGCGCCGGCCAGATCCGGATGTCCGGTGGCGGCAGATTTTCTGCGGTGATGGAGACGCTGCTAGCCACCGGCCCACCACAGCCGGATCGTGTCGAACGCTCGGGTGAACAGCCCGCCCTCGGCGACCGCTTTCAGTGCCACCAGCGGCTCGTTGCGGATCAGCTTGCCGTCGAGGCTGATGGCGATGTTGCCGACCACCTGTCCCGGCTTGATCGGCGCGATTGCCGGCTTGGTGACCTGCGGCTGCACCATCACCCGGTCCTTTGAACCCCGCGGCAGGCTCAGCGACACCGGCTGCAAAGTACCGACCTGCACCGTGTCTTGCTCGCCCTTGTAGGCGGGGATGGTTGCCACCGGATGCGTCGGGCCCAGCAGCGGCACGGTTTCGTAGAAGCGGAAGCCGTAATTGAGCAGTTCGAGGCTGGCCTGTTCGCGATAGGCCCAGGTCTTGGCACCCATCACCGCCGACACCAGGCGCCGGTCGCTGCGGAACGACGAGGCCAGCAGGCAGTAGCCGGCCGAACTGGTGTGGCCGGTCTTGATGCCGTCGACCGTCGGGTCCTTCACCAGCAGCCCGTTGCGGTTGGGCTGTGCCTTGTCGATCTTGTACTTGAAGTCCTTCTCCGCGTAGATCTTGTAGTCCTGCGGAAAGTCGCGGATCAGCGCGCGGCCGAGCAGGGCGAGGTCGCGCGCCGTGGTGTAGTGCTCGGGGTCGGGCAGTCCGCTGGCATCGACGAAGTGGGTGTTCTTCAGGCCCAGCCGCGCCGCGTACTGGTTCATCAGCTCGGCGAAAGCGGACTCGCTGCCGGCGATGTGCTCGGCCAGCGCGATGCTGGCGTCGTTGCCCGAGGCGATGATGATGCCGCGCAGCAGGTCGATGATCTTCACGCGGCTGCCGACGTCCAGAAACATGCGCGACTCGGAAGAGTCGATGCCCTGCTTCCAGGCTTTCTCGCTGATCAGCGCCTCATCCTCGTACTTCAGGCGTCCTTTTTTGATTTCATCGAAGGCGACATAGGTCGTCATCACCTTGGTGATGCTCGCCGGTTCGACCCGCGCGTCGGGGTCCTTGGAGGCGAGCAGGTCGCCGCTGGCATAGTCGATGAGCGCGTAGGCGCGGGCGTCGATCGAAGGCGGCGTCGGCACTTTTTCGGTCTGCGCCGAAACTGAAAACGATGTGCCCAGCAGTGCTGCAAAAAAAAATTTCTTCATGGATCCGCGTAGAGGCCGCGTTGAGGTGAAAGCGCGTCAAAGCGCGCGAAGTGTAGCCCAAGCTTTTAGCGGCTGACGGCGTCGGCGGTCAGCCCCGCTTCGAGCAAACGGTTGCGGGTGTCCACCAGCAGATGCAGATCGGAGTAAGGGCCGATCAACACGCGGTGGATCGGCTCGCCGTTAAAGCTGCCGACGCGGATTTCGACGTTGCTGATCCCCAGCCGCACGATCTCGCTCTTGAGCGCGACGGCGTTGATCGGGTCGGAATAGGCCGCGACCTGCAGGTAGTTCGGCTGCGACGGCACCGGCGGCGCGTTTTCCAACAGCGGCGGCAGGGGCGGCAGGGTTTCGCCGGGGGTGATCGCCTCCACCTCCACCATCGCCGGACCGCCGAGCATGCCGAGCTTGGCCGCGGCGGCGTAGGAGAGATCGATGATGCGGTCCTCGTGGAACGGCCCGCGATCGTTGACCCGCACCACGATGCTCTGGGCGTTGGCGAGGTTGGTCACGCGCAGGTAGGTCGGCAGCGGCACCGTGCGATGCGCGGCGGTGAGCTGGAACATGTCGTACAGCTCGCCGCTGGAAGTTTTTCGGCCCTGGAACTTGCGGCCGTAATAGGAGGCCAGCCCGGTTTCGTGGAAGCCGCGCGCCGACTCCAGCGTGCTGTAGCTCTTGCCCATGGCGTCGTAGGTCTTGGGATTGCCATAAGCGCTCTTGGGCTCGTAACGCGGCTCGACGCCGGGCGACTTGGGCGCGCTGCGCGGCGCTGGCGTGGACGGTGCCGGCGTCGGCCTGCCGGGGATGGTCAACGGCGGCGGACGCGGCGACGGTGCGCGCCTGGGCGGCGTGGCGCAGGCGGCAAGGGTGAGCATGAGCAGCAGGCTCAGGCGGGCCGGCGAGCCCGCGAACAATCCGCGCGACATCAGGAGCGGACCGTCATTGGATGCGCGGGTCCAGGCGCGCGGCTTCGATGGCCATGGCGCTGGCGAGCTGGTTCACCGTCATCGCATAGAACACGCGCGGGTTGTAGGTCATGACCGCGTAGAAATTGGGCATCGCGATCCAGTATTCGAAGCCGCCGATGGCCGGGTCCAGCGGCAGTTCGATCAACCCCACCCGCAGGTTTTGTGGCAGCCGCACGCTCGACTGCACGCCGGCGACGGCGAGTTGCGCCACGGTATGCGTCACGTTCTGGCCGTTGCGCGGCAGGCCCGCGTCGAGCACGCCGCTGACGCGTGCACGCACCGCCAACGGCTGGCCGCGCTGCCAGGCCAGCGCCGGCTTGTAGTCGTTGAAGTAGCGCCCGATCGAGCCGATGGCGTCGGCCGCGCTCCACAGATCGCGATGGCCGTCGCCGTCGAAATCCACCGCGAGCTTGCGGTAATTGCTCGGCATGAACTGCGCCCAGCCCATCGCCCCGGCGTAGCTGCCCGTGGGCTGGGTCGGGTTGTATCCGAGATCGCGGCAGAAGACGAAGTATTCGACCAGCTCGCCGAAGAAAAACGCCGAGCGCGTTGGATGGTCGAAGCCCTGCGTCACCAGCGCGTCGAGCACGCGGGTGCGGCCGGTGATGCGGCCGAAATTGGTCTCCAGCCCGAGCACGCCGGCGATGATCGCCGGCGGCACGCCGTACTCGCGCTCCGCTCGCGCCAGCAGCACGCGCTGGTCGATCAGAAACTGCGCGCCGCGGCGGATGCGCGCCGCGTCGACGCGCTTGGCGGCGTAGGTGGTCCAGTTCTCGGTTTTCTCCGGCGCCTTTTGCTCGGCTTCGATGAGCGACGGGATGGTCTGCGCATCGCGCAGCGCAGCGCGTACGGCGTCGATATCCGCCGGAGAAAATCCATGTTCTCGGGTGAGCACGGTTTCCAGATGCGCGGCCTGGGGATGAACCAGGTAGTCGGCATCGGCGGAACCGGCGAACACCGCCAGTAGCAGCAACAGCAGTCCCTTGCGCATCAGCTCGCCAGAAGTTTCAAAGTTTTTGATCCACATCAGCCTATCGAGGCTGTCGGTCCCGCCGTCAGCTCGCCAGCAGCTTTCGATGGGTTTGAATCGACATGAGCATACCGAAGCCGGCGAGCAGACTCACCATCGAAGTCCCTCCATAGCTCACCAGCGGCAGCGGCACGCCCACCACCGGCAGCAGGCCGATGACCATACCCATGTTGATGAAGACATAGATGAAGAAGGTCATCGACAGCGCGCCGGCGAGCAGGCGCTGGAAGCTGTCCTGTGCGCGCACCGCGATGTACAGGCCGCGGCCGACGATCGCCAGGTACAGCCCGAGCAGGAACAGCACGCCCATCAGCCCCAGTTCCTCGGAGTACACGGCGAAGATGAAATCGGTGTGCGATTCCGGCAGGAAGTCCAGCTTGGCCTGGGTACCGTTGAGCCAGCCCTTGCCGAACAGTCCGCCCGAACCGATGGCGATCTTGCTCTGGGTGATGTGGTAGCCGGTGCCGAGCGGATCGGACTCCGGGTCCAGGAAGGTCAGCACGCGCTGGCGCTGGTAGTCGTGCAGGCGCGTCCACAGCACCGGCGCGGCGGCACCCACAGCGGCGAAGGCGCCGAGAATCCAGCGATAGCCCAGCCCGCCGAAATACAGCGCGAACGCGCCAGCGGCGACGATCAGCATCGCCGTCCCCAGGTCCGGCTGGACCGCGATCAGGGCGGTCGGCACCAGGATCAGCAGCAGGGTGATGACGATGGTGCTGAAGCTCGGCGGCAGCGGCCGCCCGTGCAGGAAGGCGGCGACCGCCAGCGGCATCGCCAGCTTCATGAATTCGGCGGGCTGAAAACGGATGACGCCGAAGTCCAGCCAGCGCTGCGCGCCCTTGGCGTGATCGCCCAGCAGCAGGGTGAGCACCAGCAGCACGCAGGCCATGCCGTAGAACCAGGGCGCGATGGCGCGATACATCTCCGGCGTCGCCTGCGCCGCGGCGGTCATGATCACCATGCCCATCAGCAGGCGCTCGCCCTGGTTGATCACCACCGGCAGCGAATGCCCCGACGCCGAATACAGCACGGTGAGGCCGATGGCGCCGAGCGAGCCCAGCAGCAGCAGCAGCGACAGGTCGAAGTGCAGGCGTCCGAACCAGTCGGTGACGCCGCGCGGCACGGGTCGATTGGAAGTCAGCGGCTGGAAGAGCGGGTTCATTCGTCGACGTCGTTGAGTTCGGGGCTGGCCGGGACCGCGGGCGGCAATTTGACCACGGGTGCCGGCGGCGCGGGTTGTCCGGGCGCGATGGGCTGGGCGGCGGCGCCGTCGGCGCCGATCACCCGGGCCGGCGCCGGGGCTGCGCCCGGAGGCGCCGGTGCGTGATAGCGGATTTCGCCCAGGAGATACTGGTCCATGATCTGGCGCGCCACCGGCGCCGCCACCGAGGCGCCGTGGCCGCCATGTTCGGCGATCACCGCCACCGCGATCTGCGGATTTTCAGCAGGGGCGAAGGCGATGAACAGCGCGTGGTCGCGCAGTTCGACGGGCAGCGACTCCTGCGTCGGCGCCACTTTTTCGTCCTGCTTGAGCCCCGCGACCTGGGCGCTGCCGGTCTTGCCGGCCACGGTGTAGTCGGCGTCCTTGAACACCGCGTAGGCGGTGCCGCCCGCAACCTGGGTCACCTGCTGCATGGCGTTGACCACGGTCTCCCAGTCGGCCTTGTGCTGGTTGAGGATCGGCGGCAGCGGCTCGGGCGCGAACATCTTGGTCTCCAGCGTGATCGGGTCCTGCTCGCCGCGCACCAGGTGCGGTTTGAAGCCTTCACCGCGCATCGCCATGCGCGAGGTGATCTGCGCAAGCTGCATCGGCGTGACCGACATGTAACCCTGGCCGATGCCCACGTTGAGCGTCTCACCCGGGTACCAGTTTTCGCGCCGCATCCGCTGCTTCCATTCGCGCGACGGCAGCAGACCGTTTTTTTCCAGCGGCAGATCCACTTCGGTCGAACGGCCGAGCCCGAACTGGTCGAGAAACGTGTGGATGCGATCGATGCCCAGGTTGATGGCAACGTTGTAGAAGTAGATGTCGCAGGAGCGCGCGACGCCGGTCGCCATGTTCACCGGGCCGTGGCCATGACGCTTCCAGCAGCGGTACTTGCGCGAGGAGTTGGGCAGCGACATCTGGCCGCTGCAGTATTCCTCGTGGAACGGGTCGACGATGTCGTACTCCAGGCCGGCCAGCGCCATGAACGGCTTGATCGTCGAACCCGGCGGGTAGGTGCCCTGCAGCGACCGGTTGTAGAGCGGCCGGTTAGGATCTTCCAGCAGCGCCTTGTAGGTCTTGGCGTCGATGCCCTCGCCGAACAGGTGCGGGTTGAAGCCCGGCTTGCTCACCACCGCGATGACTTCGCCATTGCGCGGATCGAGCGCCACCACCGACCCGTTGTAGTCGCCCAGCGCCGCCTCGGCCGCGAGCTGCACCTTGGCGTCGAGGGTCAGGATCAGATTGCGGCCGGGCTTGCCTTGCTGGTAGTCCAGCTCGCGCAGCGGCCGGCCGTAGGCATTGGCCTCGATGACCTTGGCGCCGGATTCACCGCGCAACTGGTCCTCATGCGACTTCTCCACGCCGATCTTGCCGATCTGCGACAGCCCGCGGAAATAAGGCTCTGGCGATTTGCGCAGCTCGTCCTCGGTGATGCCGCCGACATAGCCGACGACGTGCGCGGCGGTGCCGCCCAGCGGATAGCTGCGGGTGAGGCCGGCGGTGACGTCGACGCCGTCGAAGTCGTAGCGGTTGATCTCGAAGCGCGCCACTTCTTCCAGGCTCAGGTTGGTGCGCAGCGGCACGCCGCGATATCGCGGCGATTTGCGCATGCGGTCCTTGAAGCGGGCGATGTCGGCGTCGTCCAGGCGCACCAGCTCACCCAGGCGCTTGAGCGTGTCGTCGAGCTTCTTGACTTCCTCGGGCACCAGTTCGAGCACGAAGGCGGGCGTGTTCTGCGCCAGCACCGCGCCGTTGCGGTCGTAGATCAGCCCGCGCACCGGCGCCACCGCCACCAGGCGCATGCGGTTCTCGTCGGCGCGCGTGGCGTAATAGCTCTGCTGCAGGACCTGCAGGTTGAACAGGCGCAGGCACAGCACCGTGGCCAGCAACAGCGCCAGGATCGCGGCGACCAGGGTGCGGGCGGCGAACGTCTGCTTCTCGCGGAACAGATCCTTGATCTTGTCGTGGCGGCTCATTCTTCCTGTCGCCGCTGCCGGCGCCGCACGTAGCTGTCGATCAGCACGTAGATCAGCGGCCAGAACAGGGTACTTGACGCCACCGGCAGCCAGCGCAGCCAGGGATCGGAAGCGTGCTTGGCGACACCGTCGATCCAGAACATGACGAAGCCGTAGGCCAGCCAGGCCGGCATCAGCGCGATGGTCGACTGCCACAGCGGCACTAGCACGAACAGCCCGCGCAGCTTGATCGCCATGTAGGTGACGATGACGCAGGCCAGGGCGTGCTGGCCCAGCACCGAGTCGAACAGCACGTCGAGCATGATGCCGAAGACGAAGGCGGCGATCAGCGTCGGCACCCGCGGTTCGTGCAGCGACCAGCCGGCCAGCACCAGCGGCAGCCATAGCGGGCGGATGGCGGCGACGCTCTCGGGCAGTTGCACCAGCTGCAGGAACAGCGCGATCAGCAGGCTCAGCCAGAAGGCCAAGTGAGGCGCGCTCCGCATCAGGGTTTCTGCGGCGTCGGTGCGTCCTCGGCGGGCGCCGCTGCGGGGACGGTGACCAGGGTCTCGACGTCGCCGGAGTGATCCTCGCTCCAGACCAGCAGCGCCTGGCGTCCCTGGTTCAGCTTGGCGGTGGGATAGGCCAGCGCCTCCTTGAAGTGCTCGCCGGGCTTGTGCTTGACCTCGAACACCTGGGCGACCGGATAGCCAGCCGGGAATCGCCCGCCCAGGGCCGAAGACACCAGCAGATCACCTTTTTGGATATCGGCGTTACCCGGCAGGAACGGCAACTTCAGCGCCTGGCCATCGCCGACGCCCAGGGCGATGGTCTGAAGGCCGGTGCGATTGATCTCCACCGGAATGCCGTGGTCGGGATCGGTGATCAGTAGGGCCACCGAGGTGGTCGGGTTGACCTGGATGATCTGTCCCATCACGCCGCTGGCGTCCACCAGCGCCTGGCCGTGATACACGCGGTCGCGGGCGCCCTTGTTGAGGGTGATCTGGTGACGATACGGGTCCTGGTTGGCGGCGACGATCTCGGTGATCAGCACGTTGTCCTGCAGATTCTTCGCCGAGGCCAGCAGATCACGGATGCGATGGTTCTCGGCTTCCAGAGCGTCGAACTTCTGCAGCCGCGCGTCGATCTGCAACTGGCGGTCGCGCAGGCGCTGATTCTCCGCGGCCAGATCGTCGCGGCTGCTCAGGTATTCGCGGGAATCGCTGATGTGCTGCGGCAGGGCCGCGACCCAGAGCAAGGGCGACAGCGCCCAGGACAACTGCTCGCGAACCGGCGCCAGCCGGGGCGTGCGGAAGTCGAAGAAAATCAGGCTCCCGCAGATGATCAGCAGCAACAGCGCGCGAAGGCCCAGGCCGGGGCCACGAGGGAAGAGAGGGTCGCGATGGTCGACACTCAAACTGTTCAAAGCTCGTGCCTTCCGGAGTTTTGTACAACAAGTCCTAACTGCCGGGCAGCATAGACGCGCGACCCTGGGCTTGCAAGCAATCGGGACACCGGCATCGCCGACTCCGGGGAGCGGGAACCGGCCGCGAGCTTGTTATGAAGTATTGGCAAGCGAAGCGGTAGAGCCGCTTTGCTCACATCAGTCCAGGCTGTAGAAATCGCCCTGGCGATCGAGCATGTCCAGCACCATGCCGCCGCCGCGGGCGACGCAGGTCAAGGGGTCGTCGGCGATGATCACCGGCAGGCCGGTCTCTTCAGAGATCAGCTTGTCCAGATCCCGCAGCAGGGCGCCGCCGCCGGTGAGCACGATGCCGCGCTCGGCGACGTCGGACCCGAGTTCCGGCGGCGTGCGTTCCAGCGCCTGCTTGACCGCCTTGACGATGCCGGCCAGCGGCTCCTGCAGCGCGTCAAGGATTTCGTTGGAATTCATCGTGAAGTTGCGCGGCACGCCGGCGGCCAGATGGCGGCCGACGATGTCGATTTCCTGCACTTCGGTGCCCGGGAACGCGGTGCCGATTTCCTGCTTGATGCGCTCGGCCGTGGCTTCGCCGATCAGCATGTTGTACTGGCGGCGCACGTAGCTGACGATCGCCTCGTCGAACTTGTCGCCGCCGATGCGCACGCTCTCGGCGTAGACGATGCCGTTGAGCGAGATCACCGCGACTTCGCTGGTGCCACCGCCGATGTCCACCACCATCGAGCCGCGGGCATCGCCGATCGGAATCCCTGCTCCCAAAGCCGCCGCGATCGGCTCTTCGATTACGAATACCTTGCGAGCACCGGCGTTCTCAACGGATTCGCGGATGGCGCGGCGTTCCACCTGGGTCGAGCCATAAGGCACGCACACCACCACGCGCGTCATCGGCCGCAGCATCCGGCCCTTCTGCACCTTGCGGATGAAGTGCTGAAGCATCTTCTCGGTAACGGTGTAGTCGGCGATCACGCCGTCGCGCAAGGGGCGAATGGTGGTGATGTTGGTCGGCGTGCGGCCGAGCATCTTCTTGGCGTCGATGCCGACGGCCTCGATCTTCTTGGCGCCGCGCGAATCCAGACGGATCGCCACCACCGAAGGCTCGTTGAGCACGATGCCTTCGTCGCGGACGTAGACCAGGGTGTTGGCGGTGCCCAGGTCGATGGACAGGTCGTTGACGAATAGGCGGCGGAGCGCGTCGAACATCGGCTTAGGGTCGGCTAGCGGTGGGCAGGTGCGGCAGAGTTCTTATTGGGCCCGAACCGCATCGTGGCGGGCTCGAGAACGCAGGGTTGTCGTGACCGGAACATCGATCAGGACAGGTCGATCAAGTAAGATTGCAGCGGCCGCCACTATAAACGATTTCGTCCAAGCACCAATATGAGTCTGAGCACCGATCAAATCCTCCAGGTGGCGCAATTGGCGCGCCTGGACCTGGCTCCCGAGCAGACCCAGGCTTATGCCCGTCAGCTCAGCAACATCATGCTGCTGGTCGATGAATTGTCCAAGGCCGACACCGCCGGCGTGGCGCCGATGGCGCACCCGCTGGACCTGCATCAGCGGCTGCGCGCCGACGCGGTAACGGCGCTGGATGAGCGCGACGCCTACCAGGCCATCGCGCCGTCGGTCGAGAGCGGGCTGTATCTGGTCCCGAAGGTCATCGAATAACGCTCGGATTGAAGCGGACGCTTCGCGCCGCCTGATTTATCAATGTTGGGCCTCGGGCAAAACACCCCGGTTCTTATGGAGTCTTGCTTGTCTTTACATACGCTTGGTATCAAAGCCCTGTCCGAGGGACTTCGCGCTAAGAAGTTTTCCTCTCGCGAGCTGACTTCCCATTACCTCGACCGCATCGCCAAACACGATCCGCAGCTCAACAGCCTGATCACCGCCACCGGCGATCGCGCCCTGGCGCAGGCCGACGCGGCCGACGCTGTCATCGCTGCGGGGAAAACCGGCGCGCTGACCGGCGTGCCGCTGATCCAGAAGGACATCTTCTGCACTCGTGGCGTGCGTACCTCCTGCGCGTCGAAGATGCTCGATAAGTTCACCGCGCCCTACGACGCGCACATCGTCGAGCAGCTCGACGCCGCCGGTATGCCGATGCTGGGCAAGGCCAACATGGACGAGTTCGCCATGGGCTCGTCCAACGAGACCAGCTGGTATGGCGCGGTGAAGAATCCCTGGGACACGAGCCGCGTGCCCGGGGGTTCCTCGGGTGGTTCGGTCGCTGCCGTCGCCGCCCGGCTGGCGCCGATCGCCACCGCTACCGACACCGGTGGCTCGATCCGCCAGCCCGCAGCGCTGACCAATCTCACCGGCATCAAGCCCACCTATGGCCGCGTGTCGCGCTACGGCATGATCGCCTTTGCATCGAGCCTGGACCAAGCAGGCGTGGTCGCGCGCAGTGCAGAAGATGCCGCTTACGTGCTGCAAGCGATGTCCGGTTTCGATGCGCGCGATTCCACTAGTCTCGACCGGCCGGTGGACGATTACGTCGCTGCCTTGGACGCGCCGATCAAGGGTCTGCGCATCGGCCTACCCAAGGAATATTTCGCCGAGGGCCTCGCCCCCTCTTCACGCGAGCGCATCGAGCAGGCGATCGAGGTCTACAAGAAACTCGGCGCGAGCTTCCACGACATCTCGCTGCCGAACTCGCCGCTGTCGGTGCCGACCTATTACGTCGTCGCGCCGGCCGAGGCTTCATCCAACCTCGCACGATTCGACGGCGTGCGCTTCGGGCATCGCGCCGAAGGCGTGAAATCGCTGGAAGAACTCTACAAGCGCAGCCGCGGCGAAGGCTTCGGCGCAGAAGTGCAGCGCCGCATCATGATCGGCACCTACGTTCTGAGCCACGGTTATTACGACGCCTATTACCTGCAGGCGCAGAAAGTGCGGCGGCTGATCTATGAAGACTTCAAGCGTGCTTTCGAATCGGTGGACCTGGTGCTCGGCCCGACTGCAACCGACGTCGCCTTCAAGCTCGGCGAAAAGTCCGACGATCCGGTTGCCATGTATCTCAACGACATCTACACCATCGCCGCCAACCTCGCCGGCATCCCCGCGATGAGCCTGTCCTGCGGTTTCGTCGACGGGCTGCCAGTGGGCATGCAATTGATGGGCAACTTCTTCGACGAGTCGCGCATGCTCGCTGCGGCTCACCAGTATCAGCAGGCGACGGACTGGCACACCCAGACGCCGAAGGGGTTCGAATAATGGCCGCGCCCGCAGGTTGGGAATCCGTCATCGGGCTGGAGGTGCATTGCCAGCTCGCAACCAAGACCAAGATCTTTTCCGGCGCCAATACCGCCTATGGCGCGGAGCCGAACACGCAGGCCGATCTGGTGACGCTCGGCATGCCCGGCGTGCTGCCGGTGTTCAACGGCGACGCCCTGCGCATGGCGGTGAAGTTCGGCCTGGCGGTGGACGCCAAGATCGCCGAACGCAGCGTGTTCGCGCGCAAGCATTACTTCTATCCGGATTTGCCCAAGGGCTATCAGATCACCCAGTACGAGCTGCCGATCGTCTACGAAGGCAAACTCGAAATCGAGTTGCCGGACGGCACGAACAAGGTCATCGGCATCACCCGCGCGCACATGGAAGAAGACGCGGGCAAATCGCTGCACGAGAGCTTCGTCGGCGTTACCGGCATTGATCTCAACCGCGCCGGCACGCCGCTGATCGAGATCGTCTCCGAGCCGGAAATCCGCTCGGCTGCGGAGGCCGTTGCCTACCTGAAGAAGCTGCATCAGCTCGTCGTCTATCTGGGCATCTGCGACGGCAACATGCAGGAAGGCAGCTTCCGCTGCGATGCCAACGTGTCGGTGCGCAAGATCGGCGCGCCGCAGTTCGGCACGCGTACCGAGACCAAGAACGTCAACAGCTTCCGCTATGTCGAAAAGGCCATCGAGTACGAGATCGAGCGCCAGATCGAGGTGATCGAATCGGGCGGCAGGATTAACCAGGAGACGCGCCTGTTCAACCCGGACACGGGTGAGACGCGCGCCATGCGCAGCAAGGAAAACGCCAACGACTACCGCTATTTCCCCGATCCCGATCTGTTGCCGGTGATCATCTCCAAAGCGGACATCGAGCAGATCCGCGCCTCTATGCCGGAACTGCCCGAGGCCAAGTGCAAGCGTTTCATCGAGCAGTACGCGCTGTCGAAGTACGACGCCGCCGTGCTTACCGCCGAAGGTGCGCTGGCCGATTACTACGAGGCCGTGGTGAGGACTTCGGGCGGCGATCCGAAGATCTGCGCCAACTGGGTGGCCGGCGATCTGCTCGGCTCGCTCAACAAGCAGAACATCGAAATCGGCCAATCGCCGGTGAACGCGCAAGCGCTGGCCGGGCTGGTCGCGCGCATCGCCGACAAGACCATCAGCGGCAAGATCGCCAAGGAAGTGTTCGAATCGATGTTCGCGGGCGAGGGTAGTGCCGACGACATCATCAAGGCCAAGGGCCTGGTGCAGATCACCGACGAGACCGCGATCATCAAAGCCATCGACGACATCCTCACTAAGAACCCCGGCCAGCTCGCCGAATACCGCGCCGGCAAGGACAAGCTCTTCGGTTTCTTCGTCGGCCAGGCGATGAAGGCGACGCAGGGCAAGGCCAACCCGGACGCGCTCAATCGTCTGCTCAGGGAAAAGCTTGCAGGCTGATCAGGCGATGACTCCGCAAAACCGTCTGCTGGCTTTTGCTTTCGACAATCAGGTCGCGCATGGCGCCATCGTCCACATCGACGAGGGCGTCGCCGATTTTCTGTCCTCGCGCGCCTACGCGCCCGACGTCGCGCGTCTGCTCGGCGAGGTGATCACGGCGATGCCGCTGATGGCGACGCATCTGCGCTTCGACGGCTGTATCAACCTGCAATTCCAGGGCGAGGGCGCGGTGACGATGCTGGTCGGACAGATCGACCACCATCTGCAGGTGCGCGCCATGGCCAAGGCCGTACCGGATGCGCGCGGCGATTTCACTGATCTGCTCAAAGGCGGCTTGCTGGCGCTGATGCTCGAGCCCAGCGATCCGGCGCAGCCGTCCAGCCAGGCCACGGTGGAAATCCTCGGCCAGTCGCTGGGCGAAGCCCTGCAAGTTTATTTTTCGCAGTCCGAACAGTTGCCGACGCTCATTCGCCTGGCAGTGCGCGGCGAAAAGCTCGCGGCCTTCATGCTGCAACGCCTGCCCCTGCAAGGCGCGCAGGGCACTGAAGAGGATTGGGACCGGTTGTGGACGCTCGCATCGACCCTCGGCGCGGACGAGTTGCTCGACACCGATGAGTACACCTTGCTCCAGCGCCTGTTCAATGAGGAAGTGGTGCGCACCTTCGAGCCGCGCGCGGTCGACGTCGCCTGCCGCTGCAGCCGCGCCGGCATCTCGCGCATGCTGCTGTCGCTGGGCGAGCCGGAGGTCAAAGAGATTCTCGCCGAGCAGAACCGGGTCGCGGTGACTTGCGAGTTCTGCGGGCGAGAGCAGGTATTTACCCCGCATGAGGCGCTGGACCTGTTCCGTGCCGCCGAAAAAATGGCGCCGGAGGACGACACGCGGCACTGATGATGCGAGCGGCTCCATGAAGATCGTGTTCCCCCTGATCGGGCACCGCTACCAGATTCCGCATTCATTGCCGATCGCCGCGGCGCTGGCGCGGCGCTATCCCCACGTGCAGGTGCATCTGGCCGGCATCACGCCGCAGCATCTGGCGTTCGCCCGCGGTCTGCTTGTGCGGCATGCCGGAGCGGTTCCACTGCATTACGACCTGCTGCCGGCGCCGTGGCTGCTGCGGATGAACTGGCGCTGGCGAAAAAGCGGCACCTGGAAGACCTATCTGCTGCACGCCAACCGCCACTACTTTGGCGACTTCGACGCACTGGTGACGCCCGAACGCACCTCGCTCTACCTGCGTCGCAAGGGCCTGTTCGACGGGCCGATGATCTACACGACGCACGGCGCCGGCGATCGCGAGGTTTCGGTCACCAGTGAACTGCGCGAGTTCGACTTCGTGCTGCTCGCGGGGCGCAAACATGCGCGGCGCCTGCTGGATCTGCAGCTCATACGGCCAGGACACTACGAGAGCGGCATCTACGCCAAGCTCGACTGGATGCGCGGCGAGGGGCACACGCCGCCCAGGCTGTTCGACAACGATCGTCCGACCGTGTTCTACAACCCGCACTTCTCGCCCGCGCAAAGCTCCTGGCCTCTGGTTGGGCGCCGGATTCTCGAGCAGTTCGCCGCCAGCCGTCGGTTCAATCTCGTGTTCGCACCGCATGTGCGGCTGTTCGATCCGCCGAAACCGGCGCACCACCGCGCCTTTGCCGACTACCTCGGCCTGCCTCATCTGCACATCGATCTGGGCAGCGATCGCAGCATCGACATGACGTACACGCTCGCCGCCGATCTGTACCTGGGCGATGTCAGCAGCCAGGTCGTCGAATTCCTGGCACGGCCGCGGCCCTGCTTGTTCGTCAATCCACGAGGCGTCGACTGGCAGCGTGATGCCAGCTACCGCTTCTGGCGCATGGGCCCCGTCATCGACTCTGCGGACGACATCGAATCCCACATCGATCGGGCCCTGGCAACGCATGGCGCCTACCTCGACGCGCAGACGGCTTACCTGGCCGATACCTTCGGTGAATTCCCCTTGCCGAGCGCTACGGCGGAACGCGGAGCGGATGCGATCGTGGCGTTTCTGCAGCGATAAGTGGCACAGCCGAAGCACCTGTTCTGTGCTGATGCGGGCGCGGCGCCGGTGCGTACGACACTTCGGACTCGACCCGCGCCAGCAGCGCACGGCCGCAGGCCTCGAAATGTGCGTGGCCGAAGCGCTCCAGTACGCGCTGCCTTCCCAGCATGCCCATGCGCTGCGCACGAGCGGGATCGCGGAACAAGCCCAGGATCGCCACGGCGAAAGCCTCGACATCGCCGACGCCGCACAGCAGCCCGGTCTCGCCATCGACGATCGAGTACGTCAACTGGCCAACGGGTGTCGCAATGACCGGCAGCCCGGCCTGCATCGCCTCGTGCGCGGCCAGGCAAAGGCCCTCGTTGCGCGATGGCTGCACATAGACCTGGAGGCTGGCGAGCAGATCGCCCGTGTTTGCGACAAAGCCGGCGAATTTGATGTTGTCCACGCTCAAGTGCCGGGCCAGCTTCTGCAATGCCGGCAGTTCGCTGCCGCTGCCGGCGATGATGAAGCGCATTGCGCGCGACGCGGCCGGATCGAGTTCAGTGATGCGCGCCGCCGCCCGTATCAGCACCTCGTACTGCTTGTTGGCGTGCAGCCTGCCGAGACTGCCGACGCGGAAGGGCTCGTCATACGCGCGGGGGCGGCACTGCGGTGCGCCCGGGTCGGCGACGAACAGCGGCCAGATGTGCGTGTTCTGTGCCGGGAGTTTCAGCGTGCGCAAGGCGAAGCGTCTAACCGATTCCGAATCGGCCACCCAGAGCCGGGTCAAAGACCGGGTCAGACGCAGCAGAAAAATATTGCCCCGTTTCAGGAAGGCGTTGTGCTGCCAGCTCACCACCGGAATCCCCAGCAGCCGACCGGCCAGTTGTCCGAACAGCGTCGCCCGCGTCAGTGACGTCCACAGCAGGTCCGGACGCTCGCGCCGCAGGTGGCGGATCAGGCGCACGAAAGCCCGCAGGCCCAGGCTTTCGGGTCCGATGACGCGGCAGTCCAATCCCGCGGCTTGAAGGCGCGCGATCGACTGTCCGTCCTGCCGCGCCAGCGCGACAATCGACACCTCGTGCCCCGCGCGCGCCATCACCGCGGCGAGGTCGGGTATCGGCAGGGCGGCGCCGCCGCCGTTGAGGCCGTTGATCAGGTAGCAGATCCGCATGTCGCGAGCCTCAGAGCCATAGTGCGGCCGGCGCCAGATCGGAAACGCGATCCGGCCGCTGCGCGCTGGCGTTCTTGAGGTAGCTGAAGATCGCATCGGCGGCGAGCGGTGCAGTCGGCACGCCGGCGGCGATGCCGAACGTCTCGGCGACATACTGGCGCTGCGGCGCCGCGTAACGCGGATGGCAGTCGAACGCCGCGCGCAGATCGCGATCCAGATCGGCCACCGAATCCAGTACCGGGCCCAGTGACCAGAAGCGGTAACTCGGATCGTCGCGCCACTTCACCTGGTGCGCGTTGAGAAACATGCAGGGCTTGGGCCTCCACAAAAACTCGGCGACCTGGCTGCTGACGTCGCCCAGATAGAGATCGGCGGCGCCGGTGTAGCTCATGTCGACACTGCGCTCGCTCCCGAGGTCGATATGCAGATGTGGCAGATGGCGGTAGCGCGCGAACGCCTGATACTTGTCGGGCGTCGGCGCGTCGAACAGGCGCACATGCGGTGCGAAGATCAGGTTGTAGCGATCGCTGCGCGCGAAGAACTCCAGCACCGCTTCACCCATCAGCGGCCACGACGACAGCGTCGATCGGAAGTGCGGCGCGTACAGCACCGTGGGGCGGCCGTTGTCGAACGGCGTCCACCGGTGTTGCGACGGACAGGCCCAGTCGAACTTGGCATAGACGCCGCTGACATAGCGCCCGGTCTGGATCAGGCCGTCGTGCATCAGGCGCTGCTCGATTTTTCTGCCGGCCATGCAGATGAAGTCGAACCGGCGCACATCCCTGGCGAAGCCCACGCTGCGGTCGCCCGCGCCGTGCCGGGTCCAGATCAGGCGCGGATGCCTGACGCCGAAGCGCCGCAGCAGCAGCGACGTGCGCTCCGGCGTGACGATGGCGTCGAAGCCGGAGAAATACCGGCGATGGCGGAACAGCGCCGCGAGCTTCCAGGGGATGCCGAAGGCGCGGTGGCGGAAGCGATCTAGCCAGCCGAGTTCCAGCGAGTCGTAATGCAGGCGCGCGCGCGGCGCATGTTGTGCGACCAGGCGCTCGATGAACGCGCGGTGCGCGGGCGAGGACGTCGCCACATGCACCTCGATGTCCGGATGCTGCCGTGCCAGCTCTGCCGCGATCGGCAGCGAATGCAGCACTTGGTGCAGTTGCGCCAGATACGGGAACACGATTCTCGGGGATGGCATGACCGTGGACCTGGGAGGTCGGAGCGATCACCCTAGAGGGCGCGTCTTAGGTGAAGATTAGGAACCGTCCGCAATCAACACTTGCTGCGGTGGTCAGGCTGGAGGCTCTTCCGCCTTGGGTTTCCTGACCTGGACCCGGCCCGTGTACAGGTCGCGCTCGCCGTAGGGTTGGCGACGGAACCGCTGGTCGCCCCACCAGTACTGCTCCGGATAGGCGCGGACGCAGGATTCGATGCCGGCGTTGATCGCCGCGACCGCGGTCGCGAGGTCGGCGCTGTCGTGACCTTCGGGCGGCGCTTGCAGGCAGGTCATGAAACCGCGCGCGCCGGGCAGGCGCACGCCGACGCAGATCAGCAGGCGTGCGCCAGTGGCCTGGATCAGCTTGGGAATCAGCACCGGCGAATGCGCTTTGACTCCGAAGTAGGGCACGAACACGCCCTGACCACGCGGCGGATCGCGATCGGGCAGGGCGTAGATGATCTCGCCGCGCTTGAGCGCCCGCAGCAACTGGCTGCCGATGCCGTGTTTGCCCTGGCGTTTGACGATGGGCGCCAGCTTGCCGCCGAAGCGCGTGCGGCCGCGGTAGGACAGGCGGTCCAGCGCCTGATGGGCCAGAGGCTTGTACATGCCGGTCATCGGATAGCGCTCCGACAGCGGGATGATCCCGGTCTCGAACGATCCCAGATGCATCGCCGCGATGATCACGCCGCGGCCCTCGGCGAGGGCGGATTCCAGCAGGTCCAGCCCCTGGGTTTCCACGCCCAGGCGACGCACGCGGGCGGCGTCGCCGGTCCAGACCAGGGGATATTCCAGCAGGGTTTTCCAGTAGTGCCCGAACGACCGGCGCGCGATGCGCTCGCGCTCCGTGTTCGTCAGCTCGGGCAGGCAGAGCGCAAGATTGCGCAGCGCCCACGCCTTTTTTTTTCCGCCGATGATCCAGGCGATCTGTCCCAGCACGTTGCCGAGTTGATGCAACAGGCCGAGCGGGAGATTGCGAAGAATCCAGAACGGCAGATGGATGATCAAGGCGGAGGCATGTTCGTGGAACGCGGGGATCACTAGTCTGGGATGTCGCGTCGAGCGCGGGCAAACCACGCGCTATAGCGCGAACTCGCAGTCGTCCGGCTCGCAGAAATCCCGGTAGTCGCAGGTCAGCTCGCTGCCGGCGGGCAGATCGCGGACGGCGACGTAGTCGTCGGTGTCGGGCCGCCAGCGCGTGCTCGGCGGATCGGCGTGGTTCATGAAACGCGCATCGTCGGCGCAGTAGTGCATGGCGCCGCTCAGACGCCGCAAGCCGCGGCCGCGATACGAATACCTCAGCACGCTTTCGCGCACCGGCGCGGGCAGATCGGCGAGTTCATCGTCCGTGACGACGATGACGAAGCGCTCGTCGAAGCGGTACACCACATCGCCCGCGTGCAGATCGCTGGCGCAGTACAGGCCGAGGCCGGCGATGGCACTGCGGTCCACGTAGTGCGCGACCAGCATCATCCGAGGATGCGCAGGATGAAGGGCAGCACGCCGACCTCGTCCTTGAGCCGCTGCTGGTCCGCCGCCGGCAACTGGTCGAAGTCCTCGACGCGGCCGCGGCAGCGCGCGGTCTTGCATCCACATTCCATCGTCCACGAATGGTCTTCCAGCATGGTGGACGAATAATCGAAGCAGATCTCTTCATCCGCCGCGATGTCGCGTACCGCGACCAGTCGCAGATCAGCCGTGATGCCGGCATTGGGGTCGCAGGAGTGATTGCAGTAGACGAAGGGCTCGTCGACCAGCATGTAGCGGTCGCGATCGATCTGCAGGGGATAGCCGGGGCGATAGCCGATGCGGTCGAGTTCCTCGCCGGTATGCACCGGTCCGCCGATGGCCAGAATGATTTCACCGCGACTTAAGCGGCGGCCTGCGAACATGCCGAGTCCGGCCATGCCGGGCGCCACATACACCGTCATACCCACTCTCTGGACAAGGAAGCCCTCATGAGCCTCATGTATAGCACCCACGCTTTGGGATTGGGAATCGCGGTCATGCTCAGCGCCAAGACCATCGCCTGGTTCGTGCAACTGCGGACCCAGAACGCCGGACTGGTCGATCCGATCTGGTCCTGGACTCTGGGCTTTCTGGCGGTGCTGTATGCGCTGATGGGCACTGCGCCACCGGGTCTGCGCATCGTGCTGGCGCTGATGGGCGGCCTGTGGGGTCTGCGGCTCGGGCTGCATCTGTGGGTGCGCAACTGGGGCAAGCCGGAAGACAAGCGCTACCACAAGTTCCGCGAGAAGTGGGGAGCGAAAGCGAACTTCAACATGTTCTTTTTTTTCCAGTTCCAGAACATCTTTACTTTCATGCTTTCGACTGCCGCGTTCGTCCCGGTGGCTTTTCGCGACGACGCGCCGCCGCTGTGGTGTTTCGCGCTGGCGCTGATCTTGTGGAACGTTTCGGTGATCGGCGAGGGCATCGCCGACACGCAGATGGAACGCTTCCGCGCAAAGCCGGACAACAAGGGCAAGGTCTGCCGGGCGGGGTTGTGGCGCTATTCGCGGCATCCGAACTATTTCTTCGAATGCGTGCACTGGGCGGCGTATGTGCCGCTGGCGTTCGGCGCGCCTTACGGCTGGATCAGCCTCGCCGGCCCGGTCATCATGTCGCTGATGCTGATGAAGCTGTCCGGCGTGCCCCTGCTGGAAGAAGACATGGTCAAGCGCAAGCCGGACTATGCCGAATACATGCGCACAACCAACGCGCTGATCCCCTGGCCGCCCAAGAGCGGCTGATCCCTTAGTGGTTTCTCCAACTGAAGTGTTGAATGAACGTCATTGAACTGGTTGAACGCGGCCTGATCCCCGATCCCCTGACGCGCCTGGGCATGCGCCAGTTGATGAAGCGGCGCCTGATCGATGAGGCCGCGCTCGACGGCGAGGCGCGCTCGCGGCGCTTCAACGCCTTCGTCGACCAGCTCCGCGCCAGCCCGATCGCGATCAACACGCAGGATGCGAACGTCCAGCACTATGAGGTGCCGGCGGAATTTTTCCATCTGCACCTTGGCCCGCGCCTCAAGTATTCCTGCGCGCTGTATCCCACCGGCAACGAGACGCTCGCCCAAGCTGAGCAGCACATGTTTGAGCTGTACGCCGAGCGCGCGGGACTGGTCGACGGCATGCGCATCATGGATCTGGGTTGCGGCTGGGGATCGCTGTCGCTGTGGCTGGCCGAGCGTTATCCGCGCTCGCAGATCGTCGGGCTGTCCAACAGCCATGGGCAGCGCGAGTTCATCGAAGGCCGGGCACGGACACGCGGCTTCGGCAATCTGAAAATCCTCACCGGGAACATCGTCGAGTTCGAATACGAGGGCACCGGTGTCGAGACCAACTTCGACCGCGTGATGTCGATCGAGATGTTCGAGCACATGAAGAACTACGGCCTGCTGCTGGCCAAGATTTCGCGTTGGATGAAACCCGATGCCAAGCTGTTCGTGCACATCTTCGTGCACAAGCTGCTGGCCTATCACTTCGAGGTGCAGAGCAGCACCGACTGGATGACGCAGTACTTCTTCTCCGGCGGCACCATGCCGTCGGAAAACCTGCTGCTCAACTTCCAGGACGATCTGCGCGTGACTCGCCAATGGTGGGTCAGCGGCACGCACTACGAGCGTACGTCGAACCACTGGCTTGCCGGCATGGACGCCAAGAAAGCGGAGATCCTGCGCGTCTTCGAGCCGGCCTACGGCGGCGCCACGGAAGCTAAATTCTGGTTCGAGCGCTGGCGCATGTTCTACATGGCGGTGGCCGAACTGTTCGGTTACGACCACGGCAACGAGTGGGGCGTCGCGCACTACCTGTTCGACAAGCGCTGACGCAGCACTCGCGCGATGAGCCGTCGCGTCAGGAGCGGTTTGCTGATGGCAGCGGTGTTGCTCGCGGCTTGTGTCGTCGCCGGGCGTTATCGCGGGCCGGTGAGCGCGCACTTCGACGGCCGGCGTTTTCACGACACCGAAGAACTCGACGTCGGTCTCACCGATCTGATCCGCTTTTACTTCACGCGCACGCCGGGCGTGTGGAAGCGCGATCTGTCGATCAGACCCGGCCCCCGGCCGCTGCCGTCGACGCAAGCCGGCGAGCTGCGCGTCACCTTCGTCAACCATGCCAGCGTGCTGGTGCAGGCCGATGGCTTGAACCTGCTCACCGATCCGATCTGGTCGGATCGCGCCAGCCCGGTCAGTTGGGCCGGGCCGCGGCGTTTTCGTCCACCGGCGATCGCCTTCGACGACCTGCCGCCCATCGATGTGGTGATCCTCAGCCACAACCATTACGACCACTTCGATATGCCTACGCTCAAGCGGCTTCAGGCGGCGCACGATCCCTGGTTCATCGTCCCGCTGGGCGACGCGGCGCTGCTGCGCGACGCGGGCATCGCCAAGCGCATCGAGATGGACTGGAACCAGAGCTGGACGCTGCCCAACGGCTGCACGTTGCGAGCCTTGCCAGCACGCCACTGGTCGAGCCGCGGCGTACCGGGCGATCGCAATCTGAGCCTGTGGCTGGCCTATGTCATCGGCACACGCGGCGGCCCGGTTTACTTCGCCGGCGACACGGGTTACGGGCCGCATTTCGCCGCGGCGGGCAAGCAGTTCGGGCCGATGCGTCTTGCATTGCTGCCAATTGGCGCCTACCTGCCGCGCTGGCTCACGGCCTACCAGCATCTCGATCCGGGGCAGGCGGTGCAGGCCCATCTGGATCTGCGATCGCAGCAGAGTCTGGGCATTCACTACGGCACGTTTGAACTGGCCGACGACGGGCAGACCCAGCCGGTCGACGATCTGATGCTGGCGATGCAAGCGCACAATCTCGACAATGCCCGCTTCACCGCCGCGGCTTTCGGCAGCGCCGTGACGGTTCCACCCTCGGCTCATTCGACAGGATGTCCTCCATGAAAATCATCGCGGCGCTGTTGCTGCTGGCTTGTGGAATCTCCACCGCGGCGGCCGAGACGCGCCAGTTCCGCGGCTACGCCTACGATCTCAAGACCAACCGCTATCTCTACACCGAGGTGCACGAGCAGGTGTACGACGGCGATGTGTGGAAGAGCGGACGCATCCGCTACTTCGACGCGGCGGGCAAGCCGATCGGCGAGAAGACGCTCGACTTCTCGGCCGATCCGTCGATCCCGGTCTATCGCTTCGAGCTGCCGGCCGAACACTATGTCGAGCAGATCACCGCGGTCAGCAAGAACGGCGTGAAGCTGTCGAAGACCGCCGACGGCAAGACCAGCCAGAAGACCGTCAAGCGCACCGAGTCCACCGCTGCGGATTCCGGCTTCCATTCGTATCTGGTCGCGCATTTCGATGAGCTGATGGCGCGCAAGACGCTGGCTTTCAACTTCGTCGTCGCCGGCCAGCTCGACGTCTACAGCTTCCGCGCCAAGCGTATCGAGGACACCAAGTTTGAAGGTCGGCCTGCGGTGCGCTTTCGCGTCGAGCCCGATTCGCTGCTGCGTTACCTGGTGTCGCCGCTGGAGCTGACCTACGACGAAAAGGCGCACAAGCTGCTTGAGTACAAGGGCATCTCCAACGTGCACGATCCGAAGACCGGCGACGCCTACAACGCGCGCATCGTCTTCACCGAGCAGCCGCCGGCGGACGCGCCCAAGTCGCTGCCGCCTTTCAGCCAGCCATAAGCGCAACGTCGCCACGTTTTCAATGCGTCGCTCTCTCCTGTTCCTGCTGATGCTCTGGCCGCTGCTGGCGACGGCATCGAAACCCGACACGCCGACGCTGGACGCGGCGCTGAAAACCGCCGCCGCGCGGCAGTTGCCGCTGCTCGTCGATTTTCACGCGCCCTGGTGCTACTCCTGCTACTACATGGCCCAGCATGTGCTGGTCGGGCCGAAGTGGCAGGCGATCGAGCGGCGCGCCGTGGTGGTGGTGGCGCTCGACGCCGACAGTCCCGAGGGCGCGTATTGGAAAGAGCTGTGGAACGTCAAGGCGCTGCCCAGCTATGTGCTGTTCAAGAGCGACCGTGCGGGCGGCGTGTCGGAGCTGGGCCGTATCCTGGCCGAGCAGCGGCAGGACGAATTTATCGCGCAGGTCGAGCAGATCCTCAAGCGCAGTTCCACGTTAGAGGACTTGCAGACCGCTGCGCTCAAAAGCGGCGCCGCAGGCGTCGCCGCCGCTCGCGAAGCACTGGCGGTCCACCAGGCGCGCTACGACGCCGGCGGCCTGAGCTGGTATCGCGGCTTGCCCGAACAGCAGCGCAAGGCCTTCGATGCCGATCCGCCGATCGTGCTCGCGCTCGCGCGGCTCGAACTGCTGCAGGCCGCGCAAGCCCGGGACGCGGATCGCTGCCAGAGCCTGGCACCGCGCGTGCTGGCCGGCGATCTGGCTTGCGAGCGTCCGTATGAAATCGATCGCTGGCGCGACTGCGCCGCCGCGTTGCCGGCCGCGATCCGGCAACCGGTTCTGCAAAGCCAGCTCTCGCCGATGCGGAACCTGGCCGATCAGCACGTATTCGGCAAGGCCGCGCCGTGCGCGGATCAGCGCAGCGTCGTTCTCGGCCTCGCCGGGCTGTACAAGGAGATGGATCGCGCGCGGGAGGCCGACGCGCTGTTGCGCAAGGCCATTGCGCGCATCCAGACCAAGGTCGGCGCGGGCAGCAAGGCCCTCGCCGCGGATCGCAACCTCGCCGACAACTGGCGCGTGTATGTGGAGACACTCGATGATCAGGCCGGTATCGATCAGCTCTACCCGCGGCTGATCGCGGCGTATCCGGACGATTACGTCTATGCCTTCCGCTACGGCCGCAATCTGCTGGCGCGCGGCGATCCGGAAAAGGCTCTGCCCTATCTGGAACAGTCGGCGCAGAAAGCCTACGGGCAGAACCGCCTGAAAGTCGCCGAGCAACGCGTCAAGGCGCTGCGCGCGCTCGACCGCGACGCGCAGGCGCGCCAGGTGGCGAGCGAGGTGCTGCAAGCCAACGGCCCCTGGTTTGCCGAGGACGCGGCGCATCTCAAAGCGAGCCTGAGCGCCGCGCCGTGAAAGCGATCATCGACCCGATCTTCGCCGGCCCGACGCGGCCGATGCCGGCCACCGGCCATGCCACCGGCATGTTCAAGCAGCCGATCGTGGATCGCGTGCAGATCGGCCTCTCCGGCATCGTCGGCGACGGCGTGGGCGATCGTCGCTTTCACGGCGGGCCCGAGAAGGCCGTGCACCAGTTTCCCGCCGAGCACTACGCGCAGCTCGCGCAGACGTTCTCCGACGAGGCCGCCGCATTCGTCCCCGGCAGCGTGGGCGAGAATCTTTCGACGCTGGGCATGGACGAGTTCAATGTGTGCATCGGCGATGTCTTCGTTCTGGGCCATGCGCGCCTGCAGGTGAACCAGCCGCGGACGCCATGCGCCAAGCTCGAACAGCGCTTCGGCATCGATGACCTGGCCCAGTTCATCGCCTATCGCGGCTGCGCCGGCTGGTATTTCCGCGTGCTGGAGACCGGCACCGCGCAGGCCGGCGATGCGCTGGAGCTGGTCGGGCGCAACGCCGACCCGGTGAGCCTGCGCGAGATCTGGGAGCTGAGCTGGAATCATCGTCCGCCGCAGGCGACGCTGGCGCGCGTCGTCGCCACGCCGGGCCTGTCGCCGCAGTTGCAGTCGCGCCTGATCAAGCGCGCGCACTGGCTGGCCGCCCACGCCTGAGGCCGCGTCGCCAGGGTCATCGTGCCGTGATGGGCGCGCCCTACAATGGCGGCCCTCTTCGATGACGCCTGCGTCGTGACCACCCAGCCCGAAACCACGGCCCGCCTGCTGGTGACCTGCCCGGATCGCCCCGGCATCGTCTCCGCGGTGACGACCTTCCTGTATCACCACGGCGTCAACATCACCGAGCTGGACCAGCACTCGTCCGAATCCTCCGGCGGCAAATTCTTCCTGCGCCTGGAATTCCACACGCCCAACCTGGACGTGTCGCGCGACGCGCTGCTCAATGCCTTCGGCGAAGTCGTCGCCAGGCGCTTCGAGATGGACTGGCGTATCAACTTCGCGGCCGACAAGCCGCGCATGGCGGTGCTGGTGTCCCGGCACGATCACGCGCTGATGGAACTGCTGTGGCGTTACGCGCGCGGCGAACTGCGCGTGGCGATTCCACTGGTGGTGTCCAACCATGCCGACCTGCGCGGTGCGGTGGAAAGTTTCGGCGTGCCCTTCCGCCATGTCAGTTTCACCGCCGACACCCAGCAACAGGCCGAGGCCGAGATGCTCGCCGCGCTCGATGGCCAGGCCGATTTCGTCGTGCTGGCGCGCTACATGCGCATCCTGTCGGCGGAGTTCGTGCGCCACTACACCAGCCGCATCATCAACATCCATCACTCGTTCCTGCCGGCGTTTCCGGGCGGCGATCCCTACCAGCAGGCGTATGGGCACGGCGTGAAGCTGATCGGCGCCACCGCGCATTACGTGACCGCGGAGCTGGACCAGGGGCCGATCATCGAACAGGACACTGCGCGCGTCTCGCACCGGCACGCGGTCGACGATCTCAAGCGGCTGGGCCGCGACATGGAACGCCAGGTGCTCGCGCGCGCGGTGCGCTGGCATGTCGAGGACCGCATCATCGTCGACGGCAACAAGACCGTGGTGTTCTCGTGAGCCTGCGGCAGAAGCTGTTCGCCCGGCCGGCCCTGTTCCGCCGCCTGATGAACCTGTATCCGCCGTATCTCGGCGCGGGCGTTCGCGTGGTGCGGGTCGCGGAAGATTTCGGCGAGGTCTGCGTGGAGCTGCGCGCCCACGCGCTCAACCGCAACGCCTTCGGCACGCACTTCGGCGGCAGCCTGTATTCGATGACCGACCCGTTCTTCGCGCTGATGATGACGGCGCGCCTCGGCCGCGACTACATCGTCTGGGACAAGGCGGCGTCGATCGACTTTGTGCGGCCCGGCACGGGCACGGTCAGTGCCTGTTTCAAGCTCAGCGCCAAGCAGGTTTGTGAGGCCCGCGAGGCGGTGGCGAGCGTCGGCAAGTTCGAGCCGGTGTATCAGGCCGAGATCATCAACGCCGCTGGCAAGGTGGTCGCGCGCGTCAGCAAGACGCTGCATGTCCGCCGCAAGAAAGAGACGCTCAGCCGCGCGGCTTGAAGCCTTCGAAGCGCTGCGCCATCTCGCGGTAGAACGCCTTGCCTTCGTCGTCGACCGCAGGCGGCGTCTGCACCTGGATCGTCACGAACTCGTCGCCCGGCGCGGTGCCGGGGAGTCCGCGTCCCTTGAGGCGCAGCTTGCGTCCGCTGGAGGAGCCCGCCGCCAGCGCGAGTTCGACGGTGCCGCCCAGAGTCGGCACGCCGACCTTGGCGCCGAGCGCGGCCTCCCAGGGCGCGACGGATACGTTGACGTGAATGTCACGGCCTTCGACGCGGAATTGCGGATGCGGCGCGAAATCGATTTCCAGCAACAGGTCGCCGCCGCGCGCGCCTTGCTCGGCCAGGCGGATGGTCTGGCCGGCGCTGATGCCCTTGGGGATCTGCACGTTGAGCTGGCGCCCGGTCGACAGCGTGACCTGACGCGACCCGCCGTTGTAGGAATCCTCCAGCGTGATGCTCAGCTTGGCGCGCTGCGGCTGGCCGCCGCTGAAGTTCTCCGCGTCGAAGTCGCCGCCGAACGGACTCGCGCCGCTCATGCCAGCGCTCATGCTGGCGCCTGCGGCGCTGCCGAACAGCGTCGAGAAAAAGTCCGAGAAGCCGGCGCTGTTCGGGTCGGGCTGTCCGCGGCGCCCTCGGCCGAAGCCGCCGGGCGGCGTGAACTGCGAGCCCGCTTTCCAGTTGGAACCGAGCGCGTCGTAGGACCGGCGCTTCTCCGGATCGGACAGCACTTCGTTGGCCTCGTTGATCGCCTTGAAGCGCTCTTCCGCGCTCTTGGCCTTGTTGCGGTCCGGATGAAATTCGCGCGCCAGTTTGCGATACGCCTTCTTGATCTCGTCGGCCGTTGCGGTGCGCGCCAGTCCCAGCGTTTTGTAATAGTCCTTGTAGTCCATAAGCGATTATGTGGCAGATGGAAAAACGACGGGGCGCCGAAGCGCCCCGTCGGGTGACCGCCGCGTGACTCGATCCCGTCAGACGCTGACCGCGATCCGGCGCGGCTGCACCTGTGCCCGCTTGGGGATCACCACTTCGAGCACACCGTGTTTGCCGGTGGCGGAAACCGCGTCGGAGTCGGCGGTGTCGGGCAGCGTGAAGCGGCGCTGGAATCGGCCGGCGACGCGCTCGGTGCGGCGACGTTCGACGCCCTCCTGCTTGGGGCTCGCAGCACGCGATCCGGCGAGGGTGAGCACGCCTTTTTCGAGCGTGATCTCGATGCTCGAAGGATCGATGCCGGGCACGTCGACGGTGAGCACGAACTTGTCGGCGTGCTCATCGATGTCCACGCCCGGCGCCCAGTCGGCGGCGGCTGCGTCGTTGGCGCTGCCGCGTTCGAACAGACGGTTTACCTCGTCGAAGAACGAATGCTGGACGGACCACGGTTGAAACGGTTTGTAGTAGTGCTTGTGATGCGCGAGTGATGCCATGTTCAATCTCCTGTCTACCGGGGGGCTTGATCCCGTGTCCCACAACACTAGGGCGCGTTGCGCGGCTTTCAAGGGGTGATCAAGAGGGTGACCAGGAGGCTGCCGTCAGCGGAGGCCGCGGGCCCCGCGCGTATACTTTCAACGTCATGACACGCGCACCTGAAACCTGGAATCCGGCGGCCTGGCGGAGCCTGCCCGCCGTGCAGCAGCCGAATTATCCGCACGCTGACGCGCTTGCCGATGCCCTGCATCGTCTGTCGCAACTGCCGCCACTGGTGACCTCCTGGGAAGTCGATGCCTTGCGCGCGCAATTCGCGCAGGCCGAAGCCGGGCAGCGCTTCGTGCTTCAGGGCGGAGACTGTGCCGAGAGCTTCGACGACTGCCGTCCGGAGATCATCACCAACCGGCTGAAAGTGCTGCTGCAGATGTCGCTGGTGCTGGTGCACGGACTGCGCGGCCCGGTCACGCGCATCGGCCGTTTCGCGGGGCAATACGCCAAGCCGCGCTCGGCTGACACGGAGACTCGCGACGGCGTCACGCTGCCCGCGTATCGCGGCGATATCGTCAACGCGCCGGAGTTCACCCAAGCCGCCCGTGTTCCGAACCCGGAGCGCCTGATCGAGGCGCACGCGCGCTCGGCGATGACGATGAATTTCACCCGCGGGCTGATCGACGGCGGCTTCGCCGATCTGCATCATCCTGAATACTGGGATCTGGATTGGGTCCAGCACACGCCGCTCGCCGCGGGCTATCAGCAAAGGGTCGATGCCATCGGCGATTCGCTGCGCTTCATGGAAACGCTGGCCGGCAGCGAGCTGCACGAATTCAGCCGCGTGGATTTCTTCACCAGCCACGAAGCGCTGCTGCTGGCTTACGAGTCTGCGCAGACGCGGCAAGTGCCGCGCAAGACCGGCTGGTACAACCTGACGACCCACTTTCCCTGGATCGGTATGCGCACCGCGGCCTTGGACGGCGCGCACGTCGAATACTGCCGCGGCATCCGCAATCCGGTGGGGGTCAAGATCGGACCAATGATCGACGTCGACTGGCTGCTGGGTTTGTGTCGCACGCTCAACCCCGACAACGAGCCCGGAAAGTTGGTGCTGATCCACCGCATGGGCGTGGCGAAAATCGCCGAGCATCTGCCGCGGCTGATCGATGCGGTGCAGAACGCCGGCCAGCGTGCGCTGTGGCTGTGCGACCCGATGCACGGCAACACGCAGACCACGTCCACCGGCATCAAGACGCGGCGCTTCGACGACATCCTCGGCGAAGTGCACCGGGCCTTCGACCTGCATCGCGCCAGCGGCTCACACCTCGGCGGCGTGCACCTGGAACTCACCGGCGAGAACGTCACCGAATGCCTGGGCGGCGCGCGCGACCTCACCGAGACTGATCTAGCGCGCGCCTATCGCAGCTCGGTGGATCCGCGGCTCAATTACGAGCAGGCGCTGGAGCTGGCGCTGGAGATCGTGTCTCGGCAGCGTCTCAAGATCTGACTCGGAACAGTCCCTGCCGCGGCATAGGTATTGCAGACGCTTTGGCCGTTCTGCCTGCCTGCTAGGTGCCTCCATGCGTTACCGTCCTATCGTCGCCGCTGCCATGGGTCTGGCGAGCTACAACGCGCAAGCGTCCTCGATCAGTAATTTGCTCGCCAGCGTGCCGGCGCCTCCGAGCGATGTCGGCACCGCGCTGCAATGGGTGCAGAACGGCCAGATCGTCGCGCCCGAATACGTGAAGTTCAAGCAGGCGCTGGAGGCCGAGCGCGCCGCGATCACCACGCTCAACGGCGGCCCCTTGCCGGATCCGCTCGCCGCCGCCAGCGCCGACATCCCCGACGCGCCCGAAGTGCAGACCGCGATCCGCGGCTACGACGCTTACCTTGAGGCGAACTCCGGCAAGCTGGAACCCAAGACCGCTTTGAGAAAACGCACCGGCTGGCTGCAGGCGGCCATGGGGACGCAGCTGCTGGACGTGGTGGGGCAAATGAAGCCCTGCCCCGATCCCTGCCGCGATGCTGCCGTCAACACCGCGAATGCGCCGCTGATGTTCAAGAAGCAGCTGCTGGGCGAGGCCGATCTCAAGCAGTGGGTGGCGCTGTTCGCCGACTGGCGCAAGACGCGTGCGCCCCTGGTGAGCATGGGCGACCAGAACATCAGCGCGACCGCCGACGGCGCCAAGGCCAAGACGCCCGCCGGCAAATCCGCCATCGCGCAATACCGCGCCGCCATGCTCAAGGAAGTCGACGCCCTGCTGTCGCTCACCGAACTGGCGGTCAAGCGCTCGGACGCGATCGCCAGCAACAAGATCGACGCCGTCAGCAGCCCGTCGCGGTCCAAGCCCAAGACCTGATCGGGCTCACACCAGTTCGCGCGCGCCGAGTTCGTTCTTGAGGTAGGCGTAGTAGATCGGCGCGGCGATCAGCCCGGCCAGGCCGAAGGTCGCCTCCAGCGCCAGCATCGCGATCAGCAGCTCCCAGGCGCGTGCGCTGATGCGCGCGCCGATGATGCGGGCGTTGAGAAAATATTCCAGCTTGTGGATCACGATCAGGTAGCTGAGCGAACTCACCGCCACCACCACCGAGCTCGACAGGCTCACCAGCACGATCACGGTGTTGGAGATCAGATTGCCGATCACCGGCAACAGCCCGCAAACAAAGGTCACCGCGATCAGCGTCTTGGTCAGCGGCAGCACCACGCCCATCGACGGCAGCGCCACCGCCAGATACAGCGCGGTGAAGCTGGTGTTGATTGCCGCGATCCAGAACTGCGCGAACACCACGCGGCGGAACGATCGCGACAGGCGCTCCGCGCGCTCGGCCAGCGCCTCGGCCAGTGGTCGCCGCGCGCTGCCGGGGTTGGCCTCGCTCAGCGACAGCAGGCCGCCGATCACCATGCCGACCACGATATGCACCAGCGCGCGCACCGCGTTCTGGCCCGCGCCCTGCAGCAGGCCGGCGTTCTGGCGCAGCGCGCGGGTCAGCGATTCGCGCAGATCGTCGGCGGTCTCCGGCACGTAGTTCAGCATCCACAGCGGCATCCGGTCGCGCGAGTCGTCGATGATCTGCGCCAGCTTGACCAGCAGCAGCGACAGATTCCCCGATTCGCTGCGGAAGAACGACAGCGCGCCGAGGATCAGGCCGGTCAGGCCGGTGATCACCAGCACCGCGATCACCGCCACCACGATCAGCCGCGCCAGCGGCGCCTGGATCGGTTTGGATCGCAGCATCGGTGACACGCCGCGCACCAGCTCGAACACCAGCAGCCCGCCGAGCAGCGCCGCCAGCAGGTGCAGGTACATCACCAGCAGCAGGCCGGCCGCGGCCAGCAGCCAGCTGGCGATTTCGATGCGGCTCGCGGGCGATTGCGGACTAGAAATCATCATGTTTTTTTAGGTATGGACGTGGTCGTGACGGATCAGGTGGCCAAAAAATCCGCGGCCGCCCTGACGCAGAATCGAGCGCGTCACCAGCACGCCGAAGGCCGCGAGGCTGAGCAGACGCAGGCTGTCGAGTGCGGCGTCCGGTGGTGTCGCCAGGGGCGACGCGGCCCCGATCGCCAGCGTTGCGACCGTGGTTGCCGCGCTCAAGGCCAGCAGCAGCGCAAGGACGGTGAACGCGGCGGCAAAACGCCACTCGTGCAGACGCTGCAGTCCGCCGATCATCGCCATATTCACCAGCGGACCGGCCAGCATAAATGCCAGCGCCGGCCCGCTGCCGAGTTTGCTTGCGAGCAGCACCGCGGCCAGCGGCGTCGCCGCTACTGCGTTGGTCGAGAACACCAGGCCGAGCGTGGTGAACAGCAAAATCTGCAGCGCCGGCGGTAGCGCGCTCCAGGGCGCGGTCTGCAAATACGGCAGCGCGGCCGCCGCCAGCAGCAGGCCGGCGAGCATCCACGGCGCGCCGCGATCGGCGCGTTCGATCAGCGTCGGCGGCGGCGCCGGGCTCAGGCGCTGATCGGCGGGCGAGCAGGGCGCTGGCGCCACGGCCATCGGCCGCAGCGGCGCCAGCGGCGTGGCGTCGAAACGGAAGGCGCGCAGCGGCGGTTGCGGGAACAGCACGCCCATCAGCAGCGCCAGCACCAGCGCGATCAGCAGCCCGCCGCCGATGCGCAGCAGGCTCAGGTCCCAGCCCAGCAGCGGCACCGACACCAGCAGGGTGGTGAGCCCGAACTGGCGCGCGCCGCCGAGCCAGGCCAGGCTTGCGGACACGCGCTCGCCGCCAAGCACACGGTCGCGATAACGCTGCAGCGCATCGACGGTTTCAGCCTGCGCCGCGCCGCTGCCGAGGCAGCGCAGGAGATATCTCGCACCACCCGTGTCGACAACCCGCGGACGCGCCGCGCGCCGCCGATCCAACCAGCCACCGAGCAGCCAGGCCAGCAGCAGAGCCGGCGCCGTCTGCAAGGCGAGGGTCTGCAGATGCTGGACGAAATGCCCATGCCCGCCATGCCCTGGCGCGTGCAGCAGCTCCAGCACCACCAGCCCCGACAGCGCCGCGAGGTTGCCCAGGCCTTCGAACGGCGGACGCGACAACCGGTGGCCCGAGGTTTCTTCCAGATGCGGGCGGCCGAACACCACATGCAGGATCGAGCCCGCCACCAGCGCCTGCAGCCACGCCCAGCCGATGGCGCCGAGCCAGGCGCTGACCGCGCCGGCGAAGACGTAACCGGCGACGGTGCCCGCGCACATCGCGCCGATGGCCAGTGCCGGCAGCAGCGCGCCGAACACCGGATACAGCAGCCACCACACCACCAGCCCGACGGGAATGCTGTGCACCGCGATCGCCAGCGCCAGCCCGATGTGCGGCTCGCCGCCGACCTGCGGCGCGAGCGCGGTGCCGTCGCCGACGCTGTGCAGCACCAGCCCGGCGATCGCCAGCATCAGCGCCGCGACATGCGCCTGCCGTGCGTGGTGCAGCTGGTGTTCCAGCAGGGACGGCCCGAGCGCGCCCAGCACCAGAAAGCCAAGCGACCAGGCGCCGCCCGCGGCCAGCGTGTCCGGCAGCACTTCGAGCACCACCAGGCCGCTGATCGCCACCAGCACGAAGCCGTCGAGAAAGGCCAGCAGGTTGGGGCGCAGGCGCGCCGCGGCGTATAGCAGCGGGCCGCAGACCAGGGCCAGCAGGGTCGCCGACAGCAGGATGAGGTTCATGTGCGGGGAGGGCGATGCACGATGGCCATTGTACGCAAGCCGGCATAATGGCCCGCATGAAGACCCTGCTCGTCACCGGCGCCGCCGGCTTCATCGGCTTTCACCTGACGCGGCGCCTGATCGCGCGCGGCGACCGCGTGGTCGGCCTGGACAATCTCAACGACTACTACGCGGTGCAGCTCAAGCGCGATCGGCTGGCGCAGCTGGTCCACGCCGATTTCGAGTTCATCCACGCCGATCTTGCTGATGCCGATGCGCTCGATCGGGTGTTCCGCAAACAACGCCTCGACGGCGTGATCAACCTCGCCGCGCAGGCCGGCGTGCGCTATTCGCTGAGCAACCCCGGCGCCTATGTGCAGAGCAACCTGGTGGGCTTCGCCAATCTGCTGGAAGCCTGTCGGCGGCACGGACTGCCGCCCTTGGTCTACGCCTCGTCGTCGTCGGTGTATGGCGCCAACGAGAAGCTGCCGTGGTCGGTGGCCGACAACGTCGATCACCCGCTGTCGCTGTATGCCGCCACCAAGAAATCCAACGAGCTGATGGCGCACACCTACGCGCATCTCTACGGGCTGCCGTGCACCGGCCTGCGCTTCTTCACCGTGTACGGGCCCTGGGGCCGGCCCGACATGGCGTACTACAACTTCACTCGCGCGATTCTCGAAAGCCGGCCGATCGAGATCTACAACCAGGGTGTGATGAGCCGTGATTTCACCTATGTCGACGACGTCGTCGAGTCGGTGCTGCGCCTGATCGACCGCCCGGCGCAGAGCGATCCGCAATGGGACGCGCAGCGCCCCGATCCGGCGTCGAGCCGCGCGCCGTACCGGCTCTACAACATCGGCAATCACCAGCCCGTGGACCTGCTCGCGTTCATCGAAATACTCGAGCACGTGCTCGGCCGCCGCGCCGAGCGCGTGCTGTTGCCCATGCAGCCCGGCGACGTGCAGGCTACGTATGCCGACGCCACGGCGCTGACGCGCGATGTCGGCTTTACGCCATCGACGTCGATCGAAGACGGCCTGCGCCGCTTCGCCGACTGGTACCGCGCCTACCACGCCTGATGGCGCAGCCCGCGCATCAACGCACGCTGTTCGAATCCGCCACCCTGCGCGCCCGCGTCGTGCGCCACGCCGACATCGTCTGCCTGATCGTCGACGGCGCCGGCGCGATGGTGCTGCCGCTGCAGGACTTCGTGCAGGCGCAGAAATGGGCGTCGGCGCGCATCGCCAGCGGCAACGTGCTCAGCGACCGTGGCCGCTTTCTCGAACGCTTCCTGTCGCTGATCTCACGCCCCGGCAGCATCGCGCCGACGCGAGGCAATCAACGGCAACTCGAAGCCATCGCACGCGCGATGCGCGCGGCGGGGTATGACTTGTCGGAGTGGTCGCTGCCGAAGGAGATCGGGAATCCGACGTTGCTTGGCAGCGGTACGTAGCGCGCGCCTTAGCCTCAGTTATCCACGGCTAGTCTGCGTCGTAATACGCAAACGTTTCTAGCGTGAGTCGCTCCTCTTAATTAATAGAGCAGCGTCCCCCATTCGGGTGACGCGGAACCCCTTGCCTGCCCGTTAACGTTGCGCCATCGCCGCGTAGCGCGGAAAGGGATGCCGGGATTTTCGCTACTCGATATCGGAGCCCTTTGGCTCTTTGCGTCAATCGACGCTTGATAAGGGGATCACTGTGAAAGCCTGGATCGTTAGCTGCGATATCGGGGACTTCAACTCCATGTGCTTCAGGTCGCGCAGATTGTGGGTGACGATGCGGCTGGCCCTGCCGGCCACGGCAAGTTCCACTAGGGACTCTCTGATTTAGCCATCGAGCCTGCACACTGTTTGCGTCTGAATCTG
>CAXTSJ010000011.1:0-23262 GCA_964246995.1 uncultured Hydrocarboniphaga sp.
TTCACCGGGCTTGCCACCACGCGGGGCGCGGCGCGGCGGGCGCGGACGCTCTTCGCGAACCGCTTCCGGCGGTGCTTCACGGAACGGCACCGGGTTGGCGCTGCGCGCCTCGATGATCGCGTCGGCGATGCACTGGGCGTAGACCTTGATCGCGCGGGTGGCGTCGTCGTTGCCGGGGATCACCACGTCGATGCCCTGCGGGTCATTGTTGGAGTCGACGATGGCAACCACCGGAATGCCGAGCTTGCGGGCTTCGGCCACCGCGATCTTCTCGTAGCCGGTGTCGACGACGAACAGGCAGTCCGGCAGCGTCGGCAGGTTCTTGATGCCGCCGAGCGACTTGCGCAGCTTCTCCAGCTCGCGCGTCAGCAGCAGCTGCTCCTTCTTCGACAGGCGGGCGATGGTGCCGTCTTCGACCTGCTTCTCCATCTCGTGCAGGCGCTTGATCGAGCCCTTGATGGTCTTGAAGTTGGTCAGCGTGCCGCCTAGCCAGCGCTGCGAAACGAAGGGCATGCCGCAACGCTCGGCCTCGGCCTCGATCGCTTCACGCGCGGCGCGCTTGGTGCCGACGAAGAGGATGCGTCCGCCATTGGCGGCGAGTTTGCCCACGTAATTGCAGGCGTCCTTGAGCATGGGCAGCGTATGCTCGAGGTTGATGATGTGGATCTTGTTGCGGCTGCCGAAGATGTAGGACTCCATCTTCGGGTTCCAGTAACGCGTGCGATGACCGAAATGCACGCCGGCTTCCAAGAGCTGGCGCATGGTGATGCTGGACATTGTTGACTCCTTGGGTTGGTCTGACCGCGCCGTTCAAACGGCCTCCAAAGAGGCTCACCCAAGATCGACGCGGATGATATTCGAAGGCTCCTCGTGTTCGCTGAAGAGTCTCTTCGTTGCTTAAAAAAGCCCGGCTTTATATCATCCGGCGCCTTCTGAGACAATGCTCATCATGGATTCCAGCGGCAAGAACTCCGGCATTTCGCTCAAGACATCGCAGGCGGACATAGACGGTCTGCGCGCCGCGGGGCGCGCCGCGGCGAGCGTGCTGGAAATGATCGCCCCATTCGTCAAGGCCGGCGTCACCACCGAAGAGATCGACCGGATCTGCCACGACTACATCGTCGGCACCTTGAACGACATACCCGCACCGCTGGGATATGGCGCCGCGCCGGGCCGGCCAGCTTTTCCGAAGTCCATCTGCACCTCGATCAATCATGTCGTCTGCCATGGCATCCCTGGGCCCAAGGCGCTCAAACGCGGCGACATCGTCAACATTGACATCACCGTGATCAAGGACGGCTGGCACGGCGACACCAGCCAGACCTTTTATGTCGGCGAGCCCGGCATCCTCGCCCGCCGCCTGGTCGAGACCACGCGCGAAGCGATGCTGGAAGGCATCCGCAAAGTGCGGCCCGGCGTCACCCTGGGCGACATTGGCGCGGCGATCCAGCGCCATGCGGAGTCGCGCGGCTTTTCGGTGGTGCGCGAATACTGCGGCCACGGCATCGGCCGGATCTTCCACGAAGAACCGCAGGTGCTGCATTACGGACGCGCCGGCATGGGCCTGGAACTCAAGGCCGGCATGTGCTTCACCATCGAGCCGATGCTCAACGCCGGCCGCGCCGAAACCAAGCTGCTGCCCGACGCCTGGACCGCGGTGACCAAGGACCACTCGCTGTCTGCGCAGTGGGAGCACACCGTGCTGGTGACGCAGGATGGCGTCGAAGTGCTGACGCGGCGTCAGGACGAAACCCTGTAGCTGTTGTCGGTCGGCTCATCGTCGGCTCCGCCTTCGGCTTGAGCCGACCTACGAGCACTCAGGCCGTGAGACAATCTCCGGGACCTTGCAGCAGCATCCGACGATGGGCGTAGAACTCGATCTAGCCGAAGACGAAGCCGCGACCGTGTTCTCGGCGCGGAAAATACGCGCCCGGTTGCGCGCCGACGGTCTCAAGCCGGTCACCGCGTTCCGCGACACGCTCGCCTGGGGCCGCGATCGCCTCTACAGCCTGTTCGACGAAGGCCAGCCCGCCGACTCGCTGGTGCATGCGCGATCGCACATCGTCGACGAAGTCTTGCGCGAAGCCTGGTTGCGGGTACTGCCGGAGGCGCCGGCCGGCGTCACCCTGGTCGCGGTTGGCGGCTACGGCCGCGGCGAACTGCTGCCGCACTCGGACATCGACATCTTGCTGCTGCACACCTCGGGCGCAATCGAGACCTACAGCGGCGCGCTCGAACGCTTCACCGCGTTCCTGTGGGACATCGGCCTGGAAGTGGGCCAGAGCGTGCGCACCGTCGACGAATGCGTCGACGAGGCAGCCCGCGACGTCACCGTCATCACCAATCTGATCGAATCGCGACTGCTGGTCGGCGACGCCGGCCTCTATTCGCAGATGCAGGACGCGCTGACGCCCGACAAGGTCTGGCCGGTGGCGGATTTCTTCGTCGCCAAGCGCCAGGAGCAGAAGGCGCGCCATCGCAAGTACGACGACACCGGCTACAAGCTCGAACCCAACGTCAAGGAAGGCCCCGGCGGCTTGCGCGACATTCACACCGTCGGCTGGGTGGCCAAGCGCCATTTCGGCGGCCAGACCCTGCACGAGCTGCGTGATCGAGGCTTTCTCACCAAGACCGAATGCGATGAACTCTTCGGCGGCCAGGACCTGCTGTGGCGCGTGCGCTTCGCCCTGCACATGATCACCGGGCGCCGCGAGGACCGGCTGCTGTTCGATCACCAGATCAAGGTCGCCGCGCTGTTCGGCTATGTCGACTCTGACAAGAACCGCGCGGTCGAGCAGTTCATGCAGCTGTATTACCGCACGATCAAATCATTGTCCTGCCTCAACGACATGCTGCTGCAGCTATTCGAGGACGCGATCATCCACGGCGGCGCGCAAGCCGAGGCGCAGGTGATCAACGCGCGCTTCCAGGTGCGTGGCGGCTACATCGAAGTGCGCGACGCAGAGGTGTTCCGCAAGACCCCGGCGGCGCTGATCGAAATCTTCCTGCTGCTGCAGCAGAACCCGAAGATCGAGGGCATCGCCGCGCAGACCGTGCGCCTGATCCTGCGCGACAACCGCCTGATCACCGCCGAGGTCCGCAACGACGTACGCGCGCGCGCGCTGTTCATCGAGATGTTCCGCGAAGGCGCCGGGCTCACCCGCAACCTGCGCCGCATGAACCGCTACGGCGTGCTCGGCCGCTATCTGCCTGCGTTCGGTAAGGTCGTCGGCCTGATGCAGTACGACCTGTTCCACACCCTCACCGTCGACGAGCATTCGCTCTATGTGATCCGCAACCTGCGGCGCATGGCCCTGCCCCGCTTCGTCAAGGAACTGCCGTTCTGCAGCGAGCTGTTCGCCACCTTGCCCAAGCCGGAGCTGCTGTATCTGGCCGCGTTCTTCCACGACATGGCCAAGGGCCGCGGCGGCGATCACTCCGAACTCGGCGCACAGGAGGCGACGCAGTTCTGCCTGGATCATGGCCTGTCGCATGCCGACACCGAGCTGATCGCCTGGCTGGTGCAACATCACCTGATGATGTCGCTGACCGCGCAGCGCGAAGACATCAGCGATCCCCAGATCGTCGGTAACTTCGCCGAGAAAGTGCAGCACCGTGATCGTCTCGATCACCTGTTCCTGATGACGGTCGCCGACATCCGCGCCACCAATCCGGCGCTGTGGAATTCCTGGCGCGAGTCCCTGCTCAACGATCTGTACAGAAAAACCATTCGCGCGCTGGAGCGTGGCCTCGACAACCCGATGCTTGGCGTCGATATCGCCGCGGAAACCCAGGCGCAGGCACTCGAACAACTCGCGTCCACCACGGTCGACCCAGCGCAGGCGCAAGCGGTGTGGAAGCGTTTCGACAATGATTACTTCCTCCGGCATTCACCAGCGGAACTGGCCTGGCATCTGCCGGAGATTCTCGCTGCCAAACCCGAAGCGCTGCCGCTGATCCTGGTGCGCGCCATCGACGGGCGCGGCACCACGGTCTTCGTCTACACCCGCGATCGCGATCATCTGTTCGGCTTGTCGACCGCGGTGCTGGCGCGGCTGGGGCTCAACATCCTTGACGCGCGCATCAACACCACCGCCGACGGTTTCACGCTCGATTCCTACGTGGTGATCGAAGGCGACGGCACGCCGATCAACCAGCCGCATCGCCTCGATGAGATTCGCCGCGCGCTGCACAAGGTGCTCTCCGATCCCGACATCTCGGTGGTCGACGTCAACCGCCGCACGCCGCAGAAGCTGCGTCACTTCAGCACGCCGACCAATGTCAGCTACAGCCGCGACCGCCAGCGCAACCGCACGATTCTCGAAGTCGTCGCCGCCGACCGGCCTGGCTTGCTGTCGCTGATCGGTCGCGTCTTCCACAAACGCGGCATCCTGCTCGACGCCGCCAAGATCGGCACCATCGGCGAGCGCGCGGAGGACGTGTTCTTCATCACCGATCGCGAGCATCGCCCGGTCAGCGAGAAGCGCTGCGAAGAGCTGCGCGAAGTGCTGATCCGCACGCTCGACCACATCCCCGTCAACTGATCTCAGCCACGCCGATGAATCCTCTTGAATTGCGCGTCACCATCGAACACGCCTGGGAGCGTCGCGACACGATCGGCGTCAGCGACACCACCGTGCGCAGCGCCGTGCTGGCGGTCATCGAGCTGCTCGACAGCGGCCAGGCGCGCGTCGCCGAGCCGCGCGACGGCGGTTGGCAGGTCAACGACTGGCTGAAGAAGGCGGTACTGCTGTTCTTTCGCCTGCACGACAACATTCCCATCGAGATGGGCCATCTGAGCGGCTACGACAAGGTGCCGCTGAAGTTCGACGGCTGGAGCGCCGAGCGCTTCAAGGCGCAAGGTGCTCGCGTAGTACCACCGGCGGCGGTGCGCAAGGGCGCCTACATCGCGCCTGGCGCGATCCTGATGCCGAGCTACGTCAACATCGGCGCGTTCGTCGGCCGCGGCACGATGGTTGATACCTGGGCCACGGTCGGGTCCTGCGCGCAGATCGGCGAGCGCGTGCACCTGTCCGGCGGCGTCGGCATCGGCGGTGTGCTCGAACCGTTGCAGGCGAGCCCGACGATCATCGAGGACGACTGCTTCATCGGCGCGCGCTCCGAAATCGTCGAAGGCGTGATCATTGAGCAAGGCGCGGTGATCTCGATGGGCGTGTTCATCGGCCAAAGCACGCCGATCTACGATCGCGCCAGCGGCGAGATCACTTTCGGCCGCGTGCCGGCCGGCGCGGTCGTGGTGGCGGGTTCGCTGCCCAAGGACGGCGGCCGCTACAACTTGAACGCGGCGATCATCGTCAAGCGCGTCGACGCGCAGACCCGCGCCAAAGTCGGCATCAACGCCTTGCTGCGCGACGACTGAGCGCTTCGATGGTTTTGCGCAAAAGCGGCGCGGTCGTCGATCTGCTGTGCGAACTGGTCGCGCGGCGCTCGCTGACGCCCGATGACGCCGGCTGCTGTGATCTGCTGGAATCACGGCTCGCGCCGCTGGGTTTCATCTTCGAGCGCATCGACGCCGGCGGTGTCACCAACCTATGGGCCACATGCGGCAACGGCGCGCCGCTGATGGTGCTCGCCGGACATACCGACGTGGTGCCGACCGGTCCGCTGGAACAGTGGTCCAGCGACCCGTTCACGCCGACGACGCGCGAAGGTTTGCTCTACGGACGCGGCGCCGCCGACATGAAGTCCGGCATCGCGGCGATGGTCTGCGCGGTGGAGCGCCTGCTGGCCGCGGGGCCGATCAAGGGCACCCTTGCCTTCTTGATCACCAGCGACGAGGAAGGCGCGGCACGCTTCGGCACGCGCCATGTGGTCGAGCAACTCAAGGCGCGCGGCATCGTCCCGGACTACGCCATCGTCGGCGAAGCCTCGTCCGATCAGCGCCTGGGCGATCGCATCATCATCGGCCGCCGCGGATCGCTCGGCTGTAACCTGCGCGTGATCGGCAAGCAAGGCCACGTCGCGTATCCGCGCAAGGCCGACAACCCGGTGCATCGCCTGATTCCCGCGCTCAACGAGCTGTGTCGCATGCAGTGGGACATGGGCAACCAACACTTTCCGCCGACCTCGTTCCAGGTCTCGAATTTCCACGCCGGCACCGGCGCCAACAACGTCATCCCCGGGGAGGCGAGCGCCGTCTTCAATTTCCGCTATTGCACCGAATCCACCGCCGATGAGCTCAAGGATCGCGTGCACGCGGTGCTCGACAAGCATTGCCCGCATTACGAGGCCGACTGGTGGCATTCGGGAGAGCCTTTCCTCACCCGGCGCGGCGCGCTGATCGAGGCGGCCGAGACGGTGCTGCGCAATCACGCCGGCAGCCAGCCGGAATGCTTCACCGGCGGCGGCACCAGCGACGCACGCTTCATCGCCCCCTGGGGCGCGCAGACCGTGGAGATCGGCCCGATCAACGACAGCATCCACAAGATCGACGAGCATGTGCGCATCGCCGATCTGGAACCGCTCGCGGCGATCTATCAGGGCGTGCTCGAACGCCTGCTGCGGTGAGCGGCAGATTTTCCGCTGACGTAGGTTGGGATGAGCGAAGCGAATCCCAACATCGGAAAGTGATCGTTGGGGTTCGCCTACGGCTCACCTCCAACCTACTCTGATCTGTGAACAGCAAAGCGTTCAAACCCTCCTTCGGCCTGCGCAGCAGCCTGGCGCAAACCATCCTCGCCACCAAGCGCCCAGCGCCCTGGCTGTGGCGGCGCTGCGGCCTGGACCTGGCTCCGCTGTCGACGCCGCAGATCCTCGATTGTGGCGACGGTGTGCGCCTCACCGGCGTGCACACGCCGCTGGCCGGCGCGCGCGGATTGGTGGTGCTGATCCACGGCTGGGAGGGCAGCCACGATTCCAACTACCTGTACTCGATGGCCTGCTCCCTGCGGCAGGCCGGCTACGGCACCTTCCGGTTGAACCTGCGCGATCACGCCGGCACCTACGATCTCAACCAGGGCATGTTCCATTCGGCGCGCATGGACGAAGTGTTCGGCGCGATCCGCGCGATCCAGGCACTGGACGCGTCACTGGACACTCCGCGACCGCTCTGCGTGATCGGTTACTCCCTGGGCGGCAATTTCGCGTTGCGGGTCGGCATGCAGGGGCCGGCCCTGAACGTTCGTCCACGGCTTTCGATCGGCATTTCACCGGCGATCAATCCACGTCACACGCTGGCGGCGATCGACGACGGGCCGCGCCTGTTCCACGGCTACTTCCTCGACAAATGGCGCATGACGATGGATCTCAAGTCCGACGCCTGGCCGGGCGTCTACGACTTCAGCACGCACAAGACGCTGCGCAACTTCATCGATCTCACCCGGCGCTTCGTCGAGGACTACACCGAGTACGACAATCTCGACGACTACTTCGCGCGCTACACGCTGACGCCGGCGATGCTGATGGATTCGGCTTCGCCTCTGGCGGTGATCACCGCCGCCGACGACAGCGTCTGCCCGGTCGCCGATTTCCGCGGGCTGGCGGTTCGCGGCGCCGTGCTCGGCTACGACCTCACCGAGCGCGGCGGGCATTGCGGCTTCATCGAAAACTGGGCGCTCGACCCTTGGACCGAGCATCGCGTGCTCGAATTGCTGAACCGCGCCTGGTAACGACTTTCAGGACGGATTGGGTAGCCGCGGATTGGCGATGCCCGACACCACATGCCCGGTCGGCGCCACCTGCGACACCGAGTCGCAATGCCGGGTCTGATCGTCGAAGAAAAAATCCGGCTCGAACTCGCGCAGGAAAGCGCCCTTGTCGAGGCCGCCGAGAAACATCGCCTCGTCGACCTCCAGCCCCCATTGCATGAGGGTGCGCACCGCGCGCTCGTGCGCCGGTGCGCTGCGCGCGGTGACCAGGGCGGTGCGCAGACGCATCGGCGCCGGGCCTTCGCTGGCGAGCTGCAGACGATGCAGCGCGCGCAGCAGTGGCTCGAACGGGCCCGGCGGCAGTGGCGAGGCCACGCGATCGGTCTCGTGGGTGATGAACGCGGTCAGACCGTCGCGCTGGAATACCTGCTCGGCTTCGTCGGAGAACAGCACGGCGTCGCCGTCGAAGGCGATGCGCACCTCCTGCGGATACTGCGCCGCGGCGCGCACCGAATCCGGATAGACCCGCGCGGCGGGAAAGCCCGCCTCGAGCGCGTCGCGCACGTCGGATTCGTTGGTGGACAGGAACAGCACCGCGCCCAGCGGTTTCAGATAACGATAAGGCGAGCGGCCGCGGGTGAAGACGCCGCGCTCGATGCTCAAGCCATGCGCGCGCGAGGAACGAAAGACCCGCAAGCCCGACACCGGATCGTTGCGCGACAGGATCACCACTTCGACCCGGCTCGCTTCAGCCGTGTTGAACGCCAACAGCTTGCGCACCAGGGGGAACGCCGCGCCGGGCACCGCGATCTGGTCAATCCGTTCGAGCTGAAGGCGCATGTAGGCGCGATCGTCGCCGCCTTCGAAGACCCGGTTCTCCTGCTCGAAATCCAGCAGCGCACGCGACGACAAGGCCACCACCAGCTTGCCGTCGAGGCTGGTCGCCACTAGGTCACGCGCACGCGCTTGAGCGCAGCGGCCAGCGTGCCCGGGAAAAATCGCTTGGCCCAGACCACGGCTTTTTCCTTGCCGATGATGATCTCGTCCACGTCGCCTTCGACTGCGCGCCAGATTTTCTGCGCGCACAAGCCGGCGTCCATGCCGCGCAACTGGCCGCGATCCATCTTGCCGTGAACGCTGCCGTCGGCGGTGACGGCGTTCATCGAAATATTCGTGCGCACATACCCCGGGCAGACCGTGGTGAAGCGGACGTTCGAGCGCCAGAGCTCGGCGCGCGCGGCGTCGAAGAACGCCTGCACCGCGTGCTTGGCCGAGGAGTAACCCGAGCGTTGCGGCGTGCCGACATAGCCGACCACGCTGGAGATCGTCACCACATGCCCGCCGCCGCGCGCCACCATCCCGGGCGCCACGGCCTTGGTCAGGGCCACCGCGGCGAAGAAGTCGAGTTCGAAAATCCGCCGGTAGACGTCCATCGACGTCTCCAGCACCGAACCGCGCTGCGAGATGCCGGCGTTGTTCACCAGCACGTCGATGGGGCCGAAAAAAGCTTCCGCGGCAAGGGTCGCTTCGGCGGCGTCGAAATCGGTGAGATCCAGAGGCAGCACGGCGACCTGCTTGAGATGCTTGCAGGCCGCACGCACGCGCTGGAGTTCGGCCTTGCGACGCGCCGACAGCACCAGGCGGGCGCCGCGCTGACTGGCGGCGTAGGCCAGGGCCTCGCCGATGCCGCTCGATGCGCCGGTGATCCACACCACTTTATTCGCGATGTCGGTCATCGGAAGCTCCCGTGCAGGTCGGTAGGTGGCCCGTGGCCGCCGTGTGGAATCGAGGCTACCTGATCGGCGGGCATGGCCCGCCCCATTCAGGCCGCTTTTTCGAGTGACTGATCCCATTGCCCCAGCGCGGCGAGGCTGTTCATCCGCGCGCGGTGCTGATGCGCCAGCTTGCCGGCCTCGACATTCTTGCCACTCCAGGCCGACAGCGCCGCCGCCTGCAGGGCGCGTCCGTAGGAAAAGGTGAGGCCCCAGGTGAAACCGCCGATCTTGTTCATCGCATCCAGATGCGCCGTCGCCAGCTCGTCGCTCTGTCCGCCGGACAGGAAGGCAATGCCGGGGACGGCGATTGGCACGCGGCGCTTGAGGAGGGTGACGGTGCGCTCGGCCACTTCGGCAACGCCGGCCTGCGTCGTGCAGAGCATGCCCGACACCACCATGTTGGGCTTGAGCACCATGCCTTCGAGCAGCACTTTCTGGCGATCGAGTTCATGGAACACCGCGGCGAGCGTGCGATCGGTGACCGACTCACAGACCTCGATGCTGTTGTCGGCGTCCATCAGCACTTCCGGCTCGACGATCGGCACGATGCCGGCCTCCTGGCACAGCACCGCGTAACGCGCCAGCGCGTGGGCGTTGACATGGATCGCGTAGTCGGTCGGCGCGCCATCGCCGATGACGATGACGCCGCGCCACTTGGCGAAGCGCGCGCCCGCGGCCTTGTACTTCGCCAGGCGCTCACGCAGGCCGTCGAGGCCTTCGGTGACAGTCTCCTCGGGCCCGCCACCGGCCAGTGGCTTGGCGCCCTGGTCGACCTTGATGCCCGGGATCACGCCCTTGGACGCCAGCAACTCGGGGAACGGCACGTCCGCCAGGGACTTCTGGAACAGGGTTTCCTCGAACAGGATCACGCCCGAGGTGTACTTCTCGAAGTCGGGTGTGGTGAACAGCAGGTCGCGGTAGGCGCGGCGGTTGGGCTCGACATTGTCGATGCCGATCTTGTTGAAGCGCTTCTTGATGGTGCCGGTGGACTCATCGGCGGCGAGGATGCCGCGACCGGGCGCCACCATGGCGCGTGCGGTGTCATTCAAAATCTTCTCGTTCAAGCGAAACCCCTTGTGATGCGATGATTTGTGGACTTGGGAGGCGGCGGATTGTAGCGAGGCCGGCGCGGGCTTGACCAGCCAAACGCATGCCAGATGGACGCTGGCGATAAGATGGCGTCCGCATTGTCTCCAGCCGATTTCGATGAGCCATCCACCGCCACCCCGCGTCAGCCGTCGCGTTCTGCTGCTAGCGGCGGGCGCCGCGTGCCTCAGTGGTTGCGGGCCGCAGTCGTCGCTCGGGCTGATCCGTGATACCACGGCCTTGGCTTTCAAGAGCCGCAAGGACTACCCGCGCAGCCGTCAACAGGTCGAGGCCTTGCCCTACGCGCAGCTCGGGCTGCGCATCGGCAATGGCGCGCCCGGCATCCTGGTGCTGGGCGATCGCACCGAATCGGATCTGCAATGGGTTTCGGCCAACCGCATCATGGTCGCCACGCGCGACGGCCGCATCGTCCGCACCGTCGGCCTGGCGGTGGATCTGTTGCAGGTGCGCCAGCAGTCGCCGGATCTTCTGAAGCAATACAACTTTGAGACGCAGCAGCTGAGAGGCTCCGAGAGTGCCGCGAGCATCGATTTCGGCACGCACTACTCGGTGCCGATGGTGACGCGATTCGCGGTCGAAGGCAGCGAGACCATCGACATTCTCGGCGAGCGCATCGACGTGCTGAGGGTGAGCGAAAAAATCGAGTGCGACAGCCTGCGCTGGAAAGCCACCAACACCTACTGGCTGAGCAAGCGCAGCGCCCTGGTGTGGCGCAGCCGCCAGCACATCGTCCCCGGCCAACCGCCGCTCGAATTCGAGATTCTCAAGCGGCCGCAGATTTAGGGAACCTCTGATCAAGTCCTGCGTGCCCGCGCGGCGTCAAAACGGGCGCAGTGCAAGGAAGGAGCGACGCGGTGTACTTGACGTACACGAGGAGCGACTGACGCGGCACTGCGCCCGTTTTGACACCGGCCCTTCGGGTTGCCCCGGAAATGCCGCCAGGCAGCGTTGCTCGCCGCTTATTTGGAATCACCAAACCGCGCAGCTCGCGCCTTGCCTGGCGGCATTTCCGGGGCAACGCGAGCGCGCAGGACTTGATCAGAGGTTCCTTAGTGAAGGATGTCGACCCAGCTCGCATCCGGGTCCAGATGGCCTGATTGCGTGACCGCGTAAAGACTCGCGCCGTCGCGCACCTGCTGGCCGCCGTCGCGGGTCAGCGGGCGGAATACCAGCGTGGCACCGCGCTGGGTCGAACGCGGGAAGAACAGATCGAGCGGCAGGCGCAGGAAGAAGCCCTTGTCGAAACGGCCCTCGCCGAATTCCGCGGCCGAGACATTGGTCTTGGTCGCGAAGGCGCCGACGGCCACGCCGCTTTCGAATTCGCGCGACAACTGCAGGGTCGCGCCGCGATCACCCGCCAGATAGCGGCCGACGCTGATGTTCAGGTGCAGATTGTAGAAGGGCAGATCGAAGTAGCCGGTGAGGTTTCCGGTGGTGACTTCGTAATGGCGGAAGTCGAACCGCTGGTCGTAGTCGCGCTGGCGGACACGGTTGACGTTGAGCCCCGCTGCCCACCATGAATAGGGTTGCCGGTACAGCAGCTCGCCGGCGACGCCGCCATACATCTCTTCGAAAATGCCCGCCGAGAACCGTGCGAACCAGGCCGGCGCCGGCGACCAGATGGTGTTGCTTTCCAGTTTCACCAGATTGTCCTCACCCTCCTTAAGGTAGCGCACGATGTCGCTGCGCACATGCGGCAGGCTGCTGGTGTCGCGGTCCTTGAGTCCGTCGAAGTTGTTGTAGATGTTGATGCCGACGGCACCCGCGATCGACCAGTGCGAGCTGAGTACCAGCTCGGCGCCGGTCCGCCACCAGAGCTGGCCGAAATAGAAGGCGTCGGGGCCTCCGACATGCTGACGCAGCGCCGGGCCCATGCTGAAGCTTGCGGTCGGGTAATCGGGTGGCGACTGATAACGCGCGTGGCTGTAGCCGGATCGCTGCGGCGGGTCGAGCAAGCTGGTCGATTTGATTTCTTCCGCGCTGCCGCGGAAGTCGATGGCCTCGCGCAACTGCCGGCGCATCAGGGTCACGCGATAGGTCTCGTCCTCGCCGGTGAGATTGACGATGGTGAAGGCCTCGAATTGCATCGGCGCCATGATCGCCAGCGTCTGGCCGACGCGGCCGATGGCGCGATGCAGGTCGCGCGCGTAACGCTGGTTGAACCAGATCGTGAGCAGATGCCGGCCGTCGTCGGGATCCATCGCCACCAGCGTGATTTCCTGGCGCTGAAGCTCGGCCTGCAGGCGGCTGAATAGATCGGCATCCACGACCGGCGGCGGCGGCGCGGCGGCGGCCTTGCGCGGCGCTGGGCGGGTGCGCGGCGGATCGAGTACCTTGGCGGGACCGCGGTTGCGATGGAAGTTGGTGAAGGCGGAAAGACGCAGCATGGCGGTGTCACCGCGCTCGACGCCCGCCGACAGGTCGACGGCGTTCAACACCCGCCAGTTGAGCGCGACGTTCACCGGAAAATGGACCGGCTGGTCATTGTCGAAGGCTTCGGATTTGTAATCATTGCCGTCGTACTCGAGCTTCAGGCTCAGGCCCGGCACCGGTGTCTGCCACTGCAGTCCGCCGAAAACGGAAATCTCTTCGCCGCGAAAGAAGCGGTTGTTGCCGACCGCGCCGATCTGCGCGTCCTGCCGTTGCTTGAACTTGTTGGAAAGAGCGCCGAACGGATTGTCGATGCCGCCGCGCGCACCCAGCCGGCCCCAGCCCAGGCCGAAGCTGAAATCCAGATCGCGGACGCTGCGCGTCGCCACCAGGTATTCGCTGCTGAAGAGGCCGGTGCCGCCGATGTCCTGCAATCCCAGCGCGAACGCGGGCAGAAGGTCGCCCTCTTCCTTGAGCAGGAATTTGAGGTCCACCCCGCGATCCTTGTAGCTCTGGCCGCCGCTGAAATCGCGCGGACCGTAGAGACGGTTGGTCACGCGCAGATAGCGCAGTTCGGTCTCCAGCCAGGGCAGCAGTTGCACGCCCGCGAACACCTGCTGATAAGGCTTGAACGAGGACACGCCTACGCGGAAATCGCCATCCGCGCCCATCCGCGCGCTTGGCGTCTGCAGCAGGCCCACCGCGCCGAAGTCGTCCGCCGAATCATCGACCAGCGCCCAGCTGGAGGAGGCCGACAGCGACAGCAGGCCCGCCCAAAAAAACTTCTGGCCGCGAGCGCTCATCGCGCTCAGTTGTTGCTGATGGTGACCAACGCGGCCGCGGATATCGCCAGATTGGAGAAGATGCTGAGCAGACGCTCGGAGAGCAGCAGCTTGTTCAAGGGCGCGGCGTTACGCGGCACGATAATCAGGCTGCCCGGTGGCACGTCCTGTTTTTCGAAATTCCATCCGCTGAGCTTGAGCGGCTTGGCCGAGCCGTCAGGGAAGATGATGAAAGCGCGCTTCTTGTCGGCCGCCTGCCCGTAGCCGCCGGCCTGCTCGACGTAATCGGTGGGCGACCGGCCGGACGCGAAAATCTGCGAACCCGGGTTCAATACCTGCCCCGCTACCGTCACCGAAGACGGCCGCTTGGGGATCAGCAGGGCGTCGCCGGGTTCCAGCACCACGTTCTGCTCCGGGCGCACCCGCAGCACGGCCGGGTCGGCCTGCACCACCACGCGGCCGACGGGCTCGGCGTTTTCCAGGCGGCGGATGACGCCTTCCAGGAAGGTCGCCGTGGCCGCGACGTCGGTGCCGATGGTGCCGCTGGTGACCACCGTGACCACCGCCTCCTGCAGATCGGTCGCCGCGCGCTTGAAGGAGATCGCCTCGGCCTTGCGCGCGTTGACGCGGGTGAACACCGCGCCATACGGGTAGGCGTTTTCGGTGAGCCCACCGGCGCGTTGAAGAACCTGCGACATGGTCTCGCCGCGCACCACGCCGTAGGTGCCGGGGAAACGTACCTCGCCCAGCAAGCGCACCGACCCGATCTCCTGATCCAGGTAGACCGGCCGCAGGTTGAGAATGTCGCCGGCGGAAATATTGCGGTTCAAGGTGGCGGCGTCGGACAGGTTCAACGTCTGGTAGCGCGAGCGGCCCTCCGAAAGCGAGTCCAGATACGAGACGTATTCGACATTGCGCGCGTCGCTTTCACTGGTGACACCGGCCGCGGCCTGCACCAGCAGGCCCAGGGTGGTGCCATCGGCAACCGGATAAACGCCCGGGCGCAGTGCCTCGCCGTAGACGCCGACGCTTTTGTCCAGCAGGTAAGGCAGCACGCGCGGCACTTCCTGGAAAATGTCCGGACAGACCGCGCGCGGACGCTTGGATTCGACGATGCGCACGTTCTCCGACGACAGCGTGCGCAGAAAGCGCACCGCGCGCTGGCTGTTGACGATGCCGCGCAGTTCCGTCAGCGCCGGGCAGCGCTCGTAGGACGTGGCGGTCACGCGCTTGCCGCTAAGCACGGCCTCGACGTCGTAGGAGCTGAGGTAGGCGATGTCCTGTCGCCCGAAGACCATCACCAGATCGTTGGGCGCAAGGACGACCGGCGGCCCGGAGCCGGCGAGCGTCGTCGCCACGTTGAAGGACAGGAACTCGCGAATGCCGGTGACGCTGTTGGTGCGTTCGATCGCGCCCAGCGGCAGGTAGATTTCGGCCTGCGCATCGGACACCAGGACGCCGGCCTGTTCCAACACCGTGCGCAGGTCGCGGTTGTCGGTCCAGGGATAGGTGCCGGGATACTTGACGTAACCGGTGACGCGGATCTCGTTGGCAATCTGCTTGGAGACCTTGCGCACACGCACCACGTCGCCGTCGCGGATCGCGGCCGCCAGATCAGCGGGCTTGGCAATGTCGAAATTGAGCACCGTGCGTTCGGCCTTGGCGCTGACGCGCTGGATTTCGACATAGGTCTGATCGCTGGATGCGAGCCGTCCACCGGCCAGGGCCAGTGCGTCGCCCAGGGTCTGTTCGCCGTTGAGTTCGTAGATCGCAGGGCGCTTGACCTCGCCGTCCACCGTGACCCGGGACCCGACCGGTGGCACGAACACCACATCGCCCGGCTGCAAGCGCAGATCGTTGCTGGAATCTCCGCCTAGCAGGAACCGGTAGAGATCCAGATTGCGGATCACGACGCCGTTGCGCTTGAGCTGCACCCGGCGCAACGAGCCGACCAGGCTGACGCCGCCGCTGATGAACAGCGCGTGGGTCATCGTCGACAGCGACGAGACGGTGTAGGAGCCCGGGTTGGACACGTCACCCAGAACGAACACCCGCACCGATCGTAGACGCCCGAGTGTGACGCTCGCGGTGGTGCCGATCATCTCCTTGCCGACTCGCTTTTCGAGCATCGACTGCAGCTCGTCGAATCTCAGGCCGTTGGTGCTGATCGGGCCGAGCTTGGGGAAGTTGATGGTGCCGTCGCGCGACACCAGCAAGGTGAAGGTCTCGTTCTGATTACCGAACAGCTGTACGCGGACGTTGTCACCCGGCCCGATGACATAGTCCGAGGGCACTGGAATATCGGTCGCCGGGGCGAAGGTATTGGGGGTGCCGCTAAACAACTCGTAACCGAACGGTCGGACCTTCGATGTACGCGAGAAGCTCTTGGTCGCCAGGATCGGTTCTGGCTCCTTCTTCGAGAAAGGGTTGCGCGTGTCCAGCGAACCGGTCGCCTTGACGGTCTTCGGCCGCCCATTCTGCTGATTGCCAGGCAGGCCGCGATCGCCGGATCCTGCGGCGGACGGTCCGGCTAGAACGCCGGAGTTTTCGAGCGATTGCCGGCTGGCGGCGGCACCAACAGCCGATTCGGCACTGGACGGATACAGGTAGCGCTCGTCATCGACGGGCCGGCGCGTGTCCGAATCCGGATCGTCAAGATAGAGATCGCTATCGTCGTCGGAGCGTCGGGAACTGGGTTCGACCACCGCCGGGTTGCGCAGCGATTGATCTTGATTGTTGGTGCTGGAGTTGGTCCCGCCGACGCCTTTCAGCAATTGGTCGCGATCCTCCGGACTCAGTTGCGAAAGTATCGATGGATCGATGAGCCCGGTTTGTGCCTGGGCCGCCGCTGCCCAGGCAGCGGACGATAGGAGCATCAGCAGGCAGAGCGCCTTGACCCCAGCTCTCATTCGGCGGTCTCACTTGGATAATCGAAGAACAACGGTGGAACGAGAGGCGAATAACCGTCCTCGCCTCCCTAATGCCGCGGCTTTATCGCCGGGCTTCGCCAACAAAGAAGGCCAGCCGAAGCTGGCCTTCTCAACTCAAATCGCTACCAAGACGCCTACGGAGCTGTTCAGGCCCCGTGGGATGGCTCTAGCGCCGGGTCGAGGACGCGGTGGTGGTGGTCGTACCCGCCGTCACCGTGGCGGACGTGCCTTCAGCGCTATCGCCGGCTGCGGCATTGATGAGAGCGCCGATGACGCCAGCAACAGCGGCACCCACACCGACGGTCGTGCCCACGTCGCTGCTCTCTTCCGACTCTCCGGTGCCGCCGGTGGCACCCTGCTCAGCAGCCAGGGACGCGCCGCTGGCCAGGAATCCAACCAAGGCCACTGCAAGAAACTTCTTCATGCCAATCTCCAGAAATAGGGAAAATCCCGGTCACGCGGGCTAGGCTGCACTTTACTTAATACTCAAGGGCTTGCCAACCCCTGAGATATCCAGGCGTCATTAGGCTTGGCTCTAATGAGTCACGACTGAACCGCCCGGTGTTCGCAGCTTGGCAAATCATCGCTTGATGCATTTGCAGCGGGCATGACGAGACTTGAGTTCCACTTCCACTAACTAGATAATATAACGATCGTTATAGATTGTGAGTCCTCCGCCTCCAAACGAAACCTATCAAGGACCGAAGAGTGGCATGACCGAAAAATTCAGCACCCTGCGTTACGAGTCGGCCGATGGCGTGGTCCGGATCACGCTCACCCGCCCGCAACTGCTCAACCGAATGGACCTTGAGGCCCACGAGGAATTTGAAGATGCGCTGCTCGCCGTCCATCGCGACCCGAGCGCGCGGGTCGTTCTGATCGCCGCCGAAGGCAAGCATTTCTCGGCCGGCGGCGATCTGGCAGAAGTCGATCGCCTGCGCACCGATCCGCTGCGCCGCCGCCGCATGTTCCACGACGCCCGCGAACTGGCGCATGCGCTGATCTCCATCGAGGTGCCCGTGATCGCCGCCGTCCAGGGCGACGCCGCCGGGCTGGGCGCGACCATCGCGGTGCTCAGCGATATCGTCGTCGTCGCCAAGTCCAGCGGACTGACCGATCCTCATGTGGCGATTGGCCTGGCGGCGGGCGACGGTGGCTGCGTGGGCTGGCCGTTGGCGATGGGCCTGACCCGGGCCAAGCGCTATCTGCTGACCGGCGAGCGCATCGACGGCGAGAAGGCCTACCAGTTTGGCCTTGCGTCCGATCTGGTCGAAACCGTCGAAGAGATCCTTCCCGCGGCGGAAAAGCTCGCGCTGAAAATCGCGCGTCTGGCGCCGATGGCGGTGCGCGGCACCAAACGCGCGCTAATCACCTACACCCAGCGCGCAATGGCCGACGCCTTTGAAAGCGCGCTCACCGCCGAGGAAGCCTGCATGGTCTCCGACGACGCCCGCGAGGCGGTCGAAGCCTTCATGCAGAAACGCCGTCCCGTGTTCCGAGGTCTGTGAGTGATGGACGACATCCTCTTCGAACGTAAAGACGGCGTCTTGCGGGTGACGCTGAACCGGCCGAAATTCCGCAACGCGGTGACGGCCGACATGAACCTGGCGTTTCACCGCGAACTGCTGTCGGTCGAGCACGACCCCTCGATCCGCGCCGTTCTGCTACAAGGCGCCGGCGAGCATTTCATGGCCGGCGGTGACGTCAAGGCTTTCGCGGCGACCTTGGAACTGACGCCGGAAGACCGCCGCTTGCAGTTTGAGGCGCGAGTCCACGCGGTGACGCCGATGCTGCTGACCCTGCAGCGCATGCCGCAGATTTTCATCTGCGCGGTGAAGGGCGCCTGCGCAGGGATGGGCTTGTCCTGGGTGGCCTCCGCGGATCTCGCGATTGCCGCGCGCAGTGCGTTCTTCGTCCAGTCGCAGATCAAACTCGGCACCACGCCCGACGGCGGCGGTTCCTACTGGGCGGTGCGCTCGGCCGGGCTCAAGCGCGCCAAGGAAATTGCCCTGCTGGGCGATCGCTTCACCGCCGAAACCGCCGAGCGTTGGGGCCTGATCAATCGCGTCATCGACGACGAGCAGTTCGACGTGGCGGTGGAGGACTGGGTCGGCAAGCTCGGCGCCGGCCCGGCCTACGCACTGGGCATGACCAAGCGCATGGTCAATGAGGCGCTCGACAACGACTACGCCGCGCAGCTAGCGCTCGAGGCGATCGGCTTTTCCACCGGCGCCACGCATCCGGATTTCACAGAGGGCGTCAACGCCTTCATCGAAAAACGCAATCCGCAATTTGGCAAGGCAACATGAAAATAAAACTCTGCACCACCGATGCCATCGACGAGGACGCCATGCTGCAAGTGCGTGTCGAAGGCCACGCGCCGTTTGCGGTGTACAACGTCAACGGCGCGTTCTACGTCACCGAAGACACCTGCACCCATGGCAAGGCCTCGCTCGCCGACGAAGGCGAACTCGAAGGCTTCGAAGTCACCTGCACCTGGCACGACGGCAAGTTCGACATCCGCACCGGCGAGCCCTGCGCAATGCCCTGCACCAAGGCCATCCTCACATTCCCGGCGACCGTTGAAGACGACGCGGTCTGGATCGACGTATGACCAAGCACGCGGTGTCTCTCGACGACAAGTACACCCAGGAGTCCGGCCGGATTTTTTTGTCCGCACTCCAGGCCCTGGTGCGCCTGCCGATGGTGCAGTACCAGCGCGATCGCGCGGCCGGGTTGAATACCGCCGGCTTCATAACCGGCTATCGCGGCTCGCCGCTGGGCACCTACGACACCGCACTGTGGGCGGCGCAGAAACATCTGGATGCCAACAAGATCGTCTTCTCGCCCGGCGTCAACGAAGAACTCGCCGCCGCCGCGATCAAAGGCACGCAATGGGTCAACTACTATCCGGAGGCGAAGGTCGATGGCGTGTTCGCGCTCTGGTACGGCAAACATCTGGGCGTCGAGCGCGCCTGCGAAGCGCTCAAGCAGGGCAACTACGACGGCGCGGCCAAGCACGGCGGCGCGCTGATTCTTTGCGGCGACGATCACGGTGGCAAATCCTCGATCACCGCCGCGGAATCCGATCACGTCTACATCGCCTCGCAGATTCCGCTGCTGTATCCGGCGGACACGCAGGAGATCATCGACTACGGTCTTTATGGCTGGGCGATGTCGCGCTTCGCCGGCCTGTGGGCGGGCTTGAAGACCGTCACCGATACCGTCGAAGCGGCAGGCACCATCGAACTCGATGCGACTCGGCCGCAGATCATCCTGCCGGACGTCGATCGTCCGCCCGAAGGTTTGAACTGCTTCAAGGGCGATTACTTTCCGCTGCCGCAGGAACGCCGATTGATGACGTTCAAGCTGCCGGCGGCGAAAGCGTTTGCGCGCGCCAACGGCATCGACCGCGTGGTGTTCGACAGCCCGCAGAGGGCCTTGGGCATCGTCACCACCGGCAAGGTCTATCTCGACGTGCGCGAAGCGCTTCGCGAGCTGGGCATCACCGAGCAGCGCGCGCGCGATCTCGGGATTCGCGTCTACAAGATCGGCATGGTCTGGCCGCTCGACGAACAGAGCGCGCTCGATTTCTGCCGCGGTCATCGCGAAGTGCTGGTAGTGGACGAAAAGCGTCCGGTCATCGAAGAGCAGCTTGCCTACGCGCTGTACTCGATGCCGGCCACCGAGCGCCCGCAGCTCGTCGGCAAGAAAGACGAGCAGGGTCGCGAACTGGTGCCTGCGCACGGCGAGCGTAGCGTCAACGAGGTCATCACCATTCTCACGCGGCGTCTGCGCGCCATCGGCATCGCCGATGCGATGCTCAATGAGCGCATGGACGCTCTTGAAGCGCGCCGCAACAACATCGTGCCGATCTCGATGAGCAAGGCGATCCGCACGCCCTACTTCTGCTCCGGCTGCCCGCACAACAGCTCCACCAAGACGGTCGATGAAAGCGTCACCTTCACCGGCGTCGGTTGCTACGGCATGATCCCGATGGTGATGCCGCAGCGGAACACGCAGTGGGCCGCGCAGATGGGCGCCGAAGGCACGCTGTGGATCGGCATGAAGAGCTTCGTTGACGTGCCGCACGCCTTTCAGAATCTGGGCGACGGCACCTACTTCCACTCGGGCATTCTCGCGGTGCGCGCCTCGGTCGGCGCCAAGTCCAACATCACCTACAAGCTGCTCTACAACGACGCCACCGCGATGACCGGCGGCCAGCCGGTGGACGGCGAGTTGAACGTGGAGATGATGGCCAACCAGCTGTACTGGGAGGGCGTCAAGAAAGTCATCATCGTCACCGACGAACCGGACAAGTATCCGTCGACGGTGCGCTGGCCCACGGGCACCGAAGTACGTCATCGCAACTTGCTGGAAGACACGCAGCGCGAATTGCAGAAAGTCCGTGGCGTCACCGCGATCATCTACGACCAGACCTGCGCGGCCGAAAAGCGCCGTCGCCGCAAGAAGGGCGAGTTCCCCGATCCGCCCAAGCGTGTCTTCATCAACCAGGATGTGTGCGAAGGCTGCGGCGACTGCACCGTCAAATCCAACTGCCTGAGCGTGCAGCCGATCGACACCGAATTCGGCCGCAAGCGTCACATCGATCAGTCGAGCTGCAACAAGGATTATTCCTGCGTCGAGGGGTTCTGCCCGAGCTTCGTCACCGTGCACGGCGGCATGCTGCGCAAGGCCGAGAAGGCCAAGCAAGATGCGGCGGACGATCTGTTCGCCGCACTGCCGATACCCGCCATCGCGCAGGTCGATGGTCCGTATAACATCCTGCTCACCGGTATCGGCGGCACCGGCGTGCTCACCGTCGGCGCGATTCTGGGCATGGCCGCGCACGTCGATGGCAAGTCCTCGTCCGTGATGGACGTGACTGGCATGGCGCAGAAAGGCGGCTCGGTGCTGAGCAATATCCGCATCGCTCCTCAAGATACCGGTCTGTACACGCCGCGCCTTTGGCAGGACTCCACCGATCTTTTGCTCGGCTGCGATCTGATCGTTACCGCCGGCCCGATGGCGTTGGGCACTCTGCGTGTCGGCAGCGGCCATGTCGTCGTCAATAGCGACGTGGTGCCGACCGCGCAGTTCCAGACCAACCAGAAGATCGACTTCAGCCAGGCTTCGCTGGTCGCTAGCCTGCGCAAGCATGCCGGCAGCGATCACGTCCACGCCGTCGATGGCACCGATCTGACGACCAAGCTGATGGGTGACAGCATCGGCACCAACATCTTCATGCTCGGCTACGCCGTGCAGAAGGGCCTGGTGCCGATTGCACTCGAATCGGTTCTGGAGGCGATCCGCCTCAACGGCGTCGCGGTCAAGGCCAATCTGGCGACCTTCAACTGGGGTCGTCTTGCGGCCCATGACATTGAGTTGGTTACCCAAAAGGCACAGGCCGCCCGTGGCGACATCAAGCCCGAAGCACCGCTGTCGCAGACGCCGGACGAGGTCATCGCACGCCGCGAGAAACTGCTGACGGACTGGCAGGATGCCGACTACGCTCGCGACTATCGCGCTTTCATCGACAAGGTTCGCACCGCTGAGGCGGCCAAGCTGAGCGGCACGGCTTTCACCGAGACCGTCGCGCGAGTGCTTGCACGTTTGATGGCCTACAAGGACGAATTCGAAGTCGCGCGCCTCTACTCCAATGGCGATTTCCAGAAACGCCTGAAGAGCGAATTCGACGGCGACTACAAGCTGCGCCTGCACATGGCGCCGCCGCTGATTTCCAAGCGCAACTCCAAGGGCGAGCTGATCAAGCGTTCATTCGGCGCCTACATGCTCTGGGCCTTCAGCTGGATGACGCGCTTCAAGTGGCTGCGAAAAACCCCGCTCAACATCTTCGGCATGAGCGCGGAGCGCAAGATGGAGCGCGAGCTGATTCCGCAATATCGCGCGCACGTCGAGCGCGTGCTCGCCAAGCTGACGCCGCAGAACGCGGCAGACGCGATCGAACTGGTGCGGCTGTACGAGGACATCAAGGGCTACGGCCACGTCAAGGAGCGCAATCACGGCATCGTCATGCAGGCGGTGAAGACGCAGGTGGCCCGTTTTGAAAATCCGACGGAAACGCCGGTGCTGTTCAAGAAGGCATCCTGATGAGCGCGCAACCGAAAAACATCGTGGTGGTCGGCGGCGGCTGGGCCGCCGTCAGCGCAATCGAGACGCTGCGCGAGGACGGCTATGACGGCCGCATCCTCATGCTCAGTGAAGAAACCGAGCTGCCCTACGATCGCCCGCCCTTGTCCAAGACTTATCTCAATGGCGAGCAGAAGCTGGACGAAATCGTCTTTCACGACGAAGCCTGGTATCGAGAAAAGCACGTCGATGTCGAGCTCGGAACGGCTGTCAGCAAGGTCGATCTGGCCGCGCATTGCGTGAGCACTGCGTCCGGTGATGGCCACACTTATGACCGCCTGCTGCTGGTAACCGGCACTCGGCCGCGGACGCTGCATGGTCCCTTCGAACAGTCCGGCGTGCCGCTGCATTACCTGCGTTCGCGAGTCGATGCCGACGGCCTGCGCCAGCGCGCCGTCGCCGGATCGCAAGTCGTGCTGATCGGCGGTGGCGTGATCGGCATGGAAGCGGCGGCGACCCTGCACGGCATGGGCTGCAAAGTCACGGTGCTGGAACTCGCGGATCGGGTGATGGCGCGCTTCGTCCCCGCCGAGCTGTCGCA
>CAXTSJ010000011.1:23272-35398 GCA_964246995.1 uncultured Hydrocarboniphaga sp.
GGTGCGGTGATCCGCTTGCAGGATGGATCGACGATCGAAGCCGACTGGCTGCTCGCCGGCGTCGGCGTGATCCCGAACGCAGAGCTGGCGGAAAACGCCGGCCTGCCGATCCGCTTGCAGGGCATCGAAGTCAACGGCGCATGCCGCACCGGTGCGGCCGAGGTCTACGCGGCGGGCGACGTCACAGCCTTCGAGATCGCCGGGACCTGGACGCGCTGGGAAAACTGGACGCACGCGCGCCACCAGGCGCAGACCGCGGCCAAGGCCATGCTCGGCCAGGACGTGAAGTATTGGGACGTGCCCTGGGTCTGGTCGCACCAGTACGAATTCAACATGCAAGTCACCGGCGCGCCGCACGGCGACGCGATCGTGCAGCGCGGCGACTTCGCCAGCGGCAAGCTCACCGTGTTCCATCTCAAGAACGAGCGCCTGATCGGCGCGACCACGATCAACGAGTCCAAGCACAAGAGCAGCATTCGCAAGCTGGTGGAAGCGCGCGCCATGATTCCGCGTGAAACGCTTGCAGATCCGAAAGCCGACCTCAAGAAATTGGCGGCAAGCCTGTGAAGCAAAGACTTTCCGTAGGACGGATTGGACGCGGCTCGCCGCGTCGCAATCCGCCGCTGCCTAGATGCGCGAAAGGCGGGTTACGCAATGAAGCCGCAAACCGGCGGATCACCGATCCGCCCTACGGTTTTGCACCATGAGCGAGTTCCAAGACGAGCCGGTCCTCAAAGGCATCCGCGTACTCGATTTCGGCCGCTACATCGCCGGACCCTACTGCGCGACCCTGCTCGGCGATCTCGGCGCCGAAGTCATCCGCATCGAAAAACTCTCCGGCAGCGAAGACCGCTACCTCTGCCCGATCACCAAGCAGGGCGAAGGCGCAGTGTGGCTGCAGATGGGCAAGAACAAGCTGTCGCTGACGCTCAATCCGCTCAAGCCGGAAGGTCGCGAAGTGGTGAAGCGCCTGGTCGCGACCGCCGACGTCGTCGTCGCCAACATGCCGCTCGACGGGCTGCGTGAACTCGGCATCGACTACGAGTCTTTGAAGGCGATCAAGCCCGACATCATCCTCAGCAGCCAGACCGCGTTCGGCGACAGCGGGCCTTACGCCAAGCGCATGGGTTTCGACGGCGTGGCGCAGGCGATGTCGGGCGCGGTGTCGCTGTCGGGCTATCCGGGGCAGCCGGTGAAATCGCAGGCTTCGTGGTGCGATGCCGGCACCGGCATCACCGCGGCTTTCGGCACCGTTGCCGCGATCCTGCATCGCTACAGAACCGGTCACGGACAGGAAGTGAAAACCAGCCTGATGCGCACCGGCATGAGCTTCTTCCACTTCAACGCGATCGAGGCCTACTTCAGCGGCATCGAGCGCGAGGCCACGGCCAATCGCAGCCAGTTTGCCGGGCCGGCCGATCTGTTCAAAACCAAGGACGGCTGGGTGCAGGCGCAGTGCATGGGCCAGGGCGTATTCCAGCGCTGGTGCGATCTGATGGGCGAGCCGCACTGGCTCAGCGATCCGCGCTTCAACAGCGATGACAATCGCGGCATCAACGGCGCGGTACTCAGCGAGCGCATGCAGCGATGGACCTTGCAGTTCACCAACGACGAAGCGCTCGCGCGGCTCGAAGCCGCCGGCATTCCCGGCGGGCCGCTATACACGCCGGTGCAGATCATCGAAGACCCGCAGGTGAAGGCCACGGGCATGATCGAGTGGATGGACTATCCCGGACTGCCGAAGCCGGCGCCGATCGCTGCGCATCCGGTGGAGTACACCGCTTTCGATTCCAGCTTGCGTCTGCGTCCGCCGACCTTGGGCGAGCACACCGACGTCATTCTCAAACAGATCGGCTACAGCGCGGAAGACATTGCCGGGCTGCGTGCGAGACGTGTCGTCTGACTACAGCAAGCCCGGCATCCAAGCCGGGCTGAGCCCGATCTTCGAAAGCAGCCGCGTCACTCAACAAGGGAAGCGTCATGCGGAAATTTGAAAACACAGTCATCGCCATCACCGGCGCCGGTTCCGGCTTCGGCCGCGCGCTGGCGCTGGAAGTGGCCAGCCTCAAAGCCATTCCGGTGCTGCTCGACGTCAACGAACAGGGCCTCGCCGAGACCGCGCGTCTACTGACGGCAAAAGGCGCGCGCTGCGCCAGTCACACGCTGGACGTGCGCAATTCCTGGCAATGGGCCGAGGTGGTCGAAGCGGTCATCGCCGAATTCGGCCGCACCGACGTGCTCGTCAACAATGCCGGCGTCATGTGCAGGCCGGAGAGTTTTCTGGACTTTGCCGAGGATCACGGCCGCTTCATCTTCGACGTGAACTTCTGGGGCATGGTGCATGGCATGCGCGCATTCGCGCCGCACCTCGCCAGACAACCCGAGGCGCATATCGTCAACGTCGCCAGCACGCTCGCGCTGATCGGCACGCCGATGCATGGCGTGTACTGCGCGTCCAAGGCCGCCATCGCCGCGATGACCGCGGTCGTGCGCCAGGAGCTGGCCGGCAGCAACATCGGCTTGAGCACGGTGTTCCCCGGCCCGTCGAAAACCAATCTCGGCGCGAACGTGCCGGAATCCAGCGAAGCCAAGCGCCGCGCCAACGCCGCCAACTTCGAGAAATTCGCCATCACCACGCCCGAAGCCGTGGCGCGCAAGATCGTCTCGGCGATCCGCCACAAACGCGCGCTGGTGACGACGAGTCCGGACGGTGCCTTCACTCATCTGATGCAGCGGCTCACACCCGTCGGCGGACACAAGCTGATGAACCTGGTCTATCGCAAGGTTTCCGATCCGTCTCAGTTCGCGTCGATCCGGTCGCTCAAAGCGCGCTGAGCCAAAGCCGCCGCCATGGTCAACCTGATCCTCCCCATCGCGCTGGGCGTGGTAATGCTCAGCTTAGGGCTGGCGCTGACTGTGGACGACTACCGCCGCGTGCTGCGCTTTCCGCGCACGGTGATCGTGGCCCTGATCTGCCAGACACTGGTGTTGCCGCTGGTGTGCCTGGGTCTGTGCATTGCGTTTCATCTGCCGCCGGAACTCGCGGTCGGGCTGATGTTGCTGGCTGCGTCCCCAGGCGGGGTGATGGCCAGCGTCTTCAGCCACCTCGCCGACGGCGATCTTGCGCTCAATATCACCTTGACCGCGGTCAACTCGGCACTGTCGTTGATCACCCTGCCCTTGCTGCTGGCCGGATCGATGGCGTTCTTCCTAAGCGAGGGCAAGATCATCGCGCCGCAGTTCGACAAGATCGTGCAGGTGTTCGTCATCATCCTCGCTCCGGTGGCGATCGGCATGTGGGTGCGATCGCGCTGGCCCGGGATTGCAAAGACGCTTGACCGGCCGGTGAAAATCTTCGCCCTGGTATTCCTGCTGACGGCCGGCGGCTTCGCCATCGTCAAGGCCTGGGATCTGCTGGTGCAGAACTTCGCCGCGCTGGGCGGAGCCGTGATCAGCTTCAACCTGCTGAGCCTCGCCGTCGGCTACGGCGTGCCGCGATGGCTCGACATCGGTGCGCGCCAGTCCACCGCCATCAGCATGGAGATCGGCTCGCACAACGGCGCGCTGGCGATCGCGATCGCGCTCAGTCCTCTCATGTTGAACAATCCGGCGATCGCAGTGCCCCCGACTCTCTACGGCGTGCTCTCGCTGTTCCCCGCCGCCGCTTTCGCTTTTTTCCTGAATCGTTTCGTCAACCGGGAGAGGACATGAGCATCGGTGCGCGCAGATTCGCCGATGGCCTGGCGCTAATCGTCGGCGGCACCGGCGGTTTCGGGCGTGCGGTCTGTCAGGCATTCTTGCGAGCCGGCACCGACGTCGCCTTCACCTACCGCACCCAGGCGCAGAAGGCCGAAGATTTAATCGCCGAATTCGAGTCCGAGGTGCGGTCGATTCGCGCATGGCAACTCGATCTGTCCGACTTCGCCACCGTCGAACGCAGGCTGCAGGAAATTCAATCCGCTGGCGGCCGCATTCATTCGGTTGTATATGCGGCGGGGCCGAAGATTGCGGTCGGACCCATCGCCAAGCTCGATCCGGAGACGGTGGCGCGGGTGATTCAGGAGGACGTGCTGGGATTCTTCAACCTCGCGCGCGCCGTCCTTCCGCTTTTCAAGCAACAGAATGGCGGCACGCTCACCGCCATCACCACCACGCAGGCAACGCACGTCGAAATCCGCGGCGCCTTGTCGGCCGCGCCCAAGGCCGCGATCGAGTCGATGATCCGCACCATCGCCAAGGAAGAGGCGCGCAATGGCATCCGCGCCAACGCCGTCCGCGCCGGCTGGGCGGACACCGGTCACGGCGCGGAGCTGTTGTCCAACCAGCTTTCCGACAAGGCCAGGCAAGCGATTCTTGCGGCGATCCCGATGGCGCGTTTCGGCTTGCCCGAGGAGATTGCGCAAGCGGTGCTTTTTCTGGCGTCGAACGAGGCGAGCTTCGTCACCGGCGTGGCGATTGCGGCCGATGGCGGCCAGCATCTTTGAGCAGCAAAGCCTTAATCTATCGAAGGGTCCGAATCCCTCGGATGTCCGCCTTTCATTGGTTCCAAGCTCGCGCATGAATCCGACCAGCAGACCGCCCGCATTCATCGCAGAACCGGCAACCATAGACGCAAGCGCCGCGCCCGAAAAGCGCACGCGCCGCGCCGCCGTGTCGGAGGATTTCATCATCCAGATCGCCACGCGTCTGTTCTCCGAACGCGGCTATCCGGCGATCTCGATCCGCGATATCGCCACGGCCTGCGAAGTGAACATCCCGTCGATCTATCACTACTTCAAGGACAAGGACGATCTCTACGATCGCTGCTGCGAGCACGTCTGGACCGACGTCTCCGCGCCACTGCGCGAGGCGATCACCGGCACCGAGCCCGCCGCCGTGCGCCTGAAGCGCTTCACCGTCGCGCTCGCCGACGTGCTGATGCAGGCCGAACAGTTCCGCCGGCTGCTGCAACGGGAGTTGCTGCTGTCGCGGTCCAAGCGTTTCGAGAACATCACCAACCGGCACTTCACCGCCGAGTACAAGATTCTGGTTCCGGCAGTCGCCGAAGTCGCCGGCATCGCCGGTGCCGCGGCGCGAGCGCGGGCGATGTCGATCTACGCCATGACGTTCGGGCTGATTCTGCTGCAACCGATCGCCGACATCGGCGGCGCCAAATCGCCTGCACTTGAGAACCCCGCCAAGCTCGCCGACTTCGTTCTGCAGACGCTGTTTCCTGCGCAGAACTGGAAGAAGATGTAGCGCGCGATCGCTTGGCGGGTCGGGCTTCAGTCCGACAACGCGGACCGATGTCGGGCTAAAGCCCGATCTACAGCGAATCCTGAGTCCCAAAGGGGTTGCGGTCGCGCGTGTTCGTTTATAACATGCGTTATATAACTGCCTGTATAACTGCCTGTGTGGCCGCCTGTGTAGCGGCCCGTATCGAGGAGAACCAAATGGGCGACGCCCCTGTTGAAGCCTTGGACTTTGCATTCGCCAACCCCGCCAACCTGCACGACCGCGTATTCCTGAGCGGACTCGCGCGCATTCGCGAGCAGGAGCCGGTGTTCTTCAGCGCGAACCAGGGCGGTTGGCTGCTGACGCGCCACGAGGACGTCACCGCCGGCTTCAGCGATCAGCGCCTCTCGGCGCGTCGGCTGCACGTCGCCCAGTTCCATGCGATTCCGGAAGACGAGCGTCCGCAGACCATCCCCAACCTGCTCCAGTACATCCCCAACTGGATCATCAACATCGACGACGACCAGCATCAGCGCGTGCGCAAACTGGTCATCAAGGCCTTCAGCCGCAAAGTCGTCGAATCCATCCGGCCGAGCGTCGATCGCGCCTGCGATGAGCTGATCGCCAAGGCCCTGAAAAAAGGCGAGCTGGATTTCATCGAGGACATCGCCTTCCCGCTGCCGGCGAGCGTGATCTGCAATCTGCTCGGCGTGCCGGACCAGTACATGGAGCCGTTGCGCAGCTGGGCGCGCGACATGACCACCGCGCTCGCCAGCGCGCATCCGTCGCGCGAGATTCTGCTCAATGCGGAACGCACGGTGAAGGAGATGAACGATCTGTTCCTGGCCGAGTTCGACAAGCGCCGCCGCGAACCCGGTGCCGACCTGCTGACGGCACTGGTGCAGGCCCATGAAGACGGCGAGTCGCTCACCGACGAAGAGCTGCTCGGCCTGTGTCATGTGTTCATCGTGGCCGGACACGACACGACCGCCAATTCGCTCGGACTGGGCGTGGTGGCCCTGCTCAACAATCCCGAGCAGCGTGATCGCTATCTGGCCGGCGAGTTCGACAATCTGGCCTGCATGTCCGAGCTGCTGCGGTACATGGCAATGGCTTCCACGCAGATCCGCATCACGCGCGCGCCGGTGGAGTACGGCGGCAAATCGATTCCGCCCGGACAGATCGTCTTTCTGATGATTGCCGCGGCCAACCGCGACCCGAGCGTATTCGACCGACCCAATGAACTGGTCTTTGGCCGCCCCAACATCGACGTTTCCTGCACCTTCGCGCCCGGCCTGCACCACTGCCTCGGCCATCATCTGGCGCGCATGGAACTCGACACGCTGTATCGCAAACTCTTCGCCGCGGCCAAGGTCGAAGTGCTTAGCGATGATCTGCACTTCACGCCCAACTATGCTTTCCGCGGTATGGAAAACATTCCGGTGCGGATCACGGCTCGCTGAGCCGCGAGTTCATCCATGAACTCGCCGATCTCACCGACTATTGCGCTGCCCGCGATGGGTCTAAGCGATCTGTTGGACCGCCAGCGTGCCGCTGCTCGCACCGAGCCCTACCCGTCACTGGCGGTGCGCAAGGACCGGCTGCGTCGCGCGATCGACACCTTGATCCGCAACGAGGCGCGCATCGTCGACGCCTGCCACGCCGATTTCGGCAATCGTCACGAAGCCCTGTCGCTGCTCACCGAAGTGATGGCGCCGGTGCGCTCGCTCAAGCACGCGCTCAAGAATGTGGAGCGCTGGACACGACCTGAGAAACGCAAGCCCGAGTTTCCGATGGGGCTGATGGGCGCGCGTGCCTACATCTTCTATCAGCCGGTCGGCGTGGTGGGCGTGGTGTCGCCATGGAATGCGCCGGTCGCGCTCGCCTACACGCCGCTCGGCGGAATTCTCGCCGCCGGCAATCGGGCGATGATCAAGCCTTCGGAATTCGTGCCGACGGTGTCGGACCTGATCGCCGAGATCACCCGCCAAGTCTTCGATGAAACCGAAGTCGCGGTGGTCATCGGCGAAGCGGATGTCGCCGCGGCTTTCACCGCCTTGCCCTTCGATCACCTGCTGTTTACCGGCGGCGCCAGCACCGCACGGCATGTGCTCAAAGCCGCAGCGGCCAATCTGGTGCCGGTGACACTGGAACTCGGCGGCAAGTCGCCGGCCATCGTCGCCAAAGGCGCCGACCTTGCGAAAGCCGCCTCCAAGATCGTCTTCGGCAAGCTGGCCAATGCGGGCCAGGTCTGCATGGCGCCGGACTTCGCGCTGGTGCATCGCGACGATCGCGATGCGTTCGTCGTCGAGGTGCGCGCCGCCATGCAGCGCTTCTATCCGGACGTGAGCAACAACACCGATTTCACCAACGTGCATCTACCGCGTCAGCGCCAGCGGCTCGCGAGTCTTGTGGCCGAAGCCGCGCAAGCCGGTGCGAGAGTCGAAACGCTTTCCGGCGAAGCCTGGGATGCGCTGCCCGACACGCTGCGTTTTCCGCCGGTGATCGTCATCGACCCGCCGCTCGATGGCCGCCTGATGCGCGAGGAGATCTTCGGCCCGATCCTGCCGATTGCGAGCTACGACGATCTCGAAGACCTCCCCGAATTACTCGGCAAGCTGTCGCGCCCGCTGGCGATGTACTACCTCGGCGGCACCCAGTCGCAGAAAGATTTTCTGCTCAAGAACACCTGGGCCGGCGGCATGAGCTTCGACGACATCATGCTGCACCCGTTCATGCAGGACCTGCCTTTCGGCGGCATCGGCGAGTCCGGCATGGGCCGCTATCTGGGCCATGAAGGCTTCAAGACTTTCTCCAACGGCAAGGCGGTCGCCTCGCCGCCGTGGATCGACATCACCCGGTTTCTGGCGCCGCCGTACACGCCGACAGTCGCCAAGATCATGCGTCGCGCGCTGCGGTTCTAGCGCGCATCGTCAACCACCGCTTCAGGAGGACTCATGTCCTGGGACACAGCACACCACTCCCGCTTTCTGCGGGTCGATCCGGCCAAGGGCCGCTTCCAGGTCAACCGCTCGGCGTTCACCGACCCCGCAGTATTCGCCGAAGAAAAAGATCGCATCCTGCGCAAGTCCTGGATCTTTCTCGGCCATGAGTCCGAGATCGCCAAGAACAACGACTACCTGACGCGCCGCATCCTCGACCGCAATCTGATCTTCAGTCGCGACCGCGCCGGCCAAGTGCACGCCTTCTTCAACTCCTGCCCGCATCGCGGCGCAACCATCTGCCGCGACGCCACGGGCAACCGCAAGAACTTCACCTGTCCGTATCACGGCTGGACCTTCGCCAACTCCGGCAAGCTCGTCGACCAGAGCTGCAAGTACGGTTATGCCGAAGACTTCGCCGACGACCGCACGCTGGACCTGGTAGAGGTGCCGCGCATCGCGCAGCGCAGCGGTTTCTGGTTCCTCAACTTCGACTCGGGCGCCGTTTCGCTCGACGAATACCTGGGCGATGCCGGCGATCGCATCGACATGATCGCGGAGCATTCCGCGGCGGGACTGGAGTGCATCAACGGCGGCCAGGAGTACTACATCCGCGCCAACTACAAGCTGATGTGCGAGAACAGCTACGACGGCTATCACCTCAACATCACCCACGCCAGCTACGTGGATTACATGAAGGTGGTCACCGCGGGAATCAACTGGGACCCGACCAACATGACCAATCGCTCGCGTGCCCTGACTAATGGTCACGGCTGCTTCGAGATGGACATCCCCGCCGGCCGTCCCATCGCGCAATGGCTGCCGTTCTGGGGCGAGGAAGCGCGCGCCGAGATCGAGACCAAGCGCACTGAGATCTACGAGCGCCTGGGCGAGGAGCGCGGCGCCTTCATCGCCAACTGGCATCGCAACATGGTGATCTTCCCGGCTACGGTGATGAACGATCAGCAGTCGATCCTGATCCGCAGCCTGCTGCCGGTGTCGCACAACGAAACCATCGTCCGCGCCTGGGCTTTCGGCCCCAAGGACGAGACCCCGCTGCTGCGCAAGATCCGTCTGGAAAACGTGTTGTCCTTCCTCGGCCCGGGCGGCTTCGCCACGCCGGACGACGTCGAGATGCTCGAGTCCTGCCAGACCGCGTACGAGAGCAGCAGCCAGCAGTGGAACGACGTGTCGAAAGGCTTCAAGACCGGTGAAGATCCGCAGCGCGGCGTAGACCTGTTCGACAACGAGTTGCAGATGCGCGCGTATTGGACCGAGTTCGATCGGAGGATGAGCCCGTGAGCAATCTGACCGACAACCTGCTCACGCGGCTGCGCGTCGAGGATTTTCTCTATGCCGAAGCCGATCTGCTCGACCACTGGCAGCTCGACGAATGGCTGGCGCTGTACACCGACGACTGCCGCTACCAGGTCGGCCCGACCGGCAAGGCGGACGCGGAATCATTGTCGCCGGCGACGACCCTGTTCCTGATCGCGGACGATCGCTTCCGCCTGGAACAGCGCGTGATCCGCATGAAGAAGCCGACCGCGCATGCCGAGTATCCGCATTCGCGCACGCGCCACCTCTACAGCAACGTCCGCGTCACCCAGCGCGAAGGCAGCACGATCCACGTCGGCCTGAATTTTCTCACGCTGCGCACTGCCAAAGGCATCACCCAGCAGTACCCGGGCAGCATGCGCATGGAGCTGCGCGAGATCGCCGCAGAGGGCCCGATCACCGGCCAGTTCCGCGTCGCCTACAAGTGCAGCATCCTCGATCTGGATGCGCTCGTTCCCCAGGGCAAGGTCACGATCTTTCTATGAGCACGCATATCCTCGCCAGCGCGCTGTCGCCTTTCAGCGCGCGCCTGCGCATCTCGGTTGCGCTCCGGGAACTCGACATTCCGTTTCAAACGCCGCCCGGCGGCACCGGCTCGGCGGAACTCAAGACCGTCAATCCTTTTGGGCAAATTCCGATTCTGGTGAAGGACGGCAAGGCGCTGGTCGAATCCCTCGCCCTGCTCGACTACCTGGAAGATGCGTATCCGCAGAGCCGTCGCCTGCGTCCCGCCGATGCCGTGCAAGCGGCGCGCGTGCGCTCGGTGGGCCTGCTGTTCGACAACAAGGTCTTCCCTGCCCTACGGCTGATGTTTGCGCAGATGACCGGCGCGGCGCCGCCCGATCTCGCCGTCGTGCACGCCGCGCTGGATGAAGCGGCCGGCCATCTACGAAGCCTGTCGACTTTCTTCGACACCGAAGGTCCCGCGATCGGCGGCGAGCTGAGCAACGCCGATTGCGCGCTGGCGCCGTTCGCCTGGCTGCTGGGCATCGTTGCGCCGAAGTTCGGCGCGACCAGCCCCTTCATGCGCACGCCGCGGCTGGTGAGTTGGTGGGAAGTCGTCGGCGCCACACCGCAGGTCAAGCAGGTCACCAGCGGCCTGCAGGATGCTTTCGCCGCCTTCGCCGCGGCGAAGAAATAAGGAGCCGCAATGAGTGCCCCATTCCGCTACAACAAGATCGGCTATGTCGCGCTCAATGTCACCGACGTGTCGCGCACGCATGATTTCATCATGAATGTCTACGGTCTCGACGAGGCCGGAACTGGTGCCGGTGGTGAGCGCTACTACCGCACCGGCAAGGATCATCACTCGGTGGTGATCTATCCGTCGAAGACCGCGGGCTTCAAGCGCGCGGGCTGGCAGCTCGCCGGTGCCGAAGAAGTGCAGAAAGCTTTCGACCACTTCAGCCGGCTCGACTGGAAGCCGAACTGGGTATCGGAAGAAGAACGCGGACCGCTCGGGCTGGCGCAATCGATCGCCTTCCGCGTGCGCGAGCCGTTCACCGGCTGCCTGTTCGAGTACTACGACCGCATCGAGCAGACCACGGTGCCATTCTCCGATCGCCTGGTGAAGATCGAGCGTCTCGGCCACGTCGGCATCAGCGTGCCCGACGTGCTCAGCGGCGCGGCGCACTTCGAAAAGAACCTTGGCTTCACCGTGTCGGATTATGTCGGCAAATACGCGGCGCTGATGCGCATCTACGGCAGCCCGCTGCATCATTCGATGGGCCTGGCGTTCGCGCCCAACAAGCATTTCCAGCACATCAACTGCATGGTCAAAGATATCGACGATATCGGCCGCGCGATCTGGCGCTTGAAGAAACACGACGTGAAAGTGGTATTCGGGCCGGGGCGGCATCCGACGTCCGATAGCATCTTCATCTACTTCCACGATCCCGATGGTCTGACCTGGGAATACAGCTTCGGCATGGAGCTGTTCCCGCCCGACAATGTCGGCGCGCGTCCGGCGCGGATCATGAGCACGGCGCCGCCAGACATCGATCTGTGGGGCGCGGGCATGGAGCCGGAGTTCGGCAAGTACGGCGAGATCGAAGCGGCGATCGAGGGCGCAGCGGCATGACGCTCGCGCACACGCATCACGCCGGTTGCATCGACGTGCACTGCCACGTCGTGCCGGTCGATCTGCCGGTCGATCCCACCGGCGGCGCGCTCGCGCTGTGGCCGCAGATGCAATGCGACGGCGGCCACACCGCCAGCTTCATCGCCGGCCCGACCACGCGCCGCTTCGATGACCGCAGCTGGTCGGTCAGCCGGCGTCTCGAATACATGGACGCCAACGGTGTCGAGCGGCAGGTGCTGTCGCCGCTGCCGGAGCTGTTCGGCTACTGGTTCGATCCTTCAGCCACGGCGGTGCTGTGCCGCCATGTCAACGATTCGATCGCCGCGATGGTGCAAGCCGCACCGACGCGCTTCAGCGGCTTCGGCAGTCTGCCGATGAACGACGTCGGCTTAGCCATCGCCGAGGCCAGGCGCCTCAAGTCCGCCGGCTTCGCCGGCGTGGTCTTCACCACGGCTGCAGCCGACGGCGCCACCGAGGAGCTCGGCGAGATCGACCAGCGGGGCGAACCCGTCGGCGGACCCGACGCCGCGGCCACCACTGACGACGACGGCG
>CAXTSJ010000011.1:35408-94973 GCA_964246995.1 uncultured Hydrocarboniphaga sp.
AGTCCGCCGGCTTCGCCGGCGTGGAGATCGGCAGCAACATCAACGGCATTTCGCCTGCCGATCCGAGCTTCGCGGACGTGCTGGCCTGTCTGCACGAGCTGGGCCTGTCGGTGTTCGTGCACGGCGTGCGGCCGGCGACCGCGGGCCGCTTGATCGGGCCGGAAGTGCTGGCACCGATCATCGGCATTCCGATGGACACGGCGCTCTGCGTCGGCTCCTTCATCGGCGCGCAGGTGATCGAGCAGTTCCCCGATCTGCGCGTCGCCTTCAGCCACGGCGGCGGCGGCATCGGCAGCGTCATCGAACGCTTCCAGCATGTCTGGAACGTGATGCCCGAACTCAAATCCGCGCTACCCACCAGCCCGCTCGCCGCGGCGCGCCGCTTCTGGTACGACGCGCTGACGTTCGACGAGAACTACGCCAGATTCCTGATCGACAAGATGGGCGCCGACCGCGTCTTCGTCGGCACCGACTTCCCCGCCGGCGGCATGGCGCTGATGGACCCGGTCGCGTTCGTTGAACGGCTCGGCCTTGAACCGCAGGCGCGCGATCAAGTGCTGCACGGCAGCGCCCGCCGCTATCTGCATCTGTAGGTCGGCTCAGGTCCATCCGGCCGGCTCGCTTTTGCGAGGTTTGCGAGCAGCGGTTCCAGCAACTGCAGGTTGAGCGGCTTGACCAGGTGGTGGTCGAAGCCGGCCTCGATGGAGCGCTCCCTGTCCTCCGCTTGGCCCCAGCCGCTGAGTGCGATCAGGGTCAGGGTCGCGCCCCAGGGTTCGGCGCGCAGCCTGCGCGCGGTATCGAGCCCGTTGAGGCGCGGCATGCCGATGTCGAGCAGCATCACGTCGGGCCGGAATTCCTCAGCCAAGGCCAGCGCCTGCAAGCCGTCGTAAGCGACTCGCACCTCATGGCCGAGTAGATCCAGTAGCTGGGCAAGGCCGTCGGCCGCATCGGCATTGTCGTCGGCTACCGCGATACGCAAGCCGGCGGATGGCGCTTTGATCGCCGCCGGCGCGTCGTCATTCGTCGCGACTGGCGCCTGCACGCTCAAGGGCAGCTCGACGACGAACTCGCTGCCGGCACCCAGGCCCGGGCTGTGCGCCCGGATGCTGCCGCCATGGAGTTCGACCAGGCGTCGCGCCAGAGTCAGGCCGATACCCAGGCCGCCACGATTGCGTTCGAGGCTGTGGTCGCCCTGGGCAAACAGATCGAACACGCGCGGCAGCAACTCGGGCGCCATGCCGATGCCGTCGTCGCGCACCGAGACCTCTGCTACACCTCCGACGCAACGCGTCTCCAGCCAGATGTGGCCGCCGCCGCGGCTGAACTTGGCGGCGTTGTTGAGCAGGTTGCAGAACACCTGTCCCAGGCGCGTGGCATCGGCGTCGAGCATCAGCGGATCTGCCGGCGCGACAACCTGTAGATCGACGCCGTTGGCCTCGATCAGTGGCCGGCTCATTTCCACTGCCGATTCAAGCACGCTGGACAATGCGAGGTGCTCGCGGCGCAACTCAACCACATCGCGGCTGACGCGCGACACGTCCAGCAGATCGTCGACCAGGCGCACCAGCTGGCCGAACTGGCGTTGCATCACGTCGAGCGCTCGGCCCGTGAGGGCAGCATCGCTGCCCGCTAGCCGCAGCAGATGCAGGCCATTGCCGATCGGCGCCAGGGGATTGCGCAACTCGTGGGCCAAGGTCGCAAGGAATTCATCTTTGCGGCGATCGGCATCGCGCAGCGCGGACTCGCTGGCTTCGAGCAGCGCGCGGGTCTGCTTTTGCTCGTCCACGTCCAGGGCGGTGCCATACCAGCGGACCACATTGTTCTGATCGTCGAAACTGGGGATGGCTCGCAGATCGAGCCAGCGATACACACCGTCAGCGCGGCGGAAGCGGCACTCGAACGCGTACGGCTGACTTGTGGACCGTGCTTGCGCCCAGCACTGCAGCAGTCCCGGCAAGTCATCCGGATGCATGAACTCGGGCCAGCTGCTGGACCTGAAATGTTCCGATGTCCGGCCGGTGAAGTCGTGCATCCAGCGAGTGGTGAAATCCACATCGCCTTCGGGGGTCGCGGTCCACAGCGCGCCGGGCACGGCCCCGATCAGATTGTGCAGCCAAGCCTCGCGCTTGCTCAGTTCTGCCTGGGCCCGGACCCGTTCGACATGCGCCCAGGTGCGTTCGACCACCGACTCCAGCAGCGCGACCTCGTCACGAGTCCAGGCGCGTGACGTCACGCTGTGCACGGCGATGAGCGCCAACAGCCGGCCATCGCGGACCAGCGGGGCGGTAATGATTGCCTTGATGCCGATGGCGTTGAACATCTGCGCGCCATCGGCCGCCGCCAGTTCGCCATCGACATCATGAATCACCAGCGTGTTGCCGCGACGCAGTTCAACTGAAGAGCGTTTGCCGAAAAGATCCAGGGAATAGTGGCCGGCCGCCGACGCAAGGCCCGGCAGCTTCCACTCGGGATGGATCGTCAGATGATCGCCGTCCGGCTCCACGTCGGCGTAGGCGCAGCGGCTGGCGCGCAGGTATTCGCCGACCATGCGCATGGTCAGGTCGACGACGCTCTGCGCATCGACCATTTTGCGCGTGGCCTCGCCGATGGCATCGAGCAGCCGGAGGCGCGCGTCGCTTTCGAGCAAGGCGGCTTCGGTGTGATGGCGTTCGGTGTCGTCACCGACGATGCCGAGCATGCGCTCGACGTGGCCTGCGGCGTCGCGCTGGATGCGGGCGCGGGTCCAGATGTGGCGCACTTCGCCGTCGGCCCGGCGAATGCGGCAGCGAACGTCCCAGAATCCCGAGTCCCTGAAAGCGCGCTGGAACGCTTCGTCCACCGTCGCCCGCTCCTCGGGCACGACGTGCACAAGAAAATGATCGTAAGTCCATTCCGGCAACAGCTCGAGGTAGCCGAAGATCTGGTCGTGCCGCAAGGTGCGATCCGCCCAGCCGGTGCGCAGATCGAGATCCCACTGGCCAAGCCTGGCGGCGTCGAGCGCAAAGCGCAGCCGCTCCTCGGATTCATGCGGATCGAAGTCAGGCGGCGTCGGAGCGTTCATGGGGTCGTTGGTGCGCTAGCGCACGCACCTTAGACAGATGCCACGGATCGACGCAAGCCGTTCGAGTCGGTGCGCCAGCAGGCGAAAAGCCGGAAACGCTTACAGCCGTGAGCCAATACCCGGCGCCCTGTCGCCGGCGATCGGCGAGCCGGGCTTTTCGTCTGGTTGAGCGGCGGCGAGCCACTGCCGCAGCTTGTATTTGAGAACCTTGCCGCCGACCGTGACCGGCAACTGGTCCAGCACGACGATCCGCTTCGGCGTCTCGAATCCGCCGAGACGCTGGCGGCAGAAGGCGATCAGCGCCGGCTCGTCGAAGATCTCTTCGCCGCGCAGGATGATCACGCCGGTGACCGCTTCTCCCCAGCGCGGATCGGGCAAGCCGATGACGGCCGCGCGCTGCACCGAGGGATGCTGCATCAGCACCGACTCCACGCGCTGGCTGGACACGTTCTCGCCGCCGGACTTCACCACGTCCTTCAGGCGATCGATCATCACGCGCAGGCCGTCCTCATCGACCGTGCACAGGTCGCCGCTATGGAACCAGCCGTGCCTGAAGGCCTCTCGCGTCGCCGCCTTATCGCGAAAATAACCGGCGGTGACGCAGGGCGAGCGATAGACCGCCTCGCCCGGCTGGCCGGGCCGATCGTGCAGCGAGACACCATCGGCATCCATCACCGTGGCGCCGAGCAGTGGCGAGGGCTGGCCGACGACGTTGATCGAGGGCGCGGTGCGGCGGTAGGTTTCGGGCCACACCGACGGCCGGAAGCGCGTGCAGGCGATCGCCTCGGTCTGGCCGAAGATGCCGACCAGCAGCACGCCACCGCACAGGGTTTGCAGCTTGTCGTGAATCTCGGGCGGCATCGCCGCCCAGCCGTAGACGAGGACCTGCAGGCTGCCGAGATCGTACCGGCCGGGATGGGCTTCGACCTCAACAACAAGATCGCCGACGATCGCCGGCGAGCCGCCCCACAAGGCGGTCGGTCGTTCGCGGCTGATGGCTTGCGCCATCGCAGCGGCGTCGACACGCCGGCCGATGACCAGGCTGCCGCCCGTCATCATCGGCGCCAGCAGAAAACACTGGTCGCCGATATGAAAGATCAGCGGCAGGAACGAGCACACGCGGAAGTCCGACTCGACCGCGACGCCGCGCGAATAGGCCAGCGCGTTGCCCATCGCCGCCATGGTGCTGAAGGTGTGCGAGATCATTACGGCCTTGGGCATCGCCGTGGTGCCGGACGTGAGCAAGATCTGCCAGATGTCATCGCCGTGAATGCGGATGTCCGGCTCGGTCTCCGGCATGGTGGCGATAAAGGCACGCAAGCTCGTCGCGCCGGCGACGACGGGTTCCCCGCCGATGGTGGCGAGCACGCGCACGCCCGCCGCGGCGAATGTCGCGGCGGCGCCGGCCCACAGGGCGTTATCGACGATCGCGACTCGGGCGTCGACGTGTTGCAGAACGTACTGCACCACATCGGGGGCCATCATCGTGTTGATCGGCATGGCGACGAGCCCGGCCTTGGCGATACCGAACTTGACGAGGCAGGCTTCCACCGAGTTGTCGCATAGCATCGCCACGCGGTCGCCGCGCTCCAAACCCTGCACCAGCAGCGCGTGCGCGATCTGATTGGCGACGGAGTTGGCAGTGCGGTAGGTGACGCGCGCAAACGCCGGATCCATCACGGCGTCAGGAGTCGCGATCAGGGCGATCTTCTCCGGATCGCTCCAGGTCATGCGCTCCAGGATGTCGCCGACGGCAACGCGCTCCCAGCGCTTGTCGGCGCGGCGGTCGTACAGGCGGTCGACATCGAAGTCCAAGGCTCGCTCCCATCGTCCCATCAGCGACGCTGAGCTTGAAACAAAAAAGGCACCCGCCTGTTCGGCGAGCGCCCCTCTTCGCTCTTATCCTCGCGCGGTTCTAGGCCGACTGACGTGCCGTTTGCAGCTTGGCAGCCGCTGCGCGGGGCTCAGGGCTGGTGGACGGCGAAGCCGCCATCAGCGTCGCGGTGTTGCCCGACAGCAGGCGCGTGCACAGGAACACGATCAAGAACGCCAGGCCCACCGACGCCAGGCCGCTCAGCTCCACCAGCATCGGGCTCGCTGCGGAATTGGCCGCGTGGTAATACGGGAAGCCGGCGCCGAAGTGGCCCATGATCGCGCCCATGGCCGACAGCGGAATCACCAGCAGCTGCTTCCAGCCCTGCATCAGCGGGTAGAACACCTTGATCAGGGTCAGGCCCATGAAGATGCAGGCGGCGTTGACGAAGGTCCAGAACAGCGGCATGCCACCGCTCCACACCCACAGCGCCTGCGGCGGGTAGTAGACCCACAAGCCGATGTGCACCGGCACGATCTCGATCGCGTAAGCCAGGGCGCAGATCGACAGATAGGACTTCCATACGAAATCGCGGGTGAAACCGTTCTCGCGGATGCGGCGGAACATGAAGAGATACACGCCGCCGAAGTAGAACGAGTAGATCGTGGCGATGTGCCAGGGGATGGCGCGGTCGAAGGTCTTGAACAGGCTGATCTGGCCGATTTCCGGATGGATGGCGTGGCCGAAGTTGGTGCACATCGGCTCCAGCAGGATGGTGACGAAGCCGGCGACGAAGAACAGCAGCGGCAGCGCGCTGCGATGCTTGATCGACTGCTGCAGGCCCAGCAGCAGGAACGCGCCCAGCGCGACAATCGCGATCCACAGCACGATCTCCTGCGCGGCGGCGGGCATGACCGCGCCCACCGGCGCGGGAATGATCACGGATTCAATGGCCATCTCGTTTCTCCTCAACAAAGATCAGATCAATGCGCGTTCGATTCGGACAAACGCGCGTCGTCGGGTGCGATCGCCAGCGACTCTCGCTTGGGAATCGGCACCTGCTTGCCCGGGCAGGCGTAGGCGCTGCGCTCACCGCAGATGTCGGCCGTCAGATAGGAAGGATATTTCGGGAAGGAATCGACCTTCATCGAGAAGAGCAGGTACGGCGTGTAATACATGATCATGATGTTGGCGGACAGAAACCCCATGATCGCGAACTGCCGCAGCACGGTCTTGCCCGCCGCCGGCAGGTTCACCTGGTCGATACCGCGCTCGGCCCAGGAGTTGCCCTTGTCGTCGCGGAAATAGCGGAGGCTGGTCATGCCCATGAAGAACATCGCCATGATCACCGAGTTGTAGAGCGGGTACTGGTGCTCGGTGCCGGCGAACACGGTGAGCGGCGCGTAGGTGCCGACGTACTTGAAAATTTGCAGGTACTGGAAGATGCCTTCAGCGATGAAGTCGAACACCATGAAGGCGCCGAATAGGATCGCCAACTGGCTCATCAGCGACAGGTCCGGCCGCGCCGCCTGAAGCTTGCGCATCGCCCAGCAACCCACCGCCACCGGCGCGATGAACCACCAGATATAGAGCCCGCCGACGAACAGCAGCGGCTCCGGAAACAGCTGCTGGTTCGGCGCCTCCCAACCGGGGATGAAGCGCGTCCACGAGGCCATGTTGAAGAAGCCCGTGTTGTACATGAAGGTGAAGTTGAAGTAGTTGTCGATCGGGTCGGTCCACCACAGCGAGAAACCCGCGATCATGAACATGCCGTCCCAGCCCAGCCTCCCGTTCTGACGCCAGGGCTTGATCATGAATTTCCAGGTCAGCCAGACGGCGCAGGAGAGCGCCACGATCTCAGTGATGCGCAGCGTCCAGAATACGGAATTCGGCAGCGCGTCCGGGCCCATCGGCGAGGGTTTAAAGTCGGACGAACCGACCCAGCTGCTCATCGCGTACAGGCCGATCAACAGCGAGATCACGCCCCAGGCGGCGAACAGGTAGACCGGCTTGGACTTGGCGGCGGTCTGGGCTTTTCTGCGGGTCTCGACGCCAGCAGGCGCGGTCATGACTCTGGACATCTTGTTTCTCCTGAAACTGATCTCTCTGACTTCAGGAGTTAAACATTCCCGGCACCGCGGCGCCAGAAGAAATGGTTAACGCCCGTGCAGAAACTCTGCCTGCAATCCGGCTGGCAAATCACGCCGGAAAGAAACCGCTGTCGATGATCGCGTTGATCATCTTCACCGGCCGCCGGTTGCCATGCTGGATGTTGGCGGTGGACTCGAAATCGCAGAAACCGACCAGGCCATTGGCCTCGACCCGGCACATCGTATCCACGCAGCAGACATCGTGGTGATAGCTCACCGCCGCCTTGGCGACCGGCGTGCATTCGATCTCGATGACTTCGCCGGTGGTCAGCGTCGCGCGCACATGGCCGCCGCGGTTGGTCACCGCGTCGATTTCAATGTAGGCCAGGATGTCGAGATCCTTGGCGTAAGTGATCTCGCCGTTGCGCACCACCCAGCCGAAGCTCGCCATGGCGTCGTCCACCGAATGCCAGGACAGGAAGATGAAGCTCAAGGCCGGCCCGCAACTGCCGGCGACCCAGCGATGCGACAGGATGGTGGTCCAGTCGCGCGGCCCCCAGCCGTGGTCGCGGATGGAGAGGCCGGCGACCTGGTATTGCTTGCCTTTGACTTTTAGCCAGCCGCCGACGGTGCCGGGAATATCCAGATGCGCTGCGGCGAAGTCGTCGGCCATGCTGGTGCCCTTGGGATAGCAATCGACGTTGGGACCGGTATCGACATGCACCAGACGCGCAGACACGTCGCCGTCTTCGATGGTCCAGATGTGCTCGCCGTCGATATATTCGCAGCGGCAGGTGTCGTCACCGCCGCCGAAGCCGCCATTGGCCAGCCGATCCGCTTCGCGCAGTGGCAGGAAGCTGGTTTTCTTGTACATGCCCTGCGGCGACATCAGCGCATTCCATAGCGCGATCTTGCCGAGCCCGGCCTCGTGGCCGATGCGGTGCATGCCGCCGATACCGTTCTCGAGATCCCACCAGACCAGCACCACGCTGTCCTGCCAATTCTCTTGTGGCCCCGGAGGCTGACGAGCGTGGCTTCTTTGGTCGAGTACCGGCAGTTCGCGTCCGTCGCTGGATTTCATGGCTGATTTCTCCTGAGGATTTGGACTCGAGTTTAACGGCAAAAAAAATTCCGTCAGCCGGGCACGCAAAAACTTAATCTTGGTTCCTGAGGCCCTGCGTCCCCGCCAGTGCCAGCTCCATGAAGCGCGCGCCGAAGCCCAGCTCCACCATCGCGTAGCGGATGTCGTCGTTGGCGCCCGTCTGCAGATTGCGCGTGGCATTGATCATGGCGATGTTCTGGCGCAAGGAGGAGAACGCCAGGTGGAACGGCATGCTGGCGATATCCAGTTCGCGCCCACCGGCGGCGTGATACGCGGCCAGAAAATCATCCCAGGTAATGGTCTGCGAAATATGCGGCTGGATATAGGCCAGATCGGTTTCGGGCGCGCCGAACATCGCGCACTCCCAGTCGAGCACGCCGCTGACGCGATCGTTTTCGACAAGCAGATTGTGGATGTTGAAATCACCATGCAGCAGCACCGGCCGCCGCGCATCACGTGGCACGTGCTCGCGCAGCCAGTCGATCAGGTAGAGCAGGAACGGCGACGACAACTGCTGCCTGCGTGCGTACTGGCTCCATTGCTCGATCTGTCGGCGACAGCAGCTCTCGACGGTTTCGCCGAGCAGCGCCGGGTCGTCGTGCTGATTGATGTAGTCGGCGAACCTCTGCAGCGGATAGGCGTGCAGACGGCCGAGCTGCGTGGCGACGTCGGTGAGCATGGCTTTGATGGCGTCAGCAGACTGCCCTTCGCCAAGGCCACCCAGAAAGCTGCCGCGGATTTTTCCGGGCATGCATTCCATCACGTAGAAACTCGCGTCCACACCGGCGACGCCGGTGCCCAGCCACAAGGGCTTCGGCGCCGGATAGCCCGTCGCCGATACCGCGGCCACCAGATGAAACTCGTTTTCGATGATGAAGCCGGCATGCTCCAGCATGGGATGCGGATCGCTCTTGCGCGCGATCAATACCTGCTCGCACCCGCGCGCATCGCGCAGGGTGAATCGCGAAGTCTGCTTGCCGAAACCACCGGGAATCGCAGCGAAAGACGTGATCTCCACGCCGGCTCCTTCAGGATGATGCCGGCGCACGAACGGCAGCAGCGTCTCCACCGTCAGCGGCCCGGCTGCGACGGATGGCGGCGCGGGCTCCGGTTCCAGCGGACGCTGCTGTTCGGCGTAGTAAGACAGCTCCCAGTGCGCGGCCTGCGATAACAGATCGGAAATCCGCGTTTGGGATTTGGCCTGCTGACTGCGGGTGCGAAGTGCGGCCAGCCGTTCCGACAGCACGGTGAGTTCGCCGGTCAGCCGGGTGTGCTCGTACAAGAGATCGGCGAACGCCATGGCGTCGCTCGCGGACGCCAGAGGAGCAGACCTCTCGCCATCCGCGCCCGCCAGAAGCGCGCTCATCTGCGCGGCCAGTTCGCGGCCGCGGGCATTGGCACCGGCGAGCAGCGCGGGTGTGGTGCGTTCGCGCTTGAGCAGATCGGTTGTCACCGCCTGCAGGATTCCGGAAAGCGCCTGCGCGTTGGCCGACGACAGGGCCGGGGTGATGGTGTCCCGCAGCGTTTGCAGCAAGAGGGAAAGCAGCCGGTCGTTTTCGGTGATGAACATGGATCGAGGCCCAATTTAACGACTCAGCAAAGCGTCCAGTTCGCGCGCGGCGCGCTCGCCGCCGGCGGTCGCGGTGTTGATGTTCGAGCAGGAGAAATAATCACCGGCAAGCTTGATCGGCGAGCGAGGATCCAGCTGCTGCTTGAGCGTGACGAGACTGCGATAGGTGCCGGGCTCGCTGTAGACGATCACCGGATACCAGCGATTCACATGCGAAAACTCCACCATGCCGGACAGGCCGGGGATCACCCGTTCGCCGGCTGCGACGATCTTGCGCACCACGGTGTCGTCGTCGAGATCGATCAGCTTTTCCGACCAGTCCGACATCGTGTACAGGCTGGCCATGCCCTTGCCCGCCGGCACGCGGCCGGGCGCCTTGTTGTGTTCCATCACCACGGCGAAAAGATCGGGATGCACCGACTTCGGAATCTGGATCACGAACGCCGGCACTCCCGGCGGCGGCGCGCGCAGACCGAGATTGATGTTGACGCTCGTGGTGTAGCGGATGCTCTTGAGAATGTCCTTGGCTTGCGCGGACAGCGCCGGCACCAGGGCTGCAGCGGCGTAGGCCGGCAGCGCGACGATCGCGCCGGCGACTTCTTCGGTCTTCGCTCCTTCCGCCGAGGCCCAGCACACCGTGGTGCGGCCGTCGACGGTGCGCACTTCCTCGACCGTGCAGTTGAGGCGCACATCGAGCCCGGCTTTCTCGGCGACGGCGTTCGGAAAATAGCCCATGCCCTGCTTGAAGCTCAGCAGCTTGGAACCGATGACATTATTGAAGGAGAAGAAGAAGTCGACGACCGACTGCTGGCTGCCACTGGTGCCAAGCAGGCCGCGCAAGGTGCCGTCGACGATGTACTCGAAAATCTCGTCGTTCGCGCGCCGCTTGCAATATTGCTCGGCGGTCTCGATGTCGAAGCCCGCTGCCGTGGTGATGTCCTCGTAGTTGAGCTTGGGCTGTATGCGCAGGTTATCGAGCGCGACATTGATCATGCGCAGCTTGGACTTCCAGGAGATCAACCCAGTGGTCAGCGAATCCATCACCAGACGCGCCGAATCCATGTAGTGGATGCGGTCGCCGCGCGCGAAACCCACCACCGATCCGCCCGGCCCCAGCTCGCCGTCCAGGCCGAGTTCGCGCGCGATGTTGACCACGTTGACGTACTTGGACGGCAGTACGCTGGCGCCCTCGTCGACGATGTAGCCGTTCAAGCTGACGGTGCGGGCCTTGCCGCCGATGTAATCACCTTTTTCGAGGATGGTGACGTCGTAGCCTTTTTGCTTGAGGCGATAAGCCGCGGCGATGCCGGAGACACCGGCGCCCACCACGATCACGCGCTTGGAATCACTCATGCTTTCAGAACGTCCATTTAGCGCGCAGGCCGAAGGTGCGCGGTGCGTTGAGTACCTGGTTGCGGCCGAAGTCGTCGACGAACACCACCTGGTTGAAATCCTTGTCGGTGAGGTTGTTGACGAAGGCCGACACCTGGATCGACCAGGGGTCATAGATGTAGGTAACGCGCGCGTTGTACAAAGTGTAGGAATCGCGCTTGTACAGATCGGAGTTCTGCGGCAGGAAGAAGAAGCCGCTGTTGTAGCCGCTGTCGGCACCAAACTCGATCGAGCCGTCGGTCACGGTCACGGTCTGGCTGATGCCGAGGTTGTAGGTGTATTTCGGGGTGCGGACAATGCGGTTGCCCTTGAAGTCGCGCGCCGGCAGCGGCTCGGTGCCGCCGGTGCCGAAGGCCAGACCCGTGGCCTCGTCGAAGCCCTTGCCGTTGGGATAGTCGGTGTACTGCGCATCCAGATAGCTGAAGGCGCCGGTGAACACCAGGCCCGGATCGGCATCGGGCAAGGGCGTTAGCACGAAGTCGAACTCGGCGCCTTTGATCTCGGCGCCCGGCGCGTTGTCGTAGGCCACCACGCCGCCGGAGGCGAGCGCGACAAAACCGGTGAGCAGATCGGTCTGCTTGGTGTAGAACACCGCGGAGTTCAGGCGCAGGTTGCGGTCCAGCAGGTCGGTCTTGACGCCGATCTCGTAGGAGTCGACATGCTCGGCCTTGACCGGCTTAATCTCGGCCTGGATGTCGCCCGATCCGCTGGTGACGCCGCCGATGACGCTCGGGATGCCGCCGAGCACGTTGACCGTGTTGTAGGTCGGGCTCTTGTAGCCGCGCGCGTACGAGGAATAGATCTGCGTGCCTTCACCGAACGGGCGCCACTGCAGGGCGACTCTCGGCGAAGTCTGCTTGGAATGCAGCGTCGGCACCTCGTCGCGGCGGACCACGATCTCGTCGCCGTTGGCATCCACCACCGCAAGGCGCGATTGGGTGAGATTGCGATCTTCCTTCTGATAGCGAACGCCGAGCGTCAGGTCAACCGTGTCCAGCACCTTGTACGTGCCCTGCGCGTAGGCCGAGTACGCCGTGCTCTCCAGCACACCGGCGTTGAGCACGCGGATGCCATCGCCGAACTGCGGCAGATTGGCCAGCGAGAGAATGTTGTTCAAGCTGTTGGCGAAGCTCGACAAGCCGAGCTGCCCCAGCAGATTGGGCGTGACGTCGAAAGCGATCGGATCGAAACCGCCGCTGGAATCCAGATAGAACAGGCCCGCGACCCACTGGAACTTGTCGGCGCCCGGCGTCAGCGCGTTGGAGAGGAATTGCAGTTCCGCCGTGCGCTGCTTGGACAGCTGCTTGATCGAGCGGATGTTGATGATCGGCAGGTTGCTCTTGTCGAAATCGGCCTGCACGAACGGCGCGTCGAGCCGCTGCTGCGAGCCGATCAGCTTGATGTCGACCACCGGCAGCTTCCAGTCGAAGGTCGCCGAATACAGCTGCGAATTGGTGCGCGCACCGGCGAGCGAATCGAAGCTCAGGTGACGATCGGCCTTGGGGTCTTCCGGCAGGATCAGCCCACCACCGCCGAGGATCGGCGCCACCCGCGTGTTCTCGAAGCTCAGGCCGCCGTCGTTGCTGGATTTCTGGTAGGAGCCGGCGAGCGTGATCGCCAGATCGTCGGTGGTCTGCCAGCGCAGCTTGGCGCGGCCGCCGCGCGAATACACGTCGATGATCGGCCCGGTGTCGTTGGTGACGAAATTGTCCTGCTGGATGTTAAAGCCCGACAGGCTGGCCGCGATGCTGTCGGTGATCGGCACGTTCACGTAGGCCTGCACCTTGCTCGCATCGTAGTTGCCGTATTCCAGGTTGACGTCACCGGAGAACGTGTTCTCCGGGTCGGGCGTAATGATGCTGATCGCCCCGCCCGTGGCATTGCGTCCGAACAGCGTGCCCTGCGGCCCCTTGAGCACCTCCACGCGCTGCACGCGGCCGAGGGTGTCGCTGCTGCCCTGGGCGCCGAGCAGGGCGACGCCGTCGAGATAAAACGGCACGCTGGGATCGGCGCCCGGCAGGAAGGCGTCGGTGCCGACGCCGCGCAGGTAGGCGACGTTGAAGCCGGCGGCGTTGGTGATGGTCAGGCCCGGCGTGATGCGGTCCAGGCTCTGCGCCGAGTCGATGCCCAAGGCTTCGAGCTTCTCCGCGCTGAAGGCCGTGATGGCGATCGGCACGTCCTGGATGTTCTCCTCGCGCTTCTGGGCGGTGACCACGATTTCCTCGATCAGGCGACTGGCGGCTTTGCCCGGCGGCGGCGGCGGCGGCGCGGGGTCGCCGGCACCGGCAACGGGAATCGTCGCCAGTTCGGAGCCGGCGCCGGCGTCCTGGGCATTGGCGACGGCATCGGCGCTCTGCCCCACCGCGGCAGGGGCGTCCGACGCGGGCGCGGATTCGGGAGCGATCGCGTCCTGGCCCAGGGCCGACATCGGCAGCGCCATGGCGGCGCCCAGGGTCAGGCAGGTCAGCAGCGGCTTGTGCATCGTCTCTCTCCGAATCGCTATGGCTTTTGCGGGCTGCTTTCCACCAGCCTCGATGCAATTGTAGAGACCCTGCCCTGCCGCGTCCGAACGCTCGGTCGAACTCGCCGCGCCTTATCGCAACAAGGCTTTCAGCGCCTCGATCAGATCGCGCCGCCGCTGCGGCGCGTGCGCGTTGCCGGGCGCGAGCACCGCCGCGAATTCGCAGTAGCCAAAGATCAGCGCCGCGACGGTGAACGTCAGGCGCTCGACATGCTGCGGGTCGAAGCGCTGCGACAGCAGGCGCCCGAGAATCGCCATCATGCCGTCGTAGTGCAGCCGCGAGTGGAACTCCGCCTGCGACTGGCTGCCCTGGATCAGGTCGCGCCGCAGCAGCAGGAACAGCGTCGGGTCGCCAGTGAACAGATCGAACAGGCGGCCGCCGAGAATCTCGATCTGCGCATCCAGCGGCGCGTCGAAATCGAGCCCCGCGCCGACATGCCGCAGCGCCGTTTGATACTGCTCGGCGCAGACCGCCTCGAACAGTTTTTCCTTGGACCCGAAGTAGTAGTACAGCGTCGGCAGGCTCACGCCGCATTCACGCGACAGCTCGCGCATGCCCACGCCGCTGAAGCCGTGCCGGGCGAAAGCCTCCGCCGCGATGCTCATCAGCCGGGCGACGTCGATTCTCTGCATGGCGGCGCCAATGTGCGCGTGTCAGCTGAGCAGCAGCGCCGCCGCGGCCTTCACCAGACGTCCGCGTTCGTCGCGCAGCACCTGCTGTCCGCGGTGGTCATAGACCGCGTGGACCACCAGCGCCAGTTCGCAATAGCCGAAGATCAAGGCGCCGATGGTGAAAGCGGTCTCCGCGCTCACCGGCGCGCCGGTGTGTTCGGCGGCGACGCGCTGGATCAGGCCGGTGAAGTGATCGTACTGCCGCTGCGACAGGAAATGCTTGCGTCCGACGGCGGCGTCGATGACGTCGCGCTGCATCAGCAGCAGCAGGGTGCGATCACCGGTGAACAGTTCGTGGAAGGCTTCGACCAGGGCCTCGAAGCGCCGGCTCCTGTCCCGCACGGCGTCGAGGCGGCTGTTCATCAGATCGATGGTCTGCTCGATCTTGTTGGAGTAGGCCTCCTTGTAAAGCTCGTTCTTGGAACTGAAGTGGTAGTAGATCGACGGCACCGGGCAGGCGCATTCACGGCTGATCTCACGCATGCTCACACCGTCGAAGCCCAGCTCGGCGAACTGGCCGGCGGAGACTTCGAGCACATGGCCGATGTCGACGCTCGGCGCGTGTGCGGGCAGGTGCAGGTCGACCACTTTTGGATTGCGTTTCATGTCCACCTCAGAACGGACGGCCGGCGTCGACCCAGGGCTGCGCGTACGAATACCAGAACAGCTGGATGACGAAGGTGATGTAGAAGCCCGCCCAGGGCGCCAGGCCGCCCATGACGAAACCCTTCCAGGTGTTCTCGCTCTTGAGACCGAAGCCCGCTCGCGCCGGCAGCTGCGCCCAGCGTTCCATCCAGCGCAGCACCGCGTAGGTGAAGCCCACCAGATTGCCGGCGAGCGGAATGTCCGACCAGGGCACGCCCCAGATCAGATGCTCGGGACGCTGGTGATAGGTCCAGATGTGCAGGAGGTGCACCACCGGCACCTCGTAGAGCATCACGCCGACGGCGCCGATCACCCAGACCACCGCGTAGTTCCAGACGCCGAAAGCGCGATCGAGCGCGCCGCGCATCGCCACCAGCATCACCGTGAACGGGCCGAACGCCATGCCGTAGGCGAAGGGGATGGCGAGCGGCTCGCGCACGCCCATGATGTCGAGCCCCGGGATCCAGATCAGCTCGGGGTTGTAGGTGACGTTGAAGAAGAATTTGGCGCAGTAGGTCCAGTCGAATCCGAACACCAGGGTCGCACCCAGCAGCGCGCCCATGTACACCGGGTTGCGCAGCCGCAGCAGCCACAGGAATGACGCGATGTACACGGCCAAGGTGCCCAGCTCGTAGGCACGCACGATCATCAGATTGCTCACCCCACTCTCCTGGCTTGCCGCCCGGTCCGTCGTCGTCCTGCCGGGCCGGCGGACTATATAACGATCGTTACCCTTGAGAAAGCGCCGCGATCGGGAGTCTTCACAAGAAATATTTGAACAGCCGCGCCCGCCATTCGTGAAAGCGCTGGCCCAGCGAGCGCTGCGACCAGGCCGCCTCGTCGATCGCATGCGAGCGCGCGGTGTCGGCGGAAAACATCGCCTCCATCTGGCCGCCGAACGCGGCGCCCAGGATCACCGTGTTGATCTCCTCGTTGAGTACCACGCTGCGCCAGTCGAGGTTGGAGGAGCCGACCATGGACCAGGCGCCGTCAATCACGGCGGTCTTGGCGTGGAGGACGCGATCTTGCGGATATTCGAACAGGCGGACGCCGTCTTCGAGCAGATCCTCGTAGTAGGCGCGGCCGGCGTCCACCGCCGCCGCCGAGGTGCTGTTGCTCGGGACCAGCACGCGCACGTCGACGCCACGCCGGGCCGCTGCGCGCAGCGCATGCCGCAGGTCGATGGTCGGCACGAAGAAGCCCGTCGTCAGATGCACCGAGGTTTGCGCCAGCTCGATGGCGACCAGCAGCGAGCGATAGATGTCGTGCTCGTCGTCGGCCGGCGTGTTGGCGATCACCTGCACCGGCAGATCACCCTGGGCAGCCGGCGGCACCGCGGCGCGATGGGCCAGCGGCGGGCCCTTGTGTTCGTCCCAGGTCTGCAGGAAGCGGCGCTGGTAGTCGGCGACGGCCGGCCCCTGGACGCGGATGTCGGTGTCGCGCCAGGCTTCGTGCTCGGCATCCTCGGCGGGTCCGGGCGGCGACGCGCCTTGCAGGTACACGCCGCTGATGTTGACGCCGCCGGTGATCGCCAACACGCCGTCGACGACCAGGATCTTGCGGTGATCGCGCGCATTGGCGCGTCGTCGCAGGATCGCCCTGGGGCCGATCGGGTTGTACTCCACGATCTGCACGCCGGCCGCGCGCAGGCGCTCGATCAGCGCCCTGGGCGTGCGCAGCGAACCGAAGGCGTCATAGATGAGATTGACCTCCACGCCGCGCGTCCGCCGGGCGATCAGATGATCGGCGACATCCAGATCGTTGCGGTCGTCGAAGACGTAGCTTTCCAGGTCGATCGTCGACTGTGCATGGTCGATGGCGTCGATGATCGCGGGGATCGCGCCGGCGCCGTCGCGCAACAACTCGACGGTGTTGCCGTCGGTGAACGCCACGCCCGACACGCGCTCGGCCTGGCGGCGCAGCAGGCTCAGGCGCTGCGGCGAGTCGGCGGCCCGCAGAGCCGCGACGGTGGCGCCGTCGACCTCGGGCAGCGAGGCGCAACCACCGGCCAGGCACAGCAGGAGCGGGCTCAGGAATCGGAATGTGCGCATGGATCGGCTGTGGTGGGGACGGACGGGCTGGCGGACGGAACCGTGTTGCTCGGGTGACGCAGGTCTCAGCCACCCCGGGATTTTGCCCTACGACCGAGTCCAAGCCTGCAAGACTGCGCTGCCAGCACCACCGATGAAACCCTGATGACGCCTGATGAAGTCAAAGCCAGAGTCGTGTCGACGATCGACGCGCACGTCCCCAAGCCCGATCGCAAGAACGGGGTCTGGAAGCAGAAGACGCTTCCCGATCTGCAGGTCGACTCGCTGGCGATGGCCGAGATCGTGTTCGATCTGGAGGAGGCGTTTGGTGTCGACATCGAATGGCAGGCGATCGACGCCGGCCTGATGAAGCTTCAAGCAATGGATGCCTGCGAGGCGCTGGCGGGCTACATCCATCCGCTGGTGCTCGCCCGGCTTGCCAAGCCCGCCTGAGGCTGCCATGCGCCAGAAGATCCTGGTCAGCGGCGCCGGCGTGGTGTCGGCACTCGGCACCAATGTAGGCGACTTCATTCGCAGGCTCATGGCGGGCGAATCCGCCGTGCGCGAGCACACCATGCTCGACCCCTGGGGCGAGCGCAGCGAGCCGTTCTGGGCGGCGCGACTGCCCGATGACTTCCAGGCCAGCGAACTGCCCGCGTCGCTGCTGCCCTTCATGGACCGCAACACGCATTTCGCGCTCGACGCCGCCGACCAGGCGATCCGCCAGTCGGGCCTGCTCGATCGCGCCAACGCCCGCCCGGGCCGCGGCGTGGTGGTGATCGGCATGGGCATGTCGGGGCAGGCCACCGTCAACGACGTCTACGCGTCGATGTTCATTGAGCGCAAGACGCGGGCGCACCCGTTCTCGGTGCCGCGGATCATGTCCTCGGCGCCCAACAGCCTGATCTGCATCCGCTACGGCCTCAACGCAGCGGGCTTCGCGGTGAGTTCGGCCTGCGCCTCGTCAAACCATGCGCTCGGCATCGCGTTGATGATGCTGCGCAGTGGCCAGGCCGACTGGGCGATCGCCGGCGGCGCCGAGGCCGGCATCACCCATACGGGCCTGGCGTCCTGGCGGTCGATGCGCGTGGTCAGCAAAAGCGTCAGCGCGCCGTTCTCAACCGGGCCGGTGGGCATGGCGATCGGCGAAGGCGCGGGCGTCGTGGTGCTGGAAACCCAGGCGCATCTCGAAGCCTCCGGCGGCACCGCCCTGTGCGAGCTGGCCGGCTTCGGCATGAGCACCGACGGCTGCCACATGACGCAGATGAATCCTCACGTCGCGGCCAGCGCGGTCCGCGCCGCGCTCGATGATGCCGGCGTCACGCCCGCGGACGTGGACGCCATCAACGCCCACGGCACCGGCACCGAACTCAACGACCGCTGCGAATCCGAGGTGATCCATCACGTCTATGGCGAGCACGCCACGCGCATTCCGGTCTCGTCCACCAAGGCGGCGCACGGCCACGCCATCGCCGCGACCTCCGCGCTCGAATTCATCGCCTGCCTCGGCGCCATGCAGCTGCAACAAGCGCCGCCCACGGCGAACTTCAGCAGCCTGCGCGCCGAGGTGAATCTCAACGTGGTCCACGGCGCGGCGCTACCGATGCCGATCGACACCGTGGTCTCGCACGCTTTCGGCTTCGGCGGACTCAATGCCATCGTGGTGCTGCGCCGCTGATTCTTCGCCTCCCGTGTCGCTCGCCAGTCGCGCCAGACGCTGTGCCAGCAGGCGCTTCTCCGGTGCGAGCCTGGCGCCGGCCAGCGCCTCGCGATAGGCGTCGCGCGCTTCATCGAGGCGCCCGAGCTTCTGAAGTAGATTGCCGCGTGCCGCCGACAGCAGGTGGTAGTCCCGGAACCCGCCGCGCGCGGCCAGCGAGTCGACCAGATCGAGCGCGCGCGCCGGGCCGTCGACCATCGACACCGCGACCGCGTGATTGAGCTCGATCACCGGCGTCGGCTGCAGACGCAGCAAGACCTCGTAGAGACCGGCAATCTGCGGCCAGTCGGTGTCCTGCGCTGCGCCGGCACGCGCATGCAGCGCGGCGATGGCGGCCTGCACCGTGTAGGCGCTGACGCGCCCGGACGCCTTGAGCGATTGCTCCACCAGCGCCAGGCCTTGCGCGATCTGCGCGTGATCCCACAGCGCGCGATCCTGATCGTCGAGCAGGATCACATCCCCGGCGGACGACACGCGCGCGCCGCGGCGGGCATCGTGCAACAGCATCAGGGCCAGCAAGCCCCCGATGGCGGCGCGCCCGGGCAACAGCTCATCCAGCAGCCGGCCCAGCCGGATCGCTTCGCGACACAGCGCCTCCGCGATCAGCTCGGTGCCGGACGTGGGCGCATAGCCTTCGGAGAACACCAGGTAGATCACCGCGAGCACGCCGTCGATGCGCGCGTCGAGCTGCGGCGGCTCGGGTGTCTCAAAAGGAATGCCGGCTTCGCGGATCTTCCGCTTGGCGCGCACCAGTCGCTGCGCCATCGTCTCTTCGCTCACCAGCAGGGCGCGCGCCACGGCGGGCGTGGTCAGCCCGCAGACTTCGCGCAGGGTGAGCGCGACCTGCACGTCGAGACTCAGCGCTGGATGGCAGCAGGTGAAGATCAGGCGCAGACGATCGTCGCCGAAAGCCTGCTCGTCCGCGTGCTCGTCATCGGATGCGATCGCATCGATCCGGGCGTCTGCGGCTTCGAGGTCCAGCACCTTGGTGCGGAACACGATCTCCCGCCGGATGCGATCGATCGCCTTGTTGCGGCCGACCCGCACCAGCCATCCGCAGGGCGCCGACGGGATGCCCGACGCGGGCCACTGCTCGACGGCCGCGGCGAACGCCTCCTGCCGCGCCTCTTCGGCCGCATCGAAATCGCCGAGCAGGCGGATCAGGGTCGCCAGGACCGGGCCGGCCTCGCGCCGGAAGATGGCGTCGAGCGCCTCGCCGGTGACGCGGGCTGTCACGTCAGCGGCCTGATCCGCCGCCCGCTTTCGATCGATCACGGATGCGCTTCGGCGGTCAGGTCTCGAGCATCCAGATCGGCCGCACCTCGACGCTGCCATGACGCGCCCCGGGGATTTGCGCGGCAATGCCGATCGCCTCGTCGAGATGCTTGGCCTCGACCAGGTAGTAGCCGCCGAGTTGCTCGCGCGTCTCCGCGAACGGCCCGTCGGTGATCAGCGTCCGGTCGTCGCGCACGCGCACGGTGGTGGCCGTCGAGGTCGGCTTCAGGCGATCGCCGGCCTTGAACTGCCCGGCCTGGACGATGGCGCGGGTGAAATCACCGTAGCCCTGCATCATCGCCCCCGTCGCCGCCGGGCTCATCGCGCCCATCTCCGCTTCGTTGTTGTAGATCAGCAACAAGTACTGCATGGGACTCTCCTTTCTCAGTGCGGCGTGATTCGCCGTCTTGTAGTCGAACCACGCGGCGGCAAATCGACATCCGCCACGAAATAATAGTGCCGGCGCCTGGAGGAGTTGGTGCGCCCGACTGGATTCGAACCAGTGACCCTCGGCTTAGAAGGCCGATGCTCTATCCAACTGAGCTACGGGCGCGGGCCCGCAGTTTAGGCGATGCGCAAGCTTCCGGTCAGCGGCCCAGCCCGGCTTGACCCGCGGCGGGTTTGACGTCAAGTCGTCGCGTAGGCCGCGATCATCGCGTTGAGCTGGCCTGGCGCGGTGGGCTTGACCAGGTGGTGGTCGAAGCCTGCGGCCATGGTCTGCCGTCGATCGTCTTCGCCGCCGTAACCACTGAGCGCGATCAGCTGGATGGTGCGGGTCTGCAGCGACTCGCGCAGGCGCCGCGCAACTTCGTAGCCGTCCATGCCGGGCAGGCCGATGTCGAGCAGCACGATGTCGGGGACAAACGTCTTCACCGCTTCCAGCGCCGAATAGCCGTCGCCCACGGTGACGGTCTCGTGGCCTTGCAGCTTGAGCAGCAGGGCGCAGGCATCGGCGGCGTCGGCGTTGTCGTCGACCACCAGGATGCGCCGGGGGACGAACAAGGCGGGCTCGTCCAGCATCGCCGCGGACACGCTGGCCTGGCGATCCAGTGTCCGCAGCCACACGATGAATTCGCTGCCCTGATTGAGCCCGGCGCTGGCTGCCTCGACCCTGCCGCCATGCAACTCGGTGATCTGCCGCACCACGGTTAGGCCAATGCCCAGGCCGCCCTGCGAACGCGCGCGCGAACGCGGCTCCTGCATGAACAGGTCGAAGATCGATGGCAGCAGCTCCGGGCTGATGCCGATGCCGTTGTCGCTGATGCGGATCACCGCCTCATTCGCCTCTCGCACCAGGCTCAGTCGAATCAGGCCGCCGGGCTCGGTGTACTTCGCCGCGTTGGTCAGCAGGTTGGAAAAAACCTGATCCAGCCGCGCGGGGTCGCCGTCGACCATCACGCCGGAATCGGGCAGCGAGACTTCGAGCGACAGGCGCCGCTCGTCGAAGCGGGACTGCGCCGCAGCCGCCGCATCGCGCAGCGCCGCGCACAGATTCAGCGTTTGCGTCTGCAGCCTGATGTGGCCGCGGCCGAGGTGCGCCATGTCGAGCAGGTCCTCGACGATGCGCGTCATCTTGTGAACCTGGCGTTCGAGAATCGACCGCGCCTGCAGCGCATCGGCGCTTTCGACGGGCGATGTTTGCAGCACCGCGATCGCGTTGCGCATGGGCGCCAGCGGCCCGCGCAGCTCGTGCGCCGCCATCGTCAGGAATTCGTCCTTGCGACGGTCGACCACGCGCAGCTGCTCGAACGCGGCGTGGCGCTCGGTGATGTCCTCGATCGCCAGCAGGATCAGTGAATGATCGGCCCACACCAGCTTGGTGGCGTTGAGCAGCATGGTCTTGTGGCCGATGCCGCCGGGAAAGTGATGGGTGACCTCGAAGTCGCGCACCTCGCTGCGCTGGCTCAGCAGATCGCCGAGCAGGCTGCGCAAGGCCGGGATGTCCCACTGACCATTGCCGAGGTCATAGATCAGGCACTGCTCGGTGGCCTGCGGCGTGGAGTTGAAGACGCGGTAGAACGACGCGTTGGCACTGATGATGTGCAGGCTGGCGCTGAGCACCAGCAGCGGCTCGCGCACGGTCTGCACGATGGCATTGGCGTAGTCGCGCGCCTGCACCAGCTTGTCGTTGAGATCGAGCAGCTCGCGATTGCTCTGCAGCAGCTGGGCGCTGCTCGCCGGCGGCGTCTCCGGTGGCAGTTTCGGGCTTGGGTTCACGTCATCCATGTCGGCAGCCGCGCTTTGCATGGCCCATTAGGGGCATGGGTGCAAAACGCGCACTGTGCGTTACCGCGCCGAAGGTGTTCGTCGAGCCGCCAGCCGATCGCGCTTGCCAATTTTTTCCAGCCAGTGCCAGCTCACCAGCGCCGGCACGCCGAACAACACTTCACGCATGCGCTTGGTGAGCGACAGGGCGATGGCGAAATCCGCCGGCACGCCCAGCAGCGGCGCGAACACCACCAGCCCGGCCTCCTGCACGCCCAGCCCGCCGGGCATCATGAAGAACAGACGGCGCACGGTCTGCGTCACCGCCTCCAGGGTGAGCGCGGTGATCAGATCCACCGGATGCCCGAGCAGGCGCAGCGCCAGATAGTTCTCGAACGCGCCGAGGGTGAGCGAGGCGAACTCCCAGGCTGTCGCCGCGATCAGCCGCGGCGTCTGCCGCAGGTACGCGCGGATCTCGTCGTCCAGCGCGGCGCCGTCCAGCCCGATCTTCTTCTGCAGACGCGCGCTGACCAGCTTCTTGAGCAGGCCATGCGCGCGCTCGAACACGCGGCCGTTGCGCAGCGCCAGCATGCCCAGCAGCGGAAACGGCGCGGCGATCGCCAGGCCCACTGCGATCCGGTGCACCAGCGGCTGCGCGCCGGGTTGCTGCAGCATCAGCGCAAGCCCCATCAGCGCGAACAGATATTGATTCACGAACGACAGCAGCAACTGGATGACGATGCTGGCCGTCACCAGCGCGCCATCGAGACCGCGCAGCATGCCGAGGCGAATACCAACCAGTTCGCCGCCGACGCCGGCCAGCGGCAGCAGTCGCGCAACGGCTTCACGGATCGTCGTCGCCCAGAACAGATACGGGATGCGCGCGCGGCCGGCGGTATCACGCGGCGCCAGCAGCACTCGCCAGCCAATGACGTCGAGCAGCAGCGGCAGCGCATGGAAAGGCACCAGCACCAGCAGGGGCCAGCCCGCGTTCTGCAACAACCCGCGAATGTCGGAGATGCCGTGACGCTGCGTCAGCCACAGGATTGCGGCCAGACCCAGCAGCGCGGCAAAGTAGGAGGCGGACTTCAGTGTGAGCATGCTGTCGCGCCCGATCCAAACCCATCACAGCAGGGTCCGACCATCAACCCACCATCTTCAGAGAGCATGGCGCAATCGCGCACGGCAAGTCCCGCCGCAGCGACAGCGAACGGCACCCGCGGTCTTCTCGACCGGATGCCAAAATGGCTCTTCATCATTCCCCTCTTGATTCATTGGGCGCTGCTGAGTGTGCGGTATCGCGCCGTGGTGCTGCCGTCCGTGGTCAACCCGGCGATCACCGCGGGCGGCATCGTCGGTGAAGGCAAGACGGAATATTTTCGCAGCATGGGCGCGCACGCGCTCGCGGCGACCGCCGCTGCCGACAGCTTCGTGCTCGTGCCCGGCCGCGAACTCAGCGATGCGCAAAGTTGCATGAGGGTCGCACGGATCGCCTTTCCGATCATCGTCAAGCCGGACATCGGCTGGTGCGGCTTCGGCGTGCGTCGGGTCGACTCGTCTGATGAACTCCGCGATTACCTGCGCGCTTTTCCACCCGGCGAGCGCGTGGTACTGCAGGCTTACGTCGCCGACGAGGGCGAGGCCGGCGTTTTCTATGTGCGCAATCCGGGCGATGCCCGCGGCCGGCTGCTGGGCATCGCGCTGCGATTCTTCCCGCAAGTGACCGGCGACGGCCGGAGCACGGTCGGGCAACTGATCGCACTGGACCCGCGCCTCAAGCGCCTGAGCGCCGACGGCCTGCACCGCCCCGCGTACCGAATCGACCAGGTGCCCGAAGCCGGCCAGCGCCTGCGTCTGTCGACCATCGGCTCGCATCGCGTCGGCGGGCTGTATCGCGATGGCAGCGCGCTGATCACCGCGCCACTCACCGACGCCATCGACGCCATCGCCCGCGACATGGAGGAGTTCCACTTCGGCCGCTTCGATCTGCGCTACGCCAGCGAAGCGGCGCTCAAGGCCGGCGAAGGCTTCACCATCATCGAAGTCAACGGCGCCGGCTCGGAGGCGATCGAAGCCTGGGATCCGCAACTGCCGGTGATCGCGGCGTTCAAGAAAATCATCACCAAGCAGTCGCTGCTGTGGGAGATCGCCGCCGCCAACCGGCGACGCGGCTTCAAGCCGATCAGCTTCCGCCAGCTGGCGCGGCTGCATCTGCGCCAGCAAAGCCTGATCCCGCGCTATCCACCGTCGAACTGAGCGGGCGCTAGATCCGATCGACCACCAGGCCGATCGCGGCGATGCGATCCGCCGCGGCATAGGCGGGCGTCTCAAGCTCCTCGCCGAAGACGTCGGGATCGAGTTCCGCGTATTGCCAGCGCACTGGCTCATCGTCGAGAAAACGATGCAGGTCCGCCAGAAACAAATCCTCGCCGTCGACGATGGCGACGCCGGTGTACAGCAGCAGGCGGCCCTGCGGATTCAAGCGCTGACAGGCTTCGCGCACGATGCGCAGGCTCAGCTCGCGGCCCATGCCGCCGCCGCCGTGCCGATAGGCGCGCTGCTGCGGATCGGCCAGGTAGGGTGGATTGCTGATCACCAGATCGAACCCGCCCTGCGTCGCCGCGAGCACGTCGCTCTCGACCGCCTCCAGCGCGATACCCGCGTGGCGCGCGTTGATCGCGGCCAAGCGCAGCGCCGCGGGATTGATGTCGGCCAGCAGCCACTGCGAGCCGGGCAGACGGGCAGCGGTGGCGATCGCGCCGGCTCCACTGCCGCTGCCGATATCGACACAGCGCAGCGGCGTCCGCGGCAGCGTATCCAGATGGGCGGCGACGAAGCGGGCGAAGCGATAGGTGTCGGGCCCGAAGAACACCGCGTCGCCGGCAAGCGTGGGATACGCCGAATGCGCGAACAGCCTGCCGTCGAGCGTCGACACGCGAATCGTGCTCCGCTGCAGCGCGCCCTCGGCTCTCGACACGTCCGCCATCCGCATCAGCGAGAGAATTTCGTCGCCAGCGATCGCCGTGTCGAACGCCAGGCTCCAACCGAAAATATCCGCCAGGCTGCGCGCGGTGCCGCGATCCGCACGCGACAGCACGCGCGCATGCGTCAGCGGCGTGGGCGTGATGAAGCGGTAATTGCGCGCGGCCAGCGCGCCAAGCAAGCCGAACAGCGCCGTGTCGCGATCGGGTTCGCTCATCGGCGCAGTTGCAATGAAGGCTTGGGACATGAGGGCGCAGGGTTGCCGAGGACCACCTAACTTAGCCGATGCCCGATGCCTGTGCCGGGCAGCACTGGCCTCTATACTCACGGTGCAACGCCCACCCATCAGGAGCAAACCGCATGAGCAAGGGTAAAGACCAGAAGAAGGAAACCAAGAAGAAGCCGGTTCTCAATTTGAAGGAGAAGCGCGCCGCCAAGGCCGAGAAGAAAAAGAAGTAGCCGCGCGGCCGCGCCCAAGAAAAAACCCGTTCGCGCGGATCGGCACGAACGGGCTAATGATGAGTCCGCGAGGAGCGATTACCTACGGGAAGGTGATCGAACTCGGGGGGAGAGAGAGCGCGGACTCATGGCCTCAATGTATGTCGCGGCGCTCGTCCCATCTGTTCGATGCCGCACATTAATGACGATCTCTCAAAGACAGCAGCTTGGCGTAATCCGCCAGCACCGCGGCATAGCATTCGCAGGACGCGGCCTCAAGGGCCTGGCGATCCACGACCGTGATGTCGCCGCGGCTGTAATGGATGATGGCGCGTTGCTGCAGGACGCCGGCGGCGATGGTCACCGCGCTGCGGCGCACACCGAGCATGCCGGCCAGGAATTCGTGCTTGAGATGCAGGTGATCGCCGTCGGCGCGGTCATGCATCATCAGCAGCCAGCGTGCGAGACGCGCTTCCACCGGATGAAAACGCGCGCAGATTGAAGTCTGCGACAGCTGCGCCATCGATACATAGACGTAGCGCTTGAGCGCGCCCGACAGTGCCGCGCTGCCGCGCAGAGCGCCGCGCAGCCTGGCCACCGACAGGCGCAGCGCGGTGCCCTCGCCCTGCACCGTCGCGCACACCGGCGCTACGCCGATGTCCAGCACCAGGGTGGCGCCGAGCACGCCTTCGCGGCCGATCATGCCCAGCTCCAGCGGCAGGTGGCCGGCCACCGCCGCGACCAGGGAGATGCAGCCGGAGAGCGGAAAGTAGACGTGACGGTAGGGACGGTCGGGCTCGCAGAGCGTCTGGCCGAAAACCAGCTCGACGGTCTCGCAGCTTGCCAGGACGGCGACGCGATCCTTGCGCGGAAGCCCTTCGATCAGGGCGTTGAGCAAGGGTTTTTGCAGTGGCTTTTCGAGGACACCGGGCATCGTCCGAGTGTGTGCAGCACCCGCGCCGTCGTCTGTTCGCTAGAACCCCGATGGCGCGGGATTGGGCAGCAGCCGGTCGCATTCCCTCTTCACCACGGCGTAGCACTCGCAGCTCAGCTTTTCGAGCTTGGGGCGATCGAGCACGGTGATCTTGCCGCGGTAATACTTGATGACGCCGATCTTCTGCAGCTTGCCGGCCGCGTCGGTGACGCCTTCGCGACGCACGCCCAGCATGTTGGCGATCAGCTCCTGGGTCATGACCAGCTGGTTGCTCGGCAGACGATCGAGCGACAACAGCAACCAGCGGCACAGCTGCTGATCGATGCTGTGGTGGCGGTTGCACACGGCGGTCTGCGCCATCTGAGTGATCAGCGACTGGGTGTAGCGCAGCATCAGCAGCATCAGTTCGCTATGGCGGTTGAACTCGTCCTTGAGCCGCTTGGCCGTCAGCCGGTAGGCGCTGCCGGCGCTCTGCACGATCCCCCGGCTCGGCGTGCTCTCGCCACCCATGAACAGCGCGACGCCGACCAGGCCTTCGCAGCCCACTACCGAGATCTCTGCCGACGCGCCGTTCTCCATGACATAGAGCAGCGACACGATGCAGTCGGTCGGAAAATAGATGTGCCGCAGCTCGTCGCCCGGCTCGTAGAGCACCTTGCCCAGCGGCAGCGAGATCAACTCGAGTTCGGGGAGAATTCGCTGCTGCACTTCCAGGGGCAAAGCGGCCAGAAGACGGTTTTGAAACGGAGTCGGCTTGGCTGAAATTTTGGTCACTTGAAATCGAAAACGGAGAGGCGCCCGCCACGCAGGAGGTCAACTTATAGCATTGGCCCTTGGCTCTATGTGCGACAACGTACATAGAAATGATTAAGCAGCTGGAATGAACTCCAATGATCACGCGCCGAATGTTGGGGTTCGCTTGCGCTCACCCAACCTACGTTTGGTCGCAGAAGTCGTTTGCCAAGATTCTCATGAGCGTTTAGATTGCGCGCAATCTTATCGTCCACATCGACAATGCCCGCCAAGGCACCTGCCTCCCGCAACCGCGCCACACGCAATCTGCTGCTCGGCAACCAGCTTTGCTTTGCCTTGTATTCGGCGTCGCTGACGATGACCAAGCGCTACCGGCCGCTGCTCGCCGAGCTGGGCCTGACCTATCCGCAGTACGTGGTGATGCTGGCGCTGTGGGAGCGCGACGATCTGAGCGTGTCCGAACTCGGCGAGCGCGTGGCGCTCGATTCCGGGACGCTGACGCCGCTGCTCAAGCGTCTGGAATCGCTCAAGCTGCTGCGCCGCACGCGCAGCGAGCTCGACGAGCGCCGGGTGCACGTCACGCTCACCGAAATAGGCAGCGCCCTGCACGCCCGCGCCGGTTCCGTGAACGAGCGCGTGGCCTGCACCACCGGCTGTACGGCCGACGAGCGCGCGGCACTGACACGGTCCCTACAAAAACTGCGCGCATCCTTGCAGGAGCACCTGTAACGAATCACCTCGCGGGCGATGCGCCCGCACCCTTGTCCCACCCTCGAAACCGGAGAACCCCATGCAACCCGACAAAATCGTTTACACCGCCCACGCCAGCGCGACCGGCGGACGCGACGGCCACGCCCGCTCTTCCGACGGCGCGCTCAACGTCAAGCTGGTCGCGCCCAAGGAGCTCGGCGGCAAGGGCGAAGGTGGCACCAACCCCGAACAGATGTTCGCCGCCGGTTATGCCGCCTGCTTCATCGGCGCGCTCAAGCACGTCGCCGGCCAGCACAAGCAGGCGCTGCCGGAAGGCACTGAAGTCCAGGGCGCGGTCGGCCTGGGGCCGATCGCCACCGGCTTCATGATCACCGTCGAGCTTGCGGTCAAACTGCCGGGCATGGACGAGCAGCAGGCGCATGAGCTGGTCGAAGCCGCGCACGTCGTCTGCCCGTACTCCAATGCCACGCGCGGCAATGTCGATGTCAAGCTGCGGCTGATCTGAGTCAGCCATCCAACCAAAGGAAAATCGCAATGGATCACCTGCAATACGGCTTGAAGAATGTCGACTTCCGCGATCCGCCGCCGCCCGCCGAAGGCCTGTCACGTCGCGGCTTCATCGTCACCTCGCTGGCGAGCGGATTCGCGCTGGCCTCCGGCGCGGTAGAGGCCCAGGCGATCAAGACCAGCACCCAGGGGCTCAAGGCCGGCGAGATCAGCATTGCTGTCGCCGACGGCAAGATCCCCGGGTACTACGCCATGCCGGAGAAGGGCAAGAAGCTGCCGGTGGTGCTGGTGATCCAGGAGATCTTCGGCGTGCACGAGCACATCAAGGACCTATGCCGGCGCTTCGCCAAGCTCGGGTACTACGCCATCGCGCCGGAGATGTTCGCGCGCCAGGGCGACGTGTCGAAGATGAGCGACATCAACGAAATCCTGGGCAAGGTGGTCGCCAAGGTGCCCGACGCGCAGGTGATGTCCGATCTCGACGCCACGGTTGCCCATGCCAAGGCCAGCGGCGCGGTGGATGCCGGCAAGCTCGGCCTCGTCGGCTATTGCTGGGGCGGGCGCGCGGTGTGGCTGTATGCCGCGTACAACCCCAAGGTCAAGGCCGGCGTTGCGTATTACGGCCTGCTCAGCGGGATGAAGTCGGAGATCAAGCCGAACGATCCGATCGACATCGCCACCACCATCAAGGTGCCGGTGCTCGGGCTCTACGCCAGCAAGGATGCTTTCATCAAGCAGGACGTCGTGGTGCAGATGCGTGACCAGCTGGCCAAGGGAGACTCCGGCTCCGAGGTGCTGGTGTTCCCCGGCGTCGACCACGGCTTCAACGCCGACTATCGTCCGAGCTACGACAAGATCGCCGCTAACTACGCCACCAAGCTCACGCACGAATGGCTGCAGGATCACGGCGTCTGAACCAGCCCGTCGCCACGTCCTTCAAAGGCAACAAGGCATCCCTGCCCGCAAAACCCTGCGCGGTTTGCGGGCGGCCGATGACCTGGCGCAAGCGCTGGGCGAAGAACTGGGACGCGGTGCTGTATTGCTCGGATGCCTGCCGTCTACGCAAATCCGAGGCGGAGAAATAACCGGGTACGGCGGTCACTCGCGCGTGCGGCGTCCGAAAGAAAACCCCAGGTAGAACTGCTGCGCGTCGAGGTTGGCTTCGCCGCCACCGACCACGGGTGGGATCGAGTTCTTGCCGTACAGGTGGGCTCTCGGCGCGATGCCCAGGTAACCGGAGACCTCCCAGCGTGGGCTCAGCCCGAGCGTCGCGCCCAGAGTGTAGTGGTCCTGTAGAAACGAAGGAGCCAGGCCGCCGAAGAAGGTTTGCGAGGTCGGAATATTTTGTGAGCCGTGGCCATAGCCGCCGCGCAGGGTGAGCCGCTCCGAGACTTCGAAAGCGAGCCCGAACTTGGTGATGTCCTGGTTGCGCCAGCCGAAGCCCGGCCCGTCTTCCAATCCCAGCGATTCGCCGCCGATGATGTGTCCCAGCCGATTGCCGATCGCCGCCTCCTCGCCGTAGTCGATGCGCTGGTACTCGAAGGCGGCGGTCCATCCGGGGATGAAAGCCCAAGACAGCCCACCGCCATAGATCGCCGGCAGATCGACCCTGCCCCGTTCCGGTAACAGGCCGGCGTACTCGTCGTAGCGATCGGTCCAAGTCTTCGACCGATAGCTCAGCGCGCCGACCACCTGCGGGCCTAGCGTGCCCAGCCAGCCGAGTGTGAAGCCGGCGCCAAAACGGCCATCCATGCCCTGGTTGGAAAAGTGTTTGCGGTCGTCGGAGAGCGCCGCGAACACGTCGGCGCCTTCGGCCTCCAGGACCTGATAAGCAAGGTTGACCGCAAACCCCACCGACTGATGCGGCGCGATCAGATAACCGAGCGCCAGCGCTGCACTTGCCTGCGAAAGGCCCAGCTTGATGCTCGGGTCACCGCCGAAGCGCTCGTAGGGACTGTGTTTGTATTCGGTGCCAAAGCCGGCGAAGAAAGCGGTTGCGCCGACCACGACCCGGTCCGACAGCATCCACGTCGCGCCGATCTGGGGAATGATGAAATCACGCTGGCTGGTCACGTAGCGCTGATCGCGCCCCAGCAGGTTGTGCTCGATGCTGACGCCGCCGTCGAAGTTTTCGTAGTCCAACCCCAGATCCAGCCGGTCGCCCATCACCGCCGCGCCCGCAGGGTTGGACGCCAGGGTGTAGCTGTCTTCCGCCAGCACATAGCCGATGCCGCCGTAGCCCAGGGACTTGATGCCGTAACCGTGGGTGTAGAGGCCGTAGCCGGCGATCGCCGGCGGCGGGCATGACAACAGCGCGATCAAGCCCGCGCACAGTGCCCATTGCTTCCGTATTGCCCCACCGTCACGGTCCAATCTGCCCCACCCGTTTCAGCCCATTACGCTGGCGGTCTCGCGAGGCGCTGCAGATCGGCGCCTGCCCCGCGCAATGATACGGGCCAACCTCCAGAGGCGCGTGAACCGCTTAACGTTTGCGATCGCCCGGTGGCTTCACGAAAACCGCTTCGCCGACTCCGCCATCGCGCGAGCTCGCTCGATCTCGCGATTCTTCGGCGGCGCCAAGGTCACCAGCGATCCGATCAGAGTCCGCGCCACGTCAGTTACCTGCTCGACCGCCAGATCGAACGCCGCCTGGTTGATTTTCGACGGCGCGTTGAAGCCGCTGAGCTTGCGCACGAACTGCAGCGCGGAAGCGTGGATCTCGTCCTCGGTCGCCGGCGGCTCGAAGTTGAACAGGGTCTTGATGTTTCGACACATGGGAGCCTCCGGGCCGCGCTATTTGCGGATAGGCAGATCGATGGTGCTGCCGCTGTACCAGCGGATCGTCAGGGGCGTCCTGGCGTCGCGAACGGTCTCTTCCTTCACGTCCTTGCCGGAGCCGAGATTGAGCTGCTGGTCCGGGCGCTTGTTGACGCCGAGCACCACCACGATGCGACTGCCGGCCTTGAGCTTGCGCGCGGTCAGGCGCTCGATGGTGAACGGCAGTTGCTGGCGTTTGCCGGCCGCGAGCAGCCGGCGCTGGGTACGATCCCTGGCGTAACTCGCGCGGAACTCGTAGGGATCAAACAGCTGCACGTACATGCCGCCAGCCATCAACTCGTACACGGCGATCTTCAGGTCCACGTCCTGCTTGTTGATGATGAAATCGAGCTTGCCGGTCAGCTGGCCGCTGATTTCCAGCGGCTGCGGAAGCGGCTCGCTCGAATAGACGACCGCGTTCTGCGCCGGCAGGTTTCTGCTCGTCACATCCGTCGCCGGAATCGTCAGCTCCTTGCGATCGGCGAAGTCCACGGTCTGCTCGACGAAGCGGTCCGCAGGCGTGGGCCGCTCGGCGAGCCGTCGGCGCTCGTTGGGCGCGCCGGCGTCCAGAAAATAGCGCTGCGCGGCGTTGCCCATGGCCGCGATCGATGGTGCATGCCGCCATTGGTTCGCGCCCATCACCTGGTAGTTGACACGGTCCTTCAGCAGCGCGGGCCCCGGTGTGTTCTTGAAGATGGAATCGAACCACTGGTAGCGCAGCTCGCGCAGATTGGTCCGCGCGGCCGTGTCCAGCGTGTAGCCTTTAAGCTCCGGCGCGGGCGCGTCCTGCGCGACGTCGTCGTCGTAGGGGCCGATCAGCAGGGTGTGGTTGGCCTTGCCGTTGTGGCGCGTGTGCTCACTGAAGGTGTAGAGCGCGCCGGCGTCGCCACCGTAATAGCCGGCCAGGGTCAACACGGGAATGTCGACGCGCGCGAACTGCTTGCGGAACGGGATCAGCTTCTGCCAGTAGCGATCGTAGCTAGGGTGATCCAGCCACTCGTCGAAGGCGCGGTTTGGCGTACCGAAGCGAAGGTCCAGATCGCGATAGCGCTTGCCGCTGGTGAACCAGGTCTGGTCTAGCAGTCGCCAGACCGCATCGTCGGTGCTCGGCGGCGCCTGGCCTTGTTTCACTGGCGCCGAGGTATTGAGTTGCGCCCAGCGATACGACGCGTTGCGGACGATGTTGCCGCCCATCGGGAAGTCGACGCCTAGCACACGCGCGAAGCTGGTGGCGATGGCCTTGAGCGCTTTCGGCGGATGCCGGGCGACCGCCCACGCGGCGGACCCGCTGTCGACGCCGCCGGCCATGCCGACGCGGCCGTCGCTCCAGCTCTGCCTAGCGATCCAGTTGATCACCGCGCGTGCGTCGTCGCCATCGTTGGTGAAGGGCACCACGACTTCGGTGCTCTTGCCGGCCTGGATTGGCCTGCCGCGCGTATACGCCACCACGCCGACATAGCCATGCGCCGCCGCCTCGCGCGCGAAATCCTGGCTGACATGGATGCTGAACTCGAGCAGCGCCGGCAAGGGAATCGCGGCGCCCTTGGGGCGGATCACCACCGCCTGGATTCGCCATCCGGCCGGCGTCCTGATCGTCACGTTTTCGTCGATGAGGTAGCGCCGGCTGTCGTCCTCGCTGTCCAGCGCCGCCACCAGCGGGCTGAAGCTGCGGTAGGCGTCGAAGGACAGGTAGGTCCAGACCAGATCCACCGCCTCGGGAAAGCTGATGCTGCCGCGCGCGCGATAACGATCGAACGCGCTTTGCAAAGCTTCCTGGAAAACCGATCGCGGCGTTGCCAGCCACACGCTGACCGCGTGCGCGTCGCGATCGTTGAGCTTCGGCACCACCTCCTTGAACGCGCGCGAGAAGGCCTGCGGAAACGGCACGGCGGCTTCGGTTTCAATCGCGCGTGCTCGCGCGTAGAGGTCGTAGAGCACTGCCTTGTCCACGGCGCGGCCGGCATCCGCGGGACGCTGCCGGCCCTGCAGCGCCTGCCGGGTGTCGTAGGCCGCGCCGTAGTCGCCCGCGACCAGCTGCAGCGCGGCCAGATTGGTCAGGTAGCGATCGGTATCGGGCTCCTCGTAGACCGGCAGGATGCGCACCGCCAGGTCGCGCATCACGGCCGGCACACTGGCGTCGGTAGCGCTTGGCGGCGGATGGAATTCGAACTGCTGGGCCGCGGCGCGTCCGCATTGCCCGATCAGCAGCAGCACGAAGAGCCCCCTGAGCAGTGCCGGCAGCAGCGCCGGTGTCAGCGCCCGCACCAGCGCACAAAGCGGCCGGCTTACCGACGAAGGGTTCATCGACGATCTTCGGACGTCACAGGTGTGGGCTCTGAGGGCACTTTGACCAGATGCAGCACGCGCGAAAAAAGCCGGTCGCCGGTCTCGGCGGCCTTGCCGATGTGGATGATACTGGTGCCCGCCAGCTCATGGGTGAAGACGTCGATGACGTGTTCGAGCGAGGTGTCGTCGAGCAGGCCCAGCGCTTCGTCCATCACCACCCAGGGCGGCGCCTGCAGGACGATGCGCGAGAACGCCAGGCACATCTGGTCCTCGTGGCTCAGCTCGCGATCCCAGCGCCGCTCCGTGTCGAGCAGGGACACCAGTCGTTCCAGGCCCAGGCGGCTCAGCGCGTGTTCGCAGGCGCCGGGCTCGAAGGCGTCGGTGGCCTGCGGATAGGTCAGCACTTCGCGCAGGGTTCCGCTCGGCAGATAGGGCGTCCCGCGCGGCATGTAGAAGATGGCCTGATGCGCCGGCCGCGTGATCTGGCCGACGCCCCAGGGCCACAAGCCCGCGAGCGCGCGGAACAGCAGCGTCTTGCCGGTGCCCGCCGAGCCGAGGATCAGGACGCGCTCGCCGGCGGTGACGACGACGCTGGCCTCATCCAGCCGGTCGCGCCCCGGCGGCGATTCGATCTCAAGCCCCTCGATGCGCATCGCCGCGTCGTCGCCATCGACATAGGTGATGCGGCTTTCGTAGCGCAGCACCTCGACGTTGCCCGTCAGCGCTTCGCGGAATCCGGCGACGCGCAGAAGCGTCGCGCGCCAGTCGGCGATGGTCCCGAAGTTGTCGACGAACCAGCGCAGCGCCTGCTGCGCCTGGGTGAAAGCGGCGGCGGCCATCATCAGGCCGCCGAAGGAAATCTTGCCGGTGAGATACAGCGGCGCGGCGATCAGGATCGGCGCCACCGTCGTGGTCCAGCCGAAGCCGGCGGTGACCCAGGTGAGATTGGTCCAGCCGCGCACCAGCCTGCGCATCGCCGCCATCACATCGCCCAGGTAGCGCAAGACGCGACGCTGCTCGTCGGCTTCGCCGGCGGCCAGCGAGATGCCGTCGAGATGTTCGTTGATGCGCACGAGCGCAAAGCGCAGTTCGCCTTCACGCGAGTAGCGCTCGGCATTGCGCCCGATCAGCGAGCGCCCGACCCAGTAACTCAGCAACGAGCCGGTGCCCGCGTAGAGAATCGCCGCCCACACCATGAAGCCCGGCACCGCGTAGTCGGCGCCGCCGACGCGGATGCTGAAGTCGGCCGAGATCACCCAGAGAATGCCGGAGAACGAGATGAACATGATCGAGGCCTGCAGCAGGCCATTGCCCAGGTCGGTCGACAGATCGCACATCTTCTGCGCGTCCTCGGTCATGCGCTGATCCGGGTTGACGCCCATCGGCCCCGCGGTCGACAACCAGAACGCGCGACGCGGCAGCATCCAGTGCCCGACCAAGTCGCGCACCACGCCTTCGCGCAGCGTGATCTTCAGGGTCTCCAGCAGCCAGCGCTGGATGACGTTGAGCACCAACAGCACCGCCGCGATCATGAAGAACACGCCGAGCTGCACCAGGAATTCTCGCAGGTCACGCCGCGACAGCGCGTCGAAGAACGGCTTGTTCCAGCGGTTGAGAATGATCTGCCCGTAGGAGGTGGCGATGATCACCACCAGAAGGCTGCTCATCAGGATCTTCAGCGAGCGGCCGACGGTCGATGCGAACAGCGCGCGACGCAACAGGCCGAGCTGCCGGAACAGTCCCGACCGCGCACCGGCTTCCGCTGCCAGGCCGGCAGCGTCCGCTGCTTTTTCTGTCGCACGGTCGGTCATCAATGCCTGGGAGTGGTGGCGCGCATGTCGATCAGTCGCGATTTCGACCCCCGAGTCTGACCACCCTAGCTGAACCGCGGCGCACCCAGCGAGACGCGGCGTGTCGCGATGCAACTGATGAAGGCCGCGTAACTCCAGGCCAGATGCTTGGCGGAAGTCTGCAAGCCGCTGGCCTGATCGAATTGTTCCGACAGCTCTCCGCTGGTCGGCGTGAACGCGCGCACCGTCTCAAGATAGGCATCGCCACGTGCGATCCAGCGCTGCGCATCGGCCGCGCCCATGGCCGCGCAAAAACAGAACTCGGCGGCACCGAGCGTCGAAAAATAATAGGCGCCGCCGGAGTAGTAGACGTCGGTCGCATAACGGCCCATTGCCGGTCCGCGCTGCGCGGGACGACCGCGGTTGATTGGATACCGCGCGTCGAACAGATCTTCCAGGCGCGCCAGCGTCGCCTGCATGCGCGGATCGTTCACCGTATGCGCGCCGCTGCGCTGATCGACATGGATCGCGGCGAGAATCACCGCGATGTCGAGATCCTTGGTCGAGGGCGCGCCGCCGCTGAGAATGCGTGAACGGTAGTGGCCTTGCTCGCCGAGCCAGAAATCATCGAGGCGACGGAAGATCGCCTGTGCCTGCTCGCGATACGAGCGCGCCGTATCCGGTTCGCCGCGCGCCTGCAGCCAGTCCGCGCCCTCGATGAGCGCCGCGGCGGAGACCCGCAGCGTGTAGTAGTGCTCGCCGCGCTCTTCTTCCCAGATGTCGTAGGACGGCTCGCGCCAGTGGCGATGGGTGAAGTCCAGATGCCAGCGCAGCAGCGACGACAGATCGGCGTCGAGGTCGCGGTCTGCGAACACGCTGCGCGACCATCGCAGCAAGCTGAGCGCGGTCAGCGGCGGGCCGTCGTGCTGCGGCCGTGCCCACTTGGAAACATCCAGCGTGCCGTCCGGATTGACTCGCGTCTGCGCGATCACGGCGTCGCCGTGGGCGCTCGCGAGATCGTCGTCATCGCGCAAAAACTGCAGATAGTCCGCGGCGACTTTCGCTCGTCTCGCAGGGGAGGCGGCATCGACGCGGCCGTCGAGCCTGCGCAGAGACAGGCTGAAGCGCAGATAGTCTTCGAACATCGCGGCGCCGTCCACGCCGGAGCCCGCGTCTTCCGACAGCAGCCGCAGCGCGTCCATCACCACCGCCGAATCGCGGTACCAGTGAAAGCAGTAATCAGGATCGGGGTCATAAGCCGCCATTACCGGCGAGGCGATAACCGAGCCCTTCGCGGGCCGCAGGCTCTGGCCGAAACCGGGGCGCGTCTTCACCAGATCAACGGCCGAGATGCTGCGAAGCATCGCCGCCGCGGCGATGCGGTATTCGGCTTCGATCCACCGCTCAAGCGCCGCGCTCATGGCGCGACCAGATGCGGGCTGGTGAAGTCGAGCCGGCGCAAACCGGTCTGCACCTCGGGCACGCTCATGAACAGGTTCCACAGCAGGCCGCTGCGATGGTTTTCCATCATCACCACGATCGGCCCCTGGTCGATCGCCAGATAACTGTCGGCCGTCCATTGCTGGTTTTCGCAGAAGGCATCGAAGAAGCCGTAGCGCGTCCACAGCCTGTCGCCGTGTGCGCTCAAGAAATGACGCGCCGCCGCGAGCACTTCGCCCGGCGCATACGGCAGGCTGGACAGGGCCGCGGTCGGCGAGATCGTGCCGTTGTCCTCGTCGGGTGCGTGCACCGCATAGCCTTTTGGATCGTCGCTCGCGGTCAGGCCCCAGCAGTTCGCACTGTAACCGGCATGGCGTTGCGGATTGGCGATGCAGTGCGCGCGATTGATCTGCACGTGGCGACGATTCAAGTCCCAATAATCGGCGTAGCGGTCCTTGAGCCCGCGCGGGTCCAGGCCGCAGAACGAATAGTGCGCGAAGAACAGCGGGCCGCCGTAGTCCGGGCCCAGCGGCAGTTCGATGTCGTAGTACGACTGGCCGTTGATGAAGCTGCGTCCCGTTGCATAACCCTGGTGATACACCTGCGGATCGATGCAGTAGCGCTTGGACCCCGCCGCCAGCACGTAGGCCACCAGGCATTCGTTCCAGCCGCGGATCTCGTGATCCATCGCCCAGCCGTTGTTCGGGCTCCAGTGCCAGTACAGCACCTTGCGGCCGCCCTGGGTGTACCAGTTCCAGTCGACTTCCTCCCAGATCCAGTTGATGCGATCGCGCAGGACTTTTTCGACCTCGGTGTCACGGTCGAAATACTGGCGCGCGCACAGCAGGCCCATCACCAGGAACGCGGTCTCCAGCAGATCGCCCGCGTCGTCCCTGCGGCTGAAGGGGATCGTCGCGCCGCTGGCGCCGTTGATGAAATGCGCGAACGCGCCGTGATAGCTGGTGGCGCTCAGCAGCAGATCGAGCATGCGTCCCAGGCGGTCCAGCGCATCGCTGCGCGAGATCCATCCGCGTTCGGTCGCCACGATCAGCGCCATCACGCCGAAGCCCGATCCGCCGGTGGTCACCAAATCCGGCGGATGCCCCTTGCGCGACGGCACGCGATCCGGCGCCAGCGCACTGAGCGGGTGCGAAGCCTCAAGAAAAAAATTGAAGGTCTGGCGCTGGATCGCGTCGATCAAGGCGTCGTCCGGCAAGGCTGCGAGTACGGCCGCGCTGGAGTCCGCCGAAAAAAACGCGCGCGGTGATGGACTGGGCATCGTCTCGACTTCCGACATCGATCGCTTCATCGGTACTTGGATTTTCTGGGTGGGGCGGTCGCGGCTATGCCGCTCCTACATCATGTTCGCCCGCAAAAGCGACTTTAGCCGCGATCGCTCGGCGGCTGCCGTTGGCCGAACTTCAGCTAGCCCTCCTATGATGCCTCTTTGTTTTTATAAAGGCCTGAACTCATGACCCGGATCGACAAGCTGCTGGCCGATATGACGCTCGCCGAGAAGCTCGGCCAGCTCACCATGACCGCGTCCAGCTATGCCGTGACCGGACCGATCATCGCCGGCGATTCCACGGATTCGATCGTCGACGGCACGCTCGGCAATCTGCTCAACATGGTCGGGCCCGGGCCGACCCATGAGATGCAGCGCCTGGCGGTGGAACAATCGCGGCTCGGCATTCCGCTGCTGATCGGGCTCGACGTCATCCACGGGCATCGCATCCTGTTTCCGATTCCGCTCGGCGAAATGGCGCTGATGGACCCCGACACCTGGTCGCTCACCGCCAGCGAGGCCGCCAGGGAAGCCGCCGCCGACGGCCTGTCGATGACCTTCACGCCAATGCTCGACGTGTCGCGCGATCCGCGCTGGGGCCGCACCGCCGAGGGCCCCGGCGAAGACCCCTGGCTCGGCGCGCTGATGTCGCGCGCCAAGGTGCGCGGCTTCCAGGGCGTGGATCTGGCCAGTAGCGACGCGCTCGCCGCCTGCGCCAAGCACTTCTGCGCTTACGGGCCGGTCAACGCCGGGCGCGAATATGCGTCGGTCGACATTTCCGAGCGCACGCTGCACGAGGTGCATCTGCCGCCATTCGAAGCGGCGGTGGCGGCGGGCGTCGCCACGATCATGCCGGCGTTCACCGATCTCAACGGCATCCCGATGACCGCGCACACCGAGTTGCTGCGCGATTATCTGCGCGGCCGGCTGGGCTTCGACGGCGTGCTGGTGAGCGACTACAACGCCATCGGCGAGCTGATCCGTCACGGCGTCGCCGCCGACCTGGTCGAGGCCGCGGCGCTGGCGCTCAACGCCGGCGTCGACATCGACATGATGGCCGACGCCTACCGCAAGGGTCTTCCGGTCGCGCTCGAACGCGGGCTGGTGACCCTCAACCAGATCGACACCGCGGTGCGCCGCGTGCTGCGGCTCAAGGAACAGCTTGGGCTGTTCGACGATCCGTATCGGCGCGGTGCGACGCCCGAGCCTGCCGAGGTGATCGCCGAGCGCCGCGCGCTGGCGCGCGAAGTCGGCGCGCGCGCGATCGTGATGCTCAAGAACGATCACGACACCTTGCCGCTGACCGATTCCGTCCGCCGTCTCTGCGTCATCGGCCCGCTCGGCGATGCCGCGGGCGAAATGGGCGGCTGCTGGGGCGCGGCGCAGCAGCCCGATCAGCACGTCAGCGTGCTGGCGGGCTTGCGCCAGGGCTTGCCGACGACCGAGATCGTCCACGCCGCCGGCGCTGCCATCAACGATCACAACGGTTCGAACATCGAAGCTGCGGTCGATCTGTGCGACGACGCCGACGTGATCGTGCTGTGCGTCGGCGAGGCCGCTCCGATGAGCGGCGAAGCGGCGAGCCGCGCGTATCCGGAGCTGCCCGGCCAGCAGCGCGCACTGGCCGAGGCCACACTCGCACGCGCCGCCAGCCTGGGCGTCCCGGTCATCGCCGTGGTGTTTTCCGGCCGCCCGCTGGTGCTGCCCTGGCTCGCGGAACGCGCGGACGCGCTGCTCGCTGCCTGGTTTCTGGGCAGCGAGGCCGGCAATGCCATCGCCGACGTGCTCACCGGCCGTGTATCGCCCAGCGGCCGCACGCCGATGAGCTGGCCGCGCGCGATCGGCCAGCTGCCGATTTTTTTCGGCCAGCGTCCGAGCGGCCGTCCGGCGAATCCCGACGACTATTTCACCAGCAAATATCTCGACGTGCCCAATGACCCGCTGTACGCCTTCGGCCACGGGCTCACCTACGGCGAGTTCAAGCACAGCGCGCTGCGCGTCACGCCGGAGACCCTGCGCGAGTCCGATACGATCCGCGCGCAGATCGAGGTCAGCAACCTGGGCAAGCGGCTTGCGCAGGAGACCGTGTTCCTGTTCGTGCGCGACCTGGTGGCCAGCGTCGCGCGGCCGCTGCTGGAGCTCAAGGGCATCGGCAAGATCACGCTCAAACCCGGTGAGACCGGCACCGTCGAGATCACGGTCCCGGCAACGGAATTACGCTTTCTCGGACGCGATCTGGCGCCGGTGTTCGAGCCCGGTGAAGTCGAGATCCTCGTCGGGCCCTGCGCCGATCGCGCGCAGCTGCTGGTCGGCCGCGTGCGCTTGGTCGACTGATCGCAACTAGCCTTCGAAGGCGCGACTGAGCTCGGCGATGTCGAGCTTCTTCATCTGCAGCATGGCGGTGAAAGCGCGTGCGGATTTTGCCGCGTCGGCGTCCAGCAGCATGCGGCTGAGCGCTGACGGGACGATTTGCCAGGACGCACCGTAACGGTCCTTGATCCAGCCGCATTGCTGTGCGTTCGGGTCACCGCCCTCGCCCAGCGCTCGCGAGTAGTAGTCGATCTGCTCTTGGGTTTCGCAGTTGACCTGGAAGGAAATCGCCTCGTTCAATTTGAAGTGCGGGCCACCGTTGAGCGCAGTGAACGGCTGACCGTTCAACTCGAATTCGACCGTCATCACCGACCCGGCAGGCCGGCCATGAATTTCTTGACCAGCGGCCGGGTAGCGGCTGATCGCGGTGATGCTGGAGTTGTTAAAGACGCTGATATAAAAGCGCGCGGCTTCCTCCGCCTGATCGTCGAACCACAGGCAGGGAGTGATCTTGTGGATGAGCTTCATGATGTTTCTCCTGGTGACTACGCTGACGACGTTTCAGCCCGGACAAAATCGACAGCGAAGAGTCAGGGTGACAACGACGGCTCGCGCGTCATCGCCGCAAAACAGAAATCGTCGACGTTGTCGACCGAACGCGCGGCGATGAACTTGAGGATCAGACGATCGACGCAGCTGTCCAGCCCGCTGATTCCGCGCGCAGTGCTCTGCCCGGCCGGGAGGATCAACTGCCAACTGCCGGGGAATCGAGTGGTCACCGCCTGCGTCCCGCCGGCCAGCGTCGCCGGGTCGGTCGCGCCTGAAAGCAGCAGCAGCGGGACTCGATTGCCGCCTGCCTGCGGCGAGTCCGGGAACGGCGGGCGCGGGTCTTTCAGCACCGCGGTGCGCACCTGCGGCGCAGCGTCGGTGACGACGCGCAAGGCGACCGTGGCGGCGCACGACGCAGCGGACAAGTCGATCATTGCGTAGCCCAATCTGAAACGAACCGATTCGACATCGCGCGCGGCCGCTCGCGCATCGACCGCTTCGCAGGCCGGCGAATCAGCACCGTCCCAGTTCCGGACGGGCATCACCACCACGTCGCGATAACGTCGATACGCCAGGCCGTCGCCGGTATAGAACGCGGCAGCCTGCTCGAAGGCATTACCGGGTTGAAGATCGAACTGCGCGGCTTTGTCCGCGCCGGGTTCCAGCGCCGGGAAGACGATGACGTCCAGATCGATGCTGGCATCAGCGAGCTTGCGATAGTCCCGTGGAACCGGGACCGACAGGCAGCGGGCGCCGGACGACGCGATGGCCGGCGGGCACGCATGCGAAACCGCAGACCGGGCTGCCGCCGATGCTCGCGGTGGCTGCGACTGGCACGCCGTCAGCATCGCCAGACCGAGCGTGCCGCAGAGTGCCAGTGCGCGCCGAGACATCAAGGGCGCTACGCCAGAACCTCGCGCATCGAATACAGACCGGGCGGCCGCTGTGCCAGCCAGGCCGCGGCGCGCAGGGCGCCGTTGGCGAAGTTGGCGCGGTTGCTGGCCCTGTGGGTGATCTCCACGCGCTCGCCCTCGCCGAGGAACAGCAGGCTGTGGTCACCGACAACGTCGCCGCCGCGCACGGTCGAAAAGCCGATGTCGCCGCGCGCCCTGGCGCCGGTGTGGCCCTGACGCGCGTAGATCGCGTTTTCAGCGAGACTGAGCCCGGCGCCTCTGGCCGCGGCCTCGCCCAGCATGAGCGCGGTGCCGCTCGGCGCGTCGACCTTGTGCCGGTGATGGGCCTCGACGATCTCGATGTCGAAAGCGTCTCCCAGCACCCGTGCCGCATGTTCGGCCAGAGCCAGGCACAGATTGACGCCGATGCTGAAATTGCCCGACAGGCAGATCGGCACCTCCATCGCGGCCTTGCTTATCTGCTCGCGCTGCGCGGCCGAAAAACCGGTGGTGCCGATGACCATGCCGCGGCCGGCTGCGACGCAGGCATCGAGCGCGGCCAGCGTGCTCTCGGGTCGGGTGAAATCGATCAGCACGTCGAAGCTCGACGTCGCCGCCGCCACATCGCAGGACAGAACGACACCGGGCGCGATCTCGCCGCCCTGCGCCAGCAGCGCGTCGGGACGGTCGAGCGCCGCGCCCAGACTCAGCATCTGGTGCTGCGGCAGCGCGTCGATCAGCGCCCGGCCCATGCGGCCGGCGGCGCCGAGAACGGCAAGGCGGATGGGGATCATGCGAGTCTCCGACAAGGCTGCGGAGTGTAGGCAAAGCGCCATGAAACTGCTGCGTCAGGTTTCCGGCGGCAGGGGCTCCCACAAATCCCAGTCAATCTCCAACCCGGGCACCGCATCCACCGAGAGCTTGCCTTTGAGTTCGTACACATCGGCCTGCAGGTACTTCGCTTCCGGGCCGAGACGATAAATAGTGACGATGCGATCCACCGGATGCATCAGCCAATACTCGCGCACGCCCTGCTTCTCATAGAGGCCGCGCTTGACGATGTGATCCTTGCCGGCGGTGCCTGGCGAGAGGATCTCGACGATCCAGTCGGGCGCACCAACGATCCCCGCGGACCTAATCTTGCTGCGGTCACAAACGACGAGCAGATCGGGCTGGACTACTTTGTCGGTATTCGGCGAGTCCTGGAAGCGGACGTCAATTGGTGAGAAATAGACGCGGCAGCGCTTGCCCCGTAGCTGGCTGCCAACCTGCAAATGCAGTTCTCCGGCTAGCGACTGATGGTCCACCGTCGGCGCCGGGGACATGTTGTAAGCCACGCCGTCAATGATCTCCCAGCGTTCGTCCTCGGGAAACTTGAGGTAATCGGCGTAGGTGTAATGACGGTCGGTTTTGATCGCAGCGCTGGGCATCGGGGCTTACCTCACAACGTTATTCCGGCGAAAGCTTGGCAAAGCCTACCGCGTAAGGTCAAAGCCAGCTTTTCGGGGCCTTGAATTACTGGTTGCTACAAGCCCAGCTTCTTGGCCTCGCCCCAGAGCGCCTCCATCCGCTCCAGTCGCTCGGGCGCGCCCAGCGCCGGCAATAGATCGACATGGGCGATGACATGGGAATAGCGGCGACGGAACTTGGCGTTGGCGGCGAGCATTGCCGCGCGCGGATCGACGCCGAGGTGGCGCGCCAGGTTCACCGCCATGAACAGCAGATCGCCGAGTTCGTCCTGGCGGCGGTCGGTAGACTGCGTCGCCGCCTCACGCAGCTCGACGATCTCCTCGTCGAGCTTGGGCCACAGATCGGCAAGCGTGCTCCAGTCGAAGCCTTCCAGCGCAGCCGCGCACTGCAGGGCTTCGGCCTGCTTCAGCGCGTCTTCCATGCGCCGGCCTTGGTGCACAGGTCCCACAGCATGCCGGCCGTGGCGCCCCAGACGCGATGCGGACCGTGCATCATCTCGAACACCGGGATGCGCAACTGCTCGCGCTCGAACATCTTGCGCTCGTAACTCGCCGGGTCCAGCAGCCGTGCCAGCGGCACTTCGAAAACCTCCGCCACTTCTGCCGCGTCGATGCGCAGCGGTGGCAGATTGCGGATCAGGCCCACCACCGGGGTGACGCGGTAGCGCGAGGTGGTAAGGTAATCGTCCAGATAACCGATGACCTCGACCGCGTCGCGCGGCAGGCCGATTTCTTCCTCGGCCTCGCGCAGCGCGGTGTCGATGACATCGACATCATCGGCGTCGCGACGGCCGCCGGGGAAGCTCACCTGGCCGCTGTGATGGCGCAGCAGGTCGGAGCGCAGCGTGAGCAGAATCGTCGGGCCGTCACTGCGATCGATCACCGGCACCAGCACCGCGGCGTGACGCAGGGCGTCCATCCAGCCGGGGTCGAGTGTCGCTTCGATCTCGTCCCACATCTCCATGCGGCTGATGGGACGCGGCCCTTGCGCGCTGGTGTTCGCGAGCATGGCGCGCAGCTGCGGCTCCCATTGCCGGTCCGGCATCCCTGCCGACATTGCGAGGTCGGAACTCACCGTCCGCCGCGCCGACTAGACTGCTCCGCATGGACACGACCGATCCCGACATCCTCTGGAGCACCTTGCGTGAACTGGATCAGGCCTGCCGCGCGGCGAAAGGCACCGCGTTCCGCGCCTTCAAGCGCATCGACAAGCATTGGCGCGAGCCGGACGATTTTCGCGCGCTGCATCATCAGCGCGACGCACGGACGATCGAGGTATTGCGGGGCGACGGCCGCATCTACGCCTCGACGGTGAATCTGCTGCTGCTGTCGCCCGCGCTCGCCATGGCCGTGCGCGATCAGATGCGGCGCATGACGACGCATCCGGCCGAATAGCCGGCGCCGAACGCGCAGAGCACGCCGACGTCGCCGGCACGCAGATCCTGCTGGTATTTGTGAAACGCGATCACCGAGCCCGCCGAACTGGTGTTGGCATACTCGTCCAGAATCACCGGCGCCTCGTCGCGGCTGGCATCGCGGCCCAGTAGTTTGCGCACGATGAATTCGTTCATCGACAGATTGGCCTGGTGCAACCAGAAGCGGCGCACCTGATCGGGCTTGAGCGACAGGTCCTGCAGATGCTCGGCGATCAGCTCCGCCACCATCGGCACTACCTCCTTGAACACCTTGCGGCCCTCCTGGCGGAACAGCACGTCGTCCCAAGTGCGCGGCGGATCTTCGGCCGGGTTGAGAAAGCCGTAGTTGTTGCGGATGTTGCTGGAGAACTGCGTCTTGAGCCGCGTGCCCAGCACCTCGAAGCGACGCCCGCCGCGAGCGCTTTCGGTGGCTTCGATCACCACCGCCGTCGCCGCATCGCCGAAGATGAAATGGCAATCGCGATTGCGCCAGTTCAGGTGCGCCGAGCAGATCTCCGCGTTCACCACCAGCACGCGGCGCGCGCTGCCATTGCGCACCGCGTCCACCGCCGCCTGCATGCCAAAAGCCGCCGAGGCGCAGGCGACATTGATGTCGTAGCCAAAGCCGCCGGCACCGAGCAGCTGCTGCAGTTCCACCGCCATCGCCGGATAGGCGCGCTGCATGTTGGAACAGGCCATGAGCACGCAATCGATTTCGCCGGGCTCGCACTGCGCCGTCTGCAAAGCCTGCCGCGCCGCGGCCGCGCCCATCTCGGTCATCAGCGAGGGCTCGTCGTTGCCGCGCGCGCGGATGCGCGGACGCATGCGCGCGATGTCGAGCACGCCGGCCTTGTCGACGACGTAGCGCGACTGGATGCCGGAGGCCTTGAAGATGAAGTCGGAACTCGATAGCGCCAGCGCGGCCACGCGGTCGCACTCGATGTCGGCGGCGTGCTCGCGGTTGTAGGCCTCGGCATAGCCGTTGTACGAGGCCACCAGCTCGTCGTTGGAAATGGATTCGGCCGGCGTGAACAGCCCGGTGCCGCTGATGCAGATGGATGTCATCGCGCTTCCTTAAGCCGCAAACCCACCGGGCCGCCAGCGCGCCCGGTTCATCGCTTCCTCCAGCGCCAGCCGCGGTTCGCGCTCGTTGCGGATCGACAGGTGCGAACCCTGGTACCAGGTGATCGGAACGCCCCAATGCTGCGACAGCAGCACCGGATTGCTCGGCGCGACGATGCGATCACCGGTGGCGGCGAAGATATGCAGGTTCGACGTCGCGATCTTCGGCGGCCGCGCCAGCGGCGAGACCAGATTCAGGATCTTCTTGTAACGCTCCTGGTCGAGACCTCTCCAGCTCAGGTATCGCTGGTGCATCGGCGGCACGTAGCGCCAGATGCCGCTGGCGAGATCGACGATGGGGATGCCGGCGACGACGAAGTCCAGCTGGTCGTCGTACTGCGACAGCAGCGCAGCGTTGTAGCCGCCCAGGCTGATGCCGTAGACGCCGATCGAGGGATTGTCTTCGAGCTTGCGCAGCCAGGCCAGCCAGCGGCGCAGATCCCACAACGCCTGCGATTCGGCGTAGAGCAGATCGAGCAGATCGCCGTCGAGGAAATGATCGCCGGTGCGCAGGCCGATCTTGCGCGTGCCGTGCAGCGGCAGGGTCGGCATCAGCACGTTCAGCCCGAGATGCTGGTGCAGGTATTTCGGCGAGAAAAGCCCGAAATCCAGCCAGGCTTCGCCCATGCGATAGCCGTGGATGCACACGATCCAGGGCCGCGGCGCGCCGGGGTGGCGCAGCAGGTTGCCGACGCACCGACTGTTGCGCTCGTGGCCCAGCCAGACCTGCGCGCCTGGCAGCTGCGGCGGCAGGCTGAAGCCGCTGTCGAAGCTCACGCGTTCGTATTCGAAGCCGTAGATGCGCGCGTTGTGGATCTGCACGCTTGCGGGCGCTTCGGGCGCCGGATGGAAACGGTCGGGATCGTCCTGCCAGCCGCCGGTCAACAGCTCGGCTTCGAGCTTGAGGGCGTCCTCGCTCATGCGCGCCGCGGCCTCGCCACTGGGAACGTTGGCGGACGCCAGGAAATAACCCAGCACCGCTTCGTCGAACGCGGCCTTGGCGTCCATGCGCCAGTCGCGATGCAGATCGACGGTGCCGTCGTAGACCGGCTCGTTGCGCAACCCGATCCGGCCGGCGACGACGAAGGACGCGGCGAACAGGGCCGCCGCGATCAGCGCCGGCCCGAAGCCCTGCGCCGCGATCAGCGGGATGCCGAAGACCACGCCGATCACCGCGCCGAAGGCCATGTAGGCGGTGACCCGCGGGTCCCCCGGCATCATCAGCAGGGCGACGCCGGCGGCCAGCACCAGGGCGCCGGGGATGCCGGCGAAAATCCACCACAGCGGCCCGTTGTAGGCGGCCAGCGCATACAGGCCGGCGGCCAGCGGGATCACCGCCGTCCATTCCCACTGCCGGGGTGCAGCCAGTTGCATCGACATTCAAGCCTCCGCGGTGATCGGTCAGCCCAGCAGCCGGCGAATCACCACGCCGGCGGGGATCAGGCTCAGCAAAACCAGCACCTGCAGCCAGGCGTGCCCGCGCCGGCGACGCAGCATCGTCCAGAACCCGGTGAGAAACAGCAGGCCCAGCGCGGTGAAGATCAGCGTGCTCCACAGCAGCGTCGGCATCTGCTTGGCCAGCGACGGCGACAGGTCAAGCGAAAATGCATAGAGAATGCACACCACCGCCTGCACTACGCCCATGGTCAGGCCCAGCGCGGCGATCGAGGCGTCGGTGATCAGCAGGAAGCTTCTCATGCGGCACGGCCGCGGCGGCGTCTGGTCAGGGTTTTGAAGAAAGGCAGGAACTCGGCGGCCGCCGCCGGCCGCAGCAGCGCGGCCTTCACCAGCAGCTTGCCGAAGCCGCGGATGATGTCGTCGCGGCGGTCGAACACCGTGCCGATCAAGGGAACGCGGCGATCCTGCAAGACCACGACGCGATCCTCGGGCGCGTCGCCGAAACGGAAGGACACGCTCAGGTCGACATCCAGCGGCGGTGCACGGCGGCGCGGTGCGCGGCGGGCTTTGGCGGTCATGCCTGGTTACCATGGGCGCACTTCATCAGGCGATCACCACTCACGCGCATGACTCCCGACAAACTGGTGGTCTTTGCCCACGGCAAGGAAAGCGGACCCTGGGGGACCAAGATTACGGCCCTGGCGGCGATCGCCGGGCAACGCGGTTTCGATGTCATCAGTCCGGATTATAGTCACACGGTCGACCCGAGGCGGCGCGTGGCGCAGCTGCTGGCGCTGGCGCCCAGAGCGCGGCGACTGGTGCTGGTGGGATCCAGCATGGGCGGCTACGTATCGGCCATGGCCTGCGCCGCCGTGGCCCCGCAGGGGCTGTTCCTGATGGCGCCGGCGCTGTACTTCGAAGGCTGGGACGAAGAGCCCGATCAGATCCCGGCGCACTGCGCGGTGGTGCATGGCTGGGACGACGACATCGTGCCGGTGGAGCGCGGGTTGCGCTTCGCGCAGGCGCATCGAGCGGAACTGCATCTGCTTAACTCCGGGCACACGCTCAACGATCGCTTGCCGGAGCTGGGCGCGCTGTTCGGCGACTTTCTGGACCGCTGCCCGGGATAGCGGGCTCGGCCACGCGATACGCCGCGACGAATTCCGGCGGCATGCGTCGCGGTCGGCCGCTGGCCATGTCCACGCAGACCCATTGCGTGCGTCCACGCAATACCGTGCGTCGGTCGCTTTCGCGGATGACCTGGTAGGCGCGCCAAAGGGTGAGGCGCGCATCGGTCTCGGCAATCCACGTGGCCAGCCACAGGACATCGTGCTCGAAGGTGGGCGCCAGGTAATCAAGCTCGTGGCGCCGCGCCACGCAGCCCGCGCCCAGGCGCTGGTAGTCGGCCATGCCCAGACCCAGGCTCTGCGAATGCTCCCAGGCGATCTGCTCGAGCCAGGTGAGATAGACCACGTTGTTGGTATGGGCGAACCCATCCAGATGGCAGGCCTCGACCAGGACTCGCCGCCGATGAGGTGCGACCACGTCCCAGGGCAGCTCGGGCTCGCTGTTCAAGGGCGACGGATTCGGGTGCATCGACGATTGTCGCATCGCCGGCTACGAAGGCGGCAAGCTTTTGGCATGGCGGCATCTGCGCGCAATGGCGCCGCGTTAGCATGGCGCCGCGACGACTTTCCAACAGGAGGGACAAGAATGACCAAGCGGGTGGTGTTCAACCAAAAAGGCGGAGTCGGCAAGACCACCATCGTCTGCAACCTGGCGGCGATCGCCGCGGCGCGCGGCCTGCGCACTCTGGTGATCGATCTCGATACCCAGGGCAATTCGACCCAGTATCTGCTGGGCGATACGCCGCACGACCGCAGCGTCGCCGACTTCTTCGAATCGACCCTGTCGTTCTCGCTGCAGGCGCCGCCGCTGGTGAGCTTCGCCACCAACACACCGTTCGAGAATCTGGACGTGATCGCCGCCGATCCGCGGCTGGAAGAGCTGACCGTCAAGCTCGAAGCCAAGCAGAAGATCTACAAGTTCCGCGACGCCCTCAAGAAGCTCAAAGGCTATGACGCGGTCTTCATCGACACGCCGCCAGCGCTGAACTTTTACGCGCGTTCGGCATTGATCGCCGCCGACCGCGTGCTGATCCCGTTCGACTGCGACGAGTTCTCGCGCCAGGCGCTCTATACGCTGATCGACAACATCGAGGAGATTCGCGGCGACCACAACGAAGATCTGGCGATCGAGGGCATCGTCGTCAACCAGTTCCAGTCACGCGCCAAGTTGCCGGCGCGGGTGATCGAAGAGCTGGTCGCCGAAGGCCGTCCGGTGCTCGCGCAAACCTTGTCCAGCTCGGTGAAGATCAAGGAGAGCCACGAGAAGCACTGCCCGATGATCTATCTCGACGGCTCGCACCGGCTGACGCTGGAATATCTGGCGCTGTACGACGCGCTGACTCTGGATGATTGAATGGAGGTTGGGGTGAGCAAAGCGAACCCCAACTGACCAAAGAGCAAATGTTGGGGTTCGCCTGCGGCTCACCCCAACCTACCTGTCTACGTCATCAATCCGCGCCGAAAAACTGCTTGGCCTTGTCCAGCCAGGACGCGCCTTGCGGATTGTGTCCGCCGCCACTCGCGCCCAGCAGCGACTCGCCGAACCCGCGCAGCAGCTCGCGCTGTTTCTTGTTGAGCTTGACCGGCGTCTCCACCCGCACGGTGCACAGCAGGTCGCCGACGGCGCCGCCGCGCACCGACTTCACGCCCTTGCCACGCAAACGGAACTGGCGGCCGGTCTGGGTTTCTTCCGGCAGCTTGAGCTGGGCGCGACCGGCGAGCGTGGGCACCTCCAGCTCGCCCCCGAGCGCGGCGGTGATGAAGTCGATCGGCACCGAGCAGTACAGATCATTGCCTTCGCGCTCGAACAGCTCGTGCGGTTTGACATTGACCTGCACGTACAGATCGCCCGGCCCCGCTCCTGCCTCGCCGGCCTCGCCTTCACCGGTCAGACGGATGCGATCGCCGGTGTCGACGCCGGCCGGAATCTTCACTTCCAGCGTCTTTTCGCGACGCAGCTTGCCGGCGCCGCGACAGGTCTTGCAGGGATCGGTGATCAGACTGCCGCGTCCACGGCAACGCGGACAGGGCTGCTGCAGCACGAAGAAACCCTGCTGCACCTGGACCTGGCCGCGCCCGGCGCAGTTGACGCATTTGGGCGGCGCCTTGCCGTCGCTGGTGCCCTGCCCCTGGCAGGTGCCGCAGGTGTCGAGCGAGGGGATGCGGATGGACTCGGTGGCGCCGAACACCGCCTGCTCCAGGCTCAGTTCGATCATGTAGCGCAGATCGGCGCCACGCCGCGGTCCGCTGCGGCGACCGCCACCGCCCCCGCCGCCGAAGATGTCGCTGAAGACGTCGCCAAAAATATCGGCGAAGCCACCCGCGCCACCGAAGCCTCCGCCACCGCTGCGCGACAGGCCCTCATGGCCGTGCTCGTCATAGATCGCGCGCTTCTGCGGATCGGTGAGCACTTCGTAGGCCTCGTTGGCCTCCTTGAACTTGTCCTCCGCCGCGTGATCGCCAGGATTGCGGTCCGGGTGCAGCTTCATCGCCAGGCGCCGGTAGGCCTTCTTCAGATCGTCGTCGCTCGCCTGACGACCGAGGCCCAGCACTTCGTAATAGTCACGCTTGCTCATGAGGCCACGGATGAAGAAGGAAAGAACACGTCAACAATTGGCATCAAAAACCACACCAAGCTTACTGATCCCTTCTCCCTTGGGGATAAGGGATCAGCCAGTCTTATTTTTTGTCGTTGACTTCAGTGAACTCCGCGTCCACCACGTCGCCGTCCTTGTTCGCGGACGGCGCAGCACCCGGATTGCCGCCGGCATCCGCGCCGGCCTTGGCATAAGCGCGCTCGGCGAGCTTGCTCGCGGCCTGCGACAGCGTCGCGCTCTTGGCGTCGATCGCCTCCTTGTCGCTGCCCTTGAGAACTTCGCGCAGCTCGGCCACGGCGGTTTCGATCTGCTGCTTCTCATCGCCTTCGATCTGATCGGCCAGATCCTTGAGCGACTTCTCGACGCCATGGATCAGCTGGTCGGCCTGGTTGCGCGTGGTGATCAGCTCGTTGAACTTCTTGTCCTCTTCGGCATGCAGCTCCGCGTCCTTGATCATCTGCTGGATCTCGGCGTCCGACAGGCCCGAGTTCGCCTTGATGACGATGCTCTGGCTCTTGCCGGTGGCCTTGTCCTTGGCGGCGACATTGAGAATGCCGTTGGCGTCGATGTCGAAGGTGACCTCCACCTGCGGCATGCCGCGCGCCGCCGGCGGGATGTCGGTGAGATCGAAGCGGCCGAGCATCTTGTTGGCGCTCGCCACCTCGCGCTCGCCCTGGTAGACCTGGATCGTCACCGCGGTCTGGTTGTCGTCGGCGGTGGTGAAGGTCTCGCTCTTGCGCGTCGGGATGGTGGTGTTCTTGTCGATCAGCTTGGTCATCTTGCCGCCGAGGGTTTCGATGCCCAGGCTCAGCGGGGTGACGTCGAGCAGCAGCACGTCCTTGACATCGCCTGCCAGCACGGCGCCCTGGATCGCGGCGCCGACAGCAACCGCCTCATCGGGATTGACGTCGCGGCGCGGCTCGCGGCCGAAGAATTCCTTGACCTTGTCCTGCACCTTGGGCATGCGGGTCTGGCCGCCGACCATAATCACTTCCTGGATGTCGGTGTTCTTGAGGCCGGCGTCCTTGAGCGCGATGCGGCAGGGCTCCATGGTCTTTTCGACCAGATCGTCCACCAGCGACTCGAGCTTGGCGCGTGTCAGCTTCATGTTCAGATGCTTGGGGCCGGACGCGTCTGCGGTGACATAGGGCAGATTGATGTCGGTGCCGGTAGTCGAGGACAGCTCGATCTTGGCTTTCTCCGCCGCTTCCTTGAGGCGCTGCAGCGCCAGCGGGTCCTTGCGCAGGTCGATGCCCTGCTCCTTCTTGAACTCGTCGGCGATGTACTCGATGACGCGCATGTCGAAATCTTCGCCGCCGAGGAAGGTATCGCCATTGGTGGACAGCACTTCAAACTGGTGCTCGCCGTCGACTTCCGCGATCTCGATGATCGACACGTCGAAGGTGCCGCCGCCGAGGTCATACACCGCGATCTTGCGGTCGCCCTTGACCTTGTCCATGCCGAAGGCCAGCGCCGCGGCGGTGGGCTCGTTGATGATGCGCTTGACCTCCAGGCCCGCGATCTTGCCGGCGTCCTTGGTCGCCTGGCGCTGGCTGTCGTTGAAGTAGGCCGGCACCGTGATGACGGCCTCGGTGACGGTCTCGCCGAGATAATCCTCGGCGGTCTTCTTCATCTTGATCAGCACCTGCGCGGAGATTTCCGGCGCGGACAGCTTCTTGTCCTTGACCTGCACCCAGGCGTCGCCGTTGGGCGCCTTGACGATCTTGTAGGGCACCATGCCGATGTCCTTCTGCACCACGCTGTCCTCGAAGCGGCGGCCGATCAGGCGCTTGACCGCGTAAACGGTGTTGTGCGGATTGGTCACCGCCTGGCGCTTGGCGGCGCGGCCGACGATCACCTGGCCGTCGTCGGCGTAGGCGACGATCGAGGGCGTGGTGCGCTCGCCCTCGCTGTTCTCGATGACCTTGACCTTGCTGCCTTCCATGATCGCCACGCAGGAATTGGTGGTGCCGAGGTCGATACCGATGATCTTTGCCATGTTTGAATCACTCCAGAAGTCGTTGTCTTGCCTGCTGCAAATCTAGGTGGTTGCCGGGCCGATTCAAGAGCCGGCGGTGAATCGACGGATCTTGCGAGATCAAACCGGCGCGCGTGCCACGATCACCATCGCCGGCCGCAGCAGGCGCTCGTGCAGCTTGTAGCCTTTCTGCATCACATTGAGCACGTGGTTCGGTGCCACGTCGGCCGACGGCAGCATGCTCACCGCCTCATGAAAATCCGGATTGAATGGCAGGCCGCGCGGGTCCACCGCGGTCACGCCCTGCTTCTCCAGCAGCGCGACGAGCTGGCGCCGCGTCAGCTCCAGGCCTTCGGTGATGGTCTTAACCTGCACATCGGGGCTTGAAGCCGCGGCCAGGCCCAGATCCACCGAATCGCAGATGCCGAGCAATTCGCCGAGCAGTTTCTCGGCACTGAACTTGGAGGCGTTGAGGATTTCGCGTTCGGCGCGCTTGCGCACGTTGTCGAGTTCGGCGATCGCGCGGAGCTGGGCTTCCCTCGCGGCAGCGGCCTGGGCTTTCAGCTCCTCGATCTGCGTGACGAGCGCGGCGCTTTCGTCCGCCTCGACGGCCACGGCCGGGTCGGCGACGTCGGGGTTCTGGGCTTCGGGATGGGTCATGTCGGATCGGCGAATGCAGTCGCGGGAGTGCTGGTATTGGGGGCGGCTAACCGGCGTTCAAGAGGCCGAGCGGGCCCGAGCCTCCGACGCGGGGCGAATTCTAGCGGCCTTTTTCAGGCGAAGTTTCAGGCGCGCAGAAGCAGGGCGACGGGGAAATCGGCCAGCAGATCGGCCAGCGGCAGCTCTTCGCCTTCTTCAACAACACGCTCGCGACCACTGAACACGTCGCGGTAGCGTCCCGCCGGCAGGCTCAGCCGCGTATCGCCCCAGTCCGCCTTGTGCGCGATCTCGGCCAGCAGGCTGGGCCACAGGCGCGGCGCGATGACCACCAGGCCGCTGCCACCCTGTTCGCGCTGGAACGCGACGACGTGATCGGCGCAAGCACCGTAAGCCACCACCGGCCGATAGACGCCGGCACTGAACAGCAGCGGCCGTTCGCGGCGCAGGCGCAGCACCTCGCGCAGCAGGTACAGCTTGACGCGCCCGTCCTGCCAGTTGGCCAGCAGATCGGCTGTGGCATCAGCGCTGGGTTTGGGCAAGGCCGCGGCCTTGTCGCGACAGACGCCGTAGTCCACCGGGCGCCGATTGTCCGGGTCGACCATCGACAGCTCCCACAGCTCGGCGCCGCGATAGGTGTCGGGCACGCCGGGCATGGTCAGCCGCAACAGCGTCTGCGATAGCGAAGTGAGCGCGCCCAGGCCGGCGATGCGCATCGCAAAGCCCTGGAAATCGGCCAGGAACAGATTGTTCGACCCCGGCGTCAGCGCACCCTGGACGAAGGCCGACAGGGCTTTTTCGTAGGCCTCGTTGGGATGCGTCCAGCTCGACTTGTCCTTGCCCTCGCGCACCGCCTTGAGCAGCGCACCGTCGACGCGCTCGGCTAAGCGCGCGAGCCCGTCGGCGTCATCGATCGCCAACTCCACGGGCCAGGCGCCGATCAGCGTCTGATAGAAGTAGTACTGGTGGTTGCGGTCGGGCGCCGCATCGCCGCCGACCTCGCGCACCAGCCTGCGATTGCAGCGCGCCCACGACGAGACGCGCTGCGACCACTCGCGCACCAGACCGCTCAGGCAGGCGATGCGCGCGCGCGCGTCTTCGCCGCGCTTGGTGTCGTGGGTGCTGCCGCCGATCATGTCGAGCGGCCGCAGTTGCAGCCGCTGCTGGTTGGCGCGGTGGAAGGCGATGTTGCTGACCGCGTACTGCCGCGGATCGCCGCCGACTTCGTTGTGCGCCAGCAGGCGGAAGTAGCGATAGAAGCTGGTGTCCTCCAGCCCCTTGGCCATCGCCGGACCCGAGAGTTGCTGAAAGCGCATCGCCGCGTTGAGCACGTCCGCGCGCGGATAGCCCGAGTCTTCCGCGGCGAGTTCGCCGCCCAGCACGCTGGCGATGAAGTCGAACACGGAGGTGTCGATCGGCCCGGCGTTCTTCTTGGCGACGCCCACTGCCCAGTCCAGGTAGCGCCGGTCGGCGGCCGACAGCGTGCCGCTGTTGTCCAGATACGTGCGGTACACCGGGAACGCCGCGATCAGATCCTCCAAGGCCTTGCGGATCGCCGCGTAAGTAAAGTCGCGCGTGCGCCGGTGGCTCGCGCTCAGCGTCTGCATGGCGTTGGCGAGCACGCCCAGTTCGCTGGCGAGGTTGACCTGGACGATGCGCTTCTTGCAGCCGTAGAGCAGATCGTCGAAAGCCTCGCGTCGGCCGCTGAAGCGCCGGTACAAGGTCGACAGCGCGGCTTCGGACGCCGGATCGACGAACAGCCCGCCGACCAGATTGAGCGTGTCGTAACCGGTGGTGCCGGCAACCGGCCAGTCTTCCGGCAGCGCCTCGTGATGAGCGAGGATTTTCTCCAGCAGGATGTACGCCGGCCGCTCCGGCGTGCCGGCGGCTTGCTGCAGGCGCTGCACGTATTCGCGCGGATCGAACAGGCCGTCGATGTGATCGATGCGCAGGCCCTGCACCTTGTCCTCCTTGATCAGCTTCAAAACGCTGCGATGCATGTCGTCGAACAGGCTCTGGCGTTCGACGCGCAGGCCGGCGAGATCGTTGATGTCGAAGAAGCGGCGGTAGTTGATCTCGTCGGAGGACACGCGCCAATGCGCGAGCCGGTAGCTCTGCGCGTCGAGCAGATCGCCCATCGCAGCCCAGCTCGGCGCGTCGTTGCAGCGGCCATCCAGGTGCGAGAGCGCCTTGGCGATGGCATCGGCGACGGCCGGCTCAGCGGCGGCCTTGGCCAGTTGCGACTTGAGATCGTCCGCACGCTGGCGCAGCGCGGGCGCGTCGTCGGATGACTCGGCGAGCGATTTGAATTCGCGGACCAGCGATGCCAGCGGCTGCGCCGCATCGTCGTCGATGTACTGCAGCGCCGGTTCCAGCAGGGCGCCGTAATGCAGAGGCGAAATCGGCAAGCGGCTCTTGTAGTACCAGCCGCTGATGCAGCCGCGATCCTCGTCCAGGCACACCGCGACCTCGCCGTTCTCCAGCACCACGCCGAAGTGATCGCCCAGCACCGGCAGCAGCACCTTGCCTTCGAGGTTGCGGCGGCTCGACTTCCAGTCGATGTCGAAGTCCAGCGCGTGCGGCGAACGCTGGCCCCATTCGAGCACGTCCATCCAGGCCTGATTGTCCGGTCCGATGCCGACATGGTTGGGCACGATGTCGAGGATCAGCCCCAGCCCCTGCGCGTGCAGCGCCGCGACCAGTCGCTCGAAGCCTTCCTCACCACCGAGTTCCGGATTGAAGCGGTTGTGGTCGATGATGTCGTAGCCATGCGTGGAGCCGGGCCGCGCCGCCATCACCGGCGATGCATAAAGATGAGAGAAGCCGAGGCCGGCGAGATACGCGGCGAGCGCTGCGGCATCGTCGAAGGTGAAATCCTTGTGCAGCTGGACGCGATAAGTCGCGCGCGGCGCGTCGGGCGCGCTCATCCCACCGCTCCTTCATCATCGACGCGATTGAGTGCGACGAACCAGGGCGGCAGCGTGTCGGTGTCCAACGCGGCGGTGGCGTAGATCGTTTTGCCGACGACGGCGGCGGCGTCCTGCGCGGGCTCGTCACTGAGATTGGCGATGAGCTGCAGCAGCACGCCGCCGCCGAGGCGCCACTGCACATCGATCACGCCACTGTCGTTGACGCTCCAGCTGCCTGTGCTGCCGCCGGCCTCGGCCAGCGCCGGAATCACGTGTTCGCGACGCAGCGCGATCAGCCGCCGATGCAGATCCAGCCACTCGCGCTGACGCATCGGTGCATCCCAGTCCAATACCGCGCTTCGGAAAGTCTCTTCCGCCAGCGGATCCGGGATCTGCTTGCGCGCTTCGGAGTCTTTGAATTCGGGGAAGGACTTGAACTCTTCCATGCGCCCCTTGCGCACCGCGTCGGCCAGATCGCCTTCGAAATCGCAGAAGAACGGGAACGGCTGGTCGGAGTTCCACTCCTGCCCCATCCACAGCATCGGCACCTGCGGCGACAGCAGCAGGATCGCGGTGGCGGCGCGGATCGCATCGGGTTTGGCGAAGCGGCCAAGCCGCCAGCCGTAGGCATGGTTGCCGACCTGATCATGGTTCTGGATGAACGACACGAAGGCCGTCGGCGGCAGCGATGCGCTGGGCTCGCCGCGGGTTTCACCTTCGCGATGCTTGGAAGCCTCGCCCTGGTATGCGAAGCCTTCCGCCAGCACGCGCGCGACGAAATGCTGGGGCTGATCCTGATAGTCGATGTAGTAACCGCCGCTGGCGCCGGTGACGGCGACACGCAGCACGTGATGGTAGTCATCGTTCCACTGCGCGGTATGCGGGCCCGGCCCGCCGTAGTTCTGGCCGAGCACGCTGCTGCGGTTCTGGTCGTTCTCCAGGATCAGGTGGATCGGCCGATCGACAATCTCGCTACGCACGCGCTCGCCCAGCTCGACCACGATGTCGGGCCGGCCGTCGTCGCGGATGGCGTGGACCGCATCGAAGCGCAGCCCGTCGAGGCGATATTCCTGCAGCCAGTACAGCGCGTTCTCGATGTAGAACGAGCGCACCGTTTCCGAATGCGTGTCGTCGAAATTGATCGCCGCGCCCCAGGGAGTCTGATGCTTGTCGGTGAAGAACTGCGGCGCATAGAGCGACAGAAAATTGCCGTCGGGACCGAAGTGGTTGTAGACCACGTCGAGCAGCACCGACAGGCCGCGCAGATGCGCCGCCTGCACCAGGCGCTTGAGACCATCGGGGCCGCCGTAGCGCTCCTCGACCGCGAACAGCAGCACGCCGTCGTAGCCCCAGTTCCAGCGGCCCGGGCATTCGGCGACCGGCATCAGCTCGATGGTGTTGACGCCCAGCGCGAGCAAGTGATCGAGGTGCTCGACGACGCCGTCGAACGTTCCCGCTTCGGAGAAGCTGCCGACGTGCAGCTCGTAGACCACGGACTCGTGCCAGGGACGCCCGCGCCAGGCCTGGTCCTGCCAGTCGAAAGCGCAGGCGTCGACCACGATGCTGGGGCCGGAAACGCTCTGCGGCTGATAGCGCGACACTGGATCGGGCACCAGGGTATCGGCGACGCGATAACGGTAGGGCGTGCCAGCGCGCGCCTGACCGGTGGTCAGTTCGAAGAAGCCGTTCTCCACGCTCCGCATCGGCAGCGAAGCGCCGCCTTCGATCACCAGCTCCGCCGCCTCGACGCCCGGCGCCCACAACCTGAAACGCACACCCGCCTCAACGCACTCCGCACCAAAAGGCAAAACCCGCTGACACTTCATCCCGCACTCCTTGCTGTGGTGGCGACTTCGGCTTCATCTAGCTCGAACTCGATGGTTTCATCGTTGGCCGGTTCCTCGATGTCGGCGGGCATTTCCAACGCTTGCGCATCGGGTATGGCGAACACGGACGCCGGCTGCGCGCGGTTGACGAATACCGCCATCGACCGGCCCTGAAGATCGAAACTCTGGCTGGAAGAAAAGAACCGGCCCTCTTCGGAGAACCCGCTCGGCAGGGACGTGTCGATTAGCAGTTCCCAGCGCATCTCGGCGCCGAGATCGGGCAGCGCGAACTCCACGGTTTCGTGGTGCGCATTCATCATCACCAGAAAGCTGTCGTCGATGTCGCGCTGGCCGCCGGTGGTGTAGTACTCGCCCGCCGCGCCGCCGAGCACCCAGCCGAAGCAGCGCGCGATGCCGTTGTTCCAATCCTCGTCGGTCTGCTCGCGGCCATCGGGCGCCAGCCAGGTGATGTCCTTGAGGCCGTCGGCCGCCATCACCTTGCCGCGAAAGAACCCGGGACGGGAGAACACGCGGTGGCGACGCCGCAGCGCGATCACGCGCGACACGAACTCCTGCAGGCGCTCGTCTTCCGGCCGCAGGTTTTCCCATTGCGTCCAGGAGATTTCATTGTCCTGGCAGTAGGCATTGTTGTTGCCGCCCTGCGAGCGACCGCGCTCGTCGCCGGCCAGCAGCATCGGCACGCCCAGCGACAGGATCAATGTCGCCAAATGGTTGCGCTTGAGCTGATCGCGCAGCGCCAGAATGGCGGGATCATCGCTCGATCCTTCGACGCCGCAGTTCCAGCTCTGGTTGTCGTCGGCGCCGTCGCGGCTGTTCTCGCCATTGGCGTGGTTGTGCTTGTCGTTGTAGGACACCAGATCCTGCAGCGTGAAGCCGTCGTGCGCGGTGACGAAGTTGATCGAGGCCCAGGGCCGGCGGCCGCTGTGATCGTAGATGTCGGACGAGCCGGTGACGCGGTTGCCCATCTCCGCGAGCAGGTCGCCGTCGCCTTTCCAGAACTTGCGCACCGTGTCGCGGAAGGCGCCGTTCCACTCCGCCCAGCCCGGCGGAAAGCCGCCGACCTGGTAGCCGTAGGGACCCAGGTCCCAGGGCTCGGCGATCATCTTGACGGTGTTGAGCAGCGGGTCCTGGCGCACCGCGTCGAGAAAGGCCGCGCCCGGATCGAAGTTGCCGTGCTCGCGTGCCAAGGTCGAGCACAGATCGAAGCGGAAGCCGTCGACATGCATCTCGCTGACCCAGTAGCGCAGCGAGTCCATCA
>CAXTSJ010000012.1:0-73118 GCA_964246995.1 uncultured Hydrocarboniphaga sp.
GAGTCCCATTTGTCGCACCGGATAATCGCACCGTCAGCTTCTCCTGGCGCGGTGTTCTGGTTATTCGGTTAGCGGCCGTCTCTGCTGCGGCGGTTGGATTTGGTCGAACGTGGCCCGTCGAGGGGCAGATTCAGCGGGATCGTCTTGCCCGCGATCAACCCGGCGCGGTAGCCATCGGCGCGGCGCGGTCGGCTCGGGCAAAGAAGACAGGGTCGGGACCGGAGCGGTCACCGCGGCAGGTTCAGTCATGGCAGGGTGCGGTTCGGCGGACAGCGGCATCAAGCAGCGGGCCACAGTAGCATAGGATTTTTACCCCAAAGAACCTGGATCATGACCCTGGCCACCACTGAGCGCGCGCTCGACCGCCGCGACTACAAGACCTTGTTGCTGGCCTCGCTGGGCGGTGCGCTGGAGTTCTACGACTTCATCATCTTTGTGTTCTTTGCCGCCGTCATTGGCAAGCTGTTCTTCCCGCCCGACATGCCGGACTGGCTGCGACAGTTCCAGACCTACGGGCTGTTCGCCGCGGGTTATCTGGCGCGGCCGCTGGGCGGCGTGATCATGGCGCACTTCGGCGACCGCATCGGCCGCAAGAAGATGTTCACGCTGTCGGTGTTCCTGATGGCGATCCCCACGCTCGGCATCGGCCTGCTGCCGACGTATTCCGCCGTTGGCTACGCCGCTCCGCTGATGCTCCTCGCGCTGCGCCTGCTGCAAGGCGCGGCGATCGGCGGCGAAGTGCCGGGCGCCTGGGTGTTCGTGTCCGAGCATGTGCCCGATGGGCGCGTCGGCTTCGCCTGCAGCGTACTCACGGCCGGTCTCACCACCGGCATCCTGATCGGCTCGCTGGTGGCGACCGCGGTCAATCTGCATTTTTCGCCGGAGGACATTCTCGCCGGCCGCTGGCGGCTGCCGTTCCTGATCGGCGGCGTGTTCGGCTTCTTTGCGGTGTGGCTGCGGCGCTGGCTGCACGAGACGCCGGTGTTCGAGGCCATCCGCGCACGCAAGGAGCTGTCGAAGGAGCTGCCATTGAAGACCGTGCTGCGCGACCACTGGCGCGCCGTGGCGCGCTCGATGCTGCTGACCTGGAGCCTGACGGCGGCGATCGTCGTCGTCATCCTGCTGACGCCGAGCCTGATCCAGCAGATTTTCCAGGTGCCGGCAGCGCAGGCGCTGCAGGCCAACAGTCTGGCGACATTGGTGCTGACGCTCGGCTGCCTGCTCTACGGCTGGGCGGGCGATCGCTTCGGTGCGGCGCCGGTGCTGGCGCTGGGCAGCCTGCTGTTGTTCGCGTCGACCTACCTGCTGTACTACGGCCTGGCGGACGGGCATCTGCCGCTGCTGCCGACGTATGCGCTGGCGGGTTTCAGCGTGAGCATCGTCGGCGTGATTCCCGCGCTGATCGTGCGCGCCTTCCCGGCGCCGGTGCGTTTCACCGGATTGTCGTTCTCCTACAACCTTGCGTACGCGATCTTTGGCGGGCTGACGCCGCTGATCATGACGCCGCTACGCGCGCTCAGCCCGCAGTACGCGCCGGCGCATTACGTCGGCGCGCTCAGCCTGCTGTGTTGCGCGATGGCGCTGTCCCTGCTGGGCCGGCGGCAGCAGGCGATCGACGCGACGCCGGCAATCGGCTGACCGCGGACGCGGACGCGGGTTGACCCAACGACCGGAGCCGCTACCATGCGCGGCCCCGCAACTGGCCGGCGCATCCGATGTGGTTCAAGAACCTGCAAATCTACCGGCTGGATCGTGACTGGACGCTGCCCGCCGCCGAGCTTGAAGAGCGGCTCGCCGCGCGGCCTCTGCTCCCCTGCAGCGCGATGAGCACCGACAGCCGCGGCTGGACGTCGCCGCGCGACGATGAGCAACTGGTGCATGGTCTGGAGCGGCATCTGCTGATCGCGCTGGGCACCGAGCAGAAGCTGCTGCCCTCGTCGGTGGTCAACGACGCGGTCAAGCAGCGCGCTGCCGAATTCGAACAACAGAAAGGCTTCAAGCCCGGCCGCAAGCAGTTGCGTGATCTCAAGGACATCGTCTCCGCGGAACTGCTGCCGCGCGCTTTCAGCCGGCGTAGCATGACTCGAGCCTGGATCGATCCGGTGGCGAAGCGGATCGTCGTCGACAGCTCATCCCCAACACGCGCCGAACAGCTCGTCGAACTGCTGCGCGACACGCTCGGCGAACTCGCGGTGTCGCTGCCGCAGACCGAGACCTCGCCGGGGCAGAAGCTCACCGAGTGGCTGGCGGCGCGCAAGGTGCCGGGGCATTTCGATCTGGGCGAGGAATGCGAGCTGACCGGCACCGACGCCGCCAAATCGGTGGTGCGTTATCTGCGCCATTCCCTCGACGCCGATCAGATTCGCCGGCATCTGGAAGAAGGCCTGCGCGCCAGTCGCCTGGCGCTGACCTGGAGCGGCCGGCTGTCACTGGTGGTGAGCGACAAGCTGCAGATCAAGCGCGTCAAATTCCTCGACATGGATGAGGCGGAGGACGCGCCGTCGACGCAGGACGCGGAGCGCGCATTCGAAGCCGAGTTTCTGCTGATGACCGGCCAGTGCGGCCCGATGATCGACCAGCTGCTGAAAGCTTTCGGCCTGCCCTGAGTAGAATGACCACCGGCATTCCTGGGCCTCGGCCATGTCCGGTCTGATTGTTGATGCGGTGACGGCGATCCTCGTTTTCGAGAGCGAGATCTTCATGATGCGTCGCAGCCCGGAGCTGCTGGCCTTCCCGGGCTACGACGCTTTCCCCGGCGGCAAGGTCGACACCGGAGATGCGCTCCCGCGAGCCTTCGACCACGCGCAGTTGGCGGGCTTCGACAACCGGCTGATCCAGGCGCTGGTGCGCGAGCTGATCGAGGAGCTGGCTTTCGATCTGCCGGCGGCGCTGGCGGATGGCACGGCGACGTCGATCAGCCTTTGCGGGCATGCGCTGACACCGCCAACGTTTCCGCGCCGCTTCAACACTTATTTCTTTATCGTGCGCCTGAGCCGCAGGCCGGACTTCGTCGTCGACGCGCGCGAGGCCGCGCACAGCGCCTGGGCGCCGGCCGCGCAATGGATGCAGGAATGGCTCGATGGCGCGCGCCTTATCGCGCCGCCGACATTGGCTTGCCTGGACGCGCTGCAAGCCGACCTCCACTGCCAGCAGATCCGCGATGTGAATGTCGAGCGCTGGTCGCGCACCGGCATCGACCCCGGCGACGGCGAGGGGCTGCCGGTACTGCAGAGCGTGCACGGTGTGCGGCATCTGTTCGTCCGCTCCAACACGCTGCCGCCGGCCGAGCACACCAACTGCTTCGTGATCGGGGACGCAGGCTCGCCCTGTATCGCCATCGACCCCTCTCCGCGCGACGAGGCCGAGTTGCTGCGGCTCGAACGCAGCCTGCTCGTGCTGGGCGTCGACCGCATTCTGATCACCCACCATCATTCGGATCATCACCAGTACGCCGACGATCTGGCGCGGCGCAATCGCTGGCCGTTGCTGATGAGCCCGCGCACCCAGGCGCGCATCGGAGAGGGCCGCCCCGGGTTCATGGATGGTCTCGAAATCCTGCTGGTGGATGATGGCGACGAGATCACGCGCTGGCTCGGTCACGCGGTGCGAGTGCTCGCTGTGCCGGGGCATGACGATGGCCAACTCGCGCCGATGCCAGACAACCGCGCCTGGTGCATCGTCGGCGATCTGATCCAGGGCGTCGGCACCGTGGTGATCCGCAAGCCGGAAGGCAACATGCGGCAGTACTTCGAGTCGCTGCAGAAAATTATCGATCTGAAGCCGGGCGTGATCTTCCCTTCGCACGGTGTCGGCATGGGCACGGCGTTCCGCCTGGAAGAAACACTGCGGCATCGGCGCAAGCGCGAGGAGCACGTGCTGGAACTCCGGCGCTCCGGTCTCGATGTCGAGCAGATGCTGGCGACCATCTACACCGATCTGGATCCGCGCCTGCTGCCGCTCGCGCGCCAGAACATCGAAAGCCATCTGGACAAGCTGACGGACGAAGGTCTTCTGCCGGCTTGAGCGGATTTTCTTCCGCACGCAGCGGGTTGTTTGCGGCTTCAATCGATCGCGATTCCAATCGCAACCAATAAAAAAACCCGGCGGATCGCTCCGCCGGGTTTTCAATACTGCCGCTTAAAGCCTCATCAGCCCGAGGTCACCTTGAACTCGACGCGACGATTGTTCTCGCGACCCTCTTCGGTGTCGTTGGTGTCGATCGGCGTCGACTCGCCGTAGCCCACCGGCCGCAGGCGACCGGCGCTGACACCGTTCTCACCGAGGAAGCGCTGCACGGCAATGGCGCGACGTTCCGACAGACCCAGGTTATAGGCGTCGGTGCCGATCCAGTCGGTATGGCCTTCCACGTCGACCTTGATGTTCGGGTAGGCGTTCAAGGTCAGCGCAACTTCTTTGAGGATGACCTTCGATTCGGGCAGCAGGCGGTCGGAGTCGAACTCGAACTTGACCCCGCGCAGCACGAAGCGACGATCCAGCGCGCAACCATTGGCATCCACCGGCTCGCCAGGACGCGGCTTGCGGCAGTCACCAGACAGCGCGCAACCATCCGGCAGCACCTTCAGACCCGGCGGGGTGTTGGGGCACTGATCCTGATCGTCAGGAACGCCGTCACCGTCGGAGTCCAGCGGACCATTGTTGCGGGCCAGCGGACACCCATCCGGACCTACCGGCGTACCGGGAGGCGTCTTGGCGCAACGATCAAGGTAGTCAGGCACCCCGTCGCCGTCGGCATCCGCCGGGCAACCATCCGGACCGACCTTGACGCCAGGAGGCGTACCCGGGCACTTGTCGAGATAGTCGGGGATACCGTCACCGTCGGAATCCAGCGGGCAACCGTTGGCGTCGACCGGCACGCCGCGAGGCGTCCCAGGGCAGCGGTCACGATCGTCCGGAATGCCGTCACCATCGGAATCCAGCGCACAACCATCCGGACCCACGGCGACGCCGCGCGGCGTGTTCGGGCACTTGTCGAGATAGTCCGGGATGCCGTCACCGTCGGAATCGAGCGGGCAACCATCGGCATTGACCTTGACGCCACGGGGTGTATCCGGGCACTTGTCCCTGCCATTGGGCACGCCGTCGCCGTCGTCGTCGGCCGGGAAGGCGCCGAACTTGTAGACGAAGCCGACGCCGAAATCCCAGATGTAAAAGGTGTCGTCGGGGACGATCCCCTTGCCATTGATGAAGTCGAGGTTGTAGCGGGCTTGCGCGCGCAGACTCCAGTGATTGCTCAGCTTGAACATCGAGCCGATGCCCAGGTCGAGGCCGGGGCCGTACAGCTGCTCGTCCAAGAAGTCGATGAAGTGGAAGTTCAAGCCGCCGGTCAAGTAAGGACGGACGGTGCTGTCCTGACCGGTGAAATACGTCAGCAGGTTGAAACCTACCGTCGGTCGGCTGTAGTCGTACTTGCTTTTGATGCCGCTGACGTCGAGGTTTCCGTAGGTCCCTTCAAACTCGAACCCCAGGTACTCGGTGATCGAACTGCCGATCGACAACGAGCCGTAGGGCCCGGAGTCGCTGCCGGCGAAGTCGATGCCGACAGCCGGCGAGATATACCAGCGCTTGTCAATCTCATCATTTGCCTGCGCCCCGGCAAGGCTCGCCCAAAACAGCGCGGCGACTGCGAAGCCAACCTTCTTCAACATTCCATTCTCCCTTGTTGACAGATACCTTCAAGCGCCTCGGACAGCGCTGCCAGGTTCCCCCCGCAGCCATAAATCGGTATTAATTTGGCGGCAGCACCAGCGGGGGGTGCTGTTCACCACGCGCCGGTATCTGTAGATTATGCCGTGGAGTGCCCGCGACACAACAGCGGGTTTGGGTTTTAGCTGCGATCAATAACGTTTAGCCGGCCAGCACGGGAGTGATGATGAAAGGGATGCGGATATTTGTTGCACTGTGGACGCTCGCGCTTGCCGCGTGCGGTAGTGGGGGAGTTAATAATCCGGACTTCGTTCCTCAGCTTCGTACTTTGCAGATCGTGGAGGCGCCCGACACGGCGATTCCCGCCACCGGTCTTACGAGGGCAGTGGGGCAGACAGCCCAGTTGAACACCTTCGGCCTCTTCACCACGCCTCCGGGCGCTGACACCGATTCGGTGCGCCGCGAAACCGGCGCTTCGTTTTCCTCTGGCGAGCCTGCTATCGCCACCGTCGATAGCCGCAGCGGGTTAGTCACGCCGGTCGCGGCGGGCACCACGCAGATCACCGCTGAGAAGGATGGCAAGTCGACCTCGATCAGCTTCACCGTCATGGGTGCGACCAATCCGGGCGATATCGTCGGCATCGCGATCACCCGTGTAGGTGGGACGATGCCACTCAGTCGTTCTGACGGAACTGGAGCAGATTCGATTCCGGTTGGCGGCCAGCGCTCTTATGCCGCGTTCGCCGTGTTCCGGGATCCGAACAAGGCGGCAACACCGGTGGCGGTCAACTGGAATTCGGACAACGAAGCCATCGTCATGGCTCAGGTCCCTCCCAGCAATCCATCGGTCACCAAACCGTTCGCAATACCCAACGGCGTCACGGTCGGCGCGTCGACGACGATCAATGCGAGGCTTCCGGCGTCTGCGACGCTAGGCACCACGCAGGACTTCATCGCCACGCTTGCCATCACCGCAAGCAACGCGCAGTTCGTCTCGCTGGACGCGATCATCCTCAATCCGCCGAGCCCGGTTGTGATCGGCACGACGGTGCAGGCCAGAGCGCGTGCGACCTTCATCGAAAACGGCGCGACCGATACGCTGGTTGAGATACCAAACTTCAACCTGACCTACACGTCGAGCGTGGAGACGGTGGGTTCCATTGATGTCAATGGCACGATCACCACGGGCGGTTCGCTCGCGGGTGGCACACCGCGCACGATCGGCACGACGCTGATCACGGGTACGCTGAAAGGCAATGCTTTCCCGCTGGTGACCAATGTCAGCCAGCGCAGCGCGTCCACCAGCCTGGTCGTGACGACGGCTAATGGCGGGGGTATGGCAGGTGGTGGAATCTGCACCACCCCGCTGCTTGCGGCCTCGACACCGCCGGCCACCGTCACCGTACCGGCGCCAGGTCCGCTTTGCCTGTTGTGCTCGGTGACCAACCCGGAACGGGTGATCGACGCCGACAACGCCAGCTTTGCGACCATCGACATTCCGGTCGGACTGCTGGGCTTCGCGGATCCGACGGCGTTGCTGGCCAATGGTCCTTTGACCGGTCTGCTGGGCACCAATGGCCTGCCGTTGAACCTCTCGGATCTTCTGGGAATCCTCAACGGCGGCACGCTGGGTCTCACTCTGCCGATCGATACGAACGTCGCCTCGGCGAGCATTGTGGTGTCGTCGACCAGGGTCTTCACGCCGACCACCGCTGCTCCGCTGCGGGCCGCGTTCGTGATCGGCTTCCCGGTCAGCGATCTGCTGTCGGCCGAACTGATCAACCAGTTCACGGTGACCACCTTCAATGGCACGGTCGCGCAGGAGACGGCAACGCTCGCCAACAACGCCTTAACGGTCGAGTTGCTGGGTAATGCCCTGCTTCCAAGCGTGGGCAGCGCTCAACAGGCGGTCGTTGGTTTCAACACCACCAAACCGTTCACCGCGCTGCGGTTCACCTATAGCGCGGGTGTCGCGACCGCACTGAGCAGCCTGCAGGTCTTCAATGCCTGTGCGGATGTGTCGGGAGCCTTCCTGACCGGTGGTGGCCTGGCGATTCCGACCGTGCCGAGCATTCCCGGGTTGCCGGGCGTGCCGACCCTCCCGGGCACCACGGGCGGCCTGCCGATTCCGGGGCTGTCGACCATCCCGGTTTTGGGTGACCTGCTGAATTCCCTGCTCGGGAGTGGCTTGAGCGGTCTGCCTGTTGTGGGCGGCGCGACGACGCCGTAGGCCTCAAAGCTTCTGGCTGTAAACACAAAAGGCGCTTCGGCGCCTTTTGTGTTTCTGACGGCGGCTTCGATTTCTAAATCTGCAGAGCCTTGTCGAGGACACGGCCGCGAAAAAACGGCCGTCCGCCTTCCCAGCGCAGATCGCCCTGCATCAACCAGCGCAGCGCCAGCGGATAGATCCGCGTCTCGATGCTCTCCAGCACTCTCGAAGCCAAAGTCGCAGCCGTGTCGTCAGCATCAACTGCGAGTCGGCTTTGGACAATGGGCGGCCCGCCGTCGAGCTGATGGGTGACGAAGTGCACCGTCGCGCCATGCTCGGCATCGCCCGCCGCCAGTGCCCGCGCGTGCGTATCCAGCCCCGGATGACGCGGCAACAGGGACGGATGAATGTTCAGCAGCCGGCCTTCCAGCGCGCGGACGAAACCCGGCGTGAGAATGCGCATGAAGCCGGCCAGCGCGACCGCGTCAGGCTGCAGCGGCAAAATCGAGTCGAGCAGCGCTTGGTCGAAAGCCTCACGCGTCGGGTAGTCGGCGTGTTGCAAGACTTCGGTGGCGATACCCGCGGCCCGCGCCAGCGTGAGTCCCTGCGCGTCCGCGCGATTGGCAATCACGCGGACGACCTGGGCAGGCAAGTCTCCGCAGTTGGTGGCGTCGATGATCGCCTGCAGATTCCGGCCGCGGCCGGAGATCAGCACGACGATGCGCTTCACGCGAAGCGCACGTCCTGCTTGCCGCGGACGACCTCGCCCATGACGAACGGCCGGAGCCGCGACTGCCTAAGCGCCGCCATGATCTTGTCGGCCTTGCCGCGTGGCGCCACCAGCACGAAGCCGACACCGCAATTGAACACCCGCCACATCTCGTCCTGCGCCACGCCGCCCTTGTCCTGGAGCCAGTCGAAAATCGCCGGCCGCTTCCAGCTCGCGGTGTCGACCACCGCGGCGGTGCCTTTGGGAAAACAGCGCGCCAGATTGCCGACGACGCCGCCGCCGGTGATGTGCGACATGCCGCGGATCGGCAGGCCCGCTTCCAGCAGCTTGAGAATGGGCCTGACATAGATCGTGGTCGGCATCAGCAGCGCGTCGCCGAGCGTTTTCTTCTCGAACGCATCGGCAAGCGCAGCACCGCTCACCGCCAGGATTTTGCGGATCAGCGAATAACCGTTGGAATGCGGGCCGCTGGACGGCAGGCCGATCAGCACGTCGCCGACTTTGATGCCGCTGCCGTCGATCAGTTTGGATTTCTCGGCCACCGCCACGCAGAAGCCAGCAAGATCGAAGTCGCCGTCCTGGTACATGCCCGGCATCTCCGCGGTCTCGCCACCGACCAGCGAGCAGCCAGCGAGCTTGCAGCCGGCGGCGATGCCCTGGATCACCTGCGCCGCCACGAGCGGCTGCAGCTTGCCGGTGGCGTAGTAGTCGAGGAAGAACAGCGGCTCGGCGCCGGACACCAGCACGTCGTTGACGCACATCGCAACCAGGTCAATCCCCAGGCCCTCGACCCGTCCGGAGTCGATCCCCAACCGCAGCTTGGTGCCGACGCCGTCGGTGCCCGACACCAGCACCGGCTTTTTGTATTTCTTCGGCAGCCCCACCAGTGCGCCGAAACCGCCGACACCGGCGAGCACCTCGGGGCGGCGCGTGCTGCGGACGATTTTCTTGATGTCGTCCACCAGCTGGTCGCCGGCATCGATGTCGACACCGGCGTCGCGGTAGGAAAGGCGGGGTTCGGCGGTCATGAATTTCTTGCGCGGCGGCGGACAGCGGATTGCCTGTGATTTTAAGGGCAAGCACCCGATAATGCTGAGCCCCGCCTTTCAGTGCCCATCTCCGTCATGAGAACCAGCCGCGATCTGTCTGCCCTGCGCGAGAACTGGCCGTGGCTGGCGGTCGCCGTGATGTTGCTGGTGGTGACCTGGCTGCTGGTGCCGATCCTGTCGCCGTTCGTGATCGGCGCCGGCCTGGCGTACATGGGCGATCCGCTGGTCGATCGCCTGGAGACTTGGCGGATGTCGCGCACCGCCGGCGTCAGCTTGGTGTTCGTCGCCATCTTCGGTTCGATGCTGCTGGCCATCGGCCTGGTCGTGCCGATGCTGCAGGACCAGGCCATCGTGCTCATCCACAACGTCCCGGCCTGGCTGACTTGGGTGCAGGACACCGCGCTGCCGCGACTGCGCATCACCTTGCCCGACGGCATCCGGCTCGACGCCGATGGGCTCAAGACCTTGATCCAGGAACACTGGGAAAAAGCCGGCGGCCTGCTGCCGGTGATCTGGGCGCGCGCGTCCCAGTCCACCGGCGCCATCGTCACCACGGTCGCCAATCTGCTCCTGATCCCCATCGTCACCTTCTACCTGTTGCGCGACTGGGATCGCCTGGTGGCCTGGATCCGCAACATCATCCCGCCGCGCGCCCGCCCGGTGGTGGACGGCCTGGCGCGCGAAACCGACGATGTGCTCAGCGCCTTCTTCCGCGGCCAGCTCACGGTGATGGCCGCGCTCACGGTCTATTACTGGATCGCGTTGTGGGCAGCCGGCCTGAACCTGGCGCTGATCGTGGGCCTGATCATCGGCCTGGTCAGCTTCGTGCCGTACCTGGGCGCAGTCATCGGCATCATCACCGCCGTCATCGCCATGATCGTGCAGACCCAGGAGCTGACGCCCTTCATCTGGCTGGCCGTGGTGTTCGGCATCGGCCAGTTTCTCGAATCCAATGTCTTCAGCCCGCTGCTGATCGGCGACCGCATCGGCCTGCATCCGGTGGCGGTGATTTTCGCGGTGATGGCCGGAGGCCAGCTGTTCGGCTTCATCGGCGTGCTGCTGGCATTGCCCGTGGCGGCGGTGATCGCGGTGCTGATGCGCCACACCTTGCGTCACTGGCTGGAGAGCCCGCTGTATCTCAAGCCCGATCCCGAGGGCGCGCCCGCCATCGTCGTTACCTCCGGCGACTCGTTCGAGACGCCACGCGATTCATGAAAGGCGAGCAGCTGCCGCTATCGGTCCAGCTCCACAACGCCGCCTCGTTCGACAATTACCACGCCGGGCCCAATGCCCTGGTCGTGGACGCCTTGCGCGAATTCGTCTCGCGCAAGGCCGGCGACGTGATGATTTTCGGCGGTGCGGGGACCGGCAAGACGCATCTGCTGCAAGCCGTTGCCAGGAACGCCCTGGCACACGCAGGCACCGCGATCGTTCTATCCCTGGCGAGCTTGCAGGACAGCGGGCCGGGCGCTCTGGAAAACCTGTCGGCTTTCGACTGCGTCTGCATCGACGATCTGCAAACCCTCGCCGGTGACCGTGACTGGGAGATGGCGCTGATGCGTCTGATCGATCAGCTCCGCACCGCCGGCGGACGCTGGCTGGCGGCGGCCAGCCTGGCACCGGAGCGTCTGCCGATCACCCTGCCCGATCTGCGTACCCGCCTCACCGCCGCCGCGGTCTTCGGCCTGCGTGCCCTGAGCGATGACGATCGTCAGCGCTGGCTGCGCGATGCGGCGCGCCAGCGCGGCCTGGTGCTGCCCGACGACGCCAGCCGCTGGCTGCTGACCCGCTTGCCGCGCGACGCCGGGAGCCTGCAGTCGGCCATCGAAACTTTGGACCGCGCCGCCCTGAGCGCCAAGCGCCGGCTGACGCTCAGCTTCGTCCAGCGGGTGCTTTCCTCGGCCCCATAGCCGTAGGTTGGGGTGAGCCGCAGGCGAACCAATGATTGCCCTCCAATATTGGGGTTCGCTTCGCTCACCCCAACCTACACCCCGATTTTCTCCCGCCCCAGCAGGCGCACATAGAGCACCAGCGCGACGAAGTCGATCGCGGCGATGCTGGCGATGCCGAACAGCGCGCTTTTCTGCATCGGTTCCGCATAGCCGGCGGCGAGATAGCCCGCGGCATAGAACACCACCAGCATGCAGGCCCAGGAGTAGGTGTAACGGCGGCCACGCAGGATGCCGGGCAGCGGCACCAGCAAGGGCAGCACCAGCAGCGAACCCGGCCCGCCCGCGGCGCGCAGCAGCATCAGCACAATCAGTGCGACGTGCGCCAGCGCGGCGACGATCCGCGCGATGCGGCTCAGCGGCGTCACGCCAGTTTCGCCGCGATCTGCGCGACCCGGCGGCCCAGCGCCTGGCACAGCGTGATCTCGTCCTTCTGCAAGCTGCGCGGCCGCGCATCGCCACCGGCGACGTGCGAGGCGCCATACGGCGTGCCGCCCGCCTGCGTCGACGACAGCGCCGGTTCGGTGTAGGGCAAGCCGGCGAGCAGCATGCCGTGATGCAGCAGCGGCAGCATCATCGACAACAGCGTGCTCTCCTGCCCACCGTGCTGGGTGCTGGTGGACGTGAACACCGCGGCCGGCTTGCCGGCGAGGACGCCCGACAGCCAGGGGCCCGAGGTGCTGTCGAGAAAATACTTGAGCGGCGCCGCCATGTTGCCGAAGCGCGTCGGGCTGCCGAGAATCAGCCCCGCGCAGTCGCGCAGATCATCGTGGGTCACGTAAACCGGGCCGTCGTTTGGGATCTCCGGCGCGCTGGCCTCGACGACCGTCGACACCGCCGGCACCGTGCGCAGGCGCGCGACGGCGCCCGCGGACTCGACCCCGCGACAGACTTCGCGCGCCATCGCGGCGACCGAGCCGTTGCGGGAGTAGTACAGCACCAGGATCTCGTTCAAGACTTAGCTGCCTTTGCGCCACAATAGCGGCGGGAGGGCATTGTAATGGCCAAGCCCCACGCACCGTGGCAGGCCCCGTGTCGAATCCGCGCATGGCGGGCACTAGAGAGAACAGGCCAGCAACCATGATCAGCCATCCGCACCGCTGCATCTTCATCCACCAGCGCAAATGCGCGGGCAGCGCGATCAAGCAGGCCTTCGGGTTGAAGTATCACGACGAGGACCGCAACTACGCCACCGACGGCGTGCTCAGCGCCGAGTTCCATGACCGGCCACCGGGCTATCTGGTGTTCGCGGTGGTGCGCAATCCCTGGGACCGTTTCGTTTCCGGCTGGCGTTACTGCCGCGGCACGCGGGACCGCAAGCTGGCGGACGTACTCGCCGATCTGCCCCGAGATGGCCACGACTACCGGCACCTGACGCGCCCGCAGTACGCGATTCTCTACGACTCGATGGATCGCCCGGTCTTCGACGTGCTTCTGCGCTACGAGTCGCTGCAGCAGGACTTCGATGCGCTGAGCGATCGCCTGCACAAACCGCGCACCCGGCTGCCGGTCGTCAACAGAAAACCTCACGCGCACTACTCGCGTTATTTCGATGCACAGAGCCTGCGCCTGTTCGAGCGCGCATTCGCTTGCGACATCGAGCGCTTCGCCTACCAATTCGAACAGCCGCCGCGCAGCTGGATCGAGCGGCTGGCCGATGCGATGCGCGCGCGCTCCGCCAGTCAGCCGCGGTAGTAGCGCTTGTTCAAGGTATTGATGACCAGCTGCGGATACTGCGGCTTGCCGTAGCTGCCGTTGTAGCGCGCCAGCGCGTTGACCAGGTTGCCGTGTTCGCGGTCGAGGTAGTAGCGCAGGATCGTGCAGCCCATGCGCAGGTTGGTGCGCGTATGGAACAGGTTGTTCTCGCCGGGGCCGGCGATTTCCTTGAGCCAGAACGGCATGATCTGCATGTAGCCCTGGGCGCCGACGCTGGAGATGGCGTAGCGGTTGAAGCGGCTTTCGATGTCGATCACCGCCAGCGCCAGTTCCGGCGTGATGTTGGCGCGCGCGGCTTCGCGATGCAGCAGGCGCAGAAAATCCAGGCGCTCGCGATCGTCCTTGATGTAGCGGCTGAGCCGGCCGGACATGTTGAGCAGCCAGACTTCGGCATCGAATCGATCGCTGAAACTGTCGGACGAACCGATCGCCTGCTTGAGCAGCGCGCGCAGTTCGGGTTCGGGCTCACCGGTAGGACCGGCCAGCGCGGGCGCCGCCAGGCTCAGCGACACCACCAGCAGCAGCGCGCGCGTGATCATCAGCCCAGCTTGGCGATGACCGCGGCCAGCGTCGCCGGGATCATCTCGGCTTTGTCGGCGCGACGATGCTTGTATTCGAACTGCGCTGATACCAGACCCTTGTCGCCGATGACGATGCGATGCGGGATGCCGATCAGGTCCGCGTCCGCGAACATCGGGCCGGGACGCAGGCCACGATCGTCGAGCAATGCTTCGACGCCGGCCGCGATCAGGTCTTGGTAGAGATTGTCAGCAGCGTCCTTGGCGGCCTGCGTTTTGTCGGTGCCGATCGGCGTGATGATGACGCGGAAGGGTGCGATCGAATCCGGCCAGACGATGCCGTTGGCATCGAAGCTCTGCTCGATCATCGCTGCGGCCATGCGCGACACGCCGATGCCGTAACACCCCATCTGCGGGACCGCCGCCGCGCCGTTCTCGTCGAGCACCGTGAGATTCATCGCCTTGGTGTACTTCTGCCCGAGCTGGAAGATGTGGCCGCCCTCGATGCCGCGCAGCAATCTGATGGTGCCGTTTCCATCGGGCGAGGGATCGCCTTCGACGATCATGCGCAGATCGGCGGTTTCCGGCGCCGCGCAGTCGCGGCCCCAATTCGCTCCCCTGAGATGCGCATCGTTCTGGTTGGCACCGCAGACGAAGTCGGCGATCTCCGCCGCCGCGTAATCGGCGATCACCGGGATCGGACAGTTCACCGGCCCGAGATAGCCGACTTCGCAGCCGAAAGCGTTCTGCACGTCTGCAATCGCAGCCATCTCGAAAGGGCTGGCGATCCGCGGATGCTTCGCCGCCTTGATCTCGTTGAGCGTGTGATCGCCGCGCAGCGCGATGCCGATCAGCCCGCCGTCCGCGGCCTTGGCGACGAGCAGCTTGACCTTGCCGGTGAGCGGCTGAGTGAGGAACTTCGACACCTGCTCGCAGGTTTTCTGGCCGGGCGTGGACACGGTTTCCAGCCCCGCCGTCGGCGCCGGCGGCGGAAGGCCGGACGGCAGCGTCTCCGCGGCTTCGATGTTGGCGGCGTAGCTGCCTTCGCTCGACACCGCCAGCAAGTCTTCACCGGCGCCGGCGAGGATGTGGAACTCCTCCGAGCGGCTGCCGCCGATGTTGCCCGAGTCCGCCTTGACGATGCGGAAGTCCGCGCCGATGCGCGTGAAGATGCGCGTGTAAGCCGCGCGCATGTTTTCGTATTCGCGCGCCAGGTCTGCCGCGTCCATGTGGAAGGAATACGCGTCCTTCATCAAGAATTCGCGCGCGCGCATCACGCCGAAGCGCGGCCGGCGCTCGTCGCGGAACTTGGTCTGGATCTGGTAGTAGTTGATCGGCAGCTGCTTGTAGCTGCGGAGGTCCTGGCGCGCGTGGAAGGTGATCACTTCCTCGTGCGTCGGGCCGTAGGCGAAGTCGTTATGGTGGCGGTCCTTGATGCGCAGCATCTCCGCGCCCATCGCGTCCCAGCGTCCGGATTCCTGCCACAGCTCGGCGGGCTGGATCGAGGGCATCAGCAGTTCGAGCGCGCCGGCGCGGTCCATCTCCTCGCGCACGATGCGCTCGACCTTGCGCAGCACCCGCAGCCCCAGCGGCATCCAGGTGTAGAGCCCCGCGCCGAGCTTGCGAATCAGGCCCGCGCGCAGCATCAGCCGGTGGCTGACGATCTCCGCGTCGGCGGGCGTTTCCTTGGTCGTGCTCAGGGGAAAGCGGGACAGGCGCATGAGGATGAATTCTTGGACAAGCGGGATCGCAGGCCGCGAATTCTAGCGGATGCGCGCCGCGGCTCTGTTGCGGTTCGACCTGCGGTGCCGGCCGCCCGCCGGTCGCGACCCGAGCCGCGGTTTTAATCGCCGCGCGTCGACTGCTTGGGCGTGATCTTGACCAGCACCACGCGCATGCCCTCGACCCGGCGCACCGTCGCCGAAAAATCGTCGAACTCCGCGTGATCGCCTTCCACCGGCACGCGGTCGAGCTTGGACATGATCAGCCCGCCGACGCTGGTGACGTCTTCGTCGGCAGCCTCTTCGATCTCGCGCCCGAGTTCGCGCTCGATGCGGTACACCGGCGAATTGCCGGCGACCAGGAAGCTGCCGTCGGGCAGCCATACGAAGCGGCGGTCGGTGCGGTTGTTGCGCTTGGATTCGTGCTCGTCGGTGATCTCGCCGAAGATCGTCTCCAGCACATCCTCCATGGTGACGAAGCCGATCAGCCGGCGATCGTCGTCGCGCACCAGCGCCAGGTGCGGCGAGCCGCCGCGGAAGGCGCTCATCAAATCCAGTGCGGATTCGGATTCCAACACTTCCAGCGCCTCGCGCAGATGCGCGTGCAGCCGCGTCTGATAGTCGTCGCCCGCAGGCTCCAGCAGCACGTCCTTGATGTGCAGCAGGCCGAGCACGGTTTCGTCGTCCATATCCAGCAGCGGGTAGCGGCTGAAGCGATGGTTCTGGATGACGCGGCGCACTTCGGCGGCGCTGTCGTCGACGCGCAGGGTCACCAGCTCGCGGCGCGAGCGCATCAGATCGCCAGCGGTCAGGTCGGCCAGCTCCAGGGTGTGGGCGACGATGGTCTTGATCTCGATCTCCGGCCCTTCGGTCACGCGGCGGCTGTGATGCAGGATCAGCTGCAGTTCTTCGGGGCTGTAATAGGCGTCGCTGCTGGTGCCGGTCTTGCGCTCGGCGATGCGCAGCGCGCGCAGGACGCCGTTGGAACTGTTGTTGAGAAACCAGATCGCCGGAAACATCAGCCAGTAGAAAACGAACAACGGCCCGGCCGTCAGCAGGGACACCGGCTCCGGCCGCCGCAGCGCCAGCGACTTGGGCGCCAGTTCGCCCAGCACGATGTGCAGGTAGGAGATCACCGCGAACGCCAGCACGAAGGCGATGCTGTGCACCACTTTCGGCGAGCCGATGCCGACCGCCTCCAGCGGCGCTTCGAGCAAGCCCGCGAAAGCGGGCTCGCCGATCCAGCCCAGGCCCAGCGAGGCGAGCGTGATGCCGAGCTGGCAGGCGGACAGGTAGGCGTCGAGCTTCTCGTGCACGCGGCGGAGCATGTCGCCGCGCCAGCCCGACACGCTCGCCAGTTCCTCCACCCGCGTGCGGCGCAGCTTGACGATAGCGAACTCGGCCGCAACGAAAAACCCGTTGAGCAGGACCAGAAAAAAGGCGATCAGCAGAAACAGGCTGTTTTGAAGCGCGAGCATCGGACACCAGGAGCAGGGCAAGCCGGAAGTCTACGGCAGCGGACGATCCGTCCCCGCGAGGCGGGGTCGCGCCACCCAGCATGGCGCGCCCGACTGGCCGCCACATGAGCAGCGACCGGCCCCAATACGTTCACCGATGCGCGTGTTGCAAGCCAGCGCCGGAAACCCCGCCCCGCGCTAGGCCGCCGGCGGCGGCCACTGCAATAATGGCGGGCCCGTCACGGAGAGTTTTATGTCGTATGCACTGCTGATCATGGAACCGCGAGGCCAGCGGGACGAGAAGAACGCCGAGCAAGGCCAGGACGCCTACGCGCGCATGGTCCGCTTCGGCGAAGGGCTCAAGGCACGCGGGCTGCTGGTCGGCAGCCAGTCGCTCAAGTCGGATGCCGATGCGGTGCGCGTCAGCATCCGCGACGGCAAGCCGCGCCTTCTCGACGGCCCGTTCTCCGAGGCCAAGGAAATGATCGGCGGATTTTTCCTGCTGAGCTGCGAGACCCGCGATGAGGCCGCGGTGATCGCCGCCGAATGCCCGGCCGCGGAATGGGCAACCGTCGAGGTGCGCGAAGTCGGGCCCTGCTTCGACTAGGGTTTTATCAGAACAGCGTGTAGATGAAAGGCGCCAGCACTTCGACGGTCGCCGCCAGCACCAGCACCAGTCCGGTGATGCACAGGAACACCGCCAGCGGCAGCAGCCAGCGCCGGCCCGCGTCGCTGCGCCACATGCCGCGCGCCAGCTCCGCGATCGAGCCGAAGCTGCTGCGCAGAACGATGAGTTGCCGCCGGGTCCTGCTGCGCCGCTGGATCATGCCGGGCTCTCTGTTGCACGCCGTTTGCGTACGCGGATATTTTCGGCGACCAGCACGTCCATGCTGCTGCGACGGAACGCCGAATAGCCTTCCGTGGCGCGGTTGACGATGGGCTCGCCCGACAGATTGAGCGAGGTGTTGAGCAGGATCGGGATGCCGCTGCGCGTGCCGTAGGCGATCAGCAGCGCATGCAGACGCGGCGCCATCGCACGCTCCAGCACCTGCACCCGCGCGCTGCCGTCGACATGGGTCACCGCGGCCAGGCGCTCGCGCCATTGGGTGCGCACCGGAAACACACCCGACATGAAGCGCGCCATCTGCGCGCCGCCGGGCGGCAGATCGAAATAACGGTCGGCGAATTCCGCCGGCACCACCGGCGCGAAAGGACGGAACTCCTCGCGGTACTTGATATCGCGATTGAGCCGGTCGCGCATGCTGGCCTCGTGCGGCGCGGCGAGGATGCTGCGGTGGCCCAGCGCGCGCGGCCCCAGCTCCAGCGCGCCCTCCATCCAGCCGACGATGTCACCGCGGCTGAGATCATCGACCAGCTCGTCGAACAGCGCCGCATCGTCCAGCTCGTCGACGATCAGCTCGTCCTCGCGCGCCAGCCGTGCGAGTTCGTGCGCGTCGACGCTCGGGCCCCAGAACGGATGATCCGAGATCGCCCGATCGGGATTGCCGAAGTGGATCCGATCGGCGTACAGCGCCGCGCCCAGCGCGCAGCCGGCATCGCCCGGCGACGGCGGCACGAAGATGCGCTCGAAGCCCGACTCCGCGAGCAGGCGCGCGTTGGCCACGCCGTTGAGCGCCACGCCGCCGCCCAGGCAGAGATCGGAGAGGCCGGTCTCGCGTTGCAGGGCGGTGGCGATCGCAAGCAGCGTTTCCTCCAGCACCTGCTGCACGCTCGCCGCGCAGTCGGCGTAGCGCCGGCCGTCGTCGCTGGCCAGGTCGATCGGTGACTGGGAATTGCGCGCAGGCCCGAACAGATCGAGAAATCGCGACGAGTACGAACGCTGCGCCGTGGTGTGGAATTCGAAGTAGTCCAGATCAAGCGCAAAGGCGCCGTCGCTGGTACGGCGGATGAGCTTGCGCACGCGATCGACCTGCGTCGGGCGCCCGTAGGCGGCAAGCCCCATCAGCTTGTATTCGCCTTCGTTGACGGCGAAACCCAGGTAGGCGGTGAACGTCGAATACAGCAGGCCCAACGAATGCGGAAAGCGGATTTCGCGGTCCAGCACAATTGAGGTCGCGCCGCCGGCTTGGCGTGTCCCATGGCCGACCGACATCGTCGCCCATTCGCCGACGCCGTCGGTGGTGAGAATCGCGGCGCGCTCGCTGGGCGCGGTGAGAAACGCCGCGGCGGCGTGCGACTGATGATGCTCGGTGAACAAGACTTTTTTACCGGCGATGCCCAGGTGCGACGAGATGATGCCGCGCATCCACACCTTCTCGCCGAGCGCGTTCTTCATCGCATGCGGAAAGCTGCGCCAGCCATGCGGGAAGGCGCGCAGCGCGCAGGTGAGAATGCGCTCGAACTTGAGCATCGGCCGCTCGTAGAACACCACGGCGTCGAGCGCATCGGGTTCGATCCGCGCCTGCTCCAGACAGAACTCGATCGCCGCCAGCGGAAAAGCCGAATCGTTCTTGCGTCGCGACAGCCGCTCTTCCTGCACCGCAGCCACCGGCAGGCCGTCGACCACCAGCGCCGCGGCCGAGTCATGGTAGTGCGCCGAGATACCCAGAATCTTCATTGGAGCCTGCCCTAATACTGGCGGTCGAGCGCGCCTTCGCGTTGCGCCGCAACGGCGTTCCAGCCGGGCACCTCGCGTCGCGCCGAACGACGCGCGAGCACGGCGAACAAGGGCAGCAGCACGAAGTACTGCAGCGTCATCAGCACGGTGCCGAAGACGCCGCCGAGCGCGGTCGACAGCCTCAGCGTGCCTTTCCACAGACGGCTCAGACGCGCCCGCCACAGCAGCCGGTTCTGTTTTGCCGGCGCCAGCCGCGCCAGCTGTGCGCGCGTGTAGTTCATGTGGAAGACCTCGTCGCGCAGCACGTCTTCGAACACCTGGCGGGTCAGCGGATCGTGGTCGAGCACGCGGCAGTAATCGGCGAAATCCTCGGCCGCGGATTTCTCCGACAGATGCAGGAAGGCCAGCAGCACCGCGTCGGTCTGCGCCTCCACGCGCAAATCGTCCAGGCCGCGCTCGCCGGGCGTGAGCCACGCGGCTTCGAGCATCGATGAGGCGTCGCCGCTGGGCGCGCCGGCTAGTTCGATGCCGCGCTGGCGGAAGCGCTCGGCATGCCGGCGTTCGTCGCGCGCATGCGCCAGATACAGACGCCGCAGGGTCGGGTCCGGCGTCAGCTCGGAGGCGCGCACCATGTGCCGGCCGCTGTCGGCCTCGACCTCGGCGAAACGCAGAAGGATGCGCGCGCGCTGTGCCGGTTTGCGCCACAGCCAGGCGTGCAGCGGCATCAGCAAGGACGGCATCGAGCCCCTAGACTAGCGATTGAGATGGGTGGTGAAGCAGGTGGGCATTCTGGCAGGAATCTCGAGCAATGCTCCAAAGCGATAGCACCGGCCACCTGGTTGTGCGTCGGCTTGCAGAGGCTGTCATGGCGATCACCAGCCTGGTTCTGCTGATCGGCGCGATCCAGGCGGACGCCGGCTGGCTCGACCGGCATTTTTTGCCTGAGTACCGCGGTCAGCAGCATCTGCTCGCAATCCTGTCCGCACTGCGCGTGGCGCTGATTCTGTCCGCGCTGACGCTGCTCCTGGTCGTGCGACCGGCCGTGCTCCGCCGCGTCGCATCAGGTGCGGGACCGAAGATCGTCGCCGACAGCCTGCGTGTGGCGCTGGCCGCAGGCCTGGCGCTCGGCACCTGCGAACTGCTGCTGCGCTTGTCGCCCGCGCGCGCCACGCAGGAGTCGCCGGCGGACAAGGAGCCGCTGGCCCGGCGCGATGCGCGCCTGGGCTGGGTGCCGGTACCGGCGCACGTCGGGCACGGGCTGTTCGAATGGCGCAGCGTCGACTACATCGCCGACCCGGCGGGCTACCGCGTGCGCGCGGCGGGCGTGGCGGTGGACCCCGCGCTGCCGACGATGCTGTTCACCGGCGAATCCTTCATGTACGGCTACCGCCTCGACTGGCAGGACAGCCTGCCTGCGCAGATGGAATCCCTGACCGGCGTGCAGAGCGCCAACCTGGCGGTCAACGGCTACGCCAACGACCAGGCCTATCTGCGCCTGCGCCAAGAGCTGCCGCGCTTTCTCCGGCCGGTCGCCGTGGTGTCGCTGTTCCTGCCGCGCGTGTTCGTGCGCAACCTGGATCAGGACCGGCCGCATCTGGATGCCGACCTGCGCTGGTGGCCTGCGCAGACGCCATTGCGGCTGGAGGCGCTAGCCACGCGGCTGGTGCGCTATCACAGCCTGGAAGCCATCGACCGCGGCGTCGCCATGGCGAGCGCGGTGCTGCGCGCCACGGACGACCTGGCCCGGTCGCGCGACGCCAAGGCGCTGATCGTGGTGCCGCAGTTCGGCGCCGAGACCGCGGCCGAACGCCGCATCCGCCAGCGGGTTCTGGATGACGCCCATCTGCCCTACGTGCAGGTGGCGCTGGACCCGAACTGGCAGTTCGCACACGACATGCACCCCGATGCCCGGGCGGCGCATGCGATGGCACTGGCCGTAGCGGCAGGCTTGCGACGCGAGCCGCCCTGAGGAAGTCTGCAGGGGTCCGGATGCGTGATCGCGGCTGAAGCCGCTCCTACGGGACAAGCCGTTGTAGGAGCGGCTTGAGCCGCGATAAAACCGATGCAGGCATTCCTCAAGCCTTGCCCTGCAGTTGCGCGACGATCGCTGGATTCTCCAGCGTCGAGATGTCCTGTGTGATCTCCTCGCCCTTGGCCACCGAGCGCAGCAGGCGCCGCATGATCTTGCCGCTGCGCGTCTTCGGCAGGTTGTCGGCAAAGCGGATGTCGTCGGGCTTGGCGATGGCGCCGATCTGTTTGCCGACATGTTCGCGCAGCTCCTTGAGCAGGCTAGCGGCGTCGTCGCCTTCCGGCCGCGCGCCCTTGCAGATGACGAAGGCGAACACCGACTCGCCCTTGACCTCGTGCGGCCTTCCCACCACCGCGGCCTCGGCCACGCGCGGATGGCTCACCAGCGCGGACTCGACCTCCATCGTGCCCAGGCGATGGCCGGCGACGTTGAGCACGTCGTCGGTGCGGCCGAGGATCCAGTAGTAGCCGTCGGCGTCGCGGAAGGTCGAATCGCCGGCGACATAGAGGCCTTTGCCCGGGAACTGTCCGAAGTAGGTTTTGAGATAGCGCTCGTTGTCGCCCCAGATGGTGCGCAGCATCGACGGCCAGGGCTTGGTGATGACCAGCGCGCCGCCTGCGGTTGCGCCCCGCACCGGCTCGCCGGCCTCGTCCACCACGTCGACGAAAATGCCCGGCAGCGGCTGCGTGCAGGACCCAGGCTTGGTCGGCGTGGCGCCCGGCAGCGGGCTGATCATGGCCGCGCCGGTTTCGGTCTGCCACCAGGTGTCGAGGATCGGCAGCTTTTCTTTGCCGATGGTGCGGTGGTACCACATCCAGGCCTCGGGATTGATCGGCTCGCCGACGCTGCCGATCAGGCGCAGCTTCGACAGGTCGTGCTTGGCCGGCCACTCGTCGCCGAGCTTCATCAGCGCGCGGATGGCGGTGGGCGCGGTGTAGAAAATCGTCACGCCGTGGTCCTGGCAGATCTTCCAGAAACGGCCCGCGTCGGGAATGGTCGGCGCGCCCTCGTAGATCATCACCGTGGCGCCGTTGGCGAGCGGGCCGTAATTGACATAGGTGTGGCCGGTGACCCAGCCCACGTCGGCCGTGCACCAGAAGACGTCTGACTCCTGCAGATCGAAAATCCACTGGCAAGTGACCGCCGCCCCGAGCAGATAACCGCCGGTGGAATGCTGGATGCCCTTGGGCTTGCCGGTGGAGCCCGAGGTATAGAGCAGGAACAGCGGATGCTCGGCCTCGACCCATTCCGGGTCGCAGTGCGCGGACTGCCCTGCGAGCAGGCTCTGCCATTCGAGATCGCGCCCGGCTTTGAGCCCGACCTCGTGGCCGGTGCGTTTGAAGACGATGACCTTCTCGATGCTCGCGCAGCCTTCGGACAGCGCATCGTCGACGGCCTTCTTCAGCTCGACGATGTTGCCGCCGCGGCGTCCGCCGTCGGCGGTGATCACCAGCCTGGCGCCGGCGTCTTCGATGCGATCGCGCAGCGAGCTGGCGGAGAACCCGCCGAACACCACCGAGTGCACCGCGCCGATGCGCGCGCAGGCCTGCATCGCGATCACCGCCTCCGGCGTATGCGGCATGTAGATCACCACGCGGTCGCCCTTGGCCACGCCTAGAGACTTGAGCGCGTTGGCGAGCCGGCAGACTTCGGCATGCAGCTCTCGATAGGTCCAAACCCGCACGTCGCCGGCCTCGCCTTCGAAACGGATCGCCGGCTTGTCGCCACGCGCCGCCAGATGGCGATCCAGGCAATTGACCGAGGCGTTGGTCTTGCCGTCGGTGAACCAGCGGTAGTTCGGCGCGCGGCTGTCGTCCAGCGTCACCGTGAACGGCGTCTGCCAGGCGAGATGCTTGCGCGCCAGCTCCGCCCAGAACGCCACCGGATCGACTTGGGCCTCGGCGCGCAGGGCGGCGAGCTTGCCGGCGTCGATGCGCGCCTTGGCGACAAAAGCCGCATCGGGCGGGAACTGCCGGTTTTCGGCCAGTACGGACTGCAGGTCACCTTGCTTGTCGTTCATATGTCCTCCGGATTGCGTTGCACGCGAGAGGATAGACAGCCGCGCCGCAAAAGTCTGGCTAAGCTACGGCCTTTCCCGATCGCGATCCCACATGACCACCACCGCCGACTTCGTGCTCAACCTGCTCGGCGGCCTCGCCCGGCCGCGCGGCATCAGCGTGTTCCACGCCACCGAGCCGCCGCCCAAGCGGCTCAAGCTCTACGACATGGAGGTCAGCCCGTATTGCCGGCTGGTGCGCGAGGTGCTGACCGAGCTGGACCTGGACGTGTTGATCCTGCCCTGCCCGCACGGCGGCAAGCGCTTCCGTCTGGAAGCCGAAAAAGTTGGCGGCAAGCAACTGTTTCCACTGCTGGTGGACGAGAACACCGGCAAGACGCTGTACGAGTCGGGCGACATCATCAACTACCTGCTCACCACCTACGGCCAGCGCGGCCCGAGATCGCGCGCCTGGCGTCCGCTGTCGGTCGGCAGCTCGGTGCTGTCGTCGATCAGCATGCTGCGCGCTCGCGGCTTCACCGGCCGCAGCGCGCGGCCATCGCGCGCGCCCGCGCAGCCGCTGGAGTTGTACAGCTTCGAATTCAGCCCGTTCTCCAAGCCGGTCCGCGCCGAGCTGTGCGAGCTGGAGCTGCCCTACATCTTGCGCAACACCGGCAAGGGCCACTGGAAGGACATCGGCACCGCGGGCGTGCGCGACAAGCTGTGGAAGGCGCCGATGGGCACGTCGCGCAACCGCCGCTGGCTCGAACAGAACACCGGCAAGGTGCAGGTGCCCTATCTGAACGACGCCAATACCGGCACCGCGATGTACGAGTCGGCGGACATCATTCGTTATCTGCGCAAGACCTACGCGCTGTAGCGATCGTACCTCGCGGTCATCATCGTTCCCATGCACTATCGCCACAGCTTCCACGCCGGCAACTTCGCCGACGTCTTCAAGCACCTGCTGCTGGTCGGGCTCCTGCAGGCGCTCAGCCGCAAGGACAAGCCCTGGTTCTTTCTGGACACGCATGCCGGCGCGGGGCTCTACAGCCTGCAGTCGCTGGACGCGGCACGCACCGCGGAATGGCAGAGCGGCGTCGGCCAGCTGGCGTCGCTGCAGTCGCAGACCGAACCGCTCGCCACTTATCTGGCAAGCCTGCGGAGCTTTTCGCCCTCGCTGTCCGCCGCTTACGCGGGCTCGCCCTTGCTCGCGCTGAGCTTGGCGCGCTCCGGCGATCGCCTCGCGTTCTGCGAGAAGCAGGCGCCGATCCTGGACTCGCTCAGAGACGCCTTGGACCAAAGCGACTCCACCGCGATCCGCGCGATCCATCTGCGCGACGGCTACGAGGCCGCCTCGCTGCTGCCGCCCGCCGAGAAACGCGCTCTGGTGCTGATCGACCCGCCGTTCGAGCGCGCGGACGAGTTCGACGCGATCGTCGCGTTTCTCAAGCTCGCCCAGGGCCGCTTTCTGCAGGGCCAGTACGCGGTGTGGTACCCGGTCAAGAAACGCTTCGACGCCGACCGCTTCGCCCGCCGCATCGGCGCCGCATCGGCGCGGCCGGTGCTGGACTTGCGCCTGGACAACGGCGCCGCGTCGGAAGGCCAGATGCATGCCTGTGGCATGGTGGTGGTGAATCCGCCGTACCGCTTCGCTGAGGATGTGCGCGCCTCGCTGGAAACGCTGCGCAGTGCGCTCGCGCAAGGCCCGACGGCAGCCGTCGAAACCCGCTGGATCAAGACCGAAGAACAATGCAAAACCTAGAAGCCGAGCATCAGATCCCGTCCGAAGCGGACGCCCGCCTGCTTCACCGCGGCGAATTCCTGCTGCTGTTCCGCCGAGAGCACTGGGAGTACGTGCGGCGGCCCAAGTCCAGCGGCGCCGGCTTCGTCATCGCGGTCACCGACGACGACGAGTTGGTGCTGGTCGAGCAATACCGCCTGCCGGTGCGCGCGGCGACGATCGAACTGCCGGCCGGGATCATCGGCGACAGCGAGCAGTTCGCCGACGAGAAGGCCGAAGCCAGCGCGCTGCGCGAACTCGAAGAGGAAACGGGCTTTCGCGGCGCCAGTGCCGAGCTGTTGTTCACCTCGCCCACCGCGGCGGGCATCACCTCGGAGATGAGCTACTTCGTGCGCGTGCGCGGTCTGAGCCGCGTGCATGCTGGCGGCGGCGTCGATGACGAGAACATCACCGTGCACATCGTGCCGCGCAAGGGCATCGACGCCTGGCTCAGCGCGCGTCGCGCCGAGAACAAGTTCATCGACATGCGCATCTATGCGGCCTTGCATCTGCTGACGGTTGAAACGGGCTGAGGCTTGCCGCGCTCCGCGCCGGCCTTTAAGGTGAAGCACAAGCCGGGGGTGCCCATTCGGTACGGGCTGAGATCACACCCTAGGAACCTGGCCGGGCAACCGGCGTAGGGAAGGCCAACACTCCGCGTCCGCGGCGCGCCTTCTCTGGTTGGAACACTGAAGGAAGCGCGATGAACATTGCCGTCACCAGCCTGTCCCCCGAACTGCTGCAGAAGACCGATGAGCTTTCGGCTGAAGTGCGCACGCCCTTCCCCAACAGCCGCAAGATTCATGTCGAAGGCCCGCAGGGCGTGCGCGTGCCGATGCGCGAGATCAGCCAGACCGACACGCGCATCGAGAACGGCGTGGTGCCGAATCCGCCGGTGACGGTGTACGACACCAGCGGGCCGTTCTCTGATCCGGATGTGCAGGTGGATTTGCGTCAGGGTCTCGCAGCACTGCGTGCGGACTGGATTGCAGCGCGTGGTGATACAGAAGAACTGCGTGGCCCCAGCTCACTGTTCGGCCGCATCCGCGCCGCCGATGTGAAGACGCAGAACCTCCGCTTCGAACACATCCGCACGCCGCGCAAGGCCGTCGCGGGCGCCAATGTCAGCCAGATGCACTACGCGCGGCGCGGCCTGATCACGCCGGAGATGGAGTACATCGCGATCCGCGAGAACGCGCGCATCGAAGAGCTGCGCGAGGTCTACGAGCAGGCCGGGTATCTGAAGCGCCTGCATCGCGGCAACAATTTCGGCGCGGTGATGCCCAAGCTCATCACGCCGGAATTCGTGCGCGAGGAAGTGGCGCGCGGCCGCGCCATCATCCCGGCCAACATCAATCACCCGGAACTGGAGCCGATGATCATCGGCCGCAACTTCCGCGTGAAGATCAACGCCAACATCGGCAACTCGGCGGTGACGTCGAGCATCGCCGAAGAAGTCGAGAAGATGGTGTGGTCCACGCGCTGGGGCGCGGACACGGTGATGGATTTGTCGACGGGCAAGCACATCCACGAAACCCGCGAATGGATCCTGCGTAACTCGCCGGTGCCGATCGGCACGGTACCGATCTACCAGGCGCTGGAGAAGGTCAGCGGCAAGGCCGAAGACCTCACCTGGGAAATCTTCCGCGACACCCTGATCGAGCAAGCCGAGCAGGGCGTGGATTACTTCACCATCCACGCTGGCGTGCTGCTGCGCTACATCCCGTGGACGGCCGAGCGCGTGACGGGAATCGTGTCGCGTGGCGGCTCGATCATGGCCAAGTGGTGCCTGGCACATCACAAGGAGAGCTTCCTCTACGAGCACTTCGAAGACATCTGCGAAATCATGAAGGCCTACGACGTGAGCTTCTCGCTCGGCGACGGCCTGCGCCCCGGCTGCATCGCCGACGCCAACGACGATGCCCAGTTCGGTGAACTACATACGCTCGGCGAGTTGACTCAAGTGGCGTGGAAGCACGACGTGCAGGTGATGATCGAAGGCCCCGGCCATGTGCCGATGCAACTCATCAAAGAGAACATGGACGAGCAGTTGAAGCACTGCTTCGAAGCGCCGTTCTATACCCTCGGTCCGCTCACCACCGACATTGCGCCCGGCTACGACCACATCACCAGCGGCATCGGCGCGGCGCAGATCGGCTGGTTCGGTTGCGCCATGCTGTGCTATGTGACCCCGAAGGAGCATCTCGGTTTGCCCGACAAGGAGGACGTGCGCGAGGGCATCGTCACCTACCGCATCGCCGCCCATGCGGCTGATCTGGCCAAGGGCCACCCCGGCGCACAGTTGCGCGACAACGCCCTGAGCAAGGCGCGCTTCGAATTCCGCTGGGAGGATCAGTTCAACCTCGGCCTCGATCCCGAGAAGGCCAAGGAATTCCACGACGAAACCCTGCCCCAGGAAGGCGCCAAGCTCGCCCACTTCTGCTCCATGTGCGGCCCGCATTTCTGCTCGATGAAGATCACGCAGGACGTGCGCGACTACGCGGCGAAGCAGAAGCTCGACGAAGCCGCCGCACTCCAAGCGGGCATGGCCGAGAAGTCGGCGGAGTTCCGCAAGCAGGGGGCGGAGCTGTACAAAGTCACCTGAGCCGGCCACCAATCTGGAGTAACCACGCAATCAAAGCCAGCTTTAATTACGGGGCGATCTTGGCGAATTAATAGATAGATAAAGCCTTATCATTTGATAAGAACGCTATCTTGGCCCAGTATGATGCGTTCGAACGATTGGGGACCGGACATCCATGGCGGTCAAACGCGAAGCCGGCCGCACTGTCGAGGCTTACATCCAGAGCCTCAAGACCCGCGCCTTCATTCCCCACCCGCTGCCCCCGCAACCACCGATCGAATGGTCGGTGGCGCTGTCGGAAGCCCGCGACCACGCCAATCAATGCCTGGGTCGCCTCGACGGCATCGCCCGCGTGCTGCCCGAAAAGCACCTGTTCCTCTATCAATACGTCCGCAAGGAAGCCGTGCTGTCCTCGCAGATCGAGGGCACGCAGTCCTCGCTCCGCGATCTGTTGATGTACGAGCTGGACGAGGTGCCCGGCGTGCCGATGGACGACGTGGTCGAAGTCTCCAATTACGTCGCCGCGCTGGATCATGGCCTCGCCCGCATCCGTTCCGGTGAGTTGCCGTTGAGCCTGCGCCTGCTCAACGAGATGCACGCCCTGCTGATGCGCGGCGCGCGCGGCAAGGATGCGACGCCCGGTGAGTTCCGCCGCAGCCAGGTCTTCATCGGCAGCAGCAAACCCGTGCGCATCAGCTTCGTGCCGCCGCCACCGGACCAGATCATGTCCTGCCTCGATCCGCTGGAAAAATTCCTGCACGACCAGCCGGAGCGCACACCGGTGCTGCTCAAGGCCGCATTGGCTCACGTCCAGTTCGAAACGATTCATCCCTACCGCGACGGCAATGGCCGGCTCGGTCGCTTGCTGATCACCTTGCTGCTTTGCGCCGAGGGTGCCTTGGTCGATCCATTGCTCTACCTCAGCCTTTATTTCAAAGAGCATCGGTCGGAATACTACGGACACCTGCAACGAGTACGGACTGAAGGAGACTGGGAGGGCTGGCTGACATTTTTCTTCCGCGGCGTGGCGGAAACCGCACAGTCAGCCGTCAACACCGCCGAGCAGGCGCTGAAACTATTTCGCGCTGATCACGATCGCATCGTTGCATCGCTCGGCCGCGGCGCCGGCTCGGCACTGCGCGTCCATCAACTGTTGCAACAGCGTCCCGTACTCGCCGTACCCAATGCCGCAACCCAACTCGGCCTGAGCTGGCCTGCCGTCGCCAAGGCCACACAAGCGCTGGAAAAACTCGGCCTGGTGCGGGAGTTCACTGGCAAGAAACGCAACCGCCTCTACTCCTACGACGCCTATCTCGACATCCTCACCGATGGCACCGAGCCGCTGGCTGGCTAACAGCTGGTATCGGATTTGCCTCCTCAAGTATCGTGGCCACGCGATAAACAATCACCAAGCTTTCAGTGCCACGCGGGTCCACATTCATTCAAAAAGCACAGACCATGACCACCCCCATCCCCGCAACCCTGATCCCCGGCGACGGCATCGGCCCCGAGATCGTCGAAGCCACGCTCGCGGCGCTCGATGCGCTCGATGTGAAGTTCGACTGGGACGTGCAAGTGGCAGGCCTTGCCGGCGTGACCGCCTGCGGCGATCCGCTGCCGCCGGCGGTGATCGACAGCATCCGCCGCACGCGGCTGGCGTTGAAAGGTCCGCTGGAGACGCCTTCGGGCGGCGGCTATCGCTCGTCCAATGTGCGACTGCGCGAGGAGTTCAAGCTCTACGCCAACCTGCGGCCGGCGAAGACGCTGATCCCGGGCGGGCGCTACGACAACATCGATCTCGTCGTCGTGCGCGAGAACGTCGAGGGCCTGTACATGGGCTACGAGCACTTCATCCCCATCGGCCCCGATCCGCATGCGGTGGGCATGTCCACCGGCATCAACACGCGCCAGGGCTGCCGACGCATTCTCGAGTTCGCCTTCGACTACGCCATCGCCACCGGCCGCAAGAAAGTGACCGTGGTGCACAAGGCCAACATCATGAAGGCGCTCACCGGCATCTTCCTGGAGACCGCGCGCGACCTGTACATCGAGAAGGACTACCACGGCAAAGTGCAGATGCGCGAGATCATCGTCGATGCCTGCGCGATGAAGCTGGTGCAGGACCCCTGGCAGTTCGATGTGCTGGTGACGACCAATCTGTTCGGCGACATCCTGTCCGATCTGGTCGCGGGCCTGGTCGGCGGCCTGGGCAATGCGCCCGGTGCGAATATCGGCACGGATGCGGCGATTTTCGAGGCGGTGCACGGCTCGGCGCCGGACATCGCCGGCAAGGGCATCGCCAATCCGGTGGCGCTGATGTTGGCCGCAGCGATGATGCTCGATCACTGCAAGCTGCAGGAGAAGGCGACGCGCCTGCGCAAGGCGATCAACGACACCTACAACGTCGACGGCATCCGCACCGGCGATCTCGGTGGCGGCGCCAATACCAAGACGTTTACCGCCGCGCTGGTATCGCGCATTCGCAATAGCTAGACGAGGTCTCGACGGCGTCCAAGCCTGCCTCGGCAGCGAGGCTTTAGGAGCGGCCAAAAGCCCCCATACTGTCGCCATGGAACTGCCGGAAAAACTCGCGATTCTGGCCGACGCCGCCAAGTACGACGCTTCCTGCTCATCCAGCGGCGGCACCAAGCGCAATTCGATCGGCAGCGGCGGCGTCGGCTCCAACGAGGGCATGGGCATCTGCCACGCCTACGCACCGGACGGGCGCTGCATCTCGCTGCTCAAAATCCTGCTGACGAATTTCTGCACCTATGACTGCTCTTATTGCATCAACCGCCGCAGCAGTAACGTGCAGCGCGCGCGTTTCTCGGTGCAGGAAGTTGTCGACCTGACCTTGAGCTTCTACAAGCGCAATTACATCGAAGGCCTGTTCCTGTCCTCCGGCATCATCCGCTCAGCGGACTACACGATGGAGCAACTGGTGCGCGTGGTGCGCAGCCTGCGCGTCGATCACGCCTTCCGCGGCTACGTCCATCTCAAGACGATTCCCGACGCGTCGCCGGAGCTGATTGCGGAAGCCGCGCGCTGGGCCGATCGGCTGTCGATCAACATCGAAATGCCGACCGAGGAAGGCTTGGCGCGCTTGGCACCGGAGAAAAATCAGCGCGACATCCGCGCCGCGATGGGCGCGCTGCGCTTAGGCATTGACGAGGCCAAGGCGGAGAAGAAGGCGCCACGCTTCGCGCCCGCCGGCCAGAGCACACAGATGATCGTCGGCGCCGACGCCGCCAGCGATCGCGACGTGCTGGAAACCAGCACCAACCTGTACTCCAACTATCGTCTCAAGCGCGTCTACTACTCGGCGTTCAGCCCGATCCCGGACGCCTCCAAGGCGCTGCCGCTGATCGCGCCGCCGCTGGTGCGCGAGCATCGTCTGTATCAGGCCGACTGGCTGCTGCGCTTCTACGGATTCACCGTGGACGACATCGCGCCGATCGGCGGTGAAGAAAACCTGGCGCTCGACATCGACCCCAAAGCGGCCTGGGCGCTGCGTCATCGCGACCAGTTTCCGGTGAACGTCAACACCGCCTCGCGCGAGGCGCTGCTGCGCGTGCCGGGCTTCGGCGTCAAAAGCGTGGCTCGACTGCTGGCCCTGCGCCGGCACAAGACGCTGCGCTATGAAGACCTCACCAAGCTGCGCCTTCCGGTGCGCAAGGCGGCGGCCTTCATCATCACTGCCGATCACCGGCCGCGCGCCGAGCCGGAGAGCCTGTCGCTGCGATCGCAGCTGATCGCCAAGTCAGCGCAGGCGGATTTGTTTGCCTAGATGCAAAGCGTTCGGCTGACGCAAGCCAGCAATGTAGACGAATGGCGCACGCACGCGCGCCGCTTGCTTGCTGCCGGCATTGCGCCCGAATCGGTGACCTGGACATCGGGCGATGACTGCGGGCTATTCGATACGATCGAACCGCAGATCGGCGACCCCAGCGGCGCTACCACCCAACGCGTGCCGCGCGACTTCCTGCTTCTGGCCGAAGCCGTGCTCGCGCACTCCGATCCGCAGCGGTTCGCACTGGCCTACCGCCTGCTCTGGCGCCTCACCCACGGCGAACCGCAGCTGCTGAAACTCATCACCGACGACGACACCGCCCGCGCTCGCACGATGGAAAAATCGGTGCGTCGCGACACCCACAAGATGAAAGCCTTCGTGCGCTTTCGCGAGGTGCCAGTGACGAAGGGCACGAGCGTTTTCATCGCCTGGTTCGAGCCGGAGCATTTCATCGTCGATCGGGTCGCGCCTTTCTTCATGCGTCGTTTTGCCGGCATGCATTGGTCGATCCTGACGCCGTACCGTTCGGTGCATTGGGATGGCGAACAACTGGTCTTCGCGCCCGGCGCTTACAAGTCCGACGCGCCGGCCGAAGACGCGCTCGAAGACCTCTGGCGCACCTACTACGCCAACATCTTCAACCCGGCGCGGCTCAAGGTTCAGGCGATGAAAAGCGAGATGCCGGTCAAATACTGGAAGAACCTGCCGGAAGCGCGGCTGATCCCGGGCTTGATCCGCGAGGCCATGCCGAGAGCCCAGGAAATGGTGCAAAAAAATCCCACGACGCCGCGCAAGCGCATGGCCGATGCCGCGCGGCCGCAAGCGGTGCCCGAAGCCATTCAACAGGCCGGCTCGCTCGAAGAAGTGCAGGCCCTTGCCCGCGAATGCCGCCGCTGCGATCTGTGGAAACCGGCGACGCAGACCGTGTTCGGCGAAGGGCCGCAGCGCGCGCGGATCATGTTCATCGGCGAACAGCCCGGCGACCAGGAAGACCTTGCCGGCAAACCCTTCGTCGGCCCCGCCGGCAAGTTGCTCGACCGCGCGCTCGCCGAGGCTGGTGTCGACCGCAGCGAGATCTACGTGACCAACACCGTCAAGCATTTCAAGTTCGAGCCGCGCGGCAAAATGCGTTTGCACAAGCGCGCCGACAGCCGCGAGCAGGCCGCGTGCCGGCCGTGGCTGGACGCCGAGCTGGACAAGGTGCAGCCGCAAATCGTCGTCTGCCTGGGCGCGATGGCAGCGCAGGCGATGTTCGGTTCCGGCTTCGGCCTGCTCAAGGAGCGCGGCCAGTGGCGGACGCTCGCCAACGGCACGCGCGCGTTCGCCACGGTGCATCCGTCCTATCTGCTGCGCCTGCCCGACGAGGACGCGCGGCGTCGCGGCTTTGCTGACTTCGTGCAGGATCTCAAACTGCTCAACTCTGATTCAAGGATGGACCTATGACCTCAATCCCTTTCGATTCCGCGCTGTTCGGCACGTCCGACAAGACGCCGCGCGGAGTCGTCGCGCGCCCGCTTGCGCACGGCTTCGCGCCGGCCTCGCAGCCGCTCGCAAGCCAGGCGATCCATACCGACGGTGCGAGCCTGATCGCCGGCGAAGTGCGCATCGACGTCGCCGACGGCCAGATCGCCGGCTATCGCGCCGCGCCGCGCGATGGCGGCGGGCATCCGGTGCTGCTCGTGGTGCAGGAGGTGTTCGGCGTGCACGAGCACATACGGGACCTGTGCCGGCGTTATGCGCGCCTGGGCTTCCACGCCATCGCGCCGGAACTGTTCACGCGCCAGGGCGACGTTTCGAAGATGACCGACGTACAGGAAATTCTCTCGACCATCGTCTCGAAAGTGCCCGACGCGCAGGTGATGGCCGATCTCGACGCCACGCTGGCGTTCGCCGCAGCCAGTGGCGCGGACGGTACGCGCGTCGGCATCGTCGGCTACTGCTGGGGCGGGCGCATGGTCTGGCTCTACGCGCATCACAATCCGCTCATCAAGGCCGGCGTCGCCTACTACGGCAAGCTCAGCGGCATGGCCTCGGCGATCAAGCCGCGCGATCCGGTGGACATCGGCGATTCGCTGACCGTGCCGGTGCTCGGCCTCTACGCGACGCAGGATGCGAGCATTGCGCTCGATACGGTCGAGCAGATGCGCAGCGCCCTGGCCAAGGGGCGGTCGGGCTCGCAAGTGGTGGTGTTCCCCGGTGTCGGTCATGCCTTCAACGCCGACTACCGGCCGAGCTACGACGCCGCGACCGCGACCTACGCCGCCGGGCTCGCGCGCGACTGGCTCGGGGACCGCGTCGTCTGAACGTCTTGCCGCAAACAAAGCGTCACGCCGGACTCCTAAGCTGCAGCGTCGCCAGCGCGGCGGCCTCAAGGAAGACGGCCCATGTCCAACACCCGCAGTCTCCGCCTGACCGTTGTCGCCAGCCTATTGCTCGTCGCATGCTCGGACTCCGGCAACCACCGCCGCGATTCGACGAGCACTGAGCCGATGAGCATCCAACCCCTGCCCGCGCGCCTGGTGATCGGCCATCGCGGGGCTCCCGCCTACCGGCCCGAGCACACGCTCGGCTCCTACGAGCTGGCCATCGAGTACGGCGCCGACGTCATCGAGCCCGACCTGGTCGCCACCCGCGACGGCGAGCTGGTGGCGCGGCACGAGAACGAGATCGGCGGCACCACCGACGTTGCCGGGCATCCGGAATTCGCGTCGCGCCGGACGACCAAGACCATCGACGGCGTGGCGCTCACCGGCTGGTTCACCGAAGACTTCACGCTGGCCGAACTGCGCACCCTGCGCGCGCGCGAGCGCATCGCCGACATCCGCCCGGACAACAGCCGCTACAACGGCGTCTACATGATCCCGACGTTTCAGGAGGTCATCGACCTAGCCAAGGCCAAGACCGCGGAAACCGGCCGCACCATCGCGATCTATCCCGAGACCAAGCACCCGACCTACTTCCAGAGCATCGGCCTGCCGCTGGAGCAGCGCCTGCTCGACAAGCTCGCGGCCAATGGCTACGCCGGGCCCGACGCGCCGGTGTTCATCCAGTCCTTCGAGGTGGCGAATCTGCGGGCGATGCGCGCGCTCACCGGTCTGCGCCTGGTGCAACTGCTCAGCGCGCCGCCGGCGCGGCCCTACGACTTCGTCGCCGCCAACGATCCGCGCGGTTACGCCGACCTGATCACGCCCGCCGGCCTGGCGACGGTCGCCACCTACGCCAACGGCATCGGCCCGGACAAGAACATGGTGATCCCGCGCGACGCCAACGGCCGGCTGATGGCGGCGACGTCGCTGGTGGCGGACGCGCATGCGGCGGGACTGATCGTGCATCCCTATACCTTCCGGCCGGAAAACACCTTCCTGCCGGCGGACTTCCGCTCCAGCACCCAGGCCAACGCGCGCGGCGACCTGTTCGGCGAGATCACGCGCTTTCTGCAGGCCGGCGTCGACGGCGTCTTCAGCGACGACGCTTTCGCCGCTCGCGCCGCCTTCGATGCGTTTCAGCCGCCCTGAGCAGGCGACGGACGTCATTAAAAAGCCGCTCGGCCAGTGATGAAGTTCTTCGGCAAAGCCCGATAATAACCAGCAGTCAAAGCCACTCGAACCTTAGAAGAAAAAATGTAGCTGCCGTTTTGCCGCATCACCACCGCGACGGGCCTTCCCGCTTTTGTCGCCTCGCCGTCCTCCTTTTTCCGCGGCGCCTGCCGCCACTCCAATGACCGCCTCGCTGGCCGTCGGCGTCGCCGCCGATTCTTCCCACAACACTTCTTCCACCACGCCCCCGCCGCGCACAGCCGCGACGTTGATCGAGCTGTATCGCGACATCTGGCGCTTCGCCGCCGGTGCCCGCGCGCAGTACCTTTCGGCGATGGGCCTGCTCGCCGCGGCCAGCGGCCTCAAGCTGATGGTCCCGGTGCTCGCCGGCAGCGCGATCAACGCCATCCAGCGCTCAGGCGGCGGCAGCCTCGACCGGGCGGGGCTGATGATCCTGGGCATCATCGGCGTGCAGTTAGTGGTGTGGCTGCTGCACGGGCCCGGCCGCGTGCTGGAGCGCAACGTTGGCATCAAGGTGCGGGCGGCCGCAGCCGACGCGCTCTACGCCAAGCTCGTCGGCCTGCCGCTGGGCTGGCACGAGCAGCATCATTCCGGCGAGTTGCAGCACCGCACCCAGGCCGCGACCGGCGCGCTCTACGAATTCAACCAAAACCAGTTCATCTACCTGCAGAACGCGGTGAATCTCGTCGGCCCGCTGGTGGCGCTGACGCTGCTGTCGCTGACTACCGGCGCAGTGGCGCTGGCGGGCTATGTGCTGCTGGCGCTGATCATCGTGCGCTTCGATCGGCTGATCATGCGTCTGCAGGTGCACGAGACCGGTGCCGAACGCCGCTACGTTGCCGGCCTGCTGGACCTGATGGGCAACGTCTCCAACGTGCTGTCGCTACGCGTGGGCGAGGCGTCGCGGCGGCTGCTGGGCGCGCGCCTGAGCGCGGTGTTCGTGCCGCTGCGCAAGAACATCGTGCTCAACGAAACCAAGTGGTGCCTTGTCGATCTGCTGAGCGTGGTGCTGTGCTGGGGCCTGGTCGCGGTGTACGCGCTGCAGGCGAAAGCCGATCGTGCCGCCGCCGCGCCGCTGCTGATCGGCAGCATCTTCATGGTCTACCAGTACGCCCAGCAGGCGGCGGGCGTGATCACCGCGATGGCGCTGCACCTCCAGAACTTCTCGCGCATCCAGACCAACGTCGCCAGTGCCGACCCGATCTGGCAAGCCGAATCGCGGCCGACGGTCAATGTGAAGATCGCCGACGACTGGAAGCAGATCGAGCTGCGCGGACTGCACTTCGCCTACCCGCGCAGCAGCCGCGGCGGCGTGCAGGACGTGAGCCTGGGTTTCCGCCGCGGCGAGCGCGTCGCCTTGATCGGCCCCAGCGGCTCGGGCAAGAGCACGTTGCTAAGGCTGATCGCCGGACTCTATGAGCCCCAGCACGGCTTCTACAGCGTCGACGGCGAGACCCTGTTCGGCGCGCGCCATCTGGCGCCGATCGCCACGCTGATCCCGCAGGAGGCCGAGGTGTTCGAAGCCAGCGTGCGCGAGAACCTGAGTTTCGGCGCGGCTCATGCCACGGAAGCGATCGAACGCGCCGCGCATCTCGCGGCCTTCGACAGCGTGCTGTCGGCCATGCCGCAGGGGCTGGACACGCCGATCTCCGAGCGCGGCTTCAATCTGTCCGGCGGCCAGCGCCAGCGCCTGGCGCTGGCGCGCGGACTGCTCGCCGCCCTGGGCGGTGACCGCGCCAGTTCGGTGATCCTGCTCGACGAGCCCACCAGCGCGCTCGACCAGGTCACCGAAGCGCGCGTGTTCTCGCGCCTGCGCCAGCAACTGCCCCACACCACGCTGATCGCGTCGGTGCATCGCATGAGTGTGCTCGAACATTTCGACCGCGTGGTGCTGATGTCGGACGGCCGAGTGGTCGACTGCGGCAGCGCGGACGAGCTGCACGCGCGTCAGCCGCTGTTCCGCGAGATGCTGCGCGAGTCGAAGTCCGAGCCCGAGAGCAAGGCCGCGTCGCTGCCTTAGAACTCAGCAGTTGCCATCGTGCCTAAACGAGTTGCATCGCGATCGACACCTCGACAGACCGGGTGAGTTTGATCGCTTGTGCCGCATCTCGTCCGGCGATTGCTTGGGTAATCTCCCGGTACCGTCTGCCGCTATCAACCAGAAATCTCAGATTCATCGCCGCGGCCAACTGACGTTGAAAATGATGGACGTGCAGCCTGGCGACCGAGTGGCTCAGATCGCCATTGCCGGAATGGTGATTCACCACGATGTGGTACTGGGTAATCAGCGCCATGAAAGACAGCGGATGGGATAACTCATCCATTGCCAGGATTTTGTTGCTGATGTGAAGCAACATCGCCATGCCTCTATCGAAATACTCGTCGGTCTGCTGGGTGAACTGCTCGATTCCCAGGCAATAGAGCACTGAAAGCACCAAGGATCGGTCTCTCAATTCGTCATTGCTCAGCCGTCTGACGCGCGCCCCTCGATTGGGAACCAGTTCGATGACGCCGTCTCCGGCGAGGATGCGCAGGGCCTCCCGAACCGGGCCGCGGCCCTCGCCGAGCAATTTGCAAAGGTCGGGTTCGACCACTCTCTCGCCCGGAGCCAGTGTGCCTTGGCCGACCAGGACGTCGATGCGGGCGATGACATCCTGGACGACGGCGGAAGCACCGATGGATCGCGCGAAGTGCTTTTGAATCAGATCACTGATCGCTGCTTCCAGATCGGTTTTCGATGAGCGTGTTTTAGGCATGTGGGAGAGCGCGTGACCTCGACTGATGTCTGGCTTGCTCGAACAAAGTCAGCCGGCAACCCAAAAAATAACTGTAGCAGCAACCGCTAACATCCCTCAAAACATTTTCGTTAACGATTTTGTTGACGATTGCGTTATCGATGTGCTCCAATCGCTGCGACCCCGAGCAGAACTAGAGCGGCGGGGCAACGCACACAGTCGCGATCCTGGAGGGGAATACATGAATCAAGTATTGGCAAGCACCCTATTGCTGGCTGGGCTGACAGTCGATCTACCGGCCTCGGCGCAATCGACCGAGCCGGAGGTCTCGGCAAAGTCGGCGAATGTGGCCGCAGAAATCGACACGATCCCGGTGAACGTACCGCCGGAATCGGCGGCCACCGAGAATGCAGCGCTGCCTACCGCGAACCGTTTTGTGGAAGAGATTGTGGTGACCGCCCAAAAGCGAGAGGAGAATCTCCAGAACGTCCCCATTTCGATCCAGGCTTTCAGCGCCGACACCCTGGACGCCAAAGGCATCACCACCGCGCTGGACCTGCCGCAGGTGACGCCGGGGCTGACCTACACCGCTCTGGCCGGCTATTCCATCGTCTATATCCGCGGCATCGGCACCGACGCGTTCATTCCGTCGGCGGATCTGAGCGTCCCGACTTACATCGACGGCATCTACTTTCCCTTTTCGTCCGGGCTGGTGCAGTCCTTCGGCGCCTTGGAACGCATCGAGGTCTTGAAGGGGCCGCAGGGGACGCTGTTCGGGCGCAACACCACGGGCGGCGCCATCAGCATCATCACGCGCAGTCCTGGACGCGAGTTCGAGAATTCGGTGCAGGTGAGCTACGCCGAATACAACCAGTTCAAGGCGCGGGTCTACTCCGCGGTTCCCCTGACCGACACGTTCGCATTCAGTATCTCCGCGCTCTATAACAAGGAACAAACCTATTACAAGAGCCTGAATCAGGAGATACCCGACAACTTCAGCAAGGGAGCGCGTCTGAAGTTGAACTGGACGCCGACCGACGACATCGATGCCACGCTCGCGGGCGTTGTCACTTCCCAGGGCGGTCCGGGCACCAGTCTCACGCAGCGCGTGGCCGTGAAACCGGCGGTGGCAGTTGCCGGACAAAGACCCAACAAAAACTACGAAGTGAATGGGGACGTTCCCGCGATCGATGATGTCCGCAGCTCCGTCATCTACGGCACCGTCAAGCTGGCGACCGATCTGTTCGATCTCAAACTGCTCGGCAGCACGCAGGACATCAAGACGCATGCGCAGCTGGACTTCGACGCGACGCCTTTACCGATCGCATCGACCAATGCGCCGAACGGCTTCGGTGATATCGATACGGCGGAGTTTCAGCTGCTGTCGAACAGCAGCAGCTGGGGCGCCGACTGGCTGACCTACACGGCGGGGCTGTATTACATCAACAGCACGGCGGGCTACGACCCGGTCAAGGTCCAGGTCGGCATCTTCGACGCCGATACGCTCCCTGCTGTTGGTAGTCTGCTGGGGCCGTTCGTTAATCAGACGCTCGATCTGATCGGCGACGCTGGCGGAATTCCGGTGAGGCCGATCACCGCAGACGTGCAGGGAATCATCGACACCGAGTCCTCTGCTGCGTACCTGCAGGGGACCGGCGCCATCACCGATTGGCTGTCCCTGACGCTGGGCGGGCGGCTGCAAAAAGAAAAGCGGGCGCTGACGACGGCAACCGTCGGTGTGGCGGGCGTCGATCGGAAGCTGATCACCTACGCGCCGCGCTTTGTGAAGTCCAACGACTTCTCGCCAAAAGTCTCCTTGGACTTCAGACCGGCGGACGACGTGCTGCTCTACGTCTCCGCTGCGAGAGGCTACAAGAGCGGCACTTACAACATCATCTCGCTGTACACCCCGCCCACGTTCGTCAAACCCGAAAAAGTGGAGTCCTACGAGCTCGGCTTCAAGACGCAGTTTTTCGACAACAGTCTCAGGCTCAACGGGGCGATCTTCGAAAACACCACGAAGAATCTGCAAGTCCAGGTCATATCGCTGACCAGCGGTGGCGCCGTGCAGTTCGAGAACGCCGGCGGCGCGCGCACGCGCGGCGGTGAATTCGACCTGACCTGGTTGCCTTTCGCCGACGCACTGCCCGGTCTGGTCATCTCCGCGAACGGCTCGTATCTGAAGAGCATCTACACCGACTTCCAGGATGGCTCCGGTTTTGACGAAACCACGGGGGCGTTTTTCGGCAAGACCAGCCTGCTTTTGCCCGGCCGGGACTTCACCGGCAACCGCGTCGTGCGAACGCCGAGGAAATCCGGGTCGGTGAGTCCCAGCTACAGCTTCGAGCTTGGCGACGGTTCGGTCGAGATCGCCACGGATGTCTATTTCAACTCCGGCTTTTTCTTCAGCGCTCAAAACACTGAAGTGGCGCGGCAGAGCAGCTACCACATCATCAACGCGCGCCTGAGCTATCTGTACAAGCCCTGGGACCTGCGCCTCACCGGCTTTGCACAGAATCTCGACGACGCCAAGTACTTCCTCTACCAGTTCGAGAACGACTTCGGCACGTCCGGAATGCTGGCGGCGCCTTCGGTTTACGGGGTCCGGATCAACTGGGAATTCTAGTCAGACCGCCACGCCCTCACTCCAAACACTTCTTGAGCATCAGGATCACCCAATGAACATCATGACTGCTTCTTGCTTGAACGTATCGAACATCCTGTGGTTTACCGAGGCCGCCGCCAGCGACAGCCAAAAGGTCGGCGGCAAAGGCGCCAACCTTGGGTATATGACGCAAGCAGGCTTCGATGTGCCTCCCGGATTCACCGTGACGACCGGCGCTTACTCGGCGTTCATCGAGCAATCCGGAGTGCAAGAAAAAATCGCCAGAATTCTGGAGAGCCTTGACTATGGCGCACCGACCAGCCTCGAAGACGCGACCACCGCGATCCGCGGACTGCTGGTGGGCACTGCGATGCCGTCGACACTCGCCGACGAGATTCGTGCCGCCTACAGAAAGCTCGGTGGCGACCTGTATGTCGCGGTGCGTTCTTCGGGCGCTGCCGAAGATCTGGCGGAAGCATCCTTCGCCGGCCTGCACGATACCTATCTCGACATTCGTGGTCAGGAGGACTTGCTCGATGCAGTCCAGCGCTGCTGGGCGTCGGTGTGGACCAGCCGGGCCACCTCGTATCGTCATACCAAGGGCTTCGCGCATTCCGAAGCGCCGATCGCGGTCGTGGTGCAGCAGATGGTGAGTTCGGAAGTCTCCGGCGTGATGTTCACCGCCAACCCGATGACGACGGTGACCGACGAGATCGTCATCAACGCCAGCTGGGGGCTGGGCGAGGCGGTCGTGCAAGGCATCACCACCCCGGACGCTTTCGTGCTCAAAGCCGGCACGCTGAAGATTCTGGAGAAGAATCTTGGCAGCAAGGCAGTCCGTATCGTTCGCGATCCGGAAACCGGCAAGGGGACGGTGACGCAGGACGTGCCCCTTTCCGAGCGCGGGCAGTTCACGCTGTCCGATTCGCAGCTGTTCACGCTCGGCGATTTGGGCCGGCGAATCCAGAAACACTATGGCGATTTTCCGCAGGACATCGAGTGGGGTTTCGCCAACGGCCAGTTCTTCGTGTTGCAATCCCGCCCCGTCACCGGCGTCGAGTTGTCCTGGGACGCCGAGGTCAACGCCTCGGTCCCTGGCGAGGCGCCCGACGATCAGCTGTGGTCGCGAAATTTTGCCGATGAAGGCTGGACCGGTGCCGTGACGCCGCTGATGTTCTCCTGGCGCGGCCTGACCATGAACGCCGGACACTCGCACTGCGCACAGATGTGTGGATTCCCGGATCTGGATTACACCGCCAAGCGGCTCTGGCAGTTCAACAAGGGCAAGGCCTACTTCAATCCCGACGTCGATCGCGGTTTCATCGAGCAAACCGTCCCGCCTGCGCTACGCCCCGGAATGCTGGGCAAGTTGCCGGCGATCTGGCGCGAGGAGACCGCTGCGGCTCCCTTCAGCTACTTGAAGTACGCGCAGATGTACTTCCGCCTGCAGACGCTGGTCCCTCACGAGGGCGTGAACTGGACGAGCACTCTGACCAAGGTACTGAACACCGAAGCAGACCTGTACAACGGCCTCAGCAATGAGGAGACGTCGCGCCTGTCCGACGCCGAACTGGAGCGTTACATCGACCGGATGATCGCGCTGGAGGCCAAGTTCTACGATGTGGTGTGGACCGGCCTGATGGTGATTTTCCGCGATGCCATCAGCTTGCTCGGATTCTTGACGTCGAAGTGGTACGACGGCGATAACCCGAGCATCTTCACCGATCTGATCACCGGCACCAATCAGCGAACCTTGACCGCCATCGAGAACGGCGAGCTTTGGAAGCTTTCACAACACATTCGCGGCTCGATGAACTTGATGGCGCTGTTCCAGGCGCATCAGGGCGCCGATTTCTTCGCGCAGTTGCCAGACAGCGCCGACGGCCGCGAACTGCTCGGCATCTACGACAAGTTCGTGCGCGAGCACGGCCACCGCGGACATGCGGACCGCGATATCTATTTCCTGCGGCGCGCAGAAGACCCCGGAGTCGACTACCGGGCGCTGCAAGTGATGCTCACGGTCGCCAATCCGGTGGACCCCGAGGTGATGGAAAAAGCCGTCAACCAGCGTCGCCATACCGCAACGGCACTGGTTATCGAGAACATCAAGCAGAAGCCGTTCGGCAGCATCAAGGCGGAAATCTTCAAACTGCTGCTGGACTACGTCCACCGCTACATCGGCGGTCGCGACGATGAGCGCCATTTCGTCGATCGCTCCACTTTTGCGATCAAGCGTGGGTTTCAGGAAGCGAGTCGCCGTCTGCTCGATCGCAGGATATTGAAGGGGGAGCGCGACTTCTTCTTCCTGACGAAAATCGAGCTGTTCGATCTGCTTTACGGTCGCGGCAATCTGCCGCTGGCGCAGGCGAAAATCGCCGGCCGCATGCGCGACTTCGACCGCGTCGATTCCCGAGATGTCGTGCCGCCGCCCTTCATCGTGCGCGGCAAGGCGCTGAACGTCGATGCGCCGAAAGCGAGCGGCGATGGCGTGCTGCAAGGCGTCGGCACCAGCCGCGGCTCGGTGACGGGCACCGCTCGTGTAGTGAAGACCTTGAAGGAAATTGGCCGGATCCAGGACGGCGACATCCTGATCACCAACTCGACCGATCCGGGCTGGACGCCGGTCTTCCTGGTGATCAAGGGGATCGTGCTGGAGACCGGCGGCATGCTCGCGCACGGCTCACTGCTGGCCCGGGAGTATGGCTTCCCGGCGGTGCAGATCGATGACGCGATCCAACACATTCCCGATGGCGCGACCATATTGCTCGACGGCGATACGGGACTCGTGAGGTTGCTGCAGCCTGCGCCAGTCAGCGGCGGCGGCGCGGGAACCTGACGTCAGCATGGAAACCCGCATGCTTTGGATCGAGCGCGCGGCGCACGGTTCTGCATTCAGCCGCACGCGATCGATATGGAGCGGCACGTCGGCCCCATTCGCTTGAGCGATCTGTCAGATTCACGCCAGCGCTTCGTCTCTGCCGTAAAGATTGTTCAGAAAGTCCGCGAAGCCACCGCTCGCCCGCGCGCAGCGGCGGGCGCTGGTGGCCACTCGCGGCGCGGCGCTCCAGGCGATGCGCCAGCCGCCGCGCTCGATCGCCTCCACTAGCGCCACGTCCTCGCTCACCGTCAGCGGCAGAAAGCCGCCGACCGACATATAGACTTCGCTCGACACGCCCAGGTTGGCGCCGTGGATATGGCGATGGCCGTCGACATCGCGATAGTGCGCCTCGAAGCGCAGTCGCACTTCGCCGCTGTGCTCGCTCCAGTCGAGCACCGCGATCGATCCGCAGACCGCGTCGGCCTGCAGTGCGAGCTGCGTTACCAGCCAGTCCGGGGACACCTGGGTGTCAGCGTCGGTGAACGCGAGCCAGCGCGCGCCGGCGGCGAGCAGCAGGTCCGCGCCGAGGCCGCGCACGCGGCCGACATTGCGCTCGCTCACGCACAGCAGGCTGACGCCCTGATCCTCGACGATCGCCTGCGAACCATCGCTGCAGCTGTCCAGCACGACGACGATCTCGACGCGCTCGCCCTGCAACGCCGGGTGGCAGGCGGCGATGCGCGCTGCGCGCAGGCAGTCGGCCAGGCAGGCCTCCTCGTTGTGCGCGGGGATGACGACGCCGATCACGCGAGCTGCTCGGCTTGCGCCACCGAAGTCCCATCCGGCGACCAGGCTTCGAGCAGAAAATCCGCCTCCTCGTGTCGCAGCAGCCGCGGCAGGCCGAGCGTTTCGAATTGCCGGTGCACGGCGTCGCCATCGCGCCAGGCCTCCTTGATCGGGTGCCGCCAATGGCAAGCCAGCAGCAGGCCCTGCGGCGTGAGCGACTCGCCGATGCGCTGCAGCAGGCCATCGAGATCGGCGTCCGACAGGTAGTACACCAGCTCGCTGATCACGATCAGGTCGAAGCGCTCGTCCGGCCACTGCAAAGGCAGCCGCCGTCGTTCGACGCGGACGTGTTGAAACTCGGCCAGCCGCGGCGTTGCGATGCTCAGCGCGTATTCGTGGAAGTCGCAGGCCAGCAACTGATCGCAGCGTGTCGCCAGATCGGCCGCGAGTTCGCCATTGGCGCAGCCGGCCTCGATGGCGCTGACATAGCGCTGACGCGGCAGCGCGGCCAGGGTGAGCGCGCGCTTGCGCTGCTCGTACCAGCGGCTGCGAAAACCCCAGGGGTCGACGGTCTGCTCGTAGAGCGAGTCGAAGTAATGCTCGTCCGCCGGCGGCGTCGATGCGCTCATAGGAAGAACACCTCGAAAGGCCGCAGCCAGCGCGCCAGCGCCCAGGGCGCGAGCACCGCCGCCGCGCCGGACGAAGCGTCCGCCCCGATCTGGCTGTGATGGCAGGCGATGGCCGCGCGCTTTGAATCGAGCACGCCGCCGATGTCGACGCGCACCGCCGAGCGCCAGGGCACGCGCGCGTCCTTGGGTCGCGCCCAGTGCCACATCCAGATCGGCAGTTCGACGAGCGTGGCGCCGGCTTTGGCACAGGCCGCGGCGGCGGCATGACCGCTGGCCTCGTGATCGGGATGGCCGTCCCGTCGCCAGGGCGCGAACACCACGTCGGTCGCGCGCAGGGCGCTTAGCAGCGCGTCCTCCAGAGCGGCGCGCCGCGAGGACAGGCTGCCGTCGGTGAAACCCAGCGTCAGCGATGGCTGGTCAATGCCGAGCACCCGCAGCCCCGCGCGACGCTCCTGTTGGCGCTGCCGGACCAGGCGCAGCGGCGGCAGGGCTTGCGAGCCAGGATGGCTCGCCCCGCCATCGGTGACGCCGACGATGAGAATCTCGCGACCCAGGGCCGCGAGCATCGCCAGCAGGCCGCCGGCGCCGAGCACTTCATCGTCGGGATGCGGCGCGATCACCACGGCGCGGCGATCGGGCGGCACCAGCGCAGAGACATCCAGCGCCGCGATGGAACCAAGCCCGCTCCAAGCCTGCCACGACGACTCCGGCGTGCCGCTCGCCGTGATCAGGCGGTCACCGACGTCATCGCCTGCAGCAGCATGATCTACAGCGCCCAAGGCGAGATCTCCGATGACGTCAGCAACTCGCCCAGCGCCTGCAGGTCGCGCTCCGCGTGGCTCTGGCGCAGGAACACCGGCAGATCGGCCGCGCGGCGCGCGAAGTCGGCGTCGCGACAGAACGGCCCGGCACCGAGCGCGCGGCCGACGTGGTCGAGCACCTGCGTCGCGCAATGCTCGACGGCGGCGCGGACCCGCATCGTCGAGAGTTGCGCGTCGGCTTGCGGATCGCGATCGATCGCGATCGCGGCTTCACGCAGCAGCGCGGCCGCTTGCGCAAGCGCCACGTCAACAGCGCCCAGATGAGCCGCAGCGTGCGCCTCGCTGTGCTGCGCGACACGGCGCCGCAAGGGCTCCGCTACCGCCGCCGCGGCGCCATACCAGCAGGCCGCGATACCGGCGCCGCCCTGCCAGAAACCGCGCCGCCGCAGATAGGCACCAGCGCCACCGATAACGCGCGCGTGCGCCTGGTCGAACACCACCTCGACGCTCGCCGACGCCGCCATGCCGACCGCACACCAGCCTTCGCGGGTGATCGCCACGCCCGGCTGATCGAGTTCCACCGCGACCAGGAAAGGGCCTTGGTCGTCACCGTTCCGTCCGCGTTCCCAGCAGGTCATCAGCGCATGCGTCAGCGAGGCCGCGCCCGAGCACCAGGCTTTGCGGCCGCCAAGGCTGACCGCGTCGTCGCTGAGACGCTGCAGCGTGACCCTCGCCTGGGGCGGTTCGGCGGCCCACACTCCCCAGCGGCTGCACGGCGGCGCCGTTCCCGCCTGCAATTCAGCGAGGATCGCGAGCGCGTCTGTGTGGCCTTCGAAGAGTTTGACCAGGCTCAGGTCATGCGCCGCCACCACCGCCAGAGCGCGCCATCGATCCAGCGTCCTCCCACCACCGGGTAGCGGCAAACGATCCGCGCCCTGGTCGATGAGTTGCGCCAGCGCTGCGCTTGGTGCGCGGTCGCTTGTCGCGAGCAAGCTTTGCAAACGGACCAACTCGGCATCGGCTGATCGATCGACGCGACCGGCGGGCCACAAGCCTTGTGCTGCGGCCTCGCGCATCGATGGTTCCAAACCTGAAAGGAGGCTTGGATGGTGGGCGCGAAGGTATGACGTCGCACTGAATAGCGCGGCGCGAAGCGCGTCAGTTGTTCGGCGCGCCGCTTTCGACCCAACGCACGAAAAGCGCGAGCTGTTCTGGATCGAGCAGACGCGGCGGATCGGAGAACGGCATCGAGTTGCCGCTGCCGCCGACGCTCAAATGAGTTCCCCTAAGCTTGTGGATCAGATAACTCCTGTCGGGATTGCCCGGCGTCACGCGCGGCATGGGTGCCTCCGTGCTGGTGGCCATGAGAGAGGCGTAGGCGTTGCGGCGCCCAACATTCAGCCCGCCGTTTTCAGCGGCGGTGACATGGCAGAACACGCAGCGCGCGTTGAGGATCGGCTGGAGATCGGTTTTGAAACTCACGTCGTCTGCGAGAACCTGATTCGACAGACAACAAGCGACCAAAAAGCTTCGCCACCGACCTTTCACACCGCCATCCTGGCTGATTCCGCCGCCGCCGCTTGCCCGGCGAGATACCCGTACACCATATGCGGGCCGATCGTGCCGCCGCCGCTCCAGTACGCCTGCGCTGCGGGGTTGGCGATGCAGTTGCCCGCCGCGTACAGACCCGTGATCGGCTTGCCTTCGGCGTCGAGAACCTGGCCCTTGGCATTCACCAGCGCGCCGCCCTTGGTGTCGAGCGTGCCGGCGCCGAGGATCGCGGCGAAGAACGGGCCCTTGTCGGCGATCGGGTGCATGGTGATGTTCGGATACGGATTCGGCGCCTTCTCCAAGTTGAAGAACTGAAAAGCCAGTTCGATCGGCGTGCGGCCACGGCCGAAGTCTTCGTCGCTGCCGGCCTTGGCCATCTTGTTGTAGCGGCTGAGCGTCGCCTTGAGCGTGGCGATGAAGCCGGCGTCGAGCTTGAGCGCGCCGGTGTGTTCGGCGATGCCGGCGAGGCGCGCTTCGATGTTCTTCGCCAACTCTTCGAGCGTCGCGCCTTCGATAACATGCGCGAGCTTGGCGTTCGCTGCCGGCAGCGGATCGTAGCCGGCGTAGTGCTTTGCGGTGCGCGCATCCCAGATCATGAAGCTGAGCAGGTTCGGATATTCGGTCTTCGACGGGTCCCAGGTGAAATGTGCCTGCGTTCGTTCGTTGTACTGGATTTTTTCGTTGACGAAGCGGCGGCCGTAGCGGTTGACCTGGATCATGCTGTCGCCCGGCGTGGACCAGATGTCCGCGGGCACGCTGCGCGTCTTCAGCGCCATCTCCACCACCACCTGTCCCCACCAGGCGTTCTGCGTGTTGCCGAGCTGCGCGCCGGCGCCAGTGGCGATCGGAATGAAATCGCCGGTGCTGCTGGGCGCCGCGCAACTTCCCCAGATGTGACCTTTCAGGAAACGCCGCGTCATTTCGACGTTGTGCGAGAAACCGCCGGTGGCGAAGATCACTGCCTTGTTGGCGCGGATGTTGATCGGCGCGTCTTCGCCGCTGTCGACAACGACGCCGTTGATCTCGTTGTGAGAGTTGCGCGTGAGCGACAGCACGCGATGTTCGAGCACGGTCTTGATGCCGAGCTTGGGGAAGGATTTCTGCAAAACCCACAGCAGCGATTCACCACTGCCGCCGCCCTGCTTCCAAAGATGACGATCGGGATAGGGGCTGACATCGCAGACGATCGAGCGGCCGCGGCCGACCTTGTTCTCGGGCAGCGCGGCGTAGTAGTCGGGGTAGGGCTGCTCGTCCCAGGCGAACCAGGGGATGACTTTCAGATCGGTGGTAGCGATGAGTTTTTCAAGCACCTCGCTGCCGTGGTCGTAGAAGACACCGAGCATGTCGAACTCGGCCTGGGTGATGCCGAGCGTCGATGATGCGGACGTGTAGCGCGTCGGATGCGCGCAACGGACCATGTAGCGCATCGCGTCGAGACGCTCGTCGGCGATGCCTTTTGATTTGAGATACGGATTGTTCGGCACCCACATCACGCCGCCGGACTTGGCGGTGGTGCCACCGTAGAACGGCATCTTCTCCAGCACCAGCACAGAAGCGCCTGCCTGCGCCGCGGCGATCGCCGACACGGTTCCGGCAATGCCGCTGCCGACGATGACGATGTCGGCTTGCATGGCCCACTTCGTATCCTTATCCGCTGCGCGAGCCAGCGCTGGAACCGCGGCGCCGGCTGCTGCGAGCGAGCCGGCGGCGAGACCCTTGAGCATGTCGCGGCGTGAAGCCAGCAGCCGTTGCGAAACCTGCGCATGCGTGTCGCGATTCTTCACGGCTCTCTCCTCGGGTCGACCGTCCTCGACGGTCTTGTAATTGTTTTTATGTTGCTGCCGCGCCGCGCTTCATCGCATCGCCTCCGCCACTGTGTCCGCCTTCACCCACTTGTCGAGCACATGCAGGTTGTGGCGGATCAGCATCTCGGCGTCCTGCAGGATCATATGGTCTTTCGCGCCGGACTCCAGACCTTTCTGGATGCGCTCGCAGTTGGTCACGTCTTCCTGCACCACCTCTGCCCAGCGGCAGGCGTAGTGCTCCAGCTGCAAGCGGTGGCGGACGGAGGTCGTTTTCGGAATGAAGACGCGCAAGGTCCAGTGCGTGCGGTCGTACGCCACCGGCCAGAACTCGTGCGTCCAGAAGCCGCCGGTCGAGTAGTCGATGTTGAAGTTCGGGAAAATCCAGGTCACGTCCGCCGACCAGCTCCGATCCTTGGTCGGGTTGATCGCCGGATGCGCGGCCAACTCCTTCGCCGCCTCGGCCGCATCGCCGCCGAGCACGCCGCCGGTCTGCTGGATGTACACCAGACGCTCGACCTTGGACGTCTCTGACGGCACGTAGTCCGGATTGCCGTAGGCGGAAAAGTGACGATGGATACCGTGCGTCATCGCGCTCAGCGGCCGCGCGAACTTGTTCTGCTCGGGATGCGCGAAGCCCGGCGCCAGAGTCGCCGGATGCAGCGAGGGGACGTGATAAGGCTCGGCGAAGGCATCAGCGATCAGCTTGTAGTTCGCCTTGAAGTCCGCCTGGATAACGATGGTCTGGTCGAGATTGAAGAACGGCACGTTCGCGTATTTGCGGCCGAAGGGGCCGAGGAATTCCGCGAGCGTGACTTCGGGCTTCTTCGCAAAGTTGATGAAGATGAAACCTTCCCAGACCTCGCAGGCGATCGGCGTCAGCCCCAAGGTGGACTTGTCCACGTCGAAGAAATGCTTCTGGTCGGGGATTCCCAGCAGCGCGCCGGTTTCGCAGCCGTAGGCCCAGTTGTGGTAGCGGCACACGAAGCGCTCGGCCTTGCCGCAGACCGTGTTCACGACCTTGTTGCCACGATGGCTGCAGACGTTGTGGAACGCGCGGATCTGGTCGTCCTTGCCGCGCGAAATCAGCACCGAGGCCTTGGTGATCTCGTAATCCTTGACGAAATAGCTCTGCGCCTCCGGCACCATCTCCACGCGCCCCGCGTACAGCCAGGCGCGCTTGAACACGCGCTCGCGCTCCAGCTCGAAATATTCGGGCGACCGGTAGGGTTCCACCGAAACCGGCCCGGTCGGCAGATTCGCCGCGTGCGTGAAGCTGGTCTCGTCGATGACGTGACGACGAGCCATCGGTGTGTCGATTCCGCCGCTCATAGCAATCCTCCTGCATGTTCGCCGCCGTGCGGCCAGGGTCCCTGCGTGATGTGAACGGCGCCCGGCCAGACCGCCTCGTGCGCGCGCGGCTGGCCGTGCATCTCCACCGCGATCGCGGCGTGATTCATCGCCAGCAGCAGCAGGAACAAGCGCTCGGTATCGGCCGGCATCTTGCCCAGCTCGAATTGCTCGCAATGCTCGATGGCTTCCGGCGCGCGGGCATAGATCGCGTCGTAGAAGCGCTGGATGTCCGGCATCTCCGATATGCAACGCGCTTCGCGACGCGCGTCGTTGGTGTCGTGGACCCAGTGGGGGACGAATTCCTCAAGGTCCTGGAATCCGGCGGGCAGTGGTGTGGCCTGCGTGGCTTGCATCGTCATCTCCTGAGAAGTCCTCACTACTCGGGTACCGATTCTTCTTGCCTACCCGCTATACCGATTGCGAGCGGCAGCGCCCTTGATTTCCGGCGCGTGATTCTGCCGCTACCTTAGATCGAATCGGCGCGATTCGCTAAGCAAGGACAGGGCTTCATCTATTGATGAATTAAGCGGAGCCTTACTTCTATGGGCAGGAGCCATGCCAGTCTCGCGTCGACACGACCGCCGCCCTCTGACTGTTGAAACTCGACGGCTTTCAGATTTCATCAAATGGTCAAAATGATCGATACTCGATCCGCGCGCTTTATCATTTGAAGCAGCAAAAAAGATTCGTGACTCGATCTGAGGAGATTCGATGGCCGCGACGATGCAATCTCCTGCGCCGGCGGGTCTGGCAGCGGCCCGACTCAACTACCCCGACATCAGCGACCTGGTATCGCGCATCCACTTTGCGCCGCCGGAAGGCCGCATCTGGCTGGACGACCAGCGCATGCTGCTGCTGCATGTCTCGGCCCTGGGCGTGCTGCGGCGCGAGTTGATCGAAAGCCTCGGCATCCAGCGCGCGCGCGGGCTGATCACCCGCATCGGCTACAACTCCGGCGCGCGCGACGCCGAACTGGCGCGGCGGGTGCGCACCTCGTCCGACCCGCTGGATTCGGTCCATGTCGGCGCCCAGTTGCACATGCTGGAGGGCATGGTGGCGGTGCAGCCGGTGCGCGCCGAAGTCGACATCGCGCGCGGCCATTTCCTCGGCGAATACCTGTGGCACGGATCGGCCGAGGACGAGGAGCATGTCAAGCTTTACGGCGTCGGCGCCGAGCCCGCGTGCTGGATGCAGATCGGCTACGCCTCGGGCTTCGCCAGCGTGTTCATGGGCCTGCCGGTGCTGTTCCGCGAGATCGAATGCCGCTCGCAGGGCGCGGCGCATTGCCGCATCGTCGGCAAGCCGGTGGACACCTGGGAGGACGCCGAGGACGACCTGCGCTACCTGCGCGCCGACGATCTGACTTCGGGACTTTCCGCTGGCAGTTCGGGGCTCGCGGCCCTGCTGCCGGCGCCGGGCACGTCGAACTCACCGCTGGAGGAGGCGGGCGTCGTCGGTGCATCGGCCGGTTTCAACGCGGTCTGCCACATGGTGCGGCGCGTTGCGGACAGCCAGGCGTCGGTGCTGTTTCTCGGCGAGAGCGGCGTCGGCAAGGAAGTGCTGGCGCGCAGCCTGCATCGCATCAGCCCGCGCGGCAACGGGCCCTTCATCGCCGTCAACTGCGCTGCGATCCCGGAGGGCCTGATCGAATCCGAACTGTTCGGCGTGGAGAAAGGCGCGTTCACCGGCGCGCTGCAAAGCCGCCCGGGCCGCTTCGAGCGCGCCTCCGGCGGCACCCTGCTGCTGGACGAGATCGGCATTTTGAGCTGGACGGCGCAGGGCAAGCTGCTGCGCGCCCTGCAGGAACGCGAGATCGAAAGAGTCGGTGACACCCAGTCGCGCAAGGTCGATGTGCGCGTGGTGGCGGCGACCAACCTCGACCTGCGAGAGGAAGTGAAGGCCGGGCGGTTCCGCGAAGACCTGTTCTTCCGTCTCAACGTCTTCCCCATCCGCGTACCGCCGCTGCGCGAGCGCCGCGAGGACATCCCGATTTTCTTGAACCACTTCCTGCGCAAGTTCAACGCGCGCGACCGACGCCGCGTCACCGGCTTCACCGCGCGCGCGATTGACGCGATGCTGATCTACGACTGGCCGGGCAACATCCGCGAGCTGGAAAATCTGGTGGAGCGCGGCGTGATACTTGCGCCCGATCAGGGTGCCATCGACATCCCGCATATCTTCGTCGGCGGCGAGACCCTGCATGTGGAATTGCTCGGCATCAGCCGCGACGGCACCCTGAAAGCAGACACCGCCGCCGCAACGGCGCCGGACGCAACGGATCGGGTCGGCCGCAAGTTTTCCAATTTGCTGCAAGGCATCCGCGAAAACGGCAACGACGCCTCGCTCGAAGACATCGAGCGTCTGCTGATCCATCGCGCCGTCGAACAATCTTCCGGCAATTTGTCGGCCGCCGCGCGCCTGCTCGGCATCACCCGGCCCAAGCTCGAATACCGGCTCAAACATCGCAGCTCCGCATCCGCTTAGAGGCGACGCGGCCCGCGTTCTAGTCGCGGAAATTCTCGAACTGCAGCGCGATCTCCAGCTCGCTGTTGCGCAGCAGGGCGATCGCCGTCTGCAGGTCGTCGCGCTTCTTTCCGCTGACACGAATCTTCTCGCCATTGATCGAGGCGTCGACCTTGATCTTGGCCTCCTTGAGCCTGGCGATGATCTTCTTCGCCTGCACCTGCTCGATGCCCTGCTTGATGGTCACACCCTGGCGCGCGCCGGCGAGATTGGTCTCGGGCTCGTCGGCGTCGACGCAGCGCAAGTCGATGCCGCGCGCGGCCAGCCGGCGGTGCAAGATTTCGAGCAGCTGCGCGAGGTGGTGCTCGCTCGGCGCGGTCTGCTTGACGACGAAACCATCGAGTTCGAAAGCGGCATTGGTACCGCGCAGGTCGTAGCGGTTTTCGAGATCACGCCGCGCCTGGTCGACGGCGTTGGTGAGTTCGTGCTTGTCGACTTCGGAAACGATATCGAAGGTGGGCATTGAGGGCTCGGCGGCGGTTGCAAGTGGCCGCTAGTATCGGCAAGCCGGGCGCGCGATTCCATCGGCGCGGCCGCGGCGTGCGACCATTTGCCGATGAACCGCGCATCGCGTCCACCGCGTCTGGCCATCGTCGGCGGCGGCCCTGCCGGGCTGATGGCGGCGGAGGTGGCGCGCGCCGCGGGCGTCGAAGTGGATGTCTATGAGCGCATGGGGTCCGTCGGGCGCAAGTTTCTGCTGGCCGGCAAGGGCGGCTTGAACCTGACGCACGGCGAGCCGGCCGACGCCTTCGCGCAGCGCTACCGGCAGCGGCAAGCGCAGGTCGGCGACTGGCTGGGCGACTTCGGCGCGCAAGCGCTGCGCGACTGGGCGCGCGGGCTGGGTATCGAGACCTTCGTCGGCAGTTCCGGCCGCGTGTTTCCCCGCGATCTCAAGGCCGCGCCGCTGCTGCGCGGATTCGTGCGCCGGCTGCGCGCGCAGGGCGTGCGCTTCCATGTCGAGCATCGCTGTCTCGGCTATGCGCCGGACGCGCATTCGCATCTCACGCTGCGCTTTGCGACGCCCGGTGGTGAACGCTTGCACGCGGCGGACGCGGTGATTTTCGCACTCGGCGGCGGCAGCTGGCCCACGCTCGGGTCCGACGGTGCCTGGATGTCCTGGCTGAGCGCGGACGCCGCCGTCATCGCGCCGCTGCGCCCGTCCAATTGCGGCTTCGAACTCCACTGGAGCGCGCACTTTGCCCAGCGCTTCGCCGGAGCGCCGCTGAAGCCGGTGGTGCTGAGCTGGGACGATGACAGCACCACGCATTCCCAGCAGGGCGAGCTGATGATCACCGAGACGGGCCTGGAAGGCGGGCTGATCTACGCGATGTCCGCCGGCTTGCGCGACGCCATCGATGCAGCGGGCAGCGTATCGATCCTTCTGGACCTCGCACCCGCCCGCGACGAGGCGCGCTTGCGCCGCGACCTTGGTTTGTGGCGCGGCAAACGTTCGCTCACCGAGCATCTGCGCCGTTCCGCCGGCCTCGACGGCCTGCGCGCGGGGCTGCTGTACGAGGTGCTGCCCAAGGAGGCGCTGAGCGATCCGGCGCGACTGGCGTCCGCGATCAAGGCCCTGCCCTTGCGCTTGCTGCGCACACGTCCGCTGGCCGAGGCGATCAGCAGCGCCGGCGGCCTGCGTTTCGATGCGCTCGATCAGCAGCTGATGCTGCGCGCACAGCCCGGCGTGTTCTGCGCGGGCGAAATGCTGGACTGGGAAGCGCCCACCGGCGGCTATCTGCTGACGGCTTGTTTTGCCAGCGGTCGGCGTGCGGGGCTTGGGGCAGTGGCCTGGCTCAACGGTCGGTTGGGGTGAGCTTGCGAACCCCAACATCGCAAGAGTGATCGTTGGGGTTCGCAAGCTCACCCCAACCTACGGTTGTTCCTTCGATAGCAACGCGATCACCTCGTAGTGATTCGTATGCGGAAACATATCGAGCAACCGCGCCTGGCGCGGTTTGAGTGTGGGCATGGCCGCGAGATCACGCGCCAGCGATTCGACATTGCAGCTCGAATAGATCACCCAGCGCGTGGCGGACCCGTCGAGAAGGCGGCACAGCGCATCGCCGATGCCGCGCCGCGGCGGATTGACGATTACCAGCTCCGGCATCGCGCGCTCCGCGGCGGCGAAAGCCGTCGCATCGAGAACCTCGAATCGCAAGCGATGCAGCCCCAGCTCGTCGCGGCTCGCTTGCGCGCCCGTGATCGCCTCGGCACTGGTCTCCACGCCCACGACGTCGCGCTCACGTCCGGCGCAATGCAGCGCGAAGCCGCCGACACCGCAATACAGATCCCAGATCGACGTCGGCTCCAGTTCGTCCGCCCAGTCGCGCGCCTGCCGGTAGAGCGCCGCGGCGATCGCGGTGTTGGTCTGGAAGAAACTTTGTGGCCGCAGATACAGCGGCAGGCCATTGACGTGAACCCTCAAGCGCTGAACATCGGTGAGCGCGATCTCGCGCTCACCTTCGAGAATCGCCTTGTGCTCCGGCTGCAGATTGGCCGATACCACCTTGAGTAGCGGCACCGCCCGCAGCAGCGCCGGCAGATGCAGACGGATGCGGTCCAGCGGCTCCTCCGACCGCAAGACGAAGCGCAGCATCAGCTCGCCAACGTCGGACTCGGTGACCAGCAGGTACTTGAGTTCGCCGCGCTTGAGCGCGACGTTGTAGGGCGACAGCACCGCCAGCGTGATGAAGTCGGTGAGCGCGCCGAAACAGCTTTGCAGACCCGGCGAGTACAGACCGCAGTCGCGCAGATCCACGCCTTGGCCGGCGGCGTCGAGAATCCCCAGCAGCGGCCGCCGCCAGCTGCCGCTGACCACCATCTTGGCCTTGTTGCGAAAGCCAGACTCGGCACTCGCAACCGGCGCCAGCCAGTGCACGCCATCGCAAGCCGCGAGCGCATCACGGCAATGCTGCTGCTTGGCCGCGAGCTGCTGGTCGTACGCCTGCGCGAGCTGTGTGCAGGAGCGACAGCGGCCGGCATCGAAATGAGGACAGTGCATCGGGGGCCACTCTTGGATCGAGCGACATGGTACGGGTCTTTGCCAACCGGCAAGCCTCGCCCTTAACCTGCGCTGCGACGGATCGACACGATTCCAACCAGGGGGATAAACAAGGTGGACACGACACACAAGGGCAGTGGCCTGGCCGCGTTACTGGCAGCGATGGTCCTGATCCATCTGCTGCTCAGTCTCTGGCACGGCGCCGCCCATACGCAGGTGCCGGTGCCGCTGTCGGGCGCTCAACAGGCCTTCGTCGGGCTCATCATCATCTTGCTGCCCGTCGTCGGTGCGGCGCTGTTGTGGAGCCGGCGGCGACGGCCGGCGGCGCTGCTGATCGGCGCGACCATGCTGGCGTCGCTGATCTTCGGGTTCCTCAATCACTTCGTGCTGGATTCGGCCGACAACGTCGTGTCGGTACCGGAGCATGTCTGGCGCCACAGCTTCGTGGTCTCGGCGGCGGTGATCGCGATCAGCGAAAGCGCCACCGCGGTGCTGGCCGCCATAGCGGCGTGGACATGGAACAGAGCGGCCTGACGGCGCTCGCTCAGTTCTTCGACGCGTCCTGGTTGGCCAGCACCTGCGAGCGGCGCAGGGCGACGAATTCGACGACGCCGTAGAGCACGGCGGCGCTCAGCGTGAGCGAGCGCGAGGCGGTGAGCCTGCGGATGATGCGATCCATGACTCGAATCCGTTGATGAGCGACAGCGCAAGCTAGCAAGCCCGCGTGACACCCCGGTTGCGACGGCATGACAGCCGCGTCGCCAAACTGACACAGACGCCTTCTAGTCTGGCGGGCTTCTTGAATGCGGACCGCAATGCCAGCTCTCCAGTCACCCGACCTTGCGGAACTCACCGAGCTGCAACGGCTCATCGAAGAGGGCCGGCCTTACATGGAGGCGAGAATCGTCGGCGAGGTGGAAGCCGGCGGCAGGCGGTTCCCCCTGCACGCGCTGCTGATGGGCAACCCCGATCCGGCGATGCCGGCGGTGGGATTCTTCGGCGGCGTGCACGGGCTGGAGCGCATCGGCGCCGAGGTGGTGATGGCGTACATCCGCCACCTGGTGTCGCGCCTGCCCTGGGACACCGTGCTGCATCAGCATCTGAACAGCGTGCGCCTGGTGTTCATGCCGCTGGTCAATCCGGGCGGGCTGTACCTGGGCACGCGCGCCAATCCGCGCGGCGTGGACCTGATGCGCAACGCGCCGGTGGAGGCCACCGAGTCCGTGCCCTTCATGCTCGGCGGGCAGCGCATCAGCGCGGGCCTGCCCTGGTATCGCGGACTGGCCGGCAAACCGATGGAGATCGAGGCCAACGCGCTCTGCGATCTGGTGGAAACCGAGCTGCTCAGCCGCGACTTCAGCCTGGCGATCGACTGCCACTCCGGCTTCGGCGTGCAGGACCGCCTGTGGTTCCCGTACGCGCACACGGTCAAACCGATCCGGCACCTGGCCGAGCTGCACGCGTTCACCGCGATCTTCGAAGCCATGCACGCGCATCATCCCTATGTGCTCGAACCGCAGAGCCTGCAATACCTCACGCACGGCGATCTCTGGGATCACCTGTACCTGCGCGCGTGCACCAGCGCGCCAAAAAAATTCTTTCTGCCGATGACGCTGGAGATGGGCTCCTGGCTGTGGATCAAGAAGAATCCGCGGCAGCTGTTCTCGCGCGCCGGCATCTTCAATCCGCTGATCCGTCACCGTCAGCAACGCGTGATGCGGCGCCATCTCGCGCTGCTGGATTTCTTCGCGCACGCGGCGGTGAGTCATGCTCGCTGGATGCCGCGCGGCGCAGACCGGCAGCGCCATCACGATCTGGCGATGGGGCGCTGGTACGGCAAGGTGCGGAGCGCGTGAACGCACCCTGGATCCTGCTGCGCGGACTGATGCGCGACGGCCGGCATTGGGGCGGCTTCATAGATACCTTCGCCGCGGACTTTCCCGGCGCCGACATCATCGCGCTCGACATGCCCGGCAACGGCATGCGCCATCTTGAGCAAAGCCCGGCGAGCGTCGACGCGCTGGCCGACGACTGCCGCGCGCAACTGCAGCAGCGCGGCGTCGCGCCGCCGTACCGGCTGCTGGCGATGTCGCTCGGCGGCATGGTTGCTGTGTCCTGGGCCACGCGCTTCCCCGACGAGCTGCAGGGCGCGGTGCTGATCAACACCAGCCTGCGGCCTTTCAGCCGCTTCTGGGAACGCTTGCGGCCGGCCATTTATCCGACGCTGCTGCGCCTGCTGACGCGGCCCGATGCGCGAACCCGCGAAGCCGCGGTCCTGCGCATGACCAGTCGACACACCGGCCGCACGCAAGCCGTGCTGGACGACTGGACTGCATGGAGCCGGCAGAACCCGGTGAGCGCCGCCAACGGGCTGCGCCAGATCACCGCCGCCGGACGTTTCGTCGCGTCGCGCCAGAAGCCGCCGATCCCGATCCTGATCCTCACCGCCGCAGGCGACCGCCTGGTCCATCCGCGCTGCTCGCGGCGCCTCGCCGCCGCCTGGCACTGCGCCTTCGCCGAACACCCCGACGCCGGCCACGACCTGCCGCTGGACGACGGCGCCTGGGTGTCACGACAGGTCCGCGACTGGGAACGGCGGCGCAAGAAAGCGGGCGGCGCGGCTACGCGGGTTCGAACGAGTACAGCGCCGTCGGCAGGGAGCTCAAAGCGCGGCGCTTGAAACGGGCGGTTTCCGGCAATGCCGTCAGCGTCCAGTGTGAAACCCACGGGTAGCACGTCACAGCGCATCGCGTTTCTAGTGCTCGAGCTAGCGTCGATTCCCGTCGAGGTGATCAAGACAATCCCGCCCCAACACAAGCCGATTTCGGCTCACTGCTAGGAACAGACGCGGAACCCCCGTTTGGATCGGCGCATCAGCAAGCTTCACAAGTCCAGCAGCCGCACAGCCTCGCTCTGACAGTTTTCGGCGACGCAGACCAGCATCGGCACCGATTCATGACCGAGGTTGAGTGCGTCCGCCAGAATCTGAGCGTCCTCGACATATTCGTGAACCATCTGGTTTCGCAGCTTGCGCACCTGCATCCAAGTGTCGGCCGAAGGAATCCAGCCGAGCTTCTCCGCGCGATCCACGTTTTCCAGCACCGTGCGCATCGGTTCGCCAGCGAACGCAAGCAGCGCCGGCAAGAGCTTGTCGCCCAGCGTGTCCTGCAGTCTGGCGAAACGCGATACGAAAGCTTCCACACGCTCTGCGAGCGTCGGATCCGATTCGAGTTGCGCGAGAAGCGCAAGCTCAAGCGGCTGCGCGAACAGGCGCGCGTCGGTGTCCCGCAGATGCCGCGCCTGCCTGCCGACAACCCGCAGCAGGAATCGCAGGCGTTCCACCGCGGCGGAAGGCGGCGTCATAGCAGGATGCCCTGCGTTCGCGCGTGCTGGTGGATCGGGAGCACTTGCAGGTTGGGCGCCATCAGCACGACATCGACGGCGCGCCCCAGCAGGGCGCGGCTGATGCCGGTCGACAACATCACCGAGAGCTGCGCGGGGCGGTCGACCGGCTCTGGCAACTCCACCAGCAGATCGACATCGCCACCCCGCGCCGCGTCGTCCACGCGCGAGCCGAACAGGCGGACGCGAGCCTCGGGCCCCGCGATGTCGAGGACCTGCTGGCGGATGTGGTCGATGTCGCTGCGGCTGAGCCTCATGGCCGCATCGTCGCGCGCCGCGCCGCGGCGTGTCCAGCTAGTGATCGCGAGCGGCGCGGTGCCTGCGCCAGGCCCACCCGTACAGCGCAAGATTGAACAGCGCCAGAGCCGTACCCAGCAGCGTCTGATGCATCGGCTGCAAGCCTGGCGGATAGAGGATCGGCACCAGGTAGTGATCGATGAAGCCGCCGTCGTAGCCGGCGACACCGGCGCGGTCCAGCAGGGTGTTCTCGAAACCGGTGAGCGGACACAGGCCGTGGCTCATCACGATCCACACTCCCCAGGCCAGAGCCGGGACGTGCAGCCAGGCCCATCGCACGCGCCACGCAACGAGCAGAGCACCGAAGACGACAAAAGCAAGGAACGCCAAATGCAGCGCGAACACCAGGCGGGCGGCGATCAGGTCGGTCATGCGGCCTCGAGGGACGAGAGCATTCGACGATAATGACGCGATGCGTCTGAACAAGTACATCAGCGAAACCGGCGTCTGCTCGCGGCGCGAGGCCGATGCCTGGATTGCGGCCGGCAAGGTGACCATCAACGGCAAGCGCGCGGAACTCGGCACGCGGGTCGAGGACGGCGACGAGGTCCGCGCCAACGGCCGCGTGGTCGGTGCGCGATCGCAGAAGCACGTCTACATCGCGCTCAACAAGCCGGTCGGCATCACCTGCACCACCGAGCGCCACATCGACGGCAACATCGTCGACTTCGTGCGCCATCCGCAACGCATCTTTCCGATCGGCCGGCTCGACAAGGAATCCGAAGGCCTGATCCTGCTCACCAGCAACGGCGACATCGTCAACGAGATCCTGCGCTCGGAGAACCATCACGAAAAGGAATACATCGTCACCGTCGACAAGCCAATCACCGATGCCTTCATCGAGGCGATGGCGCGCGGCGTGAAGCTGCCGGAGCTTGACGTCACCACCAAGCGCTGCCGCGTCACGCGCGACGCCGCGCGGCCGGACCGCAGTTTTCGCATCGTGCTGACGCAGGGCCTCAACCGCCAGATCCGGCGCATGTGCGCGGTGTTCGGCTTCGAAGTGCGGCGCCTGCAGCGCGTGCGCATCATCAACGTGCAGCTCGCCGGCCTCAAGCCCGGACGCTGGCGCGACCTGACGGCGGATGAACTGCGCGGCCTGCTGCCGGAGCGCAAGACCTGGTGAGCCGGGCGCCGGGATTTTCGATGCATACTCGGCTTTCGCATTCGCCTGGAGGCGCGCATGGCCGAGCTGTCCGTCAAGAGCGTGATCGGCGCCGTGGATTACGCGGTGATCAGCAACAACGGCCGCCAGCAATGGATCGCCGACGAGCCGGCGGACGCGGGCGGCGCTGACTCGGGCCCTTCGCCGTCCGAACTCCTGCTGTCCGCGCTCGGCGCCTGCACCGTGATCACCTTGAAAATGTATGCCCAACGCAAGGCCTGGCCACTGGGCAGCGTCGATGTGCAGCTGGCACTCAACCCCGGCGGCAAGCCCGCGGACGGCGGCACCGGAATCACTCGCAGGGTGCGCCTGGTCGGCGAGCTGAGCGGCGAGCAGCGCGAGCGCCTGCTGCAGATCGCCAATGCCTGCCCGATCCACAAGCTGCTGACGGGCAGCGTGCGCATCGCCACGCATTTGGAGCCCGCGCCATGAGCCAGCCCGGCCCGACGCTGCAGCACATCGGTTCGCACGCCGCCATCGTCGGCCAGGGTATGCCGATCCACCGGGCGCTGCCCTCGCAGCTGCGGCGCATGGTCGGGCCGTGGTGCTTTCTCGATCACATCGGCCCGGCGGACATCGGCGCCAGCGGGCCGTTGCGCGTGGGGCCGCATCCGCACATCGGGCTGCAGACGGTCACCTGGCTGCGGCAGGGCGAGATCCTGCATCGCGACAGTCTCGGGTCGCTGCAGACGATCCGTCCCGGCCAGCTCAACGTGATGACCAGCGGCCGCGCGATCTCGCATTCGGAAGAGTCGCCGGCCGACGCGCCCGCGCCGCTGCACGGCGTGCAGTTCTGGACCGCGTTGCCCGACAGCGCGCGTCACAGTGAGCCGTTGTTCGATCATCACCCGGCGTTGCCGATGGTGGACAGGCTCGGCCTGCGCATCACCGTGGTCGCCGGCGAGGCGCTCGGCGAGCGTTCGCCGGCGCGTGCCTTCTGGCCGATCGTCGGCCTCGACCTCACCGCGGCGGATGCCTTCGCAACCGAGCTGCCGCTGCGGCCGGACTTCGAATACGCCGTGCTGGCGATGACCGGCGATATCGTCGCCGCGGGCGCGCCGGTGGCGCCGGACACGCTGCTGTATCTGGGCACCGGCCGCTCGCAGATCAGCCTGGGCAGCGCCGGGCCCGCACAGTTCATGCTCATCGGCGGGCAGCCGTTCGAAGCACTGATCCTGATGTGGTGGAACTTCGTCGGCCGTAGCCGCGACGAGATCACCCGCGCCTGCCTGGACTGGAACGCCGGCGGCGGCGCGTTCGGCGAAGTCCAGGGCTACGATGGCGCGCGCCTGCAGGCACCGCTGCCGCCATGGATGCAAAGCGGCTGACTTTTATCGATGCGACAAGCACCACAAGGAGAACGGTCTTGGGCAAATTTGGATTGCTGGGTCTGGCGGTATTGCTGTTGGTCGTGTGGGCGGTGAGCGCCCTGGTGTTCCATGTGGCGAGCGCGCTGATCCATCTGCTGCTGGTGTTCGCCCTGATCTCGGTGGTCGCGCACTTCATTCGCGGCTCGCCCGATCCTGGTTGAAGACGCCATGCTCCTGACCATCACACCGCTCTACGCCGGCCTGCTCGGCCTCTGGTATCTGGTGCTCAGCGCGCATGTGGTGCGCGGGCGCCGCGGCCAGCAGATTTCGCTCGGCGATGGCGGCGACGCCGCGATGACCCGGCGCATCCGCGGGCACGCCAACTTCGGGGAATACGTGCCGCTGATCCTGCTGATGCTGGCGATGCTGGAACTCGGCGGCGGCACGGCGCGCTGGCTGCTGCATGCGCTGGGCGTCGCGCTGCTGATCGCGCGCCTGGCGCACGGCGTGGCGCTGAGCTTCACCGAGCGCTGGATGCTCGGACGCTTCATCGGCGCGGCACTGACGTTCACCGTGCTGGGCATCGTCTCGATCCTGTGTATCTGGCGCGGGCTCGCGGTGCTCGCGCTCGGCTGATCGGAACGCTGTCGCCGCCGGGCTGTCGATGAGCTAGTCCACAACCGACCAAGGAAGGTCGCCGTGTCCGTCGTCATACAAGAAGCGCCCGTGGTAGCCGCCAGCGACAGGCTGGTGACCGACATCCCGGCGCGGCTCGACCGTTTGCACTGGTGCGGTTTCCACACGCTGGTGGTGACGGCGTTGGGGATCACCTGGATTCTCGACGGCCTGGAGGTGACCCTCGCCGGCGCCGTTTCCGGCGCGCTCAAGGCCAGCCCGGCGTTGCGGCTCAGCGACGCGCAGATCGGCCTCACCGCCAGCACCTACGTGCTCGGCGCGGTGCTGGGCTCGCTGCTGTTCGGCTGGCTCGCCGACCGGCTCGGGCGCAAGAAGTTGTTCACGGTGACGCTGCTGGTCTATCTCAGCGCCACCGCCGCCACCGCGTTCTCGCAGAACTTCACGTTCTTCCTGCTGTGCCGCTTCTTCACCGGCGCGGGCATCGGCGGTGAATATTCGGCGATCAACTCGGCGATCCAGGAGCTGGTGCCGGCGCGCTACCGCGGCCACACCGATCTGGTGATCAACGGCAGCTTCTGGATCGGCGCGGCGCTGGGCGCGCTCGGCGCGGTGGGCTTGCTGCATCCGGGATTTCTGCCGGCCGATCTGGGCTGGCGCCTGGCGTTCGGCATCGGCGCCCTGCTGGGGCTGGCGATCCTCGGCCTGCGCGCGTTCCTGCCGGAGAGCCCGCGCTGGCTGATGATCCGCGGCCGCATCGACGAGGCCGACGCGATCGTCCGCCAGATCGAGGCCCGCGCCGGCAATCCGCCGATCGACGCGCCGCTGCGCACCGTGAGCCTGCGCGTGCGCCAGAGCGGGTTTGGTTTCGTCGACCTGGTGCGCAGCCTGTTCCGCGACTACCCGCAACGCACCGCCGTGAGCCTCGTGCTGATGAGCGCGCAGGCGTTCTTCTACAACGCCATCTTCTTCACCTACGCGCTGGTGCTGGCGACGTTCTTCAACGTCGCCTCGGATCGCATCGGGCTTTATCTGCTGCCTTTCGCCGCCGGCAATTTTCTCGGGCCGCTGCTGCTCGGCGGCTTGTTCGACTCGGTGGGCCGGCGGCCGATGATCGCCTTCACCTACGCCATCTCCGGCATCCTGCTCACCATCACCGCGGTGCTGTTCGTCAAGGGCGTGCTCAACGCGCAGCAGCAGACCATCGCCTGGTCGGTGGTGTTCTTCTTCGCCTCGGCGGCGGCGAGTTCGGCTTACCTCACCGTGGGCGAGAGCTTTCCGCTGGAAGTGCGGGCGCTGGCGATCGCCGTGTTCTACACGCTCGGCACCGGCGTCGGCGGCATCGTCGGGCCATGGCTCTTCGGCAGCCTGATCGGCACCGGCGAGCGCAGCGCCATCGCCGCCGGTTACGGCCTGGGCGCGGCGCTGATGATCGTCGCCGCGGGCGTGGTCTGGCGCTGGGGACTGGCCGCGGAGCGGCGCTCGCTGGAGGACCTCGCGCCGCCGATTTCTTCGGGTTGAGCCGGCAAGAAATTACACCGGCACGGCCTCCGGGTCACCGTGCGTGAGGTACTCCCACATGCGCTCATAGACGCGACCGGCCACGACCTGGCGGGCGGTGGTTTCGTCCGGCGTCAGCAGGGTCTCTTCGCCGTCGGCACGCAGGGCGGCGAGGCTCATCTCGACGCGCGCGGCTTCTTCCAGGAACCAGGACAGCGCGACGGCCTCGACCAGGTTGGCGCCGACCACCACCGCGCCGTTGGCGCGCATCACGATCGCCTTGCCGGCGCCCAGCATTTGCGCCAGGCGCATCGCCGCCGCATCGTCGCGCAGCAGCCGCGGGTCTTCCCACAGCGGCGGGCCGGGCGCGAAGTACGCGCCGAAGCCGTGGCGTGGTCGCGGCGTGCGCCGCAGCAGCGCGAGCACGCCGGTCTGCGGCGGCATGATCCGACACACCGCGCCGACGTCTGCGCGCTGCCGGTAGATCGACTGGTGGATGCGCACCTCGCCCAGCACGCCGTCGGGCAAGGCGCCACTGATCGGCACCACTGTGCCCGGCTCACCGACGGCGATGGTGCCCATGGGCCTGGCCGCGCACACCAGGAAGCGATCCGCGTCGAGCCGGGCGCTGCAGTGGCCGTAGGCGTGCACGAGCTGGCCGCGCGCCAGAGCGCGCGCAGCCAGACGCACGTCGCGATCGAGCGCTGGATTGTCGCTTGTGAAATTTGAAGTCATAGAATCCGAAGCACCCGGCGATGGATAGTGCGCGAACTACTTACAATCCGTTTGGATTGCATCTTTGCATTCATCTTATCGCGCCTGTAAGTTAGCCGCCTCGCTGCCGCTTCATCACAGGCCAGCGGACGATCGACCCGATCCGAACAGAACCACGAGTACCATTATGAGAGCCATTCGGACCCAGGAGCTTGCAGTCGTCGCCACGCGGCCGACTGACGATTCACACCATGATCACTCGACTAGCGCGCGCACCCGCGCTGAGCGGCCTGTGCTTGGCCGCCCTCAGCGGCATTCTGATCACTGCTGAGCCGGCGCACGCCGTGGAAACTGCTCGCGTCGAAGGCTTCGGCCCGGTCTCGCGCGGCTTCGCCGGCGGCGGAGTCGCGCATCCGGTGGGCGCCGCCGCGAGCCTGCTCAACCCCGCCGAACTACTGCGCTTGGATTCGCCGCAGGAACTGATGTTCCAGCTCACCTACATCATGGTCAGCATCGAGGTCGAGAACAGTGCAACCGGCGAGGTGATCGACACCGCCAACTACGGCAGAAACCGTGGCCCCTACTTTCTGCCGGAAGTCGCTTACGCCGTGAAGTCCGGGCACTGGGCTTTTGGCACCGGTGTGCTGGCGACGGGTGGCTTCGGCATCGAATACGGCACCGATTCTTTCCTGTCGAGCACCACCACCGGCCACGTCGCCACCGGCCTGCCGATCTCCACGCGCGTCGCGCAGCTGCGTATCCCTTTTGCCGTGGCCTATGCCCCTAGCGATCGCTGGCGCCTGGGTGCGAGCTTCGATGTGGTCAATGCCTCGGTCAATCTGGCGACGCTGCTCGACGTGCAGCAGGTGCGCATGCTGATCCAATCCGGTCGCGTCAGCGGCAACCTGGTGCCGCTGCTGAGACTGGACCCGACGCTGGTCGGCGCGCACATCAACTTCGTTCGCGACAACACGGTGGCCTCGGAACTCGCGGCCTGGGGCATCGCCGGCCGCCTCGGCCTGAGCTACGAGCTGAGCCCCGACACCAGCCTGGGCGTGTCCTATGAATTCGAAACCCGGCTGCACGATCTCAAGGGCCAGGGCAGCCTGACCGCGGTCGGCGCCGCCAACGGCCAGGTCGTGCTCGATGGCGATGGCAGCCTGCCGCAGTTCCAGTTCCCGCGGGCTTTCGTGCTCGGCGTGTCGCACCGGTTCTCGCCGGGTTTCGCGGTGATCGCCGATCTGCGGCGCACGTTCTGGGCCGAGGTGCTCGGCGACACCGTGATCCGCTTCCGCGGCGACAAGGGCGGCACGCTGGAGGCCAGCCTGCCGACCGGCTTCAACAATCTGACCACGCTGGCGCTCGGCGCCGAATGGCAGTTCGCGCAGAGCTGGACGATTCGTGGCGGCGGCGCGCATGCCTTCCAGACCACCGTCAAACCGGATCATCTCAACGGCACCCTGCCGACGCTGTCGCAATCGCACCTGACGACGACGCTGGCGTATCGCAGCAGCGGCGGACACGAGTTCGATGCCGGTGTCACCTATGGCTTCACCGACCCGGTCCACAACCCCGGCAACAACGTCAACAGCGTCCCGGCGATCGAAGGCCGCAACCGCCAGATCAATCCGGTGCTGGGCTACAGCTACCACTTCTGATTCCAAAGAGATCGAATGAACAAGATCCCATGCGCCCTGATCGGCCCCGGCAACATCGGCACCGACCTGCTGTACAAGCTGCGTCGCAGCGAGGTGCTGGAGCCGGCGTGGATGGTCGGCATCGACCCGAATTCCGATGGCCTGGCGCGTGCGCGTGAGATGGGCCTGAAGACCACCGATCAAGGTGTCGATGGCCTGCTGCCGCATGTGAAAGCCGACGGCATCCGCATCGCGTTCGATTCCACCTCGGCCTACGTGCATCCCGAGAACGCGCGCAAGCTCGCCGAACTCGGCGTGCTGATGATCGACTTGACCCCGGCGGCGATCGGCCCCTTCTGCATTCCGCCGGTGAACCTCGCATCCTTGCTCGGCTTGGGTGCGACCAACGTCAACATGGTGACTTGCGGCGGCCAGGCGACGATCCCGATGGTGGCCGCGGTGTCGCGCGTGCAGGCGGTGGAGTACGGCGAGATCATCGCCACCGTGTCCTCGAAGTCGGTCGGACCGGGCACGCGCAAGAACATCGACGAGTTCACCCGCACCACCGCGCGCGCGGTGGAGAAAGTCGGCGGCGCCAGGCGCGGCAAGGCGATCATCATCATCAATCCAGCGGAGCCGCCGCTGATCATGCGCGACACCGTGCATTGCCTGACCGTGATTGATCCGGATCAGAAGGCGATCACCGAATCGGTACACCGGATGATTGCCGAAGTGCAGCAGTACGTTCCCGGCTTTCGCTTGAAGAACGGCCCGATCTTCGACGGCCGTCGCGTGACGGTTTTGCTCGAGGTCGAAGGCCTGGGCGACTACCTGCCCAAGTATGCCGGCAACCTCGACATCATGACCGCCGCTGCCGCGCGCACCGGCGAAGTGTTCGCGCGCCAGCTGCTCACGCGCGCCGCGGCCTAAGGAGATCGACATGAGCCTCAAAGGACGCCAGATTATCGTGCACGACATGTCGCTGCGCGACGGCATGCACCCCAAGCGCCACCAGATCAGCATCGAGCAGATGAAGACCATTGCCACCGGGCTCGATGAAGCCGGCGTGCCGCTGATCGAAGTCACGCATGGCGACGGCCTTGGCGGCGATTCGGTGAACTACGGCTTCGCCGCGGCCACCGACGAGGAATACCTGCGCGCCGTGATTCCGCTGATGAAGCGGGCCAAGGTTTCGGCCCTGTTGCTGCCGGGCATCGGCACCGTCGATGAACTGCGCATGGCCGCCGATTGCGGCATTGCCACCATCCGCGTCGCCACGCATTGCACGGAGGCGGACGTGTCGGAACAACACATCGCGCTCGGCCGCAAGATGGGCCTCGACACCGTTGGTTTTCTGATGATGTCGCACATGGCGGAGGCTTCTATGATCGTCGAGCAGGCCCTGCTGATGGAAAGCTACGGCGCCAACTGCATCTACACCACCGATTCGGCCGGCTACATGCTGCCGGAAGACGTTACGGCGAGAGTCGCGATGCTGCGCGACAAGCTCAAGCCCGAAACCGAGATCGGCTTTCACGGCCACCATAATCTGGCGATGGGCGTGGCGAATTCCGTCGCCGCAGTCGCGGCGGGCGCTAACCGCATCGACTGCGCCTGCGGCGGCATGGGCGCCGGCGCCGGCAACACGCCGCTGGAAGTCTTCATCGCGGTCTGCGAGCGCATGGGCATCGAGACGGGCGTGAACCTGTTCAAGGTCACCGACGTCGCCGAGGATCTGGTCACTCCCATCCTCGACTTCCCCGTGCGCATCGATCGCAATTCCCTGACGCTCGGATATGCGGGCGCCTACTCGTCCTTCCTGCTGTTCGCCAAGCGCGCCGAGGCCAAGTACGGCGTGTCGGCGCGCGACATCCTCGTCGAGATGGGCCGGCGAAAAACCGTCGGCGGACAGGAAGACATGATCGAAGACGTCGCGCTCGATCTGGCGCGCGCCAAGGCGGCTTGAACATGAGTACGCAAACTCCGACTACCGCCTTCCGCGCCGCGCGTGATTTCCTGCTCGCGCATCGCGACGATTACGCCGCCGCCTACGCCGGCTTCCGCTGGCCGGAGTTGCCGGTATTCAACTGGGCGCTCGACCACTTCGATCCCATGGCGCAAGACAATGCGCGCGTCGCGCTGTGGATCGTCAACGACAACGGCGTGGAAGTGCAGCGCAGTTTCGAGGAACTGCGCGTCGCCTCCAATCGCGCCGCCAACTGGCTGCGTGCGCAAGGCGTGCAACGCGGCGACCGCGTGCTGGTGATGCTGCCGAACACCGTCGAGCTGTGGGAACTGATGCTCGCCGCGATCAAGCTCGGCGCGGTGCTGAGCCCGGCGACGACCTTGCTCTCGCAATCCGATCTCACCGACCGCATCGAGCGCGGCCTGATGAGCTGCGTGATCACCGACACCGCCGGCGTCGATAAATTTTCCGGCATCGCCGATCAGGCCAGGCGCATCGTCTGCGGCGGAGTGGCCCCGGGCTGGCTCGACTACCGCAAGTGCGCGCAGGCTTCAGCCGATTTCACCACCGACGGCGAGACGCGCGCCGACGATCCCTTCGTTCTCTACTTCACCTCCGGCACCACCGCCAAGCCGAAGATGGTGCTGCACACGCAGCGCACCTATCCGGTCGGCCACCTCAGCACGATGTACTGGATCGGTCTGCGTGAGAACGACGTGCATCTGAACATCAGCTCGCCCGGCTGGGCCAAGCACGCCTGGAGCTGCTTCTTCGCACCCTGGAATGTCGGCGCGACGATCTTCATCTACAACCAGGGCCGTTTCGATGCGGCGAAGACGCTGGGCACGCTGGTGCGCTGCGGCGTCACGACCCTGTGCGCGCCGCCGACCGCGTGGCGTTCGCTGATTCTCGAAGACCTCACCCAATACCCGGTGAAATTCCGCGAGCTGGTCAGCGCCGGCGAGCCGCTCAATCCCGAGGTCATCGAGCGCGTGAAGCAAGCCTGGGGGCTGACGATCCGCGAAGGCTTCGGCCAGACGGAATCGGCCGCGATGATCGGCATTTCACCGGGACAGCCGGTGCGCTACGGCTCGATGGGCCATCCGCTACCCGGCTTCAAGATCGAGTTGCTCAATCTCGACGGCCAGCCGGCTGATGAAGGCGAAGTCTCGGTCGTACTCAACCCGCGTCCTGCCGGCTTGATGGCGCGTTACGAAGGCGACGAGGAGCGCACGAAGAAATCCCTCGGTGGCAGCCATTACGGCACCGGCGACGTCGCCTCGCGCGACGCCGACGGTTTCTTCTGGTTCGTCGGCCGCACCGACGACGTGTTCAAGAGTTCCGACTACCGCATCTCGCCCTTCGAACTGGAGAGCGCGCTGATCGAGCACGATGCAGTGGCCGAAGCCGCCGTCGTCGAGAGCCCCGATCCGAAACGTCTGTGTGTGCCGAAAGCCTTCGTGGTTCTCAAGCCCGGCGTCGACCCGTCACGCGAGATTGCCTTGTCGATCCTGAGCTTCACACGCGACCGCCTGGCGCCGTATCAGAAGATTCGCGGCATCGAATTCTCCGATCTGCCGAAGACCGTCTCCGGAAAAATTCGCCGCAATGAGCTGCGTGCGCTTGAAGCACAGCGCCGCGCCATCGGTGAACGCGGGGCCAGTGAATTCCGCGAAGAAGACTTTCCCGAACTGCTTGACAGCCGCCGCGGCGGCTGAGGATCACCAGGACAAATGGACATGCCCAACAGAGCCTCGAAACCCGCGGTCTGGGTCGACGATCAGCGCCACACCTTCAAAGTGGCGCGCCGCAGCTTCGTCGATCCGCAGATCATGCGCGACGAGTACGAAACCATCTTCGCCAAGTGCTGGCTGTATCTCGGCCACGAGTCGGAGTTGCTCAAGCCCGGCGACTTCGTCAGCCGCAGCGTTGCCCGGCGCAGCATCCTGTTCACGCGCGACGCGAGGAACCAGATCAACGCCTTCTTTAACGTCTGCCCGCATCGCGGCGCGCAGGTCTGCCGCGAGCGCAAGGGCAACGCCAAATCCTTCCAGTGCTTCTATCACGGTTGGGTGTTCGGATCGGACGGCAAGCTCAAGAGCCAGCCAGGTGAAGAAAGCTATCCGCCGGACTTCAATGCCTTTGGTGCCGCCAACCTGGTGCCGGTGCCGCGCATCGAGTGCTATCGCGGCTTCTGGTTCATCTGCTTCGACAAAAACGTGCAGAGCCTGCCGGATTATCTGGCCGACGCGAAGGACTGGATCGACCTCATCGCCGACCAGTCCGAAGTCGGCATGACCCTGGTTGGCGGAACGCAGGAGTATCAGATCCGCGCCAACTGGAAGCTGCTCACCGAGAACAGCATCGACGGTTATCACGCGATCAACACGCACGCCACCTATGTCGACTATCTGAAAAATTCGCAGGGCAGCATGTCGCCGGTGCCGTTCGAAGGCACCGGTTACGACCTCGGCAACGGCCACGCCGTGATTGAATACCGTGCGCCCTGGGGTCGCCCCGTTGCGCAGTGGATTCCGCTGTGGGGCGAGGACGGCAAGAACGAACTCGACAAGGTCTATGCGCGTCTGGTCGAGCGCTTCGGTAAAACGCGCGCCGATCGCATGGCCTTCTCCAACCGCAACATGTTCATCTTCCCCAACCTGGTGCTCAACGACATCATGGCGATCACGGTGCGCACCTATTACCCGACCGCGCCCGATGCGATGCAGGTGTCCGGCTGGGCGCTGGCGCCGCAGGAAGAAAGCGCCTGGGCGCGCAAGTACCGGCTCTCCAATTTTCTGGAATTCCTCGGCCCGGGCGGCTTCGCCACGCCCGACGATGTCGAGGCGCTGGAGCAATGCCAGCGCGGTTTCGAAAATTTCCTTGAAGCACCTTGGAGCGATATTTCGAAAGGCATGGCCAAGCAGCGCGTGGACTACGACGACGAGTTGCAGATGCGCGCGTTCTGGACGCAATGGCAATCGCGTGTGCAAGCCGCGGCCGGAGTCTGAGCATGCGCGATCTGGCCACGGTCACCCGCGATGAAGTCGAAGATTTCCTGTACCTCGAAGCCGAGATGCTCGATGAGTGGCGGCTGCGCGAATGGCTCGGCCTGTTCACGCTCGACGCGACCTACACCGTGCCGGCGACCGACGTGAAACCCGATGCGTCGCCGGACACCGATCTGTTCTACGTGGCCGACGATCGCTTCCGCATGGAGCAGCGCGTCGAACGCCTGCTCAAGCGCACCGCGCACGCCGAACATCCGCGCTCGAAGACGCGCCATCTGGTGAGCAACGTGCGCATCCGCACGCGCACCGACACCGAGCTGCTGGTCGGCGCCGCCGTGATCACGCACAGGACCAAGATGGGCCTCACTGAAACCTACATCGGCAGCTACCGCAACCGCCTGGTGATGACCGAAGACGGGCTGCGCATCAGCGAAAAGCGCTGCGTGCTCGACATGGACGGGCTCAAGCCCAATGGCCGCATCAGCATCATCCTGTGAGCAGCCCGATGGAGTGCCCTTTCCGTTATCGCCGCCTCGCGTACGTCGCGCTCAATGTCACCGATCTTGCGCGCAGCACCGCGTTCTATCGCGATCTGGTCGGGCTCGGCCTGACGCAAGCCAACGATGCTTTCGTAGCGCTGCGCTGCTCGCGCGACCACCACAATATTTTGCTGTACGCGGCCGACGAGCCGGGGATCAAGCGGGTCGGCTTCGAGCTGGAGAGCGCCGCCGACCTGGGTATCGCCAGGCGGCACGTCGCCAGCCTCGGCCTGTCGATCGAAGAATTGCCGGCGGATGAGCTCAGGCAACTGCGCACCGTGGCCGCGTTCCGCTTCCGCTTGCCGGGCAGCGGGCTGTGCTTCGAGTTCTTCGTGCAGATGATGCAGCTCGCGCAGGCTTACCTGCCGACCGTCGCCAGCATCGAGCGCATCGGCCACGTGGTGATCAATGTCGCGGACTTCGATCAGGCGCTGGAAGTGCTGACTTCGAGCCTGGGCTTTTGCGTCTCCGATTTCGTACCCGGGTTCGCCGCGTTCCTGCGCTGCTTTCCGAATCCCCTGCATCACTCCTTCGCCATCCTCACCGGCACCAGCGACCACCTCAACCACGTCAATTTCATGGTGGAGGACATCGACGACGTCGGCCGCGGCATGAACCGCATGAAGCAGGCGAACGTGGACATCGTGTTCGGGCCGGGGCGGCACCAGCCGTCCGACAGCATCTTCCTGTACTTCCTCGATCCGGACCGGATGACGGTCGAGTACAGCTTCGGCATGGAGACTTTCGCGGAAACCCACGCGCGCGAAGCGCGGCTGCTGGAGCCGGTTCCCGGCACGCTCGACAGCTGGGGCAGCGTGCCGACACCGGCTTTCGGCAAGGTCGGTTCGATCGAGCAGGCCGGCAACAAAGCCGATGATCAGCCTGCGTCCGGCGGCACACCGGGCGCGAGCATCTCCGCCGAACAAAGCGGTGCCCTGGCATGAGCGGCAGCCTGCAAGGCCGGGTCGCGGTCGTCACCGGTGCTGCGCGCGGCATTGGTTTGGCGGTGGCGGAACGCTTCGCGCGCGAAGGCGCGAAACTGGTGCTGGC
>CAXTSJ010000012.1:73128-83025 GCA_964246995.1 uncultured Hydrocarboniphaga sp.
CGGCGCAGCTTCGCGAGGCCGGCGCGCAGGTCGTCATCGAAGCCGGCGACCTGTCGCAGCAGCCCGTGGCCGAACGCACCATCGCAGCCGCGAGCACGCACTTCGGCGGCCTCGACATCCTGGTCAACAACGCCGGCGGCGGCGTGCTGCGGCCTTTTCTGGATCACACGCCGGACACGCTGAAGACCACCATCGACCGCAACCTCTGGACCTGCATCTGGTGCTGCTGGTACGCGCTGCCGGTGATGAAGGCGCGCGGCTATGGGCGCATCGTCAACCTCGGCGCGGACTCGGTGCGCAACGGGCTGGTGGATCACGCCGCCTACAACGCGGCCAAGGGCGGCATGCATGGCATGACCACCGGCCTGGCGCGCGAATTCGCGCTTAGCGGCATCACCGTCAACACCGTCGCGCCCTGCGTGGTCAGCACGCCGCAGCTGGAGGAAGTGCGTCGCAGCAACCCGGAGCTGGTGCGCCAGGTGATCGCCGTGGTGCCGATGGGCCGCGCCGGCGAGATGCACGAGATCGCGTCGATGGTGGCGTATCTCGCGGGCGAGGAAGCCGGCTTCGTCACCGGCCAGGTAATCAGCGTCAACGGCGGCACGACGATGTTGTGAACCCGAGCGCGAGCGCGCGGCGCGGCTATCATTCGATGCGCCGACGCGCGACGCCTTTCAACTCTTTTCGATTCATCACGGCATTCATGGCGACTCCCCTCAAGAAAACAGCGAAAAAGAAAATCGTCGCGACGACGCCGGCGCAGCCGGGCCGCGCGCCGGCGCGCAAGCGCCGCACCCAGGCCGAACGCTCCGAGGAGATGCAGCAACGCCTGGTCGAAGCTGCCGCCCAGGTGCTGCGGCGCAAGGGCTACGCCGGGCTGCGCACCGACGAGGTGTCGCGCGTGGCCAAGGTGTCGCGCGGTGCTCAGCAGCATCATTTCCCGAGCAAGGACGCGCTGGTGCTCGCCACCGCTGCGCACCTGATGCGCGGCAGCCTGCGGCGCGGCGCGGCGCGCGCCAGGGCGGCACGCGGGCTGGGCGATCCGATCGAGGCGATCATCCAGGACGCCATCGATTTTTTCCTCGGCCCGGACTTCGGCGTGATGCTCGATCTGGTGCTGGCCGGCAGCAAGGACCGCGCGCTGCGCGAAGCGATCTACGCCGATACCCGCGACAGCCGGCTGGCGGTCGAGCAGGGCTGGGTCGAGGTGCTGATCGAAGAAGGCGTGCCGCGCGACACCGCCGACAAAGTCGTGTGGATCACCGTGAGCCTGGTGCGCGGCTTCGCCGTGCGCGCGCTGTGGCAACGCGATGAAGCCCTCTTCCGATCCGTGCTCGACGAGTGGAAGCTGATCCTGGCGAGCCACTTCAAAGTCATGAAATTCAAGAAGCCCAAAAAAGGAAGCCGATGAGTCTCTGGATGGATTTTCTGGGGTCCGCAATCCGGACCGTCGACACCCCCGGCTTCGGCCGCATCCGCGTCGCCGAAGCCGGGCCCAAGGACGCGCCGGCGATCTTCTTCCAACACGGCATCGGCGGCCATCTGGAGGCCTATTGCAAGAACCTGGTGGCGCTGTCGGACGCGTTCCGCTGCATCGCCTTCGACTACGTCGGCCACGGGCTGTCGAATCGCAAGGCAATGGAATACACGCCGCCGGTGCTCGCCGAGCAACTGCGCGAGCTGATGGACGCGCTGGACATCGAGCGCGCGCATCTGTCGGGCGAGTCGCTTGGCGGCTGGGTGTCCGGCTTCTTCGCCGCGGCTTATCCGCAGCGCGTCGACAAGCTGATGCTCAACACCGGCGCCGGCATCCCCATCGTCAGCGAGAAGGGGCGCGCCGACATGCTCGACCTGATGGAGCGCTCGAAGAAGGCCGCGGGCGTGGCGCCGACGTTCGAAAGCGTCAAGCATCGCATCGAATGGCTGATCCATCCGCGCAATCACCAGCGCCTGGTCACCGACGAGCTGGTCGATCTGCGCCTGCATTACTACACGATGCCGGAAGGCCGTGAGGTCACGCCGATGGTGAATCGCATGCTGCCGCGGCACGACGAGTTCCTGCTGCCGCTGGAACAGATCCAGGCGCCGACGATGCTGCTGTGGACGCGCGACAACCCGATCCACGATCTGGAATGCGCCGAGGCTGCGGCGAAGCGCATCGCAGGCGCCCGGCTCTACGTGATGGAGGCGGACAGCGCGCACTGGCCGCAATACGAGGCGCCGGAAGAATTCAATCGCGTCGCGCGCGCTTTCTTCGCGGAGACCTGAGCCCTCATGAAGAGCAACGCCCTCACAACCGAAGCCAGCCTGGCCGCCGCCGATCGCCTGCTGCAGGCCTACGCCAGCACGCCCTGCGCGCCGGTGCGCGACCTGATCGCGCTCACCGACGTCGCCGGCGCCTACGCGGTGCAGGAGATCAACACGCAGCGCTGGCTGCATCTGGGCCGGCGCCTGGTCGGCCGCAAGATCGGGCTGACCTCGATTGCGGTGCAAAAGCAGCTCGGCGTCGATCAACCCGACTTCGGCATGCTGTTCGCCGACATGGCGGTGTGCGACGGCGAGCCGGTGCCGGTGAACGCGGTGCTGCAGGCCAAGGCCGAAGCCGAGATCGCCTTCGTGCTGGATCGCGATCTGACGGTGGAGCAGGCGACGATGGCCGACGTGATCCGCGCCATCGGCTATGCCCTCGCCGGCATCGAGATCGTCGGCAGCCGCGTCGCCAACTGGGACATCCGGCTCGTCGACACCGTCGCCGACAATGCGTCGAGCGGCCTGTTCGTGCTCGGCAACACGCCGCATCTGCTCGATGGACTGGACCTGCGCGATTGCGCGATGCAGATGACGCGCGGCGATGAGCCGGTGTCCTCCGGTGTCGGCCACGCCTGCCTGGGGCATCCTCTCAACGCCACGCTGTGGCTCGCCCGCAAGATGGTGGAGGTGGGCCGCCCGCTGCGCGCCGGCGACATCATTCTGTCCGGCGCGCTGGGGCCGATGGTCGCCGCCAAGCCGGGTGACGTGTTCGAGGCGAAGATCGCGGGCCTGGGTTCGGTGCGCGCGGCGTTCGCATCGGAATAGGGGCGCGCCATCCGCCACTCGCGACCTCTGCCCGACGCGCCGTCCTGTGAGCGCAATCGCGATCCGATCCTGGAGGTGTTGCGGTCGCACTTCGCCGATCGGCGACGGGTGCTGGAGATCGCCAGCGGCACCGGTCAGCACGCGGTGCATTTCGCCCAGGCCCTGCCGCAGCTGCAATGGCAGACCTCGGATCTCGCCGAGCATCACGCCGGCATCTGCGCGTGGATCGAGGTTGCGGCGCTGCCCAATGTCTTGCCGCCGATCGAACTCGACGTGCGCGGCGCCTGGCCCGCGGCGCGCTTCGACGCCGTCTTCAGTGCCAACAGCCTGCACATCATCAGCGCCGACGCTGTGACGGCGCTGTTCACCGCGCTGCCGACGGTGCTTTCGGCGGATGCGGTGGTGGTGATCTACGGGCCCTTCAACTACCAGGGCCGCTTCACCAGCCCCGGCAACGAAAACTTCGACGCGTGGCTGAAGTCGCGCGATCCGCTCAGCGGCATCCGCGATTTCGAAGCCGTCGACGCGCTCGCGCAAGGCGCGGGTCTGCGCTTGGTCGAAGATCGGGCCATGCCCGCCAACAACCGCTGCCTGATCTGGAGAAGCCTCTGAACAAGCCGCCGCCGCCCGAACCCTGCCCCTGCGATCAGCAGCGGCCCTACGCGCAGTGCTGCGGGCCGCTGCATGCGGGCGCCGCCGCGACCACTGCCGTGGCGCTGATGCGCTCGCGCTACTCGGCTTACGCGCGGGGCCTGGAGAGCTACCTGCTGGACACCTGGCACCCGAGCACGCGCCCGGCCACGCTGGATCTGGCGGCCGAAAAGGTGGTGCCGCGCTGGCTCGGGCTCAAGCTGCTCCGGCACGAGGAGCCGGGCGACGAAACCGCGGCGGTGGAGTTTGTGGCGCGCTACAAGCTGGGCGGCGGCAGTGCCCAGCGTCATCACGAGATCAGCCGCTTCGTGCGCGCGGACGGCCGCTGGTGGTATGTGAAAGGCATGTCGTAGGCGGTAGATCGGAGCCGTAGGTCGGGGTGAGCAAAGCGAACCCCAACGAGGCCCTTGATCAGGGGGCCGCAATGTTGGGATTCGCTGCGCTTACCCCAACCTACGTTCTGACATTTCTGCCGTGATTGCGGTCGTTGACCAGCTGGTCGCGCGCGCAGCGCAGTGCTGCCGAATGCGCCAGCAGGCGATCAAAGGGGATCGGCGCGCCGCAGTCGATGCACCAGCCGTAGCTCGGTCCGGTGATGCGCGCCAGGACGGCGGCCACCGTGCGCAACTCGTTCGCATCGCGCCCGTTCCCGGCCTGCCCGGCCTGCTGGATCATGGCGACGACGGACGCGTCGCCGGCGCCTTGCAGTTCGCGTGCCGGCGTCGGGCGGGCTTCGCGCTTTTCCTGCCCGCGATCGAGGCCGACTTCCAGTTCGCGCTCGCGTGACAGCAGACGATGCTCGATTTCTGCTCTCTGGGCTTGGGTCAAGTTCAGCATGGCGCTCCCCGATGTCGTGTGTGGACACACGAGGCAGCAAACGGCGTTCTCAACTCCGGCGAACCTCAGCCGGCGTTGGTGACGGCCGGGTCGACGCGGGCGGAAGCCCGGACCACGGCCGCGGCGGTTTCAAGCGCGATTGAACGCCGCCCGATACTCATCGCGCAGCAGCCGCTTGAGCAGCTTGCCGTTGGGCTCGCGCGGGAGTTCGGTGCGGAAGTCGATGACGCGCGGACATTTGATCGGCGAGAGCTGCTGGCGGCAATGCGCCTTGAGTTCTTCCACCAGCGCCGGACTCGGTTCGACGCCAGGCTTGAGCTGCACCACCGCGCGCACCTCTTCGCCGAAATCCTCATGCGGCGTGCCGATCACCGCCACGTCGAACACCAGTGGATGGGTGATCAGCACGTTCTCGGTTTCCTGCGGATACACGTTGACCCCGCCGGAGATGATCATGTTGCTCTTGCGATCGGTGAGGAAGAGAAAACCCTCCTCGTTGAGCCTGCCGATGTCGCCGACCGTGGACCAGCCCTGCGCGTTGTGCGCTTCCGCGGTCTTGGCCGGGTCCTTGTGATAGGTGAAGGCGTGGCCGCCGGCGAAGTACACCAGGCCCTCCTGCCCCTGCGGCACTTCAATGCCCTGCTCGTCGAGGATGTGCGGCACGCCCAGCAGGGGCCGGCCCACCGTGCCCGGATACTTGAGCCAGGCGCGGCTGTCGGTGATCGTCATGCCGATGGCTTCGGTGCAGGAGTAGTACTCGAAGATGATCTCGCCCCACCACTGGATCATCGCCTGCTTGGTCGGGATCGGGCACGGCGCGGCGGCGTGGATCGCCAGCTTCTGGCTGGAGGTGTCGTACTTTTTCCTGACGTCTTCGGGCAGGCCGAGCAGGCGATGGAACATCGTCGGCACCCACTGGCTGTGGGTGACCTGATAACGCTCGATGGCGCGCAGGGCGCTCTCGGCGTCGAAGCGTTCCATCATCACCACGGTGGCGCCGGTGGCGATGACGCCCATCGACCATTTCAGCGGGGCCGAGTGGTAGAACGGCGCGGGCGACAGATACACGCTGTCGGCATTCACGCCGAATCCGCGCACCATCAGGTCGGCGATCGGCGCGCTGCTGCCCAGCGGCAGGCCCGTCATCACCGGCTTGACGCCCTTGGGGCGGCCGGTGGTGCCGGAGGAATACAGCATGTCGCTGCCCTCCGGCGTGTTCTGGATCGGCGCGGGGTCGAACGCTTCGAGCGCCTCCGGCAGGGATTCGAGACCACCGCCGCCGTCGAGCGTGTAGAGCCGCGGGGGATTGTACAAGGAGCGCAGCGCATCGGTCAGACCCGGCGCGGTCTTGGCGCTGAGCACGACCACCTTGGCGTCGCAGTCCTGGACGATGTACACCGCTTCCGCCGGCGTCAGACGCGAGCTGATGAAGCTGTAGTACAAGCCGGCGTAGTGCGCGCCCCACTGCACCGCAGGCGCCTCCAGCCGGTTCTCCAGGCAGTAAGCGACGTGATCGCCGGGCTTCAGCCCGAGCGACTGGGTGAGACGCGCAAAGCGGTTGGCGAAGGCGTCCAGCTCGGCGTAACTCAGCGACGCGCCCGACTCGGCCATGATCACCGCCGGCTTGCTGCCCCGCGTGCGGACGTAGGCGCCTGGATAGCGCAGCGGCGTGGCCTCGGTCATCGACATCTCCCCGTCTGGTTGACTGTTATCGCCGGACTTTAATCCGAGCGGGCCTCGCCGACGAGTGCCCATCGATCACGGGCCTTTGCCTGATTCTTGAGGTACCGTGTACCGAACAGGGGCGAGGCAGGCGATCCACCACGTGGATCGCATCGGGGGATGCGGTGTCTTGGAGGGAACGGCAGCAGCCTGCTGCCCGCGACCGGCGGTTGCGGGGCCGCTATTCGCGCGCCGCCCGGATGATCCGCAAGAGCCTGCACAGCGGCATTTGCTCGAGCCTAGCGCTCGTGTCCGCGCCGGTACTGGCCGCGCATGGCATCACCTCGCACGGCTTCGGCGCCAAGTCCTCGGGGGCCGGCGGCGTGGGTTATGTCGCAGCGGAGGACAGTTATCCGCTGTCCGCCAATCCGGCGCTGGCGTACTCGCTTAAAGACCGCATCGACTTCGGCGTCGAAGGCATCGCCGTCTACCCCGGCGGCACCATCGAAAACAATCTGCTGGGACGCGACCAGGAATACGAATCGGGCCGGCGCTACTTTGCGATTCCGCAGTTCGGCTTTGCCCGGCCGGTGTCCGAGCGGCTGGCGATCGGGATGAGCGCCTTCTCCGCCGGCTTCGGCACCGACTACAAGCGCAGCCCCTACGAGCGCTTCGGCGGCTCGCCCAGATTGAGCGCCAGCCTCGGCCAGCTTGGCGTTTCCACGGTGATCGCCTATGCGCTGCGTCCGAATCTGGTGTTCGGCGCCGGGCTCAACCTGGCGTACCAGACCCTGGACGTGAAGGGCCTGGACGTGTTCACCGCGTTTTCCGAATCGCCGAAGAAATTCACCAACCAGGGCACCGACGGCGCCGCCGGAGCCGGCGTGGTGGTCGGCGTCCACGCCCTGCCGTTCTCCTGGCTGGAGCTGGGCGCCGCCTACCGCTCGACGACCTGGACCCAGCGCTTCACCGGCTACGCCGGCCTGCTGCCCGACGGCGGTCGCCTGCAACTGCCGGCGTTCTACGGCGCCGGCCTGGCGCTGATGCCGTCGTCGACGCTGACCATCGCCCTGGAGGTGCAACGCGCGCTCTATGGCGAGGAAAAAGCCACCGGCAACGGTTTCGACGAATTCCTCGCAGAGGGCCATCGTCTCGGATCGAAAGACGGCCCCGGTTTCGGCTGGAACAATATCGACATCTTCAAGCTCGGCATCACCTGGGTCGCCACGCCGGCGCTGCGGCTGCGCGCCGGCTACAGCTACAACACGCAGCTGCTGGAGTCGTCGGACACCCTGCTCGCCTTCATCGCGCCCAACAGCGTGCAGCAGCATTTCACCGCGGGCGCGACGATCCAGCTGGCCAGGAGCTGGGAGCTGAGCGGCTTTGCCGTCGCGACGCCGGAGGACCGATTCGCCGGCGATCACTCGATCCCCCTGCTCGTCGGCGGCGGCGAGGCCAACTTGAAGCAGCAATTCATCGGCCTGGGATTTTCGGTCGGCCGGCGCCTGGACTGACGGCTTCAGCAAATCGCGGGCTTCGCCCTCGCCTTTCAAACGGCGCGGCGGCCGACTCGATACCATCACGTCATCGATGATCAGGGTACAGGCCCATGAAACCGTCTGACGACGACGACAGCCGCAAACGGCTCAACTCGTTCCAGCTGCTCGGCGGCCTGCTCGCGGCGGCCGCCGGCGTGCGTGGCATCAGCAAACGCGGGCGCAGCTTTTCCAACGCCAGCACGACGGCCGTGATCGGCGCGGTGCTGATCTTCGTCTCGGTTATCTTGATCGGCGGCTACGCCTTCATCCACGCCATCCAGAGCGCGGTCGCTCACTGACGGCGGCTCTGCGCCCCACCCAACAACTCCAGGAGTATCGAATGGCAGAAGCATTCATCGTCGCCGCAGCCCGCACCGCCGGCGGACGCCGCAACGGTCGCTTGTCAGGCACCCACTCGGCCGACCTGGCGGGTCTGATCCTCGACGCGCTGGTGTCGCGCAGCGGCGTCGACCCGGAACTGATCGACGATGTGATCATGGGCTGCGTCAGCCAGGTCGGCGAGCAGACCAGCAATATCGGTCGCAGCGCGGTGCTCGCCTCCGGGCTGCCGGAATCGATCCCGGGGACCACGGTGGATCGCCAGTGCGGATCGTCGCAGCAGGCGCTGCACTTCGCGGTGCAGGCGGTACTGTCGGGCACGCAGAACATCGTCATCGCCGCTGGCGTGGAGTCCATGAGCCGCACGCCGATGTTCAGCGCCAGCGCCGCCGCCACCAAGGCCGGCATGGGTTTCTACAAGAGCGCGGGCATGGAGCGCCGCTATCCGGGCATCGAGTTCAGCCAGTTCACCAGCGCGGAGCGGATCGCGACCGAGCATGGCCTGAGCAAGGAGGATCTCGACGTCTTCGGCTTCGAGTCGCAGCAGCGCGCGGCGCGGGCGACACAGGCCGGCGCGTTCGACGAGGAGATCGTGCCGGTGCCGATCATTACCGCGGACGGGAAATCCGAGCTCCACACGGTGGACGAGGGCATCCGCTTCGGCGCGACTCTGGAGGCGATCCGGAGCGTGAAGCTGATCACCGAGGGCGGCCTGCTCACCGCCGCCAGCGCCAGCCAGATCTGCGACGGCGCCTCGGGCGTGATGGTGGTCAACCAGGCCGGCCTCAAGCAATTGGGCGTCGCGCCGCTGGCGCGCATCCACCACATCAGCGTGCGCGGCGGCGATCCGGTCAACATGCTGGAAGCGCCGCTGCCGACGACGAAGCGGGCCTTGAAGATCGCCGGCATGTCCATCGGCGACATCGATCTGTACGAGGTCAACGAAGCGTTCGCCTCGGTGCCGCTGGCCTGGCTGCAGCACATGGACGCCGATCCGGCGCGGATCAACGTCAACGGCGGCGCCATCGCACTCGGCCACCCGCTGGGCGCCTCCGGCACCAAGCTGATGACCACGCTGATCCACGCGCTCAAGCAGCGCGACAAGCACTGGGGTTTGCAGACGATGTGCGAAGGCGGCGGGCTGGCCAACGTCACCATCGTCGAGCGCCTCTAAGCGCGACGGCAGGCGCGGCGCGCGCGTGGTTTCGTCTTTATAAATTGTATCGATCGTTCTATAGTCCGCGCAGTTCTGATCGACCACAAAAAGGACACCGTGAACGCGCCAACTGCTTCTGAAACCAGCCTGGAAGTCCAGGCGGACCGCGCCAGCCTGCTCAATGTCGCGGACGCGATCCAGACGCTGTTCAAACCGCAGCTGTCGGGGTCGCTGCGCGATCGCGCGGGCGAATGCGTGACGATCCTGGCGCGTGTCGCGCTGCATCTGACGGCGTCGGCCGAAGGGGCCGGCGACGGTGCTGTCGAGAGCCGGCGCGCTGCTGTCATCCGCGAACAGCAAACGCTGGAAGCCATCGAGGCCGAGATGAAAATCCTCGAAGCCAGGATCGTCAGCGGCAGCGCCAAGGCCGGACGCGATTTCGACGCGTCCGCCATCCAGGCTTTTCTGCAAGGCCACGAACGCGGCGGCCCGGCGCTCGCCATCACCGAATCGCGCGCCCTGCCCGGCGGCCGTTCCAAGCAGACCATCCTGCTGAGCCAGCAGGGCGCGCGCGATCTTCCGGAGCGCCTGGTGATCCGCCAGGACTGGGCCAGCGCGGTCACCGGCACGGTCGGGCTG
>CAXTSJ010000012.1:83035-91030 GCA_964246995.1 uncultured Hydrocarboniphaga sp.
CGGCACCTCGGTGGTCGACGAGTACGCGCTCCTGCAGCAGGTGCACGCGGCCGGCCTGCGCGTGCCGCAACCGCTGCTGCTGGAGCCGTCGGACGCAGCGCTCGGCAACCCCTTCATCGTCGTCACGCGGATGCCCGGCGGACCGCAGGGCGACATCTTCGAGCCGCCGGTCTCGGCGACGCTGGCGCTGCAGATCGGCGAACAGCTGGGGAAACTGCACAGCCTGCCGCTGTCGCTGTTCGAAAACGTCGGCGTGACGACGCAGGCCTACGCGCCCGAGCAGTTGCGCGAGGGCCTGGCGGGCTTCCGCGCGACGCAGGCGCAGATCGGCCTGCCGTCGGCAGCGATCACCACCGCGATCGACTGGCTCGGCGAGAACATCGATCGCGTCGACGGCCCCAAGGCGATGCTGCACAACGATCTGGGCTGCCACAACTTCCTCATCGATGGCGAGGATCTCACCGCGATTCTCGACTGGGAGCTGGCGCATATCGGCAACCCCGCCGCCGATCTGGGCTACATCCGCGGCTGGGTCACCAAGATGATTCCCTGGGACCGCTTCATGGCTGCCTACCACGCCGCCGGCGGTCCAAAGGTGAGCGACGCAACACTGGATTTCTACACGCTCTGGTGCGGCGTGCGCCTCTACTGCCTGCTGCTGCAGGCGCGCATGGGCGTGGCCAAAGGCCTGGTGGTGGATACCGAAATCACCTACGCCTACGCGCACTTCACGCCCAAGCTGGTGCATCGCATCGCCAGCGAACTGCAGGGGATTCTGGGGCGGGCGTCCTAGGGCGTTCCACGCAGGCGGTCGATGTCGGAGGCAAACTAGCGGCAACCGATCGCCCTGTCAGGACCCTGCATGGAGCTGCCCTCCAAACTCACCGAAAACCTCGCCTTCATGATCCATGGCACGGCGCTGGGTTACGAGATGTATTTCGACAAGGAGATGCACGCCCTCGGGCTGACGCGCTCGCAGTGGCTGCTGCTCTCGCACCTGTATTTCTGCGATGGCATCAACCAGAAAGCGCTCGCCGACCTGATGGGCACCGGCAAGGGCGCGATCGGCCGGCTGGCGCAAAAACTCGAGAGCAGCGGCTGGATCGAACGTCTGCCCGATTCCGCCGATGGCCGTGCCTTCAAGCTGCGCATCCGCGACAAGGCCCAGCCGCTGGTGAAGAAGCTGGTGGACATGCTGATCCTCGAAACCGATCGCTCGCTCGAAGGCTTCACTCTCAGGGAAGTCGACGCGCTGCGCCGCTATCTGCGGCGCATCAGCCGCAACATCGGCGAAGCGCCGGTCTCATCGAAGTGGCGGGCGATGAAGAAACAGCTGCTGGCGGATGTGCGCGTCCTGGAGTCGTGATCGGTCCCAATGCGTTACCGCGGCTAAAGGCCGCTCCTACGAGGGTTGATTCTGCAGGAGCGGCTTCAGCCGCGATGACACACCTGAGCGCGCCACCGCGGCGAGCGCGGGAGAATCCGTCGCCACCGCCAGCGCGATGACCCACATCAGCACCAGGCCCAAGCCGACCGTCAGCAGGGCGCCCGCGGTGGTGACCATCAGATCGTCGCTGGAATTGAGCGCCGTCCATACCGGCCAGGACACCGCGCCGTTGGTGAGCGCATCGCCCATCGGCATCAGAGGCAGGATCAGCAAGGCCTTCCAGCCGCTCAAGTAGGGCTTGAGCTTGACGATCATCGCACCGAGCGTAATCGGCATCGCCGCGTTCGGCGCAGCCCACCACAAGGGCAGCAGGCCGGGTTGCAGCGGCTGCGCGCCGTAGTAGGTGTAGAGGCCCATATGCAGCGGCGGCTCTTCCAGCAGCACGTTGATCACGGCGTAGATCGCGTAGAGCTTGAACACGCCCAGCATCGTCTCGCCCTTCTCCAGCCGGTGCGCGGTGTAGAGCGCCTGGCCGCCGACATAGAAAATGTAGGTCGGCAAGATCCAGTTGGGAATCGGCCGGCCGAAGGCCTCGAACAGAACGAACTGCCCCTGCGGCCAGAACCAGCACAGCCCCATGACATCGACGATGGGCTCGATGAACATGCACAGCGCGCCGCCCATCAGCACCAGCAGCGGCAAGGGCGATCCGTCCTTGCGGTAGCTACGCAGCGCCATGACGAAAAAGCCGGCGCAGATCGCCCACAGCACGCTCAGGAAAACCAGCTGCAGCGTGTGATCCATGGAGCCGCCGACCGGCGGAAACGGCACGTTCGGAATGACGTGACCACTGATTTCGGGAGCGGGGTTCATGCGATGGTTCTCCTGGCTGGATAGTGCACTATGTCACTATCTTGGCACTGTTCCATGTTTCGGCGGAAGCCGTCAAGCGGCCACCAGCCGCTTGCGCATGTGGCGCTGAAAGCGCGCGTACCACGCCTCCTGATACGCGCAGTAGGTCTCGCGCCCCTGCTCGTCACGCCAGCGGTAGAGACTGTCGACGAACAGGTTGTTGGGCCAGGACGGCAGCTGCGCCATGGCGATGGCCTCGCCGCGGAAGCGATAGATCTCGCCGGCGGCGTCTTCGGCTTCGATCTCCTGTTCGACGGCGGCGAACAACTGCGGGTGGTAGCGATGCACCTTGCGCCGCACGCGGACGACATCGCGCGGCTCGCCGTTGCGCACCACCCAGGCGAAATAGTGCGAGGGCCTGGTCTTGTCGACCGTAAACACGCCGTCCCACACCGGCTGCGAATCCGGTGCCTCGTAACCGATCTGGTTGAAGCTCAGATCGGGCCCGAAGTGCATCGGCGACCAACCGACCGGCGGATACTCCACCTCCTGCTCGGTGCGCACCTGGCGCCACGAGCGGTCGCGTACGGGGGTGCAGTCGACCGCGTAGTTTTTTCCGTCGAGATTCAACTCGCCAACGCAGTGCATGAACTGTTCGGAACCACCCGGCTGCTGCGCCGGATCGGCGTCGCGATCCTCGCCCGGCATCACGTGTCCGCGCGGCAGCAGCGGTGTCGTCGCGGTCTGCTCCAGATCGAACGACGTCCTGCCGTCGGGGCTGCGATACCGCAGCCTGACGAGCCTTCCCGGCTCGACGAACTCGATGCGCAACCCGTTGGCGGTCTCGATCACGCCATCGACGACCGACGGATACGGCATGGTGACGATGAAGTTGTTGTGCTCGATGTCCAGCGGCCGCAGGTTGTCCATGCCCTGAAAAATGCAGACGCCGCCGGAGCACAGGCGGAACATCGGCTGGTAGCGAACGTAGATGAACGCGGCGATGGCCGCGCCGGGCACCGAGAATCCGAAGTAGTGGGTGTGGATCGTGTGCCCGTTCCAGACCTCCCGCGGGCCGGGCAGCGGAATCCACAGGTCGGACTCTGAAGGAATGGCGGACAAGGAGATTCTCCTGGGCATCGACGTCGACCGATCTTGTAACGATCGTTCTAAACATGGTAATAATCGCCTGGGGAGAACGCAACAACGACTGAGCGCAGGATCGCCATGCAGAAAAAAACAGCCATCGTCGTCGGCGCCGGTCCGGCCGGCGCGTCCGCCGCATTCCGCTTGAGCCAGGCCGGAGTTTCGGTGCGCCTGGTCGAGCGCGATGCCCGCGTCGGCGGACGCACGCGATCCGAGCGCATCGACGGCTTCATCGTCGACGTCGCCGCGGGTTTGCTGCCGGGGACTTACAAAGCCGTCTACCGGCTGATGCACGACAGCGGCCTGCACAACGCGCTGGAACCGATGGTCTCGCCCACCGCGGTGATGCGCGATGGCCGGCTGCATTATCTGGATCTGGCGCAGATGGGCGGCTCGATGCTCAGGACCCAGCTGCTGGGCATCAAGTCCAAGCTGATGCTGGCCAAAGTCGGCGTCAAGATGGCGGGCATGTGGGGGACTCTGGGCTTCGACAACCTCGCGCTCGCGGCGCCGCACGACACGCAATCGCTCGCCGATTACGCCAGGGCTTCGCTGACCTCCGAGCTGTACGAATACCTAATCAACCCGACGCAGAAAATCATGTACACGATGCCGGGCTCGGATGCCTCGGTGGTGGATTTTTTCTGGTGCTCGAAGAACCTGATGAGCCCGACCGCGTTCTGCATCAAGGGCGGCATGGACCGCGTGGTCGGCAACATCGCCGAACAGCTACCGGTGAGCGTCGACACCGAGGTCTTGTCGGTGACCGAGACCGGCGACAAGGTCGAGGTGAAGATGCGCAAGGCCGGCGCGGGGGAGTCGACCGAGACCGTCGATTTCTGCGTGATCGCAACACCGGCGCGCGACGTGCCCAAGATCGATCGCGGCTTGTCGGAAGCCTCAAAGAAATATCTCGGCAAGCTGCGCTACTCGATGCTCACCGACCTGCACATCCGCCTCAAATCGCGCCCGGACGAGAAGGCCGTGCTGATCATGGTGCCGGATTCCGTCGACCCTGATCTGTGCGGCGTGCTGGTCGATCACAACAAGGGCAGCGATCGCGCGCCACCAGGCAAGGGCGCGCTCAGCGCGTATTTTCTCGACCGCTGGGCGCAGCAGATGTACGACCAGCCGGACGAAGAAATCTTCCGCCAGGGCCTGGCCAAGATCGAACGCGTGATGCCCGGCATCGGCAAGCTGGTCGAGGGCTATCACGTGCAGCGCTGGGACTACGCCGCCACGATCTCCTATCCCGGCTACTACAGAGAACTGGCGGCATTCGTGGACGGTCTCGACTTCAGTCGCCGCGTACAACTCGCGGGGGATTATTTCTCGATGGCCTCGGTCAACACGGCGGTGACGTCCGGCGAGATCGCGGCAACGCGAATCATCAACCAGTACTTGGAATCGACCCGATGAAACTGCACACGCCCGAAGGCAACGAGTTGATGGAAGTGTCCAGGGTCGCGCGCGAAGGCGACGCGCTGGTGGTGCGCGGCATCATCATGGGCACCATGCCGACGCGCGCGGTGATTCGTCCGGAAGAATTGCGCGCCGCCTTCAAGCTGCTGTCGTTGAGCCTGATTTTCAGCGTCATCGCGCTGCTGTTCCGCAAGTCGTCGGCGCCCGCGTAATGAGCGCCAGGTCCTACGACTTCGTCGTCGTCGGCGGCGGTTCCAACACGCTGACAGCCGCCGCGTATCTCGCGGCCGGCGGACACAGCGTGGTGGTGCTGGAACGTCGCGGCTGGGTCGGCGGCGGCTGCATCACGCGCGAAGCGACCGTTCCTGGTTTCAAGCACGATCTGCATGCGACCAACATCTTCCTGGTCAAGGCCAATCCGCTGATCCGTTGCGACGAGCTGGGCCTGCTGTCGAAGTTCGGCTTGACCTACATCGAAACCGACGACCCCTATCACGGCAGCCTGTTCGACGACGGCAGCGGCATCCGCGTGTTCACCGATCTGGAACGCACGGTCGATGCGCTGATACCGATCAATGCCGATGACGCGCGCGCCTATCGCAAATTCGCAGCGCATGCGACGAAGTTCGTCGATTTGATGTCCTGGGGCATGTTCAGCCCGCCGCCGAATCCGGCGACGTTCCTGGAGCTGCTCAACCAGAGCGAGGACGGCCGCTATCTGGTCGATCTGATGAAGGCCAGCGCCTGGAAAGTGATCAGCGAAACTTTTCGCGATCCGCGTGTGCAGACCCATCTCTACCGCATGGCCGGCGAGATGATGGTGTCCTGCGAAGAACCCGGCACCGCGTTTGCGCTGTTCATCATCCTGGGTTTCTCGCATCGCTACCCGAGCGGCTTCGTCAAAGGCGGCAGCCAGGAGTTTTCCAACGCACTCGTGAAATGCATCGAGCATCACGGCGGCGACGTGCTCACCGATACGGAGGTGATCAAGATCGAAACCGCCAATGGCCGTGCCTCGGCGGTGCAGACCGCGGGCGGTGATCGCTATGTCGCGAAACAAGCGGTGATCGCCGGCATCGCGCCCTGGAGCCTGGACCGGTTCGTCGATGATCTGAGTCCGGCGATGCTCGCCAACGCGCGCGCCGCGCGGTCCTCCGACTTCGGCGTTTTCTTGAGCAGCTATGCGCTCAGCGAGCCGGTGCGTCCACGCTATCCGGCGGAGTTGCAGCGCATCCAGATCAACCAGTGCGTGCACGCGGACGTAAGCAAAGTGCGGCGCTCGTTCGACGAGGTGCGCTCGGGGAAATTCTCCACCGACTACTTCGCCAACTTCATCTGCGCCAGCATCCACGATCCTTCGCGCGCGCCACCGGGCAAGGCCACGCTGTATCTCTACCACATGGCGCCGATGCTGCCGGACGGCGACGCGCAGAACTGGCTCACGCGCAAGGAGCCGTTCGCGCAGTGGCTGTTCGACGGCGCGAGTGCGTACATCGAGAACCTCACGCCCGACAAGGTCCTCGGCGCGCATCACGAGTCGCCGCTGGAGATGTCGCTTTGCCTGCCGTCGCTGCGCAACGGCGATGTCATGGGGCTTGGCACGTTCGCCGAGCAGTTCCTCGGCGGCAGACCGACGCCGGAGCTGTCGCAATACCGCGTGCCGGGCGTCGAGCGCCTGTATCTGTCCGGCCCCTTCATGCATCCCGGCGGCGGCGTCACCGGCGGCGGACGCGCCGTGGCGATGCGGGCGATGGCGGATCTGGGCATGGATCTGGATCGCGCGTTTCCGTTCCACTGATCTTCCACTGAGCGGACGCGACATGAACACGATGGACACCGGCGACTCCAAGCAGCAACTCGCGGAACGCCGCGCGCAAAGCGAGCGTGCGATCCAGCGGCGCCTGGTCGCGCACGTCGCCGCCGGCCGCACCACCGACATGGCACCGGCAACGCTGCGCCTGCCGGCCACGGTCTACACCGACCCGGTGCGGCTCATCGCCGAACGCAGCCGGATCTTCCTGCAGCGCCCGCTGCTCGCGGGCCTGTCCTGCGACATCCCCGCGCCGGGCGATGTGGCGCTGTTCGACGGCGCCGGGCCTTCGATCATCCTCACCCGCAGGAGCGACGGCAGCGTCGCGGCTTTTCGCAACATGTGCACGCATCGCGGCGCGCGCCTGGTGCGCGAGTGCGGGCATCACGCCGCGATCACCTGCCCGTTCCACGGCTGGAGTTTCGATCACGACGGGCGCCTGGTCGGGCAACCCGGGAGCGCCGCGTTCGAAGGCATCGACAAGGATCAGCTGGGTTTGATCCGCCTGCCCTGCGCCGAGAAGCACGGACTGATCTTCGTCAGCGCGCAACACGGCGGAGCGGAGATCGATGTCGACGCGCTTCTCGGCCCGCTGGCGCCGGAGATGGAGGCGCTCGATCTGGGCTCGATGGCCTTGATGAAACAAGGCCCGTTGTTCACCGCCGGCAATTGGAAGTACGTGTTCGATACCTTCGGCGAGGGCTATCACTTCGCGGCGCTGCATCCGGACACGCTGGGCAGCACGCACTACAGCAACGTCGCCGCCTACGACGCTTTCGGCCCGCACTTCCGCATCTGCTTTCCGCAGAAGCTCTACGCCAAACTCAGAGGTCTGCCCGAGGCGCAATGGCCGGGCATCGACAGCGTGGTGTACGTGCTGTTCCCCAATGTCGCCATCGTCGTCGGATCGCCGCAGCCGGGCTTGATGGTGGTGCAGGTGTTCCGGCTTTTTCCGCAAGACGTCGGGCAGACACGCGTCGATCTCGCGGTGTATGCGCCGGCGGCGATGGTGTCCGCGCAGACGCGGCCGCTGTTCGAAGCGGGCTTCGATCTGGCCTCGCGCATCGTGCAGAACGAAGACTTCCGCATGTCGGCCGAGGCGCTGCAAAACCTGCAGCACGCGCCGGAGCATTTCAGCGTCGTCTTCGGCCGCAACGAGCCGGCGCTGCAGCACATGCAGGGCGCCATCGCCGAAGCCTGCGGCATGCCGCTGTAGGTCCAAGCGCGACGCGCCACCATGATTCCGCGGTCAGCCGCGATTCACTCCGCATAAGGTCATCGTTCATGTGTCGCTGAGAGACTGCGCAGGCCGTCTACGGCAATCTGAACCGCCCCGGAAATCTCGGAGGCTCCATTACTTGAGAGAATGGAGCCATGG
>CAXTSJ010000013.1:0-83618 GCA_964246995.1 uncultured Hydrocarboniphaga sp.
CGTGCACGACCGGCGACATCCGCTCCAGATTGATCTGATGCATGATCCCGTTGCCCGGCGGAATCACCTCGACGTTCTTGAACGCTTTCTTGGTCCAGTCGATGAAGTGGAATCGATCATCGTTGCGCCGATCTTCGATCGCGCGGTTCTTGGCGAACGCATCCTTGTCGAAACCGCCGAACTCCACCGCCAGCGAGTGATCGACGATCAGCTGGGTCTGCACTACCGGATTGACCTGCGCCGGATCGCCCCCCATGTCGGCGATGGCGTCGCGCAGGCCGGCAAGATCGACCAGCGCGGTCTGGCCGAGAATGTCGTGGCAGACCACGCGCGCCGGGAACCAGGGGAAGTCGAGATCGCGCCTGCGTTCGATCAGCTGCTGAAGCGAGGCGGTGAGCGTTGCCGGATCGCAGCGGCGCACCAGGTTCTCGGCGTGGACGCGCGCGGTGTACGACAGCTTGGCGTAGGCGCCGGGCGCGATCGCATCGACGGCTGCGCGCGTGTCGAAGTAGTCGAGCGGGGTGCCGGGCAAGGTTTTGCGGTGGGCTGTGTTCATGGAGCCTACTTGCGGTCCTTGATCGGCACGAATTTCAGATCTTCCGGCCCCACATAGTTCGCACTCGGACGGATGATCTTGCCGTCGATGCGCTGCTCGATGACGTGGGCGCTCCAGCCGCTGGTACGCGCGATCACGAACAGCGGCGTGAACATCGCGGTAGGCACGCCCATGACGTGATAGCTCACCGCGCTGAACCAGTCGAGGTTGGGGAACATCTTCTTGATGTCCCACATCACCGTCTCCAGGCGCTCGGCGATGTCGAACATCTTGGTGCTGCCGGCTTCCTTGGAGAGATCCAGCGCGACCTGCTTGATCACCTTGTTGCGCGGATCGCTGATCGTATAGACCGGATGGCCGAAGCCGATCACGACCTCCTTCTTTTCGACACGGGCCTTGATGTCGGCCTCGGCTTCGTCGGGCGTGTCGTAGCGCTTCTGGATTTCAAACGCCACTTCGTTCGCGCCACCGTGCTTGGGCCCACGCAGCGCGCCGATGCCGCCACAGATCGCGGAGAACATGTCGGAGCCGGTGCCAGCGATGACGCGGCTGGTGAACGTCGAAGCGTTGAACTCGTGCTCGGCATACAGCACCAGTGAAGTGTGCATCGCCTTGACCCACGATTCCGGCGGCTTCTGCTGATGCAGCAGATGCAGGAAGTGGCCGCCGATGGAATCCTCATCCGACTCCACGTCGATCATGTTGCCGTTGAAAGCGAAGTGGTACCAGTACAACAGCATCGAACCGAGCGAGGCCATGAGGCGGTCGGCGATGTCGCGCGCGCCGGCGTGGTTGTGATCGTCCTTCTCCGGCAGCACGCAGCCGAGCACGGAGACGCCGGTGCGCATCACGTCCATCGGGTGTGCCGAGGGCGGCAATTGTTCGAGTGCGGTTTTCACCGCAGCCGGCAGGCCGCGCAAAGCCTTGAGCTTGGTCTTGTAGGCTTTCAGCTCCGCAAGCGTCGGCAGCTTGCCGTGCACCAGCAGATGCGCGATTTCCTCGAACTCACACTGCGCGGCGACATCGAGGATGTCGTAGCCGCGATAGTGCAGATCGTTGCCGCTGCGGCCGACGGTGCACAGCGCGGTGTTGCCCGCGGCGGTGCCGGACAGGGCGACGGATTTCTTCGGCTTGAAGGCGCCGGCGGTGGGGGTTGGCGTCTCGCTCATGTGATCTCCTAAGGGGAATCGGCTGTTGGAAGGCTGGATTGCTTACTTCTTTTTGGCGGCAAAGAGGGCGTCGAGTTTCTGCTCGAAGGCGTGATATCCAATGCGGTCGTATAACTCGGAGCGCGTCTGCATCAGCTCGAGCACTGCTTTCTGATGACCGTCGCGGCGCACGGCGGTGTACACGGCCTCCGCTGCCTTGTTGGCGGCGCGGAAAGCCGACAGCGGATAAAGCTGGATGCCGACGCCGACCGAGGCCAGCTCTTCGCGAGTAAACAAGGGTGTGGCGCCGAACTCGGTGATGTTGGCCAGCACCGGCACCTTCACCGCGTCGACGAATTTCTTGTACGTCGGCAGATCGTAGGCGGCCTCGGCGAAGATGCCGTCGGCGCCGGCTTCGACGCAGGCGATGGAGCGCTCGATCGCCGCATCCACGCCCTCGGCCTGGATCGCATCGGTGCGGGCGATCAGGAAGAAATCGGCATCGGTCCTTGCATCGGCCGCGGCCTTGACCCGATCGACCATCTCGTCCTTGGAAACGATCTCCTTGCCCGGCCGGTGACCGCAGCGCTTGGCGCCGACCTGGTCCTCGATATGGCAGGCGGCGGCGCCGGCCTTGATCAGCGTCTTGATCGTGCGCTCGATGTTGAACGCGCTGGCGCCGAAGCCGGTGTCGATGTCGACCAGCAGCGGCAGATCGCAGACGTCGGTGATGCGGCGCACGTCGACCAGCACATCGTCGAGGTTGTTGATGCCCAGGTCGGGCAAGCCCAGCGAACCCGCGGCAACGCCGCCGCCCGACAGATAAATCGCCTTGAAGCCGGCGCGTTTGGCCAGCAGGGCGTGGTTGGCGTTGATCGCGCCGATCACCTGCAGCGGTTTCTCGGCGGCGAGGGCGACGCGAAAGGCGGCGCCGGCGGATGCGGTCATGGTCTGCTCCTTCGGGTGACAGGCTGGGCGCCTGCTCGTTGCGACGTGGACTCAAGGCGCGTGCCATTCCAAAAGGTGGCCGAGGTTTGGGTGGAAATCGATCGCAAGCCATTGAAGTCAAGCGCCAAAGTAGATCTGGCCCAAACCAAGAGTAGTCAGCTGAAGTCGAAGGTAACGTTTCAAATGACGTCTATGGAACGTATCAATGAAATATGCGACATACTTTGAAACATGGATATCCAGGACAGCAAACTGCCGACGATCTGGACCGTCAGCGTCACGCGGCTGTCGAGCCTGCTGCGCGATGTCACGCCGGAATTCGACGGCCGCGCCGTCATCGACACCCTCAATCTGGGCTTCGAGGAGGCGGTAACCCTGATCCGCGAGCGGCTGCGCACCGAGGAGTGCGACGTGCTGTTGTCCGCTGGTTCTAACGGCGAGTACCTGCGCAACCGCATCGACAAACCGCTGGTGCTGATCCAGCCGGACGGCTTCGACCTGATGCAGGCGCTGGCGCGGGCGCGGCGGCTATCGGAACGTATCGGCGTGATCAGCTATGGCGCCGATTTGCCCGAGTTCGCCGCCTTCAAGCAGCAGTTCGGCTTGGAAATCGAGCAGCGCTCCTATACCAACGCCGAGGCGGCGCGCGACCGTGTGGCCGAACTGGTCGGCCTGGGCTGCGGCGCCATTGTCGGGACCGGCCTCATTGCCGAGCTGGCGGATCGCGCAGGCGTCAGCGGCATCCTGATGTATTCGGCCGAATCGATCCGCCAGGGTTTTGAGCGCGCCATCGATCTCGCCCGCATGCTTTCTGCCGCGCGCAGCGGTCCACGTCAGATGGTCAAGCCCGCGGACTCCCGCTTCAGCCTGCGTCGCCTGATCGGCAACAGCGAATCGATGACCGCCCTGCGTGACCAGGTGCGGCTCTACGGCACCAGCGACCGCACCGTGCTCATCACCGGCGCCACCGGCACCGGCAAGGAACTGGTCGCGCAGGCCCTGCATGGTGCAAGCCCCAGGCGCGGCGCGCCTTTCGTCGCGGTCAACTGCGGCGCGATTGCCGAGTCGTTGCTGGAATCCGAACTGTTCGGCTACGACGAGGGCGCTTTCACCGGCTCGCGTCGCGGCGGCCGGGTCGGCCTGATCGAAGCGGCCAACGGCGGCACGCTGTTTCTGGACGAGATCGGCGAGATGCCGTTGGCCCTGCAGACGCGCCTGCTGCGCGTGCTCGAAGAGCGCGAGGTGCTGCGGGTCGGCAGCGTGCGGCCGACGCCGGTCGACATCCGCGTCATCGCCGCCACCCACAGCGAACTCGATGCACTCGCGGCGGACGGCCGCTTCCGGCGCGATCTGTTCTACCGCTTGAACATCCTGCGCATCACCCTGGCGCCGCTGCGCGAGCGGGTCGAGGACATCCCGCTGCTGCTGATGACGTTCCTGCGCGCCTCGGGTGGCGGCGCGATGGTGCTCGATGACCCGGCGCAGAAGCTGCTGCAAGCGCACCCCTGGCCCGGCAACGTGCGCGAGCTGCGCAACCTCGCCGAGCGTCTGGCGGTGCTCGGGCAGGCAGAATCGCCACTGTCAGCGATCACACGGCCGCTGTTGCAGCGTTGCGCGCCGGAGCTGTTCAGCAGTGCCGCCACGCCACCTAAAGATTCGCTCGCCGTTTCCCCGGAGACGCACGTAACGCCAGCACCTGTGCGTGTTCCGCGCCCTGACGACGCCCACCTGCAAAGCGCGTTGCGCGAGGCCGGCGGCCAGCGCGATCTGCTGGCGAGGCGCCTGGGTGTATCGCGCACCACGCTCTGGCGCTGGCTGAATAGCATCGAAGCCTTCAGCGACATTGACTAGGCAGGGCACGACCCGAACCTACTTATTTGCCGCACCGAAGGTTTTTACCGCGGCGCGCAGCAAGATGAGCATCATGTATTCCAGCTTGAGCGGATTGGTCTCCTCGAGAATCCGATGCGCGCCCCCTCGGATTGCGAAAGAGATCGCCAGATCGGCCGCGGTTTGTTCAGGCGGGCTGGAGTTGTTGCGCTCTTCGAACCAATCGAGGTTGATCGTGTTGCCGTAGCCGATGTTCCTCACCTCGCTGTTCTTGAGTGGCTTCAATACCGCTGAATTGACTTTCCAGAGCTGTTTGAACCTCTCATAAAGTTGTTGTTTGGTACCGCCGAGAACGGCCGCGATGTGCTCCAGTACAAGCGCCATTCCCTGGACATCACCCTTGAGTCCCTCCAGCGAATGGTCGTTGCCCTCGAAGGAGTGATGATGGAAGGACTCCAGCCGCCAATAAAAGCCGTGCAGGCCATGGGCTTCTACAAAGTCTAGAAAGCGCTCGACGAGATCGTCACTGAAGTCCGCTCGCAGAGTGGCCTGCTCCGATCTGTAGCCGATGAGAACGAGCTTCGCATTCTCGCGTTGCTCGGCTGCCCAGTCCGGCCAGATCACATCAAGGATGGGCTTGGAACGTCCGTGAACGTGTCCGACACGAGAGCGATAATCATCGACCGAATCGCCCGTTGCCAGGCAGCCAAGCTCGACGCCTCGCGCCGCTATCGTCTTGTAGGCACCTGCGATCAGTGGACGCCCGTTATCGTCCCAATGCTCCCATTGCTCGCAGAGAAAGCGAACCGCTGCCAGTATCTCGTCAGGTCCTACACCATGCTCCTTCTGCGCACGCTCAACCGCCCAGGTGCGAGTCCGCATAATTTCGGCGTTCTCTTCTGCGGATATCAGCCGACGCTTTCCCAGTTCCCCGATCGCAAACCAATATCCCTGCTGCGCCTCCTCAGCGAACCACACGATCGCATCGAGCGCGCGTTGATGTTCTTCGAATCGACGCATGGCATGGATCGGCATAAAAGACACTGAAAACGGCGCTGATTTGATTTCATCGTAAGAGGGCCAGCCGCTCGAACCTATCAGGGTCATAAAGCTCAACACGCCTATGTTGACTACCCGGCATACTGCAGAAGCTGCCAAGACGAATAGTAAGTTAAGACCGTATCTGAGGTGTGCAGAGATTCCGCGTCCTCTGTGTTGACTGCAACGCGATACTTCTCCCACGGAACGAACGGCTGTTCCGAAGGTTGTTCGATGAAAGGAAGGAAGCGCGCTTCTGGATGGTCGAGCACATGCGGTGTAATCGTCGGGTCGTCTTTCCAGTGACGCCATTGCCGCGCGTCCTCCAAAGAATGGCATCATCCCAGCGAGGGCCATCCGGTTCCAACGCGCCGCCGACCGGGTAGTTCTCGTGCGATCTTGCCCACCAGCGCCGTTCGATCTCTTCGGGATAGTGCAGGCGCATACGCGGAACCAACGATCGTTGCTTCTCAAGCCGTTCGAGTATCTGCTTAGCCATGGAACCGCTCGAAGCCTTAAGTTTCTTTGCCTCATCGCATAACGTATTGACATCGAGATAGCGGGAAATACGCACGAATTTAGTCCTATGTTGCTTGCACCCGCTAATTGGCCTACAACAGCCGGAACGGCTTGCTCTCGTGATCCAGCAGCCAGCGCTTGTTTTCGAGGCCGCCACCGTAGCCGGTGAGCGAGCCGTTGGCACCGATTACGCGATGGCAGGGGACGATGATCGAGATCGGGTTGCGACCGTTGGCCAGGCCCACCGCGCGCGCGGCCTTCGGGTCGCCCACGCGCCGCGCCAGTTCGCCGTAGGAAATCGTTTCACCATAGGGAATCTTCACCAGCTCCGCCCACACCTGTTGGTGGAACGCAATTCCCGTCGGGGCGAGTTTCAGATCGAAATGGCGCAGCTCGCCCGCAAAATAAGCTGCCAGCTGCGATTTGAGCTCACGAAACCGGTCTTCGTCCGGTCGCCAGTCTGCCGCAGCGAGCGGATAGCGCATGACCCGTATGTACAGCGCGCTCAGGCCGGCTTCGGTGGCCAGCAGCAACAGCTCGCCGATTGGACTCGGCATCGTCGAGCGGAAGACGGGCGAAGTGTTTGGAGGGAGCATGGTCGGGGCGTTCCGTTGCGAGCTTGCGCGATAATAAGCCCATGCAATTTCGTCTCGATCTCGCCGGCCAAAGCCAAGCCAATGGCAGGGAAGGGCCGTTCCACCCGGCGGTCTCTAATTGGCTGGCCGCGCGCTTCGGCCAGCCGACGGAAATCCAGCAGCGCGCCTGGGCGGTGACCTCGCAGCATCGGCATGCGCTGATCGCCGCCCCCACCGGTTCGGGCAAGACGCTCGCGGCGTTTCTGGCGGCGATCAACGATCTGGTCGAGGAGGGGCTGCAAGCGCCGCTGGCGGATCGCGTCTACGTGCTCTACGTGTCGCCGTTGAAGGCGCTGAGCAACGACATCCAGAAGAACTTGCAGGAGCCCTTGACCGGCATCCGTGAACAACTCGCGGCGATGAACCTGCCCGAGGTCGGCATCCGCGACGCGGTGCGTACCGGAGATACGCCGGTGTTCGAGCGCGAGCGCATGAAGAAGTCGCCGCCGCACATTCTCGTCACCACGCCGGAATCGCTGTTCATTCTCATGACCTCGAATGCCGGCCGCAGCATGCTCTCCAGCGTACGCACGGTGATCATCGACGAGCTGCACGCGGTCGCCGGCGGCAAGCGCGGGGCGCATTTGATGTTGACCCTGGAGCGTCTCGATGCGCTGTGTGGTACGCGTCCGGTGCGGATCGGTTTGAGCGCAACCGTCAAACCCTTACAGGCGATGGCGCGCTACCTTGTGGGAACCCGCGATGAAGCCGTCGCGATCGTCGACACCGGCCACATCCGCGAACGCGACATCGCGCTGGAATTGCCGCGCTCGCCACTAACGCCGGTGATGGCCGGCGAAGTCTGGGCGGAGACCTACGACCGCCTTGCCGAGCTGGTCGAGAGTCACAGCACCACGCTGATCTTCGTCAACCAGCGCCGCATCGCCGAACGTTGCGCGCGCCACCTGGCCGAGCGCATCGGCGAGGAGCACGTCACCTCGCATCACGGCAGCCTGTCGCGCGAGCATCGCCTGCATGCCGAGCAGCGGCTCAAGGCCGGCAATCTCAAGGTGCTGGTCGCCACCAGTTCGCTGGAGCTGGGCATCGACATCGGCGACATCGATCTGGTCTGTCAGCTCGGCTCGCCGCGCGCGATCAACGCCTTCCTGCAGCGAGTCGGCCGCGCCGGCCACGCCATCGGCGCGATTCCCAAAGGCCGGCTGTTTCCGCTGACCACGGACGATCTGCTCGAATGCACCGCGCTGCTGCACGCGGTGCAAAAAGGCGAGCTGGACCGCATCCGCCTGCCGCGCTGCCCGCTCGACGTGCTGGCGCAGCAGATCGTCGCCGAGATCGGTTGCGGCGAGTGGGGCGTGGATGCGCTTTATGCCTGCCTGCGCGGCGCCGATCCGTATCGCGATCTGCTCAAGGAAGACTTCGAGGCCGTCGTGCAGATGCTGGCCGACGGCTATGCGACGCGCCGCGGACGTCGCGGCGCTTACCTGCATCTGGATGCGGTCAATCGCCGCCTGCGCGCGCGGCCTGGCGCCAAGCTCGCGGCGGTGCTGAACGCCGGCACGATTCCCGATCAGTTCGACTACGAGGTGGTGCAACAGCCTGATGGCCATAAGGTCGGCACGCTCAACGAGGATTTCGCGTTCGAGAGCCTGCCTGGCGATATCTTCCAGCTCGGCAACACCTCGTATCGCATTCTCAAAGTCGAGACCTCGAAAGTGCTGGTCGAAGACGCCAAAGGCCAGCCGCCGAATATCCCGTTCTGGTTCGGCGAAGTGCCCGGGCGCAGCGATGAACTCAGCCTCGCCGTGTCGCAAGTCAATCAGCTGGCACAACAGAAACTTGCCGATGGCGTTGCCGCTTGCACCGCTTGGCTACTGAACGATCTGGCCTTGCCCGCCGCTGCTGCACAGCAGCTCAGCGAGTACTGGGCCGCGGCGCTGGCGATGCTCGGCACCTTGCCGAGCGCCGACACCGTTGTGTTCGAACGCTTCTTCGACGAAGTCGGCGATACCCATCTAGTGATCCATTCGCCCTTCGGCTCGCGCATCAATCGCGCCTGGGGCCTGGCGCTGCGCAAGCGCTTCTGCCGCACGTTTAATTTCGAGCTGCAGGCCAGCGCGCTCGAAGACAGCATCGTGCTGTCGCTGGGTCCGACGCACAGTTTTCCGCTCGACAGCGTGCAGCACTTCCTCAAGTCCGCGACCGCGCGCGAAGTGCTGATCCAGGCGCTGCTCGACGCGCCGATGTTCGGCACGCGCTGGCGCTGGAACGCGACGGTCGCGCTCGGCATCCGCCGCATGAACGCCGGCAAGCGCGTGCCGCCGCAGTTCCAGCGCTCGGACTCGGAAGACCTGCTGACCCTGGTGTTTCCGGATCAAGTCGCCTGCGCCGAAAACCTGGTGGGCGAGCGCGAGATTCCGAACCATCCGCTGGTCAAGCAGACGCTCGACGACTGCCTGTACGAGACCATGGACGTCGAAGGCTTTGAGCGCGTGCTCGCGCGCATGGAGAGCGGCGAATTGCGTGTGGTCACGTGTGATTTACCGGCCGCCTCGCCGCTGTCGCAGGCGATTCTCAACGCGCGGCCCTACGCGTTTCTCGACGGCGGCGCCGCAGAAGAACGCCGCACGCGGACCATGGCGATGCAGCCGCTGCTCGATGTGCAGACCGCGTCCGATCTGGGGCGCCTCGACCTCGAAGCCATCGAGCGCGTGCGCGGTGAGGCGATGCCGGATTTCGGCAATGCCGACGAACTGCACGATGGGCTGTGCGTGCATGGTTTTCTGACCGAGCGCGAACTCGGCATGCCCTCGACTCAAGACGATCTGGTGCAGCGTGAGTGGCCGGCGCGTGCCTGGCTCCATCAGCTGGTCGCGCAACGACGGACCACTCGATTGCATCCACCCGGCGGGCGAGCGTTCTGGATCGCCGCCGAGCGTCTGCACGAATTCCGAGCGGCCATGCCTGGCGTGGAAGCGCAGCCGCCGATGCGTGCAGTGAGCGTCGCCGAGCCGGCACGGGAAGACGCGCTGCGCGAAATTCTGCGTGGCCGCCTGGAATTGCTCGGTCCAGTTGTCGCCACCGAGCTGGCAGCGCCCCTCAGCGATCTCGCCGCGGTGCAGGCCGCGCTGGCGCAACTCGAAGCCGAAGGCGCGGTGATCCACGGCGGCTTCACCGCGCCGGGCGCGGACGAGTGGTGCGACCGGCGTCTGCTCGCGCGCATCCACCGCTACACGCGCGACCGGCAACGCGCAGAAATCCAACCGGTCACGCCGGCGCAGTTCATGCGCTTTCTGTTCGGCTGGCATCGCATCGCTGGTAGCAATGCGGAGCTGCGCCATCAAGGCGATGCGGGTTTGCTCACCGCGCTGCAACAGCTCGAAGGATTTGCCGCGCCGGCCGGCGCCTGGGAAGATGATTTGCTGCCGACGCGCGTTGAAGCCTACACACCCGCGATGCTCGACCGCGCCTGCAGCAGCGGCCGCGTGGTGTGGCAGCGACCGGTCGCCGACGCGCCGGATGCGACGCGTCGCCGCAGCGGTCCGGTGCGCAGCACGCCGATCGTCTTGTCCGAGCGTGAGTTCCTGTCGCACTGGTCGCAGCAGCGCATCGATCTGGCAGACGCGGACGACTCGTCAGACGCAGAGCGGCCGCTATCCTCACGCGCCGAACGCGCGCTCGATGCGCTGAAAGCCGCCGGCGCCAGCTTCTACGACGACTTGGCGCACGACAGCGGACTACTCAGTGCCGAACTCGCAGAAGCACTGGGCGAACTGGTCAGCGCCGGCCTGGTCACTTGCGATTCCTTCGCCGGCCTGCGCGCGCTGACGATGAATGCTTCCAGGCGCGATCGCCTGCGTCGCCACTTCGGCCGCGGTGATGTCGCTTTCGACGACGCCGGCCGCTGGTCGCTGACGCGGCCGCGACGCCCGGCGGAAGCGGCTGTATCGGCGCTCGCCGATCCGCGAGTCGAGCACATCGCGCGCGTGCTGTTGCGCCGTTACGGCGTGGTCTTCCGCAAGCTGCTGGAGCGCGAAGCCGGCCTGCCGCCGTGGCGCGATCTGCACTACGTCTATCGGCGGCTCGAAGCGCGCGGTGAAATCCGCGGCGGCCGTTTCGTCAGCGGATTTTCCGGTGAGCAATTCGCGCTCGCTGAGGCCGTCGGTGCGTTGCGCCGGTACAGCACCGTGCGTGAGAAGAGCGGCGTCGTCGAGCGCGTCTGCATCGGTGCCGGCGATCCCTTGAACCTGGTCGGCATCCTCGTGCCTGGCGACAAAGTCGCGCGGCTGCCGGGCAATCGCGTGCTGTTCGAGGACGGCGTGCCGGTGGCGGTGCAGTGCAGCGGCGAAACGCGATATCTGCGCGACACCGATCTCGCCGACCAATGGGAAATCCGCAACCTGATGATCCGCAAGCAGCGCGGCATCAACCTGCTGCAGCCGCCGAGCCGGCCGCAGTGAGATTGCGCGCGTCGGCATGCTGAAGCTTTATCAAGGCAATCGTCTGGAGCCGCTGGCGGCGCTGCTGATCAAGAGCCTGTTGGAAAATCCGGCGCCGCCTTTTGAGCGAGAAGTGATCGTCGTGCCCAGCCTGGGGGTCGCGCGCTGGCTGCAATATCGCATCGCGGATATCGCGGGCGTCTGCGCGCAAGTGGATTTTCCGTATCCCGCGCAATTCATCTGGCAGAGCTTCGCGCGGGTGCTCGCCGATGTACCGGAGCGCTCGCCGTTCGATGCCGATCTGATGGCGCTGCGTCTGTTCGCGCGCCTCGGCAAGCTACCGCCACACGCCGACTACGCACCGATCGAACACTATCTGCGCCGCACTGGCGAACGCGGCCGGCTCGATCTCGCCCAGCAAATCGCGCGCTGCTTCGATCAGTATCTGGTCTATCGGCCGGACTGGCTCGCGGCCTGGAGCGAAGGACTTAGCAGCGGTCTGCCGCCGTCGCCGACCGAGCGCTGGCAGCGTCGATTGTGGCGGCATCTGCTCGACGAAGTGCGCCTGCCGGATTTGCAGCATCCGGCGGATCAGGTTTTCGCGTGCCTCACTGCGGCGCCCGCGCTTGCGGCAAAACTGCCGCAGCGCATCCGCATCTTCGGGCTGCCGAGCCTGCCGCCTCAATACGCATCGACGTTCGCGCGGCTCGGCGCGCACGTCGATGTCGAGTGGTATCTGCCGAATCCCTGCCGGCACTACTGGGCGGACATCGTCTCCGAGCGCGCGCAGGCGCAGTTGGCGCTGGATTTCGACGAGGCGCCGCGCGAAGTCGGGCATCCGCTGCTTGCGTCCTGGGGCGATCAGGCGCGCGATCATCTATCCGTGGTGTCGGCGCAACTGGAAGCACAGCGCTTCGAAGAAGTGGAATGTTTCGTCGATCCACCCGGCGCGCATTTGCTGGCGCGTCTGCAATCCAGTCTGCTCAATCTTGCGGAGTTGTCCGAAACACCGCAGCCGCTCGATACGAGCGACCGCTCGATTCAAATCCACGGCTGCCACAGCCTCACGCGCCAGCTCGAAGTACTGCACGACCAGTTGCTCGCGCGCTTCGACGCGGATGCCAGCCTCAAGCCGTCTGACGTGTTGGTGATGCTGCCGAATCCCGATCTCGCGGCGCCGATGATCGAGGCCGTCTTCGGTGCGGCGCCAATCGATCGGCGCATCGCCTACGCGGTCACCGGCACTGCTGCCACCGACGCCACGCCGCTGATGCGAGCGTTCGCCAATCTGCTCGATCTGCCGCGCTCGCGCTTCACCGCTGCCGCGATCTTCGATCACCTGTGCTTGCCGCCGGTGGCGGCGCGTTACGACCTGGACGCGGCGGAGCTGGAGCAGATCCGTCTGTGGCTGATCGAAACCGGCGTGCACTGGGGTCTGGACGGCGCGCATCGCGAGTCGCTGGGGCTGCCGCCCGAATCGCGCCACACCTGGCTCGACGGATTGATGCGCTTGGCGCTGGGCTACGCGATGCCGCTCGCCGGTGAATCCCTATTCGCCGGCGTGCTGCCCTACGACGACATCGAAGGCTCGCAGTCGCTGGTGCTGGGCAAGCTCGCCATGGCGTTGAGCGATCTGGTCGCCACGCAACACGAGCTGTCGCAAGTGCGGCCCTTGACCGCCTGGTGCGATCGACTGTTGCACGTGCTCGGTCGTTGCCTGGCGCCGACCGCGATTGAGGAATCCGACGATCAGCGCCTGCGCCGCGCGCTCGGCGCGCTGCGCGACGATGCGCGGCGTGTCGATTCGGTTGAGGCGGTGGAGCTGGACGTGGCGCGTCGCCTGATCGAGATGCGGATCAAAGCGAGCAGCCCGGGTGGCGTGCCCGGCGGCGGCGTCACCTTCACCGGCATCGGCCCCTTGCGCGGACTGCCGTATCGCATCATCTGCCTGCTGGGCATGGACGACGGCGTGTTTCCGCGCACGCCCTCGCCAGCCGAATTCGACCTGATGGCGCAGCATCCGCGTCGCGGCGATCGCGCGCGGCGCGCGGACGACCGCGGCGCGTTTCTCGATGCGCTGCTGGCGGCGCGCGATGTGTTTTACATCGGCTACACCGGCCGCAGTCTGCGTGACAACGCCGAACTGCCGCCCTCGGCGCTGGTGTCGGAACTGCTCGACTACCTGGGCCGCTACACGCAAGGCGGCCGCCATGCTGTGAGCCAAGCCTTGGCTACGCAGCATCCGCTGCAAGCCTTCGACGCGCGCTACTTCGCGCCTGGCCCGATGCAAAGTTACGCGCGTGAATATCTGGGTGCCGCCGACGCGGTGCGACGTGGTGCGGCTGATATCGCGCCGCTGTTCGACCACCGGCCAATGGCGGCACTACCGGACGGCGAAGGCCAGCAGATCACGCTCGATCGTCTCGCCAGCTTCCTGCGCAGCCCGTTGCGCTTTCTGCTGCGCGAGCGCCTCGGCGTGCGCATCGGCGAGGCCGAGGCCGAGTTGTTGCCCGATGAACCTTTCGATCTGCCGGAACGCAAGTGGGCGCTGCGCGACCAGCTGCTGCGTCATGCGCTGGCGGGCGACAGCGCGGTAGACATCGCCGATCTGTTGGCGGCTTCGGCGGAGATGCCGCCGGGCCGCTGGGGGCGCCAGTTGATCGAGTCCGAGATCCGCAAGGCGGCGGCTTTCGCGCGGCAGGTGCAGCAGGTGCGCGGCGCGGTGCAGGCACCGCTGCCATTCGAGTTGCGCATCGGCGCTTACACTTTGAGCGGCAACCTCGACGGCCTGAGCGAGGCCGGGCGCTTCGCCGCGACGTATCGCGAGATCGATGCGCACGACTGGCTCGATGCCTGGCCGCGGCATCTGGTGCTGTGTCTCCTCCGGCCGGCGAACGTCGCGCTGGCAACTCGCATCCTCGACGCCAAGCGCGTGCACAGCCTGGCGCCGGTCGATAACGCGGAAAGCGTGCTGCGCGATTTGCTGGACTACTACTGGCAGGGCCAGAGCGAAGCGATGTCGTTTGCGCCCAGGACCGCTTTCAGCTTGCTGGAAAAGCCGGACTCATATCCGGCGCTGGAAGCCTGGCGCGGAAGCGATCGGCGCCGGGGAGAAAGCGAAGAGCCTTATGCGCGAATGCGCTATCGCGGCCTCGCGCGAGATTTGCCCGCCGGCTTCGGCGATGAGGCGCTGCGCGTCTTCGGCCCCTTGAATGCGGCACGCAGTGGCGATGCATGAACACTGCCGATCAAACGGTCGAACCCGTCGCACTGAGCGCGTCGCTGGACGGTCTGCACCTGATCGAAGCCAGCGCCGGTACCGGCAAGACCTGGACCTTGTCGGGTCTGTTTCTGCGCCTGGTGGTGGAACGCGGCGTCGCCATCGATCGCATTCTCGCTGTGACTTTCACTAAGGCCGCGACGGCCGAACTGCGCGATCGCATCCGTGCCCGTTTGAGTCTCATGCTGGACCGGCTCGAAGATCGCGGCGAGCCGGATGATTTCTGCGATCGCCTGCGCGCGCGTCTGCCCGACGAGGCGTTGGCGAGGCGCCGTCTGCAAGCCGCGCTGCGCGGCATCGATGAAGCGGCGATCTACACCATTCACGGTTTCTGCCAGCGCGTGCTCGGCGATCGTGCGTTCTCCACCGGCATCGACTTCGATCACCAGATCGCCACCGATACCGGCGATCTGTTGCGCGAGGTCGTGCTCGACTTCTGGCGCCGGAACATTGGGGCAGATGATCCTGCGAGGAAGCAGGCGCGCGATCGCTTCATCGCGTGGTTGCAGCGGAAGAAAGTGTCCGTGACGGGTCTGACGCGCTGGGTGGCGGGCCTGATCGGCAAGCCGGAGCTGCAGGTGATCGAGCCTCAAGGCGTCGATGTCGAAGCCTGCGCTCGACGCTATGACGAATTCCGCCAGCGCGCCGCGGAGCTATGGGGCCGCGACCAGGAAGCCATCGGACGTCAATTGATCGAACATCCGGGGCTCAATCGTCAGAGTTACAACGCCAGGCATCTGCCCAAGCGCTTCGACGAATGCACCGTTTGGTTGCTCGCGACCGAGGAAACCGAGCTGCCGAAATCGCTACTCGGATTCACCGCCCGGCAGCTTGCGCTCAAGAACAAGGGCGCTGTGTTGCGTCACGATTTCTTCGTCGCCCTCGACGATCTGGCGCAGGCAGCCGAAGAACTCCTCGCCGTTTTCGCCATGCATTGGCGCGCGCAGCGTCTGCAACTGCTGGAGTACGCCAAGCGAGAACTGCCAGCACGGCTGCGCGCGCAGCGGCTGATGTCCTACGACGATCTGCTGCGCGAGCTGCACGAGGCTTTGCAGAACGAGAACGGCGAGCGGCTCGCCGCCGATCTGCGGCTGCGCTATCCGGCTGCATTGATCGACGAGTTCCAGGACACCGATCCGCTGCAGTGGGGCATCGTCCGGCGAATCTGGGCGGACGGCATTCTGGCTGGCGAGTCCTTGAGCGCGTTTCTGGTCGGCGACCCCAAGCAATCGATCTACAGTTTTCGCGGCGCGGATGTTTTTTCTTATCTCGCCGCCAAAGCCTTGTGCCGTGAGCGCCACGAACTGCTGGAGAACCAGCGCTCGGTGCCCGGGTACCTCGAGGCGCTGAACGCCGTGTATGCGCCGGTGGTTTCGCCATTCCGGCACGAGGACATCCACTACCACGCGGTGGTGGCGTCGCCGCGGATCAAAGCCGTTCTGCTCGATCACGGACACGCCGATCCGGCGCCGTTGCGGCTGTTGTTCTGCAACGAACCCAAGCCGGTTTCGATCAAGGAGGGCGAACTCTGGGCGGCGCGTGTCGTGGCGCAGCAGATCGCTGCGCTGTTGGCGCAAGCCGTGGCCGGGGACTTGCGCTATGACGACCGAGCGCTGCTCGCTGGGGACATCGCGGTACTCGTCAACAAACATCAGCAAGCGTCCGCGGTGCGCTCGGAGCTGAGTCGCCGCGGCATCGCCTGCGCGGTGCGCTCGCAGCAGAGCGTGTTCGACAGCAGTGAAGCCGAGCAGCTGGAGCGCCTGCTGATTGCAGTGGCGGCACCGTATCGCGCGCCGACCTTGAAGGCGGCGCTGATGTCCGAGCTGATCGGCATGAGCGCGCAGCAGGTGCAGGCGTTCGAGAACGACGAGCGCGAGTGGGAGCAACTGCTGTCCGCGTTCGAGCGCTACCGCGAGTTGTGGCGCGACCAGGGCTTCATGCGCATGTTCCGCGAGATCGGCCGCGAGCAGGGCATCGTGCAGCGACTCGCCGGCCTGCCGGACGGCGAGCGGCGGCTGACCAATCTGTTCCATCTCGCGGAGCTGCTGCACGCCGAGCAGTCGCAAACCTACGGCATGGAGTCGCTGCTGGCCTGGCTCGGCGCACAGCGCGGCACGCGCACCGCAGAGGAATCGCAACTGCGGCTGGAGAGCGACGCCGACCTGGTGCAGATCGTCACCGTCCATTCCAGCAAGGGGCTCGAATATCCGGTCGTGTTCCTGCCGTTTTTGTGGACCGCGAGAACCCGCGAAGACACCGACGACCTGCCACCGGTGCACGATCCGCAGCCGCCGCATGCGTTGCGCGTCGACGGCCGCGCGCAAGACCTTGACGCGGCGCGGCAGCGCGCACGCGAAGAGGATTTGTCAGAGCGCTTGCGGCTGGCCTATGTGGCGTTGACGCGCGCCAAGAACCGTTGCCATGTGGTGAGCGGACACTTCGCCTGCCTGCCGGCCTCGCCGCTGGGCGTGCTGCTGCACGGCTTTGAGGACATCGGGTCGGCTCTGCCCGATGCAACGGTTCTCAAAGCGCAACTGCAGACGCTGGCGTCGCAATCCGCCGGCCGTATTCGCCTGGTCGATGCGGACGATACCGCCGACGCCCCGACGCGCCGGCTCGCGCCCATCGACAGCGCCGCGCTGTCGACGCGACAGCTGCAGCGTCCGCTGCCGCGCGGCTTCGTCGTCAGCAGCTATACGCGGCTGTTGCAGGAAGCCGAACCGCGCGACGCGCTCGCCGATGTGGCGCCCGATCACGACCAGCAGACGGGCTCGCAGGACGTGGTGATGCAGGCGCTGCCACCGGGCGGCGGCCGCTTCGCGTTTCCGCGCGGCGCGGCGGCGGGCGTGTGTCTGCACGCGATGCTGGAACACATCGACGCCGCCGCCGCGCCCGATGTCTGGAAAGCGGCCGTCGCCGCGCAGTTGCGCATCGCCGGCTTCGCGCTGGACTGGGCGCCGGCGGTGTGCGGATGGCTCGCCGACATCGTCGCCGCTCCACTGGTGTGTCCGCTCACCGGCGAGGTTCTACGGCTCGCCGATCTGTCCGCCGATCGCCGCATCGCGGAGCTGGCGTTTCACCTGCCGCTGCAGGACGTATCACCAGCGGCCATCGCCGAGCTGGCGCAGCGGCATGCCCTGGAAGTTTCGCCGCTGTCGAGGCATCGCGTGCGGGGTTATCTGCGGGGTTTCATCGATCTGTGCTTCGAGCACGACCGCCGCTGGTACATCGCCGACTACAAGTCGAACTGGATGGACGGCGCACTCGCCGACTACGCCGTGCCTGCGCTGCAGGCGGCGATGGGCGAGGGCGACTATCACCTGCAATACCTGCTCTACACCCTGGCCCTGCATCGCTGGCTCGGCTGGCGCGTCAGCGGCTACGACTACGATCGGCATTTCGGCGGCGTGTTCTACCTGTTTCTGCGCGGCATGGACGCGCAGGGTCTGGGCGTTTACGCGACGCGGCCGCCGCGCGTGCTGATAGAGGCGCTCGATGCGCTGTGCCGCGAGGCGGAGCGCACATGAGCCCGGCGAGCTTGCATCGCGTGCTGGCGGGCGCCAGCGTCGATGAGCCCGAAGCCGCGTTCGCCGCCTTGTTCAGTGAAGCGATTGCCGAACTGCACACCAGCCAGGGCGGGTCCGCCGATGACATCGACAGTGTAAGACGCGCCGCGCGCCTGGCCTGCGAGGCGGTACGAGAAGGCCATGCCTGCGCCGATCTGCGCCTGGCCGAGTCGATCGACATGGCATCCCTGCGGCGCAGTCCGCTGGTCGGCGACGGCGCGGGGCCGACCCCGCTGGTGCTCGTCGGGCCGCGGCTCTATCTGCATCGCTACTGGCGCTATGAACGCGATCTCGGCGAGCGGCTGATGGCGCTCAACCGGCCGGTCGATGGGCTCGACCACAACGCCGCTGCCGCGATTCTCAACCGGCTGTTTCCGGCCGCCGATACCGCGATCGACTGGCAGAAGCTCGCCGCGGCCACCGCCTTGTCGCGTCATCTCTGCGTGATTTCCGGAGGGCCCGGCACCGGCAAGACGACCACGGTCGTGCGGGTGCTCGCCGCGCTGCTGAGCCTGGACGCGAACCTGCGCATCGCCGTGGCGGCGCCCACCGGCAAGGCGGCGGCGCGCCTGAAAGCGTCGATCGACAGCCAGATCGCGGCGCTGGATCTGCCGCAGGATCTGCGCGAGCGTTTGCCGGCGCAGGCATTCACGCTGCATCGCCTGCTCGGCAACCGGCCCCACCGCAGCGGCTTCCACCACGACGCGAAGCAGCCGCTGCCCTATCAGGTGGTCGTCGTCGACGAGGCGTCGATGCTCGATCTGGCACTGGCCGCCAGGCTCGTCGCCGCCTTGCCGGCGAACGCGCGCCTGATCCTGCTCGGTGACAAGGACCAGCTCGCCTCGGTGGAAGCCGGCGCGGTCTACGCCGAGCTGTCAGCGCACTGCCGGCACGATGCGGCCGGCGTCGCCCTTCTGCGGAGCCTCACCGGCGGCCAGGCACCGCGGGCGATCGCGAGCGCCGACGATCAACCGACGGCGCCTGCGATGACCAACGCCGTGATCTGGCTGGATCGCAGCTACCGGTTCGCCGCCGACGGCGGCATCTCGCGGCTGGCCGCGGCGATCAACGCGGGCGAGCCGGCGACGGTCACCGCGGTCTTCGCCAGCGCCGCCTCCAGCGTGCAATGGCAGAGGGCGCTGCCGTCGCCGCAGCGTCTGGCCGCTCTGCTCGCCGGCGGCTACGACGACTATGTGGACGCGGTGCTGGGTCGCGCCGACCCGGCCCTGGTGCTGCGCCGCTTCGAGCGCTACCGCGTGCTCTGTTCCACCCGCGGCGGGGCTTATGGCAGCGATGCGCTCAACCGCCAGATCAGCGCCCACCTGCAACGCCGGCTCGGCGGCGCACCGTCCGCGCGCTGGTACGCCGGGCGCGCGGTGATGGTCACCGGCAACGATTACGCGTTGCGCCTGTTCAACGGGGATATCGGCCTGGCCCTGGCCGATGGCCAGGATCGTCTGCTGGTGTACTTCGCCGGCGACGAGGGCCTGCGCGCGTTCGCTCCTGGCCGTCTGGCGCAGGTCGCCAGCGCGTTCGCCCTCACCGTGCACAAATCGCAGGGATCGGAGTTCGACAGCGTCGACGTCGTCGTCGAGCCGACACTCACCCGCGGCCTGAGTCGCGAGCTGCTGTACACCGCCGTCACGCGCGCCCGCTCGGCGGTGCGCTTGTGGTGTTCGCAGGATCTGCTCGATGTCTCCGTCCAGGCACGAGTGCAGCGGCGTTCCGCGTTGCTGATCCAGCAATGCGGAACGTGTTGATCAACCTGCCCGGGCGCGGCGCAGCGCCACTGCAATGCCGAGCAGCGCCAGCAGAGCGGGATTCAAGGACCCGCCGCCTCCGCCGCCTCCACCGCCTCCGCCGCCGGGTGCCGGAGCATCGCGCGCGGTGGTGCTGGTGTCGGCTGTGGACTTGCCGGCCTCGCTGTTGCCCGCGCGGTCGGTGGCGATGACGAAGAACCCGTAGGTGTGGCCGAGAACGCCGGCGAAGCTGTCGCCGGTGGTGGTGGCGGGGACCTGTTCCCACGGCGTGAACACGCCGCCGTTGTCGGAAACGAAAACGGCAAACGAAGCGATCCCCGCTCCGCTGTCGGTGCCCGACCAGCTCACCGGGAAGTTCAGGCTGCTCGTCGACGAGGGCAGGGCGGTGACCCGGCTCACCGGAGGATCGCGATCGACAGTGTTGGTCCAGACTGGCGTGGGGATCGGCGCGTTGGCGTCGAAGAAAACCTGGGCCTGGTTGCTGATCGCCGTGCCGGTCACCAGCGCTGCTTTCTGCATCACGCGGAACTGCACGCTGCCCTGGCCGGCAACGCCATCGGTATCCGGCGGCAGGAAACCCAGCGTGGGATCCGACGGCGGCATGCGCGTGCGAGGGTCGATCGACGAGAACGTCCAGCGCAGCAGGCCCCTGGCCGGGTCGAGGCTGCCCTGCACGCGGACCGACAGGCTCGAATTCAGCGGGAACACCGTGTTGTAGGACGTCAGCCCAGGCGGCACCGGAATGATGTGGGTGCCGAAGGCGATGTCACCGAGGGTCAGGGTGCCGAGGTCGACCTTGGCCGGATCGAGCACGTCGGTGACGACGACCTCGGCGGCAGGCAGGGTCGCGGCCGGAAGATTTTCGAAGAACACCGTGTACGTCAGCGGAGCGGCGGCCTGGATGAAGTGTGCCGCCGAGCCGTCACCGTTTGGGCCGACCTTGTCATTGGGATCGATGGAGCCGCCCGACGAGGTGCTGCCGCCGCCTGCGGGTTGCAGCGACGGCGGCGGCTGCGGCAATGGCGGGCCGCAGCCCTCGCCTTCTTTTGCGATCAGCGATCCCCGACCGGGCAAGGATTGACCGACCGGACCCATGGTCATCAAGGGCGCGAGTTCGCCAGCCCGGTAGCCGTCGCGGTATCCCTCCTGGTAGTTGCGGCCGGTTTCGCGCGGCATGTAGGGCCTGTCATTGGCGCCGTCGCGGAGTCCGTCGCTGCGGCCCCGGCCGCGCGATCCGGAGCCCACGCACATCGTCATCCCGCCATCCTTGCGGACCACGCCGGTCCGGCTCAGCGCCTTGACCGAGGACCGCGTCGCAGTGGCCATCACCATCGGCGTGGAGACGGGCAGGAAAGGCCTTTGCCCGGCCTCGGCATATGCGATGTAGAGGCCCGAGCAATCCAGGAAAGCGGGATTCGCCGCATCGGGTAAACAGGCAGGGGTGTACGTGTCGGTCTCCGACAGTTGCCGGACCTGCTCCAGTGTCCGGAACCAGGGTTTTTGCAAAGTGGCGGCGAGATCAATGGCCTCGGTCGCGGCCGGTGAGGTGATGACGATTGGCTGGGTGACGCTCTGGCCCGCGCGCACGCTGCTCAGCAGCAGGCCGATGAACGTCGTGTCGCCCTGGGTCTCGGCCAGCGGCGTGCTGCCGTCCGCCTGCGTGTACCCGGGCAGCTGGAAGCCGAGATTGGCCGGCAGCGTGACCCATACCGGGACGAAGTAGGCGTCCTGCGTTCCGGAGTTGCTGACGACGATGTTGAAGCTGCTGCCGACGCCGGTCCGGATCCTCGGCCGGCCCAGCAGGGAGACCGACAGACGCGGCGTGCCACCGGCTTCGATGACGAACGCGCCTGGCCGCGACAGGCGCTGTCCGCCGGGATTGGTGATGACCACGGCATACGTGCCAACGGCGCTGCCGGCGAGGGCGAAGTGACAGTTGGCGACATCGCCGCTGTCGCTGATTTCGATCCGGTCCGCAGCCAGCGCCGCGGACGTGTTTTCGAGGGCGCAGGTGGCGCGTGGGTCGAAGCCGGCGCCGTTGACCGTCAGCGTCGCGTCGCCGGCGTTGCCGGCGGTTCTTGGCTGCACCGAGCCGATCGTGCCTGTTCCCAGAATGGTGAACAGCCAGCTGCCGCCGTCGAACTTGCCCGGCACCTGCGCCGATTGCAGCGCATTGGCGGTGACCGGGTAGTTCGGGGAGCCGGATGCGCCGACCAGATAAGCCGTGCCGAGAGGATCGACGGCCAGCGCGTTGGCGCCTTCCGGGCCGCTGCCACCGAATAGGCTGGAGTATTTCAGCGTGCCGCGATCGGCGGAAAGCTGGGTGAGGAACACATCGTCTCCGCCCTGCGCGGTGCGGAACAAGGCGTCGTCGGTGACCGGAAAATTGCTGCCGCCGCGGGTCACGCCCGCCAGCCACAGCGTGTTGTCGGCCGCGATCGCCAGATCGATGATGCCACCCACACCGAAGCCGACGGCGGTATCGCCGGCGTTGCCGCCCAGATAGGTGCTCCAGCGCGGCGTCGTTTCACCCGGCTTGATGGCCGCCGCCCAGCCCGAATACCCGAAGCCGCCGGCCGCCGAAGTCGGATAGCCGGTTTGCGGCGCGCCCGCCGTGGTCGGGAAGGCATCGGACGGGGTGAATCCGGCGAGATACACCACACCCCCCGCATCCACGTCGATCGCCAGCGCCGTTTCGGTGCAGGCGTTGGCGTTCGCCGCCTCCTGCTGGCCGCTGAAATACGAGGCGTAGACGAGTCGGCCCAGATCCGCGCTCAGTTCCGCGAAGTAGGCGAAGCTGCTGAGCGGGCGATTGCCGCCCTGGCAGTTGGGGTTGGGCGGCGAAACGCTGGTCTGGAAGGCATTGCTCGTGGTCGGCAGGTTGTGGGTGTAGGCCTGGCCGGAGAGGAAGACGTTGCCGCTGGCGTCCATCGTCATATCCTGGGCGACGACGCCGGAAAAGACGTTGTTCGGCGTCGGCGTATTGGTGCCGACATAGCTCGCGGCGAGCAGCTGCGCAGCGCCGGCGCGAGCCAAGTCGAGCTTGGCGGCGAACATGCCGTTGCCCGTGGCAAGGCTGGTCATGAACGCGCCCGGGGTGGTCGGCAGACCGGGCCCGGCGCCACCGGCGATCAGCACCTGGTTGGGCGCCAGCAAGCGAATCCGCCGCGCGTCCGCGCCGCTGGCGCCACCGAGGTAGCTGGCGTAGTCCAGCGCCGAGCCGTCGGCGTTGAGCACCGCGACGAAGGCGTTCTGTCCGCTGCCCTGGAAGCTGCGTTGCAGGGCATTGGCGGTGACCGGAAAGTCGCCGGACTGCGTGCGGCCGGAGACGAAGGCCCGGCCGCTGGCGTCGACCGCAATGCCGGCACCGAAGTCTTCGCCCAGGCCGCCGAGGAAGGTGCTGTACAGCAGTGTCCCGGAGGCCGAGAACTTGGCGATCGCCACATCGTGTGAAAACGAGCCCAGGTTCTTGCGCGTTGCCTGCAAGGCATTGCCGCTGACCGGGAAGTCCTCCGAAACGACGGTGCCGATCACATAGGCGTTGCCCTGGTTGTCGAGCACGATGTTTTCGGCGACGTCCTGGTGCACGCCGCCGAGCAGGGTCGAGTACAGCAGCTTGACGCTGGGATCGATGATCAGGGTCCTTGAAGGATCGTAGTGCCCGAGTTGGAAGCGGACCTCGTCGTTGGCGGAGAGCACGAACGCGCTGTCGACGAGCTGCTTGCCGGACTCACCGTTCTGATAGACGAGCGGACGGTGCAGGCTCAGCACGCCCTCGGGGCCGTCCAGCAGCAGATCGCCGTGGGCATTGAGGACCGGCTTGCGGACGCCGTCGACGCGCAGGCGGATCTGCCGCGGGTCGGCGCCGGGTGCCAGCACGAAATCGAATTCCAGTTGCCGTTTCGGGTCGGCGTAATAGACCAGGTCCACGCCCGGGTAAACCTGGCTGACGCGCACGCGCTGAAACGGCTGGATGCCTTCGCGCCATGCCGAGCGGTCGTTGCCGAGCAGGTAGCTGACGCGAGACGCGGACGGCTCCAGCCCGCGTGCCTGGGCCGCCGCATTGGCGCCGACCATGCCGAGCCTGACACGCGACCATCCGGACGGTGACGGCTTGCCGGCTCGTGGAGCCGCCAGCGTCATGCCGGTAGCGCCGATGGCCAGTTCAAAGGACCGGTCGCGCATGAAGAAGCGCGTGTCCGCCGGCGCCTGACCTCGGTTGGGCTCGAACAAAATGCCGCGCTGGACTTCTGAATCCGCCGCAGGGTTCTCATGCAGGGCGTGGCGCGACGGTTCGAGCAAATGCGCCGGCGATCGCGAGCCTGGCAGCGCGCCCGACGCGAGCTGTTCGGCGCCCACGGTGCAGACCGCAAGCAAAGCGCCCGCCAGCCCTGCCGCCACGAGCGCGCGATCCAGACGCGTGCGGCAAATCCGTTTCACTGGCTTGTAGTTCTTCATCGACCAAAACCCCGGCTGGCGAGGGCGCGACATCACCCTCGCCAAGCCTAGAGGCCGGTCTGCAGCCATGGAACCCTCAAGATTGGGGGTGTGTGTCTCAGGCTTGTTTAGGGCACTGTAGGCTTGGCAATGCAGCAGGGGCAGTGCGGGTGCCATGACGGTTCTTCTTGTCGACGACCATCAGTTGTTCAGAGCGGGCCTGAGGCTGCTGCTGATGACGATCGACCCGAGCATGCGGGTGCTGGAAGCCTCTGTCATCGCCGATGCGATCGCCCTGGCGAGCCGGCATCCGGAGCTGCACCTCTGCCTGCTGGATCTGGGCCTAAAGGACAGCCGCGGCCTGGATGCCTTGCATCAGCTCAAGGCCGCGGCGCCGCAGCTGCCGATCGTGGTGGTCTCCGGATCGGAAGACACCCAGACGGTCTATCGCTGCATCGAAGCCGGCGCGATGAGCTTCGTTCCCAAGAGCGCGGCGCCGGGCGTGCTCACAGAGGCATTGCAACAGGTGTTGCGCGGCGCGATCGTTTTGCCGGCGCAGGTCATCGACGCGATGCCCGATGGCGTGCCGGCACGTCCCAGCCTGACGCCGCGGCAATTGGCGGTGCTCAGCGAACTGAGCCTGGGCCTGCCGACGAAACTGATTGCCCAGAAGCTGCTGATCTCCGAGAGCACCGCCAACGAGCACATCGCGGTGATCTTCCGCGCCTTGAGCGTGCGCAACCGGACGCAGGCGGTGATCGTTGCGGGCCAACTCAAGCTGCTGGAGCCCTGAGTGGCCGACAGCTTGATCAGCCGAGGTTTGGGGCTGCCGCAAAACCGCGAGGTCATGACCGAACTGATCGGCATGCATGCGCGCAGCATCCGGCTGCTGCCGTTTCTGGACGCGGTGATCCTGTCTGCCGCCGCCTACGACATTCACCCCTTCGTCCCGCGCGCAAGCTTGGCTCTGTGGTTCTGCATCGCCCTGGGCATGGAGAGTCTGCGCGGGCTTTATGCGGCGATGATCTTCCGCAGAAGGGCGGCCATCGATCCCTACCGGGCGCATCGCTGGTTCGTGCTGTTGGCAGGATTGTGCGGGTTGTCCCTGGGGCTTCTCGCGGTCACGTCTTTCGCCACCATTCCGCCGCTGCACATCATCTTCATGGCCGCGATCCTGTTCGGTTATGCCGCAGGCGGTATCGGCGTGGCGGCGTCGCCGGCGATCGAAACCGTCTGGTCGCTCAGCATCCTGCTGCCGACGGGTTACGCCTTCAGCAAGATCACGCCAGAGCAGGCGGCGCCGGTGTGGCTGCTGCTGATCTGTTTTGCCGCGTTCCTGGTGTTCGTCGCCAACGCGGCCAAGAGCTTGCTGGTCCAGTCCATCGTCATCCGTCATCAGCGCGACGCCCTGGTCGCCGATCTGGAAAAGAGCAACGCCGAGGTGCGCGCGGCGCTGGTGCTGGTGGAAGAGTCCGCCCAGACCCGGGCTCGGGTCCTGGCGGCGGCGAGCCATGACTTGCGCCAGCCCCTGCACGCGCTGTCGATCTACAGCGCGGTGCTCGCCGCCAACCCGGCGCCGGACACCTTGCGGGAAGTGGGTCAGAGCATCGATCAGATCGTCCGCTCGCTCGGCCATCTGCTCAATGGGCTGCTGGATCTGTCACGGCTGTCGGTCGGCTACTACACGCCGGAGAAGCGGGCGTTCGCCCTCGATAAAATCGTCAACGACATCTGTGCGGAATTCGAAAAGCTGGCCGCCGAAAAGAACCTGGCGATCGTCCGCGATCTGGCTCCGGTGAGAGTCCACAGCGACCCGATGGCGGCCGCCCGCATCGTCCGCAATCTGATCGACAACGCCGTCAAGTACACCGACTCCGGCACGATCCGCATCGCCACGGCGCGAGAGGGCGCGACGGCGCTATTGAGCGTCACCGATACCGGAAGGGGCATTCCCGGCGAGCTGCATCAACGGGTGTTCGAGGAGTTCTATCAGATCGACAATCCCGGGCGTGACCGCAGCAAGGGCGTGGGCCTGGGGCTGGCCCTGGTGCAGCGCCTGTGCGAATTGATCCACGCCCAGGTTTCGCTCGCGTCCGTTGCCGGTGAAGGATCGCGCTTCAGCGTCCGCTTCGCCGAGGTCTTGCCGGAGCCGACGCAGCCGATCGGAGAGTTCGAGCACGCGACACGTTTGCCGCTGGACCACAAGCGGGTCTACGTGGTCGACGATGAAAGCGACATTCTAAAAAGCATGAGCAGCCTGCTCGCCGCCTGGGGCATGGCGGCCGCTACTGCCGATTCCCCTGCGGCGCTCGAAGCGCTGTTCGTCCGCGATGGCATGCCGGATCTTCTGATCGTCGATCTGCGGCTCGGCAGCAGCGAGCACGGGGGCCAGCTCGCGCGGCGCATGCAGATGGTCCACGGACCGTTCCCGGTGCTGGTGATGACCGGCGAAACCTCGTCGGAGGCTCTACGCGAGGCCAATGACCAGAACTATCTGCTTCTGCAAAAACCGATTCCGCAGGAGGCTTTGTTCGATGCGATCGATACGCTGTTGCGACAGCCGGCCTGATTCCACGCCGCGAGTCTGGCGCGTTGTCGATACCATCCGGCGCGCCCGCGCCAACGCCGGTCATGAAGCAGGAAAGACTCGCGAAAGGCCTGTGCTAGCATCGATTTTGATCGAACCGGCTACAGACCTTCATCTGGAGGCGCATGCGAATCGAGGTCCTCGGATGTAGCGGCGGCGTGGGCCCGGAGCTGCGGACCACCAGCTTGCTGATCGACGATCAGGTGCTGCTGGATGCGGGCTCCGGCGTCGGCGATCTGAGCCTGGGGCAGATGGGCCGCATCAGCCAGGTGTTCCTGACGCACTCGCATCTGGATCACGTCTGCGGCCTGGCCTTCATGGCCGACAACCTGTTCGACCTGCAGCGCAATCCGGTGCAGGTGCACGCCATCGCGGCGACGCTCGACGCGCTTCAAAAACATATCTTCAACTGGGTGATCTGGCCCGATTTCACACAGCTTCCGAACAAGCAGAACCCGGTGCTGGCGTTCAATGAAATCCACCCCGGTATCGCGGTCGATGCACCCGGACATCTCAAGCTCACGGCGTTCAACGTGACCCATGCCGTGCCTGCCGTCGGCTACAGCCTGGTCGCCGACGCCGGTGTGTTCGCCTACACCGGTGACACCGCCGCGAGCGAACCGCTCTGGAAGTCGCTCAACGCCTTGCCGCGGCTCGATTGCCTGATGATCGAGATCGCCTTTGCCGACGAGGACGCCGAGCTGGCCGCGGTGTCCGGCCACTTCACGCCGGCGCTGCTCGCCCTGCAACTGGCGGCGCTGCGGCATCACCCTAAATTGCTGCTGACGCATCACAAACCCGGCGCCGAAGAACGGATTCATGGGCAGTGCCAGACCGCGTTGGCGGGCTGGGACTACCGGCATCTGCGACGCGGCGATGTGCTGTTCGTCTAGTGCCGTAAACTCCGCCGCCCCCTCTTTGCTCCAGGTCACCGCCGAGCCGTGTTCGACAATCTCACTACCCGCCTGACTGGCGTCCTGGATTCGATCCGCGGCCAGGGCCGTCTCACCGAAGACCAGATCAATGCCGCCGCGCGCGAGCTGCGCATGGCGCTACTCGAAGCCGACGTTGCGCTGCCGGTGATCAAGGACTTCATCGACAAGCTCAAGCTGCGCGCGCTGGGGATCGAGATCACCCAGTCGCTGACGCCGGGCCAGGCGTTTCTGCGAGTGGTGCAGCAGGAACTGACCGCGACGCTGGGCGGCACCGCCGAGCCCCTGAACCTGCGGGCGCAGCCGCCCGCGGTGATCCTGATGGCCGGTCTGCAGGGATCGGGCAAGACCACCACCACCGGCAAGCTGGCGCGGCGGCTGAAGGAAGACGAGAAGAAGAACGTCATCGTCGTCTCCTGCGACGTTTATCGCCCGGCGGCGATCGAGCAGCTGCGGATCGTGGCGGGTTCCATCGGCGTCGAGTGCTTTCCTTCGGCCGTCGGCGAGTCGCCCGTTGACATCGCCCGCGCGGCGCTGGCCCACGCGCGCAAGCAATATGCGGACGTGCTGATTGTCGACACCGCCGGCCGCACCAGCATCGATACCGCGATGATGGCGGAGATCGCCGATCTGCATGCCGCGCTCAACCCCGTCGAAACCCTGTTCGTGGTCGACTCGATGACTGGCCAGGACGCGGCCAAGACCGCGCGTGCCTTTGCCGACGCGCTGCCGCTCACCGGCGTGGTGCTGACCAAGATCGACGGCGATTCGCGCGGCGGCGCGGCGCTGTCGGTGCGCCAGGTCACCGGCAAGCCGATCAAGTTTCTCGGTGTCGGCGAGAAGTCCGACAAGCTCGAAGTGTTCCATCCGGACCGCATCGCCAATCGCATCATCGGCCAGGGCGACATGCTGTCGCTGATCGAGGAGACGACCAAGAAAGTCGACGCCGAGAAAGCCGCCAAGTTCGCCAACAAGCTCAAGACCAAAGAGGGTTTCGACCTGGAGGATTTTCGCGATCAGATGGAGCAGGTGCAGAACATGGGCAGCCTGGAGTCGCTGATCGAAAAGCTGCCCGGCGGGGCGCAGATCAAGGCGCAGATGAAGAACGTCAATACCGGCAAGGAGGTCGGCAAGGTGGTGGCGATCATCAACTCGATGACCAAGCAGGAGCGCAAGTTTCCGGACCTGATCAAGGCCTCGCGCAAGCGCCGCATCGCGGCAGGCAGCGGGGTGGAGGTGCAGGAGGTCAACAAGCTGCTGCGGCAGTTCGAGACGACGCGGGACATGATGAAAAAAGTCGCCAGCGGAGGAATGGCGAAATTGATGCGCGGTCTGGCGGGACGGATGCCCCCAGGCATGATGCCGCGCCGCTGACCGGGGTTCTCATGGGCTTTTCACGTTTGACTGGAGTGGTCACGCTCGCGGCAGCTGGCTGGCTGGCAGCTGCGGCGCCCGCTCATTCGACGCCGCCATATGTCGTCGGCATCGGTGACATCGCACCCGAGGCCGCGGGCATCGTGCTGCAGGGGCCGCAGAACATCCGGCTCAGTGCGCTCAGGGGCCGCGTGGTGCTGGTGGATTTCTGGGCGTCCTGGTGCGGCCCCTGCATGGAGTCGATGCCCGAGCTCAACGCCATGCGCCACGATCTGTTCGAGGCCGGCTACAGCCAGGACTTCGAAGTCCTGTCGGTCGCCACCGACCCCGAAGTCGCCAAGGCACGCCGCTTCCTCGAACTGGTGAAGGTGGACTTTCCGGTGGTCGCCGACCAGATCGGCATTTCACCGCAGACCTACAAGCTGTGGAAGATGCCCTCGGCCTACTTGGTCGACCGCAAGGGCCGGGTCCAGATGATCTATGCCGGCTATGGGCGCGGCTATACGGCCGAGCTCAAGGAGAGGCTGATCGGGCTGCTCGGGCCGCCTCCGGCCAAGTTGCCGTAGCGTAATCAGACTGCCTTTTCGCCTATTGTTTCATTAGCTTCACATTTACCCGTAAGCGGCTACAATACGCGCCCTTTGATGGCCCCGATCGGGCTGTCGGCCTGATTCATAGCGGTTCCAAGAGACTGGATTTCAAGCATGGTAAAGATTCGTTTGGCTCGCGGTGGCGCCAAGAAGCGCCCGTTCTATCACGTGGTGGCGACCGAGAGCGCAAGCGCTCGCGATGGTCGTTTCATCGAGCGTCTGGGCTTCTACAATCCGGGTGCCAAGGGTGGCGAGCAGAAGCTGGTGGTGGACCTCGCCCGCGTTGACTACTGGAAGAGCAATGGCGCGCAGGTTTCCGAGCGCGTGGCTTATCTGGTCAAGACCGCGCCGGCAGCCGTCCCGGCCGCCTAAGCAGGCATCGCCGTGCAGCGGCTGGTACTGGGCCGCGTCGCCGGTGTCTTTGGCATCAAGGGTTGGGTGAGGGTGCAGTCCTTCACCCGGCCGGTTGAAAACCTGCTCGATTATTCCCGCTGGTGGATGGTGCACCAGGGCAAGGAAATCGAGATGGAAATGGTCGAGGGACGCATCCACGGCACGGGTCTGGTCGCACAGATCGCCCGCGTCGGTGAAGCCCCGGTCGAAGATCGCGATATCGCCGCCAGCCTGATCGGCGCCGAAATCCAGGTCAGCCGTGACGAGTTGCCCGAACCGGAGGAAGGCCACTACTACTGGGCCGACCTGGTCGGAGTGACGGTCAGGAACGAAGAGGGTGTCGAGTTGGGGCAGGTGGATCACCTGACCAGCAACGGTGCTCAGGATGTGCTGGTATTGAAGCAAGGCGAGGTCGAAAGACTGATCCCCTTCGTCAAGGGTCCGATCATCAAGTCGGTGGACCTGGTTCAGAGTCTGATCGTTGCCGACTGGCAGCCGGACTACTGACATGAAAATCGAGGTGCTGACGCTGTTCCCGGAGATGGTGGAGCAGGTCGGGTTGTTCGGGATGCCGAGGGTGGCGATCGAACAAGGCGCGCTGGCTTTATCGACGCGCGATCTGCGTGACACCAGCACCAATCGCTGGCGGCGGGTGGATGACAGGACGTATGGCGGCGGGCCGGGCATGGTGATTCAGGCCGAGCCGCTGACGCAGGGGATCGACGCGGCGAAAGCCAGCATCGGGCCGGAGGTGAAGGTCGTAAGCCTGTCGCCGCAGGGCGAGCGCTATGACCAAAGCTGGGCGCAGCGTTTGAGCTTTGAGCCGGGATTGATTCTGATCTGCGGGCGCTACGAAGGCATCGACGAGCGGGTGACACCGCAGATCGATCTGGAGCTGTCGGTAGGGGACTATGTCCTGTCCGGCGGCGAGCTGGCGGCGATGCTGCTGGTGGACAGCATCGCGCGGCTGTTGCCAGGGGTGCTGGGGCATGCGTTGTCGGCGGCGAGCGATTCGTTTTCGGACGGGCTGCTCGATCACCCGCATTATTCACGTCCGGTTGTCTGGCGCGATGAGTTGGTGCCGGACGTGTTGTTGAGTGGCGATCACGCGGCGATTCGTCGCTGGCGCCGCAAGCAGGCCTTGGAGCGGACGTTTCTGCGTCGGCCGGATCTGCTGGATTCACTGAGTTTGGATGCGGAACAGCTCAAGCTGCTTCGCGATTGTTTCATCGAAGCTTTGCACGAGCAGGAAGACAGACCATGAGCATGAGCAACATCATTTCGGCGATCAATGCCGAGCAGATGAACAAGAAGATTCCGTCCTTCAACCCCGGCGATACCGTCGAGGTCAAGGTCAAGGTCAAGGAAGGCGAGCGCGAGCGTCTTCAGGCCTATGAGGGCGTGGTCATCGCCAAGCGTTCGCGTGGCATCAACTCCGCGTTCACCGTGCGCAAGATCAGCCACGGTGAAGGCGTCGAGCGCGTGTTCCAGACCTACAGCCCGCAGGTTGCGGAGATCACCGTCAAGCGCCGCGGCGACGTGGTTCGCGCCAAGCTTTATTACCTGCGCGGCTTGCAGGGCAAGGCAGCACGCATCAAGGAAAAGCTGGGCTAGAGCTCGCCCGCTTTACCGCTTCACGGGCGCCGACCCTGACAATGCCCGCCTTGTGATGGCGGGCATTTTGTCGTCCGCAGATCCGCTTATGCGCGCGTGGCCTGGTCGATTTCCGCGAACTCGCCGGCGCTCAGCTGCACTTGCGCCGATGCGAGGTTTTCCTCCAGGTGGGAAATCTGGCTCGTCCCCGGAATCGGCAGCATCGCGGGGCTGCGCTTGAGCAGCCAGGCCAGGGCGATCTGCGAAGGCGTCGCGCCATGCGCCTTGGCTACCGCGTCGACCGGGCCGCCCGGCTTGGCCAGCTGGCCCGATGCCACCGGATACCAGGGAATGAAGCCGATCCCTTCCTGCTCGCAATAATCCAGCACCGCTTCGTCCGCACGGTCGCTGAGGTTGTAACGGTTCTGGACCGAGGCCACCGGGAACAGCTTGCGCGCCGCCTGGATCTCCGCGACAGACACCTGGCTGAGCCCGGCGTGCGCGATCAGGCCCTCGTTGAGAAAGTCCGCGATCACGCCGAACTGCTCATCGCGCGGAACCTTGGGGTCGATGCGATGAAGCTGCCAGAGATGCAGCTGCTCGAGCTTGAGCCGGCGCAGGCTCATCTGCACGCACTGCCGCAGGTATTCCGGTCGACCGACCGGAAACCACGCGCCTGGTCCCGCCCGCGTCAAGCCGCCCTTGGTGGCGATCAACAGGCCGTCGTAGGGATGCAGGGCTTCGGCGATCAGATCCTCGGCGACGAAGGGGCCGTAGCTGTCGGCGGTGTCGATCAATGTGACGCCCAGCTCCGGCAGGCGCTGCAACAGGCGCAGCGCTTGCCGGCGGTCCCTGGGTTCGCCCCAGATGCCTTCGCCGGTCAGCCGCATGCTGCCGAATCCCAGCCGGTTGATGGAACGATCCGCCAGCTTGAATTGGCCCGAATGATGGGTGGTGGGTGTGGTCATGTTTGCTCCTGGTGTGGACTGCGAGGCTATCCCTAGCCGACGTGACGCCCTTGGACTACCGATCTGACGCGATTGCGTAAAAGGCGGTGCCGATCCGATCGGGTGGACGGCTTAACGCTGGAGCATTCTTGCAGCAAGCGGCCCAAGCTGCCCGTCGGCGGAGGCGCTTGGGACGCTCGCCGGATCTGTCGCCACCTCCGCCTGACGTGATGGGGCAACCCTTGAAAACCTGTCGCTTGGCCGCACAAGCAGGCAGGTCCACTTTTTAACCACGCGCCGAAAACATGACTGCCGAACGCCACGAATTCCAGACCGAGACGCGCTCCCTGCTGCGTCTGATGATCCATTCGCTCTACTCGAACAAGGAAATCTTCTTGCGCGAGCTGATCGCCAACGCCAGCGATGCCTGCGACAAGCTGCGCTTCACCGCGATCCAGCAGCCCGATCTGGTCGGCGACGCGGTGTTGGCGGTGGAACTGGAAGTGGACAAGTTCAGCGGCACCTTGACCGTCCGCGACAACGGCATCGGCATGTCGCGTGAAGAGGTGGTCGACAACCTCGGCACCATTGCGCGCTCCGGCACCAAGCGCTTCGTCGAAAGCCTCAGCGGCGATCAGACCAAGGACATGGAGCTGATCGGCCAGTTCGGCGTCGGCTTCTACTCCGCATTCATCGTCGCCGATCGCGTGACCGTCAAGACCCGTAAAGCCGGCGAAGAAGGATCGACGGTGTGGGAATCCACAGGCGAGGGCGACTACAGCATCGAATCCGGTGACAAGGCCCAGCGCGGTACCGAAGTGATCCTGCATCTGCGCGAGGACGAGAAGGAGTTTCTCGAAGAGCATCGCCTGTCGGACATCGTGCGCAAGTATTCCGACCACATCGGCCTGCCGATCAAATTCCGCAAGCCCGAAGGCGAGCCCGAAGCACTCAACCAGGCTCGCGCGCTGTGGACGCGGCCGAAGTCCGAGCTGAGCGAGGACGATTACAAGAGTTTCTACGAGCACCTCTCGCACGATTACGAGCCACCGCTGGCCTGGGCGCATCACAAGGTCGAAGGCAATCTCGAATACACATCCTTGCTTTACATCCCGCAGAAAGCGCCGTTCGATCTCTGGGACCGCGAACAGCAGCGCGGCGTCAAGCTTTATGTGAAGCGCGTCTTCATCATGGATCGCGCGGCGGAGTTGCTGCCGCCTTATCTGCGCTTCGTGCGCGGCCTGGTGGACACGGCCGATCTGCCGCTGAATGTTTCGCGTGAAATCCTGCAATCCAACCGCACCGTGGACAAGATCCGCAGCGCACTCGTCAAACGCGTGCTCGATCTGCTCGACGATATGGCCGCAAATCGTGCGGACGATTACGCCAAGTTCTGGACGCAATTCGGCAAGGTGCTGAAGGAAGGCATTGTCGAAGACAACACCAATCGCGAGCGCATCGCCAAGCTGCTGCGTTTCGCCTCGACGACGACGCCCGATGCGCAGAGCGTGTCGCTCGATCAGTACATCGAGCGCATGCCGCAGGGTCAGGAAAAAATTCTTTATCTCACCGGCGAATCATCCGGCGCGATCCGCAACAGCCCGCATCTTGAAGGCTTTCGCAAGGCCGGCTTCGAAGTGCTGCTGCTGTCGGATCGCATCGACGAATGGGTCGTCGGCCACCTCAGCGAATACCAGAGCAAGAAACTGGAATCCGCCGCGCGCGGCGATGCGGATGCGGCGGGCAAGATCGAGACTTTCGACAAGGCCAGGCATGAGGCCGAGTTCAAGGACGTGCTCGACAAGCTGCCGCAGGCGCTGTCATCGCGCATCGCCAGCGCGCGCGTTTCGGCGCGACTCACCGAGTCACCGTCCTGCCTGGTGGCGCCGGAGCACGGCCTGTCGCGCCAGTTGATCGAAATCCTCAAGCAGTCCGGCGAAAAAGCGCCGGAGACGCAACCGATTCTGGAGCTGAATCCGGAGCACCCGCTGGTGCAGCGTCTGCAGCAGTTGACCGCCGACGATGTCGGCTTCGCCGATCTCGCGGAAGTCATCTACGGGCAGGCGGTGCTGGCCGAAGGCGGGCAGCTGGAAGACCCGACGGGCTTCGTCAAGCGGCTCAACAAGCTGATCCTCAATCAGGCCGAAGGCGGACGCATCATCCTCTAGCGACAACCGCCGACGCGCTCAGGGAATCATCCGCACCACGCTGACGAAGTAGCGCTCCCAGGCCGGGTCGTCAACCCGCGCGACGATCACTTGCCGGCCGTTGGCCGGCGCGTGGACCGCTTCGCCGTTGCCCAGGTACACGGCGACGTGGTCCACGCCGAAATTGCCGTCGAACCGGTAGAACAGCAGATCGCCCGGCTGCGCGTTTCGCAATCGGACGGTGTGGCCTGCGCTGTACTGCTCGGCGGTGGACCGGGGTATCGATACGCCGGCCTGGGCATAGACGTACTGGCTCAGGCCGCTGCAATCAAAGCCGGCGGGCGTGGTGCCGCCGTAGCGGTAAGGCCGACCGATCTGGCCCAGCGCTTCGAAGATGATGATCTGTCGTTCCGCCGAGATCACCTCCGGCGGTCTGGAGTCCAGGCCGGCGCAGCCCGCCAGCAGCAGCACGATCGTGGCAAGCGCCAGCAGCTTCGCGCGGAGTGTGGTCATTGTACCGGCGGCTGGCTGCGGACCATGGAGGCGCGTTGTGCGAACGCGGTCTGCCAGAGCGTCAGCGCATCGCGCTCGCGACGCCATTCGAGATAGGGCATGCGCAAATCCAGATAGGCCAGCGCCACGCCAACGCTGATTTCGACCACGCCCGGTGCCTCGCCCTGAAAGCCCGGCGTCTCCTTGTCCAGCAGATCCAGCGCACGCACGATCAGCGCGGTCTGACGATCCACGAACAAGGTGTGGACGATGCTCTCCGGCCGGCGCTTTTCCAGGACGATGGCGACCGTGGCGTCGATCACGCCATCGGCCACTTTCTGGATGCGCAGCGCGGTCCAGCGCTGCGTGCCGCGCGGCAAGCCGGTGACGCCGCGTCCGCGGGTGAGCAGGTATTCGATGATCAGCGCCGAATCCGGCAGCGCTTCGCCGCGCTCGGTGATCAGCACGGGGATCTTCGACAGCGGATTGATCGCCACCAACTCTTCCGGCGACGCATGCGGATCGACCAGCACCTCTTCGATCAGATCGGTCAGCCCCAGCTCCGCCGCGACCACCCGGACCTTGCGCGCGTAAGGCGAGGTCAAGCTGCAATAGAGTTTCATCTTCACGCGAGTGCTGATCCCCCAATCATCCATCTCATCGTCGGCGGCAAGGCTGCCGTCCCGCCGCGTTTTTGACAAGCCTTGACAAGAAAGACCTCAAGGCGGTGCCGAGGTTGCAAGCACCGGTCGCGCCGGGCCGCTGAGAGTCGGCGGCATCGACGAATCACCCATCCTCGTTCGGAGGATGGCATTACTCGGGAACAACGTGTTCGACGCTAACGAAACAGTACCCGCCGGACTGACCAGGGCTTGGAAACAGCGGATCATCATCGGCGGGCTTTTGCTGGTCGTCGCGGCCTGCGAAAAGCCCCCGGCGCCGCCAGCGCCGCCCAAGCAGGTCGGCTTCATGATGGTGAGCCAGGTACCCCTGGTGTTGAACACCGAGCTGGCGGGCCGCACCGTCGCCTCCGAGGTTTCGGAGGTGCGGCCTCAGGTCGGCGGACTGGTGACCGAGCGCCTGTTCAAGGAGGGTTCGACCATCGCCGCCGGGCAGCCGCTGTTCCAGATCGAACCGGCGACCTACAAGGCCGCTGCCGATCAGGCCCAGGCCAATGTCGCGCTGGCGCAAGCGGCTGCGACTGCCGCCAGGCTGCTGGCCGAACGCTATGCCGATCTGATCAAGATCGAAGGCGTCAGCCAGCAGGAGGTAGACGACGCCGCCGCCGCTTACGCCCAGGCCGCGGCGACGGTGAAGGCCAACCAGGCGGCACTCGCCGCGGCGCGCACCAATCTCAAGTTCACCACGGTGACCGCGCCGATCGACGGTCGCATCGGCCGCTCCACGGTAACGCGCGGCGCGCTGGTCACCGCCAACCAGGAGGTAGCGCTGGCCAAGATCCAACAGATCGATCCGATGTTCGTCGATCTGAGCCTGTCCAGCCGCGACTACACGGCGCTGCGCAAGGCGGCCAAGAGCGGCGGGCTGGACCGCACGCAGATCCAGGTCGCGCTGATCCAGGAAGACGGCAGCGCGTACGGCGAAAAAGGCAGCCTGGAATTCAGCGACATCGACGTCAACGAGGCCACCGGCAGCGTGTCGCTGCGTGCGTCGTTCGCCAACCCCTCGCGCCAGTTGCTCCCCGGTATGTACGTGCGCGCCACGGTGGGGATTCCTTCCACCGGCATCCTGGTGCCGCAGAACGCGATCAGCCGCAATCCCAAGGGTGAGGCGACCGGGTGGGTGGTGCTCGCGGACAAGAAAGTCGAACTGCGGCAGTTGAAGGCGGATCGCGCGGTGGGCAACCAGTGGCTGATCACCAGCGGCCTGAAGCCAGGCGATCAGCTGATCGTCGAAGGCCTGCAGGGCCTGCGAGCGGACGCCAAGGTCGAGCCGGTAGCCGTGACGCCGGCGGCCGCCGCTGGCACAGCCACTCCAGCGCAGCCCTGAGCCAACCGATGCTCGCCAGCTTCTTCGTCAACCGGCCGATCTTCGCGTGGGTGATCGCCATCGTGGTGATGGCGCTCGGAGCGCTGTCGATTTTCACCCTGCCTGTCGAGCAGTATCCGGACATCGCGCCGCCATCGGTGTCGATCACCGCCACCTACAACGGCGCGTCGGCCAAGACGGTGGAGGACAGCATCACCCAGGTGATCGAACAGCAGATCAAGGGCATCGACGGGTTGCTGTATTTCTCGTCCACCAGCAGCTCTTCGGGCCAGGCGCGGATCTCCCTGAGTTTCGACCAGGCGACCGATCCCGACATCGCCCAGGTGCAGGTGCAGAACGCGGTCAACCAGGCCATCAGCCGCCTGCCGCAGGAGGTGCAGAGCCAAGGCATCACCGTGGCCAAGGCGCAAGGCGACAGCCTGATGGTGATCGCGCTGTTCGACGAGAGCGACCAGCTCGGCGGCGTCGACATCGCCGACTATCTGGTCAACAACATGCAGGACCCGCTCAGCCGCATCGACGGCGTCGGCGAGATCACCGTGTTCGGCGCGCAGTACGCGATGCGCATCTGGCTGGACCCGCACAAGCTCAATAGCTTCGGCCTGATGCCCTCGGACGTGCGCACCGCCATCGAGGCGCAGAACGCGCAGGTCACCGCCGGCGAACTCGGGTCGTTACCGACACAGAATGGCCAGGCGCTCAACGCCACCGTCACCGCGCTGTCGCGATTGCAGACGGTGTCGCAGTTCGAAGGCATCATCCTGCGCACGCTGAGCGACGGCGCTGCGGTGCATCTGAGCGAGGTGGCGCGGGTCGAACTGGGCTCCGAGAACTACCAGAGCAGCACCAAGCTCAATGGCCATGAGGCTTCCGGTCTGTCGATCCAGCTCGCCTCCGGCGCCAATGCCCTGGCCACCGCCGAGCGGGTGCGCACCGAAGTCACCCGGCTTTCGCGCAGCTTGCCGCCGGGCCTCAAAGTCGCCTATCCGCGCGATAGCACGCCCTTCGTCAAAGCCTCGGTCGAAGGCGTGGTGGAGACGCTGATCGAAGCGGTCATCCTGGTGGTGATCGTCATGTACATCTTCCTGCAGAACTGGCGCGCGACCCTGATCCCCGCCATCGCCGTGCCAGTGGTGCTGCTCGGCAGCTTCGGCGTGCTCGCCGCGTTCGGCTACACCATCAACACGCTGACGCTGTTCGCGATGGTGCTCGCGATCGGGCTGCTGGTGGACGACGCCATCGTGGTGGTCGAGAACATCGAGCGGGTGATGCGGGAGGAGCAGCTCGACCCCAAGGACGCGACCTTGCGCTCGATGCAGGAGATCACCGGCGCGTTGATCGGCATCACCCTGGTGCTGGCGGCGGTGTTTCTGCCGATGGCATTTTTCGGTGGGTCGGTGGGCATCATCTATCGCCAGTTTTCGGTGACGATCGTATCGGCGATGGTGCTGTCGGCGCTGGTGGCGCTCACGCTCACGCCCGCGCTGTGCGCCGCCCTGCTCAAGCCGGCGGATCACGCGCCGGCCAAGGCGCGATTCTTTTTCGGGCGTTTCAATCGCGGCGTCGAGCGCACCCAGACGGCGTACCGCGGCAGCCTGGTGCGAATCCTTGGACGTCCAGGCCTGTTCATGTCGATCTTCGGGCTGATCGTCGCCGTGCTGGTCTGGCAGTTCCTGCGCCTGCCGAGCGGTTTTCTGCCGCAAGAAGACCAGGGCCAGGTACTGATCCAGTACACCACGCCGGTGGGCACGCCGCTGGCGCAGACCCAGGCCGTCGGCAAGCAGATCACCGATTATTTCGTGAAGGACGAAGCCGCCAATCTCAACGCCATCTTCGTCATCGGAGGACGCAACAACGCCGGTGTCGGACAGAACGCGGGCCAGGGTTTCGTGTCGCTCAAATCCTGGGATGTGCGCGAAGGCAAGGAGAACACCGCGCAGGGCATCATCGACCGCGCCAACGCGCACTTCAAAAAACTGCGCACCGCCCAGATCAACGTGCTGGGGCCGCCGGCGGTGCGCGGGCTGGGGCAGTCCAGCGGATTCGAGTTGTGGATACAGGACCAGGAGGGCGCCGGGCGCGTGGCGCTGCTGGCGGCGCAGAACAAGGTGCTGGGTGAGGCCGGCACCGACGCCGCGCTGGCTTCGGTGCGCCTCAACGGCCTGGAGGACAAGGCGCAATTGCAGGTCGACATCGACCAGGCCCGGGCCAGCGCTTTCGGGCTGTCGCAGACCGACATCAACAACACCCTGTCGACCGCCTGGGGCGGCTCCTACATCAACGACTTCATCGATCGCGGCCGCGTCAAGCGCGTCTATGTGCAGGGCGATGCGCCCTACCGTTCGCTGCCCAGCGACATCGACCAGTGGTTCGTGCGCGGCGCCTCCGGCAGCATGGCGCCTTTCGCCAGCTTCGCCAGTACGCGCTGGATCGTCGGGCCGCAGATGTTGCAACGTTTCAACGGACTCTCCGCCGCGCAGATCCAGGGCACGGCGGCGCAGGGGGTTAGCTCCGGTGCGGCGCTCGACAAGATGCAGGCGCTGGTCGATCAGCAGAAGGGCTTCGGCCTGCAGTGGAGCGGCCTGTCCTACCAGGAGAAGCTTTCGGGCGGGCAGACGCTGTACCTGTACCTGGCCTCGGTCGCCTTCATTTTCCTGTGCCTGGCCGCCTTGTATGAGAGCTGGTCGATTCCGACGGCGGTGATGCTGGTGATTCCGCTGGGCGTGGTCGGCGCGGTGCTGTCGGCGAGCCTGTCGGGACTGCTCAACGACATTTACTTCCAGGTGGCGCTACTGACGACCATCGGCCTGTCGGCGAAGAACGCGATCCTGATCGTCGAATTCGCCGAGGCCCAGGAGAAAGCCGGCCGGCCGATCGTGGAATCGGCGATCGAAGGCGCGCGGCTGCGTCTTCGGCCGATCGTAATGACCTCCCTGGCCTTCGTCGCCGGCGTGTCGCCGCTGATTTTTTCCTCCGGCGCCGGCGCCGCCAGCCGCCGTGAGATCGGCATCTCGGTCACCGGCGGCATGATCACCGGCACCGCGCTGGCGGTGTTCTTCGTGCCGCTGTTCTTCGTGCTGATCCGCAAGCTGTCGCGACGCGGTTCCGCGGCCGGCGAGCCGCATCCATGAGCGCGCGCGATCGGGCCTGGTTCTGGATCCTGCCGGGACTTCTGTCGAGTCTGAGCGCCTGCAATCTGGCGCCGATCTACCAGCGCCCGGACGCCCCGGTTCCAACCAACCTGCCGCAGGGCGAGAGCTATCCGGCGCTCGCCTCTGGCAGCACGGTAATCACCGAAACCGCCTGGCAGGATTTTTTCATCGGGCCGGCATTGCGGCAGGTGATCGAACTGGCCCTGGTCAACAACCGCGACCTGCGGCTGGCCGTGGCCAATGTCGAGCAGGCGCGGGCGCAATACGGTGTGCAGCGCTCCGCTCTGTGGCCGGCGATCTCGGCGGACGCTGGCCTCAGCGCGACGCGTGATGGCAGCACCGCCAGCACCGGCAACCCCGCCGACGCAGGCGATGTGAGCGGCAACCTCGACAGCGGCGGCAGCCGCAGCGTGCGCCGCAGCTACGACGCCAGCATCGGCCTGTCGGCTTTCGAGCTGGACCTGTTCGGCCGCCTGCGCAATCTGAGCGAGGCGGCGCGTCAGGAGCTTCTGGCGACCGCCCAGGCGCAGCAGACCACGCGCATCAGCCTGATCGCCGAAGTGGCCACCGCCTACGTCTCGCTGGCGTCGGCGCGCGAGCAGTTGCGTATCACCCGCGACTCACTGGAATCGCGGCGTCGGGTGCTGGAACTGACGCGCGCGCGCCAGAGCGCGGGCGTGGCATCGGGCCTGGATACACGCCAGGCCGACACCAGCTATCAACAGGTGCGCTCGGACGTCGCGTTGTTCACCAGCAATGCCGCGCAGGCGCGCAATGCCTTGGTGTTGCTGGTGGGCAGCGCGGTGCCGGAGGCGCTGCTGCCGATAGATCTGCAACAGCCACTGACCCTCGACAGCCTGCCGATCGGGCTCGCCTCCGACGTGCTGCTGACGCGCCCGGACGTGCGCGCCGCCGAGCATCGGCTGATCGCGCAGCACGCCAACATCGGCGCCGCGCGCGCCGCTTTTTTTCCGCGGGTGTCCTTGACCGCTTTGTTCGGTGTCGCCAGCGACTCGCTGTCGGGTTTGTTCGACAGCGGCTCCGGCACCTGGAGCTTTTCGCCTGGCGTGAACCTGCCGCTGTTCGACGGCGGCTTCAATCGCAGCAACCTCGCCTATGCCCGCGCCAGCCGCGAATCGGCCATCGCTACCTACGAGCAGGCGGTCCAGACCGCGTTCCGCGAAGTCGCCGATGCCCTGGCACGACGCGGCACCATCGACGAGCAACTGCAGGCGCAGCAGGCGCTGATGCAATCGTCGAGCGAAGCACTGGAAATCTCGGAGGCCCGTTACCGCGTCGGCACCGACACCTTTCTCAACGTCCTGCTGTCGCAACAGACGCTGCAATCGGCGCAGATCAATCGCGTCACCTCGTCGGCGACACGCGAGTCAAGCATGATCGAGCTGTATCGCGCGCTCGGCGGCGGGCAGCTTGCACCGGCCGCCGCCGAGCGGTGACGCTGCGGTTTGATCCGCTCAGTGCGAAGCGTCGAGTTTGTCCAGATAACGCTCGGCATCGAGCGCCGCCTGGCAGCCGGTGCCGGCGCTGGTGATGGCCTGGCGGTAGACGTGATCCATGACGTCGCCCGCCGCGAATACACCCTCGACACTGGTCTGGGTGGCGTCACCGCCGCTGCCGCCGTGGACCTTGATGTAGCCGCCATTCATGGTGAGCTGGCCTTCGAAGATCGCGGTGTTCGGATGATGGCCGATGGCGATGAACACGCCGGTCAGCGTGACGTCGCGGCTCTCGCCGGTCTTCACGTTCCTGGAGCGGATGCCGGTGACGCCGGAGGCGTCGCCCAGCACTTCGTCCAGTGTCGAATCCCACAAGATCTCGACCTTGCCTTCGGCGACGCGCTTGAACAGCTTGTCGTGCAGGATCTTCTCGCCCTTGAACTTGTCGCGGCGATGCACCACGGTCACCTTGCTGGCGATGTTGGCCAGGTACAAGGCTTCCTCGACCGCGGTGTTGCCGCCGCCGATCACGGCGACATGCTGGTTCTTGTAGAAGAAGCCGTCGCAGGTGGCGCAGGCGGACACGCCCTTGCCGCGAAACTCCTGCTCGCTCGGAATGCCCAGATACTTGGCGCTGGCGCCGGTGGTGATGATCAGCGCGTCGGCCGTGTACTCGCCCTGGTCGCCGCGCAGCTTGAACGGCCGCGTCTTCAGGTCGACCTCGTGGACGTGGTCGTAGATGAAGTGGGTCTCGAAGCGCTCGGCATGCTTCTGCATGCGTTCCATCAGCGCCGGGCCCTGCAGGCCCTCGACGTCGCCGGGCCAGTTGTCGACTTCGGTGGTGGTCATCAGCTGGCCGCCCTGTTCCAGGCCGGTGATCAGCGTCGGCTTGAGGTTGGCGCGCGCGGCGTAGACCGCGGCGGTGTAACCGGCGGGCCCGGAGCCGAGAATGATCAGGCGGTGATGGTTGCTCATGGACTTCTCTTCAAATGAATCGATGGATCGCGTGGGTGTCAACGGACTGGGGCCGGTTGCCCGGCCCCAGTGGTACTGCGGAGCCGCTGGGAATCTAGAGCTCGGTGGCGTGCTTGGCCAGATAGCTCGCCACGCCTTCGGCGGTCGGCTTCATGCCTTCCTGGCCCTTCTTCCAGCCGGCCGGGCAGACTTCGCCGTATTCCTCGGTGAACTGCAGCGCGTCGACCAAGCGCAGCATCTCGTCGACTTCGCGGCCCAGCGGCAGGTTGTTGACAACCTGGTGCTGCACCACGCCCTGCTTATCGATCAGGAAGGACGCGCGGAACGCCACGCCGCCCTGGTGCTCAACGCCGTAGGCGCGGACGATCTCGTGATTGACGTCGGCCACCATCGGAAAGCCGACTTCGCCGATGCCGCCTTTCTCCGCCGGCGTCGAGCGCCAGGCGTAGTGGGTGAACTGGCTGTCGATGGACACGCCGACCAGCTGCACGCCGCGCTCTTCGAAAGCCTTGCGACGATTCTCGTGGGCGATGATTTCCGACGGGCAGACGAACGTGAAATCCAGCGGCCAGAAAAACAACACCACGTATTTGCCACGGTAATCGGAAAGCTTGAAGCTGTCGGTGATGGAGCCATCGCCCATGACGGCGGCGGCGGTGAAATCGGGGGCGGTGCGGTTGACCAGTACGCTCATCGTGTTGCTCCTTGCTTGTTCGTTGGGGGACCCGGGCCTGTGAGACCTTGGCCGATTAAACCGTGTGGCCCGAAACCCGATCTGGAATTTCTGCCAACGCCGCCATTCTAGTGAGCAGCCTTGGCCAGGGCTAACGGTAAATTTTTATATGCCAAATAGGGATGCCCTATACTTCGCTCCCCCGCATGCCCCGCATTGAAAGGCCCGCCGCGCGACACGATAATACGCGGCGCCCGGGCGCCCATCGCCGCATCCTTTGTCAGCTCGCAAGTGAATACCAACTTTCCGCGCATCCAGCGTCTGCCGCCCTACGTCTTCAACATCGTTGGTGAGTTGAAGGCCGCAGCGCGAGCCCGCGGCGAGGACATCATCGACTTTTCCATGGGCAACCCGGACCAGCCGACGCCCAAGCACATCGTCGACAAGCTGGTCGAAGCCTCGGTGCGCGGCACCGACAGCGATTATGTGCGCCCCGAAGTGCACGACGAAGACGGCACGCATACCCATCGCTATTCGCTGAGCAAAGGCATCCCGCGCCTGCGCCGGGCGATGGCGCGCTGGTACAAGAACCGTTATGACATCGATCTGGATGCCGACAAGGAAGTGATCGCCACCATCGGTTCCAAGGAGGGCCTGGCGCATCTGGCTTTCGCCACGCTCGACCGCGGCGACGTGGTGCTGGTGCCGAACCCGGCGTATCCGATCCATCCCTACGGCGTGGTGCTGGCCGGCGCCGACGTGCGCCATGTGCGGATGACGCCCGAGGTCGACTTCTTCGAGGAGCTGCAACGCGCCATCAAGGAAAGCTGGCCGGCGCCGAAGATGCTGATCCTGAACTTTCCCGGCAATCCGACCACGCAATGCGTGGATCTGGATTTCTTCGAGAAGGCGGTGGCGGTCTGTCGCGAGCACCAGATGTGGCTGGTGCATGATCTGGCCTACGCCGACATCGTGTTCGACGGCTACAAGGCGCCGAGCGTGTTGCAGGTGCCGGGAGCCAAGGACGTGGCGGTGGAGTTTTTCACCTTGAGCAAGAGCTACAACATGCCGGGCTGGCGCGTGGGCTTCATGGTCGGCAGCCCGATCCTGGTCGGCGCTCTGGCGCGGATCAAGAGCTATCTGGACTACGGCATGTTCACGCCGATCCAGGTCGCGGCGATCGCCGCGCTCGAAGGGCCGCAGGATTGCGTCGCCGAGATCTGCGAGATGTATCGCAAGCGTCGTGACGTGCTCTGCGACGGGCTCAACCAGATCGGCTGGCCGGTGACGCGCCCCAAGGCGACGATGTTCGTGTGGGCACGCATCCCCGAAGCGTTCCGCGCGATGGGCTCGATCGAATTCTCCAAGCTGCTGCTCACCGAGGCCAAGGTCGCGGTGTCGCCGGGCATGGGCTTTGGCGAATACGGCGACGATCACGTGCGCTTCGCGCTGATCGAAAACGAGCATCGCAGCCGTCAGGCGATCCGCGGCATCAAGCGCCTGCTGCTCAAGGGTCCGCCCACCAACGTCAAGGCCGACGCGGCATGACGCATGGCATCACCGGGCCGCTGAGGATCGGCCTGCTCGGTCTGGGCACCGTCGGGCAGGGCGTGATCCGCACGCTGCGCGACAACGCCGATGAGATCGGCCGCCGCGTCGGCCGGCCGCTGGTCGTCACCCACGCCTGCGCGCGGGATTTGAGTCGCGCCCGCGAGGTGTCGCTCGACGGCATCCAGATTCTCGCCGACCCGATGCTCGTGGCCACGCACGCCGATGTCGATGTGGTGGTCGAAGTCATCGGCGGTCTGTCGCCCGCGCGCGAGCTGATTCTCGCGGCCCTGGAAGCAGGCAAGCCCGTGGTTACCGCCAATAAGGCGCTACTGGCGCTCGACGGAAATCGCCTGTTCGACGCCGCGCAGCGTCGCGGTCTGGCGATCGCTTTCGAAGCCAGCGTCGCCGGCGGCATCCCGGTGATCAAGGCCTTGCGCGAGGGGCTCGCCGGCAATCGCATCGACGCCCTGGCCGGCATCATCAACGGCACCTGCAATTACATCCTCACGCAGATGAGCGAAAAGGGGCAGGCGTTTGCCGAGGCGCTCAGCGACGCGCAGCGCCTGGGATACGCCGAGGCCGATCCGACTTTCGACATCGAAGGCATCGACGCCGCGCACAAGCTCACGATTCTGGCGAGCATCGCCTTCGGCATGCCGCTGAGCTTCGCCAAGGTGGCTGTCGAAGGCATCACCCGGGTCACGCCGCAGGACATCAGGATCGCGCGCGCGCTGGGCTATCGCATCAAGCACCTGGGCATCGCCAAGCGCAGCGACGGCGGTGTGGAGCTGCGCGTGCATCCGACCCTGATCCCGGAAGACCGCCTGCTCGCCAAGGTCGACGGTGTTCTGAATACCGTGTTGCTGCAGGGCAATGCCGTTGGCCAGATCGGTCTGTACGGCCGCGGCGCCGGTGGCGATGCCACCGCTTCGGCCATCGTCGCCGATCTGGTCGACGTCGCCCGCAGCCTCGACGCGCCCTCCCACACGCGCGTGCCCGCGCTGGGCTTCCAGGGCGGATCGGTGCATGAACTGCCTGTGCTGGAACTCGACTCGGTGGTCAGCGCGCACTACCTGCGTGTCACCGTCGCCGACGAATCGGGCGTGCTCAGCGCGATCACCGCGATCCTGGCGGGCCTGGACATCAGCATCGAGGCGATCTTGCAAAAGGAGCCGCAGGACGATGAGGACGCGACCGTCGCCGTCATCACCTCGCCGGTTACGGAGCACTGCTTCAACGCGGCGGTGGCGCAGGTGCGCGCGCTGTCCTTCGTGCACGGCGATGTCTCGCGCTTCCGCGTTGAGTACTTCTGATCACCGACGTCATGGCCAGCGTTCTGCTCGAAGGTGCGCACGTGCGGCTCGAACCGCTGGCGCTGTCGCATCTGCCCGACCTGCTGATCGCGGCGGAGCCGTCGGACGAAACTTTCCGCTGGTTTCCCGAGCCACTCGATAGCCCGGCCGCGCTGCGCGGCTGGATCGATCGCGCGCTGGCCGATCAGCAGGCCGGCACGGCTCTGCCTTTCGCCATTCGCCGGCTCCGCGACCACGCCGTCGTCGGTAGCACGCGCTTCGGCGCCATCGTCGCCGAGCACGCGCGCGCCGAAATTGGCTCCACCTGGCTTGCGCCTCGCGCGCGACGCAGCGCGGTCAACACCGAGTGCAAGCTGCTGCTGCTCGAACACGGTTTCGGCGCGCTGGCGCTGAATCGTGTCGAACTTAAAACCGACTCGCTCAACACCGCTTCGCGCACCGCCATCCTGCGCATCGGCGCGACGCAGGAGGGCATCTTCCGCAACCACATGCAGGTGCCCGGCCCGCGGCTGCGGCACTCGGTGTGGTTCAGCATCATCCGCGACGAGTGGCCCGCGGTGCGCGACCGGCTCAAAGCATTCCTGTCACAGCCTGAGCTGATCCCGGCTCCGCTTTTCAACACAAGCCAACCATGACTTCTCGCTATACCGGACTCATCGATCACTACCGCAGCCGTCTGCCTTTTGCTGCCGATGTGCGGGCCATCAGCCTGGGCGAGGGGCGCACGCCGCTGATCGAGCTGCTCAACATTCCCAAGTCCGTGGGTTTCGAGGGCCAGCTCTACGTCAAGTTCGAAGGGCTCAATCCCACCGGCTCGTTCAAGGACCGCGGCATGACGGTGGCGGTGACGCAGGCGGTGCATGCAGGTTCGCGCGCGATCATCTGCGCCTCCACCGGCAACACCTCGGCAGCCGCAGCGGCCTACGCGGCGCGTGCCGGCATCCGCGCCTTCGTGCTGATTCCCGAAGGCAAGATCGCGCTGGGCAAGCTGGCGCAAGCGGTGGTGCACGGCGCGGTGGTGGTGCAGATCCAGGGCAACTTCGACGACGGCATGCGCCTGGTGAAGGAAGTGGCCGAGGACGCGCCGGTGACCATCGTCAACTCGATCAATCCCTACCGGCTGCAAGGGCAGAAGACCGCGGCGTTCGAGATCGTGGAAGCGCTCGGCCGCGCACCCGATTATCACTGCCTGCCGGTGGGCAACGCCGGCAACATCACTGCGCACTGGATCGGTTATTCGGAGATGGCAGGCGTCGGCACCAAGGGCTGCGCGTTCTGCGATGGCGACTGTGGTTTTGCAGGCAGCCCGCTCGCGGACGGTCGACCGAAGATGCTTGGCTACCAGGCTGCAGGCGCAGCGCCGTTTTTGCGCGGCGGTCCGGTCAGACATCCGGAGACCGTCGCCACCGCCATCCGCATCGGCGATCCGCAGTCCTGGGATCGCGCCTGGATCGTGCAGCAGGAATCCGGCGGCTGGTTCGACGAATGCACCGACGACGAGATCCTCGCCACCCAGCGGCTGCTGGCGATGAGCGAGGGCGTGTTCTGCGAGCCCGCGTCGGCCGCCTCGCTGTGCGGCGCGCTGCGCGACATCGTCTCGGGCAAGATCGCGCCGGGTTCCACTGTGGTCTGCACGCTCACCGGCAACGGACTCAAGGACCCGGACATCATCGTCAAGGACGGCTTGAAGGGCCTGATCCAAGTGCCGGCGGAGCGCGCGGCCGTCGAGCGCGCCTTGCTGGAGCGAATGGGGTAGAAGCCGACATGGCGCCGATGTCCCCGTGCGGGCGGTGCTAAAATGCGTCACCGCTGCAAGTCGGACACATGATGATCTGGGTGGACTATTGCATCGTGGCGCTGCTGATCGTGTCCACGATCGTAGGCGTGCTACGTGGATTCGCCCGCGAAGTACTGGGCCTGATCACTTGGGTATTGGCGGTCTGGCTGGCACTGACTTTCGGCGCAGCGCTCGGACACCGGCTTGAACCCTACATCGCGGTGCAGTCGGTGCGCATTTCGGCGGCCTACGCGCTGCTGTTCCTCGCCGTCTTGCTCGCAGGCGGCATCACCACGGCGCTGATCGTCCGCGGCCTGCGCGGTAGCCTGCTGTCTTCCACCGATCGCACCCTGGGCGGCGGCTTCGGGCTGTTGCGCGGCGCGCTGCTGATCGCCGCCTTCATCATCGTCGTCGGCATGACGCCGGCGCGACAAGACCTGTGGTGGCAGCAGTCGGTGCTGCTCAAGCAATTCAATTGGCTGGCCGATGGCCTGCGCACGCTGCTGCCGGAAAGCTGGCTGGAAAAACTCAAGCCGGCAGATGAAGACAACACCGTCGTACCCGAAGCGGTACCCGCGTCTCTTTGAAGTCGTCTGAACTGGTTTCTCCGGGGTCACCATGTGCGGCATCGTTGGTATCTACTCTCATCAAAGCGCCAATCAGGAGCTTTATGACGCGCTGACCACGCTGCAGCACCGTGGCCAGGACGCCGCCGGCATCATCACCACCGAAGGCCACCGGCTCTACCTGCGCAAGGAGAACGGCCTGGTGCGCGATGTCTTCAACAAGGACGAGCACATGCTGCAGCTGCGCGGGCCGATGGGCATCGGCCATGTGCGCTACCCCACCGCTGGCGCCAGCAGTTCGGCCGAGGCGCAGCCGTTCTACACCAACATGCCGTTCGGCATCTCGCTGTCGCACAACGGCAATCTCACCAATTCCGAAGAGCTCAAGCAGGAGCTGTTCCTGGAAGATCGCCGGCATCTCAACACCGAGTCCGACTCCGAGGTGCTGCTCAACGTCTTCGCCCATGAGCTGCAGATCCAGAGCAAGTTGCGACTGGGGCCGGACGATGTCTTTGCCGCGGTCTCGGGTGTGCACCGGCGCTGTCGCGGCGCGTATGCCGTGGTGGCGATGATCAACGGCTACGGCCTGCTGGGCTTCCGCGATCCTTTCGCCATCCGCCCCATCTGCTACGGCGCGCGCGATACCGTGCAGGGCAGGGAATACATGATCGCCTCGGAGTCGGTGGCCCTCGATGCCCTGGGTTACGAGCTGATCGCGGACATCGCGCCGGGCGAGGCGATCTACATCGACATGGAGGGCAAGCTGCATCGCCGCCAGTGCGCGGCAAGCCCCATGTATTCGCCCTGCATCTTCGAATACGTCTACCTCGCGCGCCCGGACTCGGTGATCGACGGCATCTACGTCTACAAGGCGCGCCTGCGCATGGGCATCAAGCTCGCGGAGAAAATCCTGCGCGACTGGCCCGACCACGACATCGACACGGTGATCCCGATCCCCGACACCTCGCGCGTCGCCGGCGCCGAAGTCGCCGCGCGTCTCGGCGTCAACTACCGCGAAGGCTTCATCAAGAATCGCTACATCGGCCGCACTTTCATCATGCCCGGCCAGGCCCAGCGCAAGAAAAGCGTTCGCCAGAAACTCAATCCGGTGGACATCGAATTCCGTGGCAAGAACGTGCTGCTGGTGGACGACTCGATCGTGCGCGGCACCACCAGCCAGGAGATCATCCAGATGGCGCGCGACGCCGGCGCCAACAAGGTCTACTTCGCGTCCGCCGCGCCGCCGGTGCGCTATCCCAACGTCTATGGCATCGACATGCCATCGGCCTCGGAGCTGGTGGCGCATGGCCGCACCCATGCCGAGCTGGAGAAACTGCTCGGCGCCGATCGCCTGATCTACCAGGACCTCGACGATCTGATCGAGGCGGTGAACCACAAGCACTCGAAGATCCAGCGCTTCGACTGCTCCGTGTTTACCGGCGAATACATCACCCAGGACATCAGCGCCGAATACCTGAGCCAGCTCGAACTGTTCCGCTCCGACGCCGCCAAGCTCAAGCGCGGCAGCGCGCCGCGGTCGATGCTCGAACTGAGCAACGCCAGCGCCGGCTAGCCGGGTTTCAAGTCCTCGACAACGGAAGGCCCAGCAGCACGCGCGCTCCCGGCCGGTTGTCGTCGATGCGGCAGATGCCGTCGTGTAGCAGCGCCACCGCGCGCACCAGCGACAGGCCCAGGCCGCTACCGGGCGTGCTGCGCGCCGGATCGCCGCGGAACAGGCGCTGGAACACGCGCTCGCGCAGTTCCACCGGCACGCCGGGGCCGTCGTCGGCCACGCACAGTTCGGCCTGGTCGCCATGTCGCGCGAGCAGGATCTGAATGATCGACCCGGGCGGCGTGAACTTGACGGCGTTGTCGAGCAGATTCGCCAGCGCCTGGAACAGCAGATCGCGATTGCCGCGCACGCTTACTGCATCGTCGATGTGCGCGATCAGCTTGCGGTTGTCGGCGACGAACATCGGCTCGAACAACTGCTCGGCGTCGCGCGCGATGGCGGACAGATCGACGTCGACGAAGCTGTCGCGCAGGATGCCGGATTCGACATTGGTGATGCGCAGCATCGCGCCGAAGGTGGCGAGGATCGAATCGACTTCGTCCAGGCAGCGGCTCAGAACCTTGGGCTGTTCGTCGATATCGTCGCAGTCGCGCGCGCGTTCCAGAAGGCTGCGCAGACGCGCCAGCGGCATGCGCAGATCGTGCGCGATGTTGTCGGTGATGCCGCGCACCGCGAGCATCAGCTCGCCGATGCGATCCAGCATCGCGTTGATATTGCGGCCCAGCGCGCCGAACTCGTCGCGGCTGCTGCTGGCCGGCACGCGGCGGCGCAGATCGCCGGCCATGATCTCGTGGGTGACGCGGTTGATCGATTCGATCTGGCGCCGCGACGCCATCGTCACCAGCACCCCGCCGCCGATCGCCAGCAGCAACATCGCGCCCACGCCCACGCCCATCGCCCGCGCCAGCGCGGAACGCATCTCGCCGACTTCGTAGTCGTTGAGCCCCACCAGCAGACGGCTGCCGTCGGCGAAATGCGCCTCGCGCGCACGCACCGCGCCGGAATGCAGACGGCCGGGCAGGGTGAAGAAACCGTCGAGTCCGGGTTGAATCCCCGGCCAGCGCAACTGATCGCCGGCGAGATAGGCGCCGTCGCCGTTCTGATACAGATAGATCCAGTGATTGTTGCGATCGGACTGGTTGCGCGAGCGCACCAGCCCGAGCACGCCCTCGGCGCCGTCGACGCCGTAGTCGGCCTCGAACAGTTCCAGCTCCGAGGACACAAACTCGTCGACATGGCTCTTCACGTACTGGCCGGCCAGCACGTAGATCACCGCCAGCAGCACGCCGATCGACAGGCCGAAGAGCGCGGTGTACAGCAGCGCCAGGCGGAAGGAATGCGAGCGCAGCAGCTCCGGCAGGCGCATCAGGCGACAGCGTTCAGGCCGGAGGCCGCAAGCAGTAGCCGGCGCCGCGCACGGTGTGGATCAGCGGCTGCTCGCCGTCTTCGTCGATCTTGGCGCGCAGACGCGAGATGTGCACGTCGATGACGTTGGTCTGCGGGTCGAAGTGATAGTCCCAGACATGCTCGAAGAGCATGGTCCGCGTCACCACCTGGCCGGCATTGCGCAGCAGATATTCCAGCAGGCGGAATTCCTGCGGCTTGATATCGATGGCGCGTGTGCCGCGGCGCACGCTGCGCGACAGCAGGTCCATTTCCAGATTGCCGGCGCGCAACACAGTGACCGGCTCCGCCTGGTTGCCGCGGCCGCGGCGCATCACTGCCTCCAGACGCGCCAGCAGTTCGGCGAACGAGAATGGTTTGACCAGATAGTCGTCGCCGCCGGCACGCAGGCCGCGGATGCGGTCATCGACCTCGCCCAGCGCCGACAAGATGATCACCGGCGCATGATTGCCCGATGCACGCAGCGTGGCGACGATGGTCAGCCCGTCGACCTGTGGCAGCAGACGGTCGACCACCATGCCGTCATAGGGCTCGGAGGCGGCGAGAAACAGGCCGTCCTTGCCGTTGCCGGCGTGGTCCACCGCATGGCCGGCCTCGCGCAAGCCCTTCAGCAGATAGGCCGCGGTCTCCGCATCGTCTTCAATGACCAGCAAGCGCACTCGCAGCCTTCTTCAAGCATCGGGCGCACAGCATGCCATCAAGCGAAGCGACTAGGCCTTGCCCTGCGACTCACGCCAGGTTTTGAGCGCCTGCAGGGTGTTGTTGACGTGATCGTTCGGGCTCAGCGAGGAAAAGCTGTAGAGAATCTTGCCGTCGGGCGTGATCACATAAGAGGTGCGGTCGGCGTGCCCCGGCCAGATCATCAGCGTGGTCTTGTAGGACTTGGCGATCTTGACGCCCGGATCGGAGGCGACCGCGAACTTGTTGCCGCACTCGCTCACCGAAAATTTGTGCAGCGTTTCCAGATCGTCCTTGGACACGCCGATCACCTGCGCGCCCAGGGCTTTGAACTGGTCGCTGGCCTCGGCGAACTTGTGCGCTTCGGCGTTGCAGCCGGAGGTAAAGGCCGCCGGGTAGAAGTACACCACCACCGGCCCTTTCTTGAGCGCCTCCTGCAGAGAGAACGAAAACGGCTTGCCGGCCAGCGAGGCGTCGGCGGTGAACATCGGCGCATCGGCACCGGGCTTGAGGGCGGCGAGCACCGGCAGCGAGCAGACCGCCAGAGCGGCGGCGACCAGGGCGGTACGGAAAGAGCGGATCGGCATGGAAGACCTCATTCGGAAGCGGTGTATTGACGGTTTGATCATACGGTGATGCGCGGTCAGATGGATGCGGACGTCCGCGGCGAGCCGACTGACATCCACGCCACCCGGAATTGAAACTAAGTTGAAACACCCGCTGATCAAGCTATCGCGACCAGGCGGCCGACACCGACTCCAGTGACATCCAGCAGACCAAGCCCAACCCATCTCGCCTTCATTGATCCCGGACGTCGCAAGGCGCCGTTTTTTCTGGAGCTGCGGAACGTTCTCGAACCCAGCGTCCATTGCGTCTACTACTCGCGACGGGTCATGGTCCGCGGCTTCATCCGCAGCGCAAAGGCGCCGCTGTTCCCCGGTACCTGGCAGTGGCCGCAGCTGTTCGAGATTTCCGACGCCGATCTGCGCGCCGCCATTGGTGACAAGGTGTGGGTCAAGCGCGGGCCTCGGGTGATCCGGCGTGCGCGCCGGCTGCTGCACGACCTGTCTCGATTCTTTGAATCCCAGAACGTCGGCGCCGTGCTGGTCTGGAACGGATCCAACCTGATCGTGTCGCTCGCCGTGTGGCTGGCGAGGCAACGCGGAATAGCGGTGATTTTTGCCGAACACGGTTACCTGCCAGGTACAACGCAGCTCGACATACAGGGCGTCAACTTCAACTCCTCGGTTACCGATCTGGTCGCGAGCGGCGCCGGACTTTTACCGCCCGACCCAGCGTTGGACAAGGCGCTGGATCAGGAGATCGCCGCTTATAAATCCGGCAAGCCGATGCGCGTGCTCAGCCCCAAGGTGCCGAAACGCTTTCTGGTGGACCTGAGATCGTGGCTCATCTGCCGCGCGGGTTTGTGGCTCGAATCCAGAACGACGCGCATGGCGCCGCCGATCGGCTTCGATAACCACGAGTTGCCGGAGCGTTTCGTTCTGCTGCCGTTCCAGGTGAAGAAAGACTCGCAACTGATTCTGCATTCGCCGGTGCTGGGCAACGACATGCCCGGCTTGCTGCGACTGCTGCATCGCACGCTGGGCGAGATCGATCCGCAAATGCGCATCGTCGTCAAGCTGCATCCGCGCGAGCGCTGGGATATCCAGATGGCCTACGCGAGTCTGGTCCGCGAATTCCCCGATGTGCTGTTCGTCCGTCGTCACCGCCTGACCGAGATTCTGGAGAAGGCGGCGGCCGTGGTCACAGTCAATTCAACCGTTGGCTTCGAGGCTTTTCTGTACGACAAGCCGGTCGTCACCCTGGGCCGGAATTTCTACACGGCCGAGGGCCTGGTGGAGAGAGTCGATGCATCCGCCCAATTGGGTCCCGCGCTGATCAAGGCACTGACCCAGCCGGTCAACGTGGCGCGTCGCCGAGCGATGCTGCGCTTCGTGGTCGATCGCTTCCTTGCCTTCGGCAGCTATCACGACTTCAGCGAACGCAGCCTGCGCGCCGTGGCCGATCGCATCACGGCCTTGCTCGGCATCGAAGTCGGCACACCGATCGCGGCTCAAACCCGGCTCGAGCCCCCGGCTACCGGTACGATTGCGGCATGTCCGAACATCAGGCCGAGCCTGCCTATGCCGAGCTTCACTGCCTAAGCAATTTCAGTTTCCAGCGTGGGGCTTCGCATGCCGACGAGCTGATCGAGCGAGCGGTTGAGCTGGGCTATACCGCGATCGCCATCACCGACGAATGCTCGCTGGCCGGCGTCGTCCGTGCGCACGACGCGGTGAAAAAAGCAGCCGTGCCGATCAAGCTCATCGTCGGTGCCGAGTTTCATCTGCAGGACGGCCCGTCCTTCGTGTTGCTGGCGCCGGATCGCGAGGCCTATGCGCAGATCAGCCGGCTGATCACCCGCGCGCGGCAAACCGCGCCGAAAGGGAAGTACCGCCTGCTGCGGGCCGATTGTGATTCGCTGACGCGCTGCCCGGCGGTATGGCTGCCGGACTCTGGCGCACGACCCGACGATGGCGCATGGCTCGCCGAGCGCGTGGCCCAGGCCTGGATCGGCGTGCACCAGCATCGTCTGGCCGACGACGCGGCGCGACTTGCTGCGGCGCGAATCCTGAGCCACCAGACCGGGTTGCGCTGCGTCGCGGCGGGCGGCGTGCTGTTGCACCGCCGTATGCGCAAGCGCCTGCATGATGTCTTGACGTCCGTGCGCATCGGCAAGCCGGTGGCGGAATGCGGCACCGTGCTGCTGCCCAATGCGGAAGCGCATCTGCGCAAGCGCATTGAACTGGCCGCGCTGTATCCGGCGGCGATGCTGGAGGAGACGATCGCCATCGCCGCGCGGTGCGATTTCAATCTGTCTTCATTGAAGTACGAATATCCGGCCGAGCTGGTCCCCGCAGGCGACACGCCGACGAGCTATCTGCGCGCGCTCACCGAGGCTGGGCTGCGCGAACGTTGGCCGGAAGGTGAACCTGCAAAAGTTCGCCAGCAGATCGAGAAAGAACTGGCGCTGATTGCAGACCTGAAGTACGAGCCATTCTTCCTCACCGTGCACGACATCGTGCGCCACGCGCGATCGAAAAACATTCTCTGCCAAGGGCGTGGCAGCGCCGCCAATTCGGCCGTGTGCTATTGCATCGGCATCACCTCGGTGCGGCCCGAAAACGAGAACCTTCTGTTCGAGCGCTTCATCTCCAAGGAGCGTTCCGAGCCGCCGGATATCGATGTGGACTTCGAGCATCAGCGTCGCGAGGAGGTGATCCAGTATGTCTTCGACAAGTATGGGCGCCATCGCACCGCCATCGCCGCCACCGTCATCACCTATCGCACGCGCTCGGCGCTGCGCGACGTCGGTCGCGCGCTAGGCATGGAGATGGAGGACATCGATCGCGTCAGCAAGACGCTCGCCTGGTGGGACATGCCGGATGAGCTGCAGCAACGCTTGCGCGAGCAAGGCTTTGACGACATGGCGCCGAAGTTCCGGCAGTGGATCGAACTCACTCGCGAACTCGCGGGCTTCCCGCGGCATCTGTCGCAACACGTCGGCGGCTTCGTGATCTCGCAGCGTCCGCTCGACGAACTGGTACCGATCGAGAACGCGTCGATGCCGGATCGCCAGGTGATCCAGTGGGACAAGGACGATCTCGAATCACTCGGTCTGCTCAAAGTCGATGTGCTCGCGCTGGGCATGCTCACCGCGCTGCGCCGCTGTTTCGATCTGATGCGCGAGTTTGATCCTGCGGACGCGCATTCGCTCGACACGATTCCGCCAGACGATCCGGAAACCTACGCGATGATCCAGCGCGCCGAGACCATCGGCGTGTTCCAGATCGAATCGCGCGCGCAGCAGAACATGTTGCCGCGGCTCAAGCCAAAGAATTTTTACGATCTGGTGGTGGAGATCGCCATCGTGCGGCCCGGTCCGATCACCGGTGGCATGGTGCACCCTTATTTGCGGCGCAAGAACGGGCTGGAGACCCCGGACTATCCGCCACAACTTGCGTCGATACTGGAGCGCACCATGGGCGTGCCGATCTTCCAGGAACAGGTGATGCAGATCGCCATCACCGCGGCCAAGTTCACGCCGGGCGAGGCCGACAACATGCGTCGCTCGATGGCCGCGTGGAAGCGGCACGGCGGCCTGGAGCATCTGCACGATCGCCTGGTCAACGGCATGGTGAACAACGACTACGAACTGGAATTTGCCGAACAGATCTATCAGCGCATTCTCGGCTTCGGCTCCTACGGATTCCCGGAATCGCATTCCGCCAGTTTCGCGCTGCTCGCCTACGCTTCCTCTTGGCTCAAATGCCATCGTCCCGCGGCCTTCACCGCCTCGCTGCTCAACAGCCAGCCGATGGGTTTCTATCCGCCGTCGATGCTGGTGGGCGAGGCGCGCAGGGTCGGGGTGGAGGTGCGGCCGGTGGACGTGCAAAGCAGCGCCTGGTTCTGCACGCTGGAGCCGCCGAGCCAAGGCACAGATGCCGCGCTGCGTCTCGGCTTGCTGCAAGTGCAAGGCTTATCTGAAGCCAGTGGCAATGCGATCGAAGCCGCGCGCCTGCAACAGCCGTTCGAGAACATTGACGATCTTGCGCGACGATCCAAGCTTGGCCGCCGCGACTTAGGCCTGCTCGCCAATGCCGGCGCGCTCGAATCGCTTGCCGGCCATCGCCACGCCGCGCGCTGGAACGTCGCCGCGCACGCAGGCGATACCGGCCTGACGCTCGACCGGCCCACCGAGCCCGAACCCGAATCCGATCTGCGATCGCCCAGCGTCGGTGAAGACGTTTTCGCCGACTACCGCAGCCTGGGTCTGTCGCTGCGCCAGCATCCGCTGTCGCTGATGCGCAAGCGCCTCAGCGCGCGCAAAACCGTCACCGCCAAATCGCTGCTGGATGCCGGCGTCAAGGACAAGGCGCGCGTGCGCGTCGCCGGCATCGTCATGTTCCGGCAGCGGCCGCCGGCCGCCAAGGGCGTGATGTTCATGACCTTGGAAGACGAAACCGGGACGGTAAACCTGATCCTTAACCCGCGCTTCATCGAGGCCAATCGCGAAGTAGTGCTGGGCGTGCGCCTGGCGCTGGTCACCGGAGCGTTGCAGAAGACCGACAGCATCGTCCACGTATCGGTCAGCCAGATGAGCGACCTCAGCGCCTGGCTGACCGACCTGCCGTCGCAGTCACGGGATTTTCGCTAGCGTGGTCCCTAAGAGCAGGCGCCCAGATACTTGCCCGTCGTCTTCTGCGTGACGTCGATCGGCTGGCCGTCATGCGAGCCGGTCATCTTCATCTCGGAGGTCATCGTGTCGCCGGTGTAGGTGGCGGCGCCTTCGCCATCCATGTCGCCGCCCTTTCCGGCGCAGTGCATGACCCATTTCACCGTGTTGCCACTGCGATCCATTTTCTTGACCTCGCATTTCTGCGGACCCTTGTCATCGGTAGGCACCGGCTTGTCGTTGGTCATGCACCGCTGGAACGTGGTGGTCATGCCCTTGGGCCCGAACTGCGGCATCTTCATGCCCGGCGGCAGTTGCACGCCTTGCGGCAGCTTGGGCATCGCCTGCCCCTGCGGCATCCCCATGCCGCCACCGAACTGCATCTCGGTGGTGTATTCCCATTTTCCTTCCTTGAGACCGTCGGCCATCGCCGGCAGAACCAGGCCGGCACCGCAGAACATTGCCGCGGTCAGAACCAGTGCTTGTTTCATTGATGTTCCCCCTGGATATGTTATTCCCCAACGCCATGCGCAGACGGCGCGTCTAGCTTAAGCCGCCTCGTGGCCGCCATCACGCGCACGCGGATTCTTGCCGATGGTCATTGCATGGCTCGTGACTTTTTTGTTGGACCTGGATTTTTTATGATCGAAGCTTTTCTGGTTTGCACCGGCGTCGTCGCCCTGGCCGAAATGGGCGACAAGACGCAACTCCTCGCGCTGGTTCTGGCCGCCCGCTATCGCCGCCCCTGGCCGATCGTCGCCGGCATTCTCGCCGCGACCCTGCTCAACCACGCGCTGGCCGGCTGGGCCGGCGTCTGGATCGGCACGCAGCTTCCGCATGCTTACTTACGCTGGATTCTCGGGTTGTCTTTTATCGCCATGGCCGCGTGGTTGCTGGTGCCGGACAAGCTCGACGACGATGCCGATCGCTCCAACAAAAGCCGTGGCACGATTTTCTTCACCACGCTCTGGCTGTTCTTCGTCGCCGAGATCGGCGACAAGACGCAGGTCGCGACCGTGGGACTGGCGATCCGCTATTCGAGCCTGCTCGCCGTGGTGGCGGGGACGACGACCGGCATGATGCTGGCGAACGTGCCCGCGGTGTTTCTGGGCGAACGCTTCGCCAGGCGCATCCCGGCGGTGTGGCTGCGCGGCGTCGCGGCGGCCTTGTTCGCGGTGATCGGCGTGCTGACGCTGGCGGGTGTCGGCAGCGGGGCGCTGAGCAGCCCGGTTGGTGGATAGCCTTTGCGCCAGGAGCACAGGCTACAATTCGTCCGCCCAAGGGAGACCGCCATGACCCTGCAAAACGTTGAGCTGCCCGAAGAAGTGATTCAGCGTGCCAAAGCGCTCACGGGCAAGCGTACAGCGCGTGCCGCCGTGACGGCACTGGTTGAACAACAAAGCGGGAACGCCCCCAATGCAGGCACTGCGCAGGCACTGAGCAGCAAGGAGGCCGGCCGTACGTTCAAAAATGCACGCGCCGCCGTTATCTTTCTGCGCGAACGTTATCGTTGAAGCTCACCTATACCGATCGATTCCTCCGGGATTTAGATCGATTGCATGACCTGCGCGGCGCGGCGCTCGACTTGGAAGCTTTCTACACGGCTATCGAGTTACTGGCTTAAGGTGAATCACTGCCTGAAATCTTCAGTGATCATGCCCTGCACATCGATTGGATTGGATTTCGAGAATTCCATATCGGCGAAGACGACTTGGTTATCTATCAATACCGGCCGGATGAAATTATTTTCCGGCGCGCTGGCACCCATCGACAACTGTTCCGCAAGCGGAAATAACGCGAGAGCGGCCCACTAATCCCAGCGGCCGTGTTCGTACCATTGGCCGTCGGCGCGGTTGTGGAAGATCCATAGATTTGCGCCTTTGCCATCGGCCAAGCGGTAGTAGTCGCGATCGACGCAGGCGCCGTCCCACCAGCCGCCGCTAATGCGCTCGGGTGATCCGATAACAGAACCTTGCGGCCGAAAGCGGCGCGGTGCGCGTAGCAGCCAGAGCGGGCGGGGTGATGGGGCTTGGCCGGTCGATGGAGCGCCATTGCGCATCCAAGCGTGTTCCGGGCGATGATCGTCCGCCAGTCCCGGCTGCCACAAAGCCGCATCACCCAGCCGCGCGCGGATGCGGTCCACCAGCATCATCCAGACCTCGCCCTGCGCGTTACCGTCGTCGAAGAGCTGGGTTTGCGTTGAGGACAGATCGACGAAGCGATCGGCGCGCAACCGCAGTTCACGCGCCGGCGCCGTGGGGCCCTGTGACTGCCAGCGCTCGCGCAGCAGGCGGAACAGCAGGTCTGCGCTCTGCGTCGGCGACGTGGTACGCAATACAAAAATTTCGGTTTCGGTGCGGCGCCGCGCCAGGCTCAGATGCAGCTCGGTCACCGCGACCTGGCGCGCTCGCAAATAGGTCTCGAACTCGTCGAACAGGCGTTGCAGCGGAAACAGCAACGCCTGCCAGTCTTCGATCTCCACGTCGAGATCGTGCCGGCGGCGATAGCGCGCGGGCGGCGTGAACCAGGGCCGCGGATCCGGCGCCTCGCCAAGCAGGCGCTGCAAGGCCAGTGGAAATCCCGCGCCGAGCCGCGCGGCCAGGCTGGAAGCACCGTGGCGCAGCACGTCGCCGAGCGTGGCGTGGCCAGATCCGGCCAGTACTTCTTCGGCCGCGAACGGCCAGCGCAGAAGCCTCAGCGGCAGAACGGAAAGCTGCGCGCGCACTGTTTGCGGATCGGGGTCGGTGAGCGGCGGCAACCCGGCGCGCGCTGCGAGCATCGCCGCGGTCAAGGTGGGCGCGACGCCGATGCGCGTGCGGTAGGGCAGGGTGGGCAGCAGGGCGTGAGCACGTTCAAGCATCGCCTCGATGCCGCCGAACAAACGCAGGCTCGGCGCCACGTCCACGTTCACCGATTGATGGGGCGGATCGTAAAGACCGCGCGGCGCGTCATCGACGATGACGATGCGGTCGCTCAGTCCGTAAGCCAGTAACGCGACCGCCTGCAAGGCAGCCGATTCGGCGCCAAGATCGCGCGCGCGCGCCTGCAGGTCCGGAAAGCGCGCCTGCACGCTGCCGAGCGCTTCGCCGATCGCGATTCGCGGATGCGCGCTGCCGACGATCCAGCGTCGCGAGCCTTTCTGCGCGTATACCAGCAGGCGCTCGCGTGCATCCTGTGCCAGCAGCAGCGCATCCAGCGGCAATTGCGGCAGCTCGATGCTCAGCCACAGGCTCATGTGCGGTCCCCGCGAAGTAGCAGTTCACTTCGTGGAGTGTTCATGCGGCCAGCCTCGCGGTCTGGCCGACGCGGCCGCCCCGCGACTTCAGCACTTCTACCTGCGGGCCTTCAGGCAGTGGCGTCAGTGCCAGGCGCAGCGCCGCGACCGAAGCCTGGTGGCGCGCCGAGGGTGGCAGCAGCAGCAGGCCGATCGCGCCCGCACCCTGGTTCTCACGCTCGGCGGCCAACTGCAGGCGGCGCTGCACGCGCTCGTCGGTGCGGTCGAGCCAGGCCGCCACCGCGCCCACGGCCGGGCAGCGGAGCATCTGTTCCATCACCCACACGCGGTCGGTCGCAGACTCTGGTTCCGCGATCCAGCACTGCTCCAGCCGCAGCCCGGCCTTGGCCAGGCCGGGTGCGTAGGGCAGGTGCGGCGGACTGACCAGCGCCACGCGCTGGCCGGCGCGGGCACAGTCGATCAGCAGCGGCAGGATCAGCCGCAGTTCGCCCACGCCGGGTTCCGGCACCAGGATTTCGCTCAAGGCGCCACGCGGCCAGCCGCCACCCGGAAGCAGGCGATCCAGCGCCGCATGCCCTGTGGTCTGCGCGCGCCCATGCGCCGCCTCGCCCCCAACCCAGAGGTCGGCGCGATGCAACAGATGGTCGGGCAAGGGGAGGCGGGGCATGCGAGCAACGGCGGGGATGGGTCGATACGTTAGCGCTAGCCGCAGCCCGAACAAATGCCACGAGTGCGAAATTTTTTGAAGCCACGGATTTGCTTTGGAATTCATTTAAAAAGCCGTTTCAACCGACTGATACGGCGACGTTTGTGAAGATCGTCGGCTGGACCAGCCGGTGGCCTGGGTGAATCCGCGATGGTGGCGGCGTAAAGTGCGCGCCCCTCATGCCCATGCCCTTCGACAAGCTCAAGCTCCGCCTCGCGGGCTTTTACTTCTGCTACTACGGAACCGTGGGCGCTTTCATGGCGTACTGGACGCCGTATCTGCTGGCGCGCGGGCTGTCGGCTACCCAGGTCGGCGTCGCCTATGCACTGATGGGCGTGTCGCGCGCGACGGTGCCGGTGGCCTGGGGCTGGTGGGCGGATCACAGCGGCGAGCGCATGACGATGATCCGCTTCGCCGCCATCGTCTCGCTGCTGATCTTCATCGCCATTCCACTGGTGAAAACCGCGGGCGCGGTAATGGCGCTGATGCTCGCCTACACCTTGTTCTGGAACGCGCTGCTGCCGCAGTTCGAGGTGGTGGCGCTCAACCATCTGCGCGACGGCGGTGGCGATTATTCGCGGGTGCGGCTGTGGGGCTCGCTGGGGTTCGTCGCCACGGTGCTGAGCGTGGGGCCGGCGCTGGATGCCCTCGGCGTGGAATGGGAACCCTGGCTGGTGGCGGCGCTGTTCGCCGGCATGGCGGCTTCGGCCTGGATGGTGCCGGATCACCGCCTGCTGCCACGCACGGCCGCCATGTCGGCGGTGCCGGTGAGTTCGCTGCTGGCGGTGTTGCGCCGGCGCGAGGTGATCGGCCTGCTGATCGCCTGCCTGCTGTCGCAGCTGAGCTTCGCGCCCTACTACAACTTCTTCACCGTTTACCTGACGCGGCACGGCTATCCGCGCGCTTTCGCGGGGCAGCTGTGGGCGCTGGCGGTGGTGGCGGAGATCGTGCTGTTTTTCTTTTCAGCGCGGGTGCTGCGGCTGACCGGTGCGCGCCGCCTGATGATGCTGGCGCTGGCCACCGCCGCGCTGCGCTGGCTGCTGATCGGCCTGGCGGCGGATTCGCTCGGCGCCCTGATCGCGGCGCAGGCACTGCACGCGCTGAGCTTCGCCTGTTACCACCTGGTAGCGATGCACTACGTGCAAACCCTGTTCCCGCCCGATCTGCACGGCCGCGGGCAGGCGCTCTACAACTCCGCCGCCTACGGCGTCGGCGGCTCGATCGGCTCGCTGGCCTCGGGCTTTCTGTGGGATGCCGCTTCCCCGGAAGCTCTGTTCGTGCTGGCGGCGGGCGTGGCGATGCTCGGCGGCATCGTCGCCTGGTACAGCCTGCCGCCGGACCAACGCGAACTTTGAAGATTGTGTGGAACCGCGCCGGATCGTCTTGATCGGCGAGCGCCGTGGCCGTACAACAGCCGCGTCCCGCCGGAGCCCGGATTGAAGTCCAGCGTCACCACCAAGCTGTTCATCGCCATCTTTGCCAGCTCGCTGCTCACCGCGGTGGCGATGGGCGTGGCCTCGCGCATCAGCTTCACCGAAGGCTTTCTGGGGTATCTCAACGACCAGGGCCGCTCGCGCATGACCGCGGTGATCCCGACTCTGGCCAAGGCCTACCGCGAACACGGCAACTGGGATTTCCTGCGCGACAACCCACGCGTGTGGTTCCGCATGATCCGCGGGCCGCGCCCGGATGCCGATCCCAATCTTCCCGGCGACCAGGGCTTGCCGGCGGACTTCGAGATGACCGGGCTGAATCTGCGCGTGGCGGTGCTCGATGCCCAGCGTCATCTGGTGATCGGGTATCCGCAGATCACGTCCACCGCGGTGATCAAGCCCATCGAAGTCGATGGCGCCAGGGTGGGCTGGCTGGCGATGGTGCCATTCGAACAGGCCACCACCGCGGCCGACGTGCGCTTCCAGCACCAGCAACTGCGCGCGCATTCGATCATCGGCGGCCTGGCCGCGCTGCTCGCGGCAGCGGTCGCCTTCATGCTGGCGCGCGTGTTCCTGGCGCCGGTGCGGCGCGTGGCCGAGGCGACGCGGCGGCTGGCGGCCGGCAACTACGCCGCACGGGTCACGGTGTCGTCCAGCGACGAGATCGGCCGGCTGGCGGGCGACTTCAACCAGCTGGCCATCACCCTGGAGAAGAACGAGCGCATGCGCCGGGTATTCATGGCCGACGTCTCGCACGAGTTGCGCACGCCGATCTCGGTGCTCAAGGGCGAACTCGAGGCGCTGGAGGACGGCGTGCGTCCGCTCACCGCCGACTCGATCCGCTCGCTGCAGGCCGAGACCCAGCTGCTCGGCAAGCTGGTGAGCGATCTCTACGACCTGTCGCTGTCCGACGCCGGCGCGCTGACTTATCGCAAGGCCGACCTGGACGTGGCCGAACTGCTGCACGCCAGCCTGGACCTGGCGCGCGAGCGCTTTGGCGCGCGCCAGATCAGGCTGCGGGAATCGCCGTCGTCCGGCGAGCTGCTGGTGTTCGCCGACGAAAACCGTTTGCGCCAGCTGTTCGGCAATCTGCTGGAGAACAGCTTGCGATACACCGATTCCGGCGGCGAGCTGCGCGTGGATATCCGCCAGGAGGGCGGACACGTGCGCATCGACTTCGCCGATTCCGCCCCTGGCGTGCCGGACGATCTGCTGCCGCGGCTGTTCGAGCGCTTCTACCGCGTCGAAGCCTCGCGCAACCGCGCCAGCGGCGGCGCCGGCCTGGGGCTGGCAATCTGCCGCAACATCACTGAGGCCCATGGCGGACGGCTGGTGGCGAGCGCCTCGAAACTCGGAGGGCTACAGATGACCCTGACCCTGCCATTGGCGCGGAGCACCCTATGAACCCCAAACCCCGCCGCATCCTCATCGTCGAAGACGAGCCCAAACTGGCGGCGCTGGTGGCGGATTATCTCAAGGCGGCGGACTTCGAGACGCGCATCGTCGGCGATGGCCGCGAGGTGATCGCCGCCGTCAAGGCCGAGCGTCCCGATCTGATTCTGCTCGACCTCATGCTGCCGGGACGCGATGGCCTGAGCCTGTGCCGCGAGGTGCGGGTTTTTAGTGAAGTGCCGATCGTGATCATGACCGCCAAGGTCGAAGAGATCGACCGCCTGCTGGGCCTGGAACTCGGCGCCGACGATTACATCTGCAAACCCTTTAGCCCGCGAGAGGTGGTCGCCCGCGTCAAGGCGATTCTCCGGCGCAGCACGCCGGGTATCGCGGACGCGCCTGTCGCCGAGAAATTGCAGATCGACGAGTCGCGCTACAGCGCCTCGTTCGACGGCCATGCGCTGGACCTGACGCCGGTCGAGTTCCGTCTGCTCAAGACCCTTGCCGCCGCGCCGGGACGGGTGTTCTCGCGCGACCAGCTTCTCGACAAGCTCTACAACGACCATCGCGTGGTCACCGATCGTACCGTCGACAGCCATATCAAGAATCTGCGGCGCAAGCTGGACCTGGTCAGCCCGGAGCAGGAGCTGATCCGGTCGATCTACGGGGTCGGCTACAAGCTGGAGCTGTAGGGCGGCTAAAAGCGCATGCCCTTGGGCCGTGCCATCAGCCTCTGCGCATAGGCTTCCAGCGACGCGCGTTCGATCGGCTGCTTGGTGAAGGCGCGCTTCCAGATCAGTCCGGAGCCGATCATCACATCGGCGGCGGTGAACCAGTCGCCGAACAGGTAGGGGCCATCGCCCAGTTCGCGTTCCAGGGCGTCGAGCACCAGGGGATATTCGCCCCAGCCGCGCGAGGGCGCCGTCGGCAGATTCATCATCGCGTCGCCCATCGCGGGTTCCAGCTGCGCAGTGGCGTACACCATCAGCGACAGGTAACGGCCACGCTCGGGTGAATCCAGAGCGGGCGCCAATTGCGCCTGCGGCAGGCGGTCGGCCAGATACAGGCAGATCGCGGCGTTCTCGAACAGGCGCGCCTCGCCGTCGACCAGGGCCGGCAGCTTGCCGGCCGGGTTGATCTGCAGAAACGCCGGCGACTTGTGCTCGCGCTTTTCGAGATCGATCGGCACCAGCTCGTAGGTGGCGTCGCACTCGTCGAGCATCCATTTGGTGGTCACGGCCCGGCTGTGGGGATTGAAGTAGAGCTTCATCGGATGTCCTCAAGGTCTCGTGGGTGCTGATAGGTCAGCTGGCGATGGCCAACAGTTCCGCGATCAGCGCCTGCGCCGGTCCGGACTGGCTGCGCCGCTCGTGCCAGACCAGGCCGAGTTCGCGCTCAAGGGCCAGGCCGGCGACTTCCAGCGTGACGATGCTGTCGTCGAGCATCGAGCGCGGCAGCACGCTCCAACCCAGACCGATGGCGACCAGCATCTTCAGCGTTTCAAGATAATTGGTCGCCAGGCGCACGTGCGGCGCCACGCCGCGGGCCAGCAGCGCGGCCTTGATGATGCGGTGGGTGTAGGTCGCCGCGTCCGGCAGTACCGCCGGATGCGCCGCCAGCTGCGTCAGGCTCACGCGACGGGATCGCGTCAGCTCGTGATCGGGCGCGACCACGACGACCAGCGGATCGGGCCAGACGCGGCGTTGCGCCAGCTTGGCCAGCGGCATCAGTGGCAGGGTGACGATGCCCAGTTCCAGCTTGCCGGCGAGCACCGCTTCGCAGGCGTTTTCCGAGTCCATGAAGTGCAGGTCGAGATCGACCCGGGGATAGCGCTGGGTATAGCCCTTGAGCACCGGCGGCAAACGATGCAGGCCAATGTGGTGACTGGTGCCGATCGACAGGCGGCCGCTGATGTGCTCGGAGAGCTGCGAGATCGCGCGCCGGCCATCCTCCAGTTCCTGCAGCACCCGACGTGCGAAGGGCAAGAGCGTGTGGCCGGCACCGGTCAGGCTGATGCGCCGGCCGATGCGATCGAACAGCGACTGCTTCAGGCGCGCCTCCAGCGCCGCGACGCGCTTGCTGATCGCCGGCTGGGTCAGGTGCAGGCGCTGGGCGGCGACGGAGAACGATCCGCTGTCGGCGACTTCGATGAAGGCGGCGAGGTCCTGGGTTTCCATAGGGTGTCGTATGCGTTTGGGGAATCCAGCGCATTCAAACGATTCATTGGAGTAATGGCAAGGCGAGACCTAGACTGCACGCTCGTTGTCGTCATCGATCGCCAAGGAAGCGCCTCATGGCTCGCACGCTGTACCAAAAAATCTGGGACGAGCATGTCGTGCAGGACAGCGGCGACGGCGCCTGCCTGCTCTACATCGACCGCCACCTGGTACACGAAGTCACCAGCCCGCAGGCCTTCGACGGCCTGCGCCTGGCGCAGCGCCTGCCGTGGCGGATCGACGCCAACCTGGCGGTGGCCGACCACAACGTGCCGACCACCGATCGCGCCGGCGGCATCACCGACCCGATCTCGCGCACCCAGGTCGAGGCGCTGGACAGCAACTGCGCCGAATTCGGCATCACCGAGTTCCGCATGAACGATCCGCGCCAGGGCATCGTCCACGTCATCGGCCCGGAGCAGGGCGCCACCTTGCCGGGCATGACCGTGGTCTGCGGCGATTCGCACACGTCCACGCACGGCGCGTTCGGCGCGCTGGCTTTCGGCATCGGCACCTCCGAGGTCGAGCATGTGCTGGCCACGCAGACGCTGGTGGCGAAGAAATCCAAGACGCTGCGCATTCTTCTGCGCGGCGCGGTCGGGCCGGGGATCACTGCCAAGGACATCGTGCTCGCCGTCATCGGCCGCATCGGCACCGCCGGCGGCACCGGCTACGCCATCGAATTCGCCGGCGATGCGATCGCGGCGCTGTCGATGGAAGGCCGCATGACGGTGTGCAATATGGCGATCGAAGCCGGCGCGCGCGCCGGGCTGATCGCGGCGGATCAGACCACCATCGACTACGTCAAGGGCCGCCCGTTTTCGCCTAAAGGCGAGAACTGGGAACGGGCCGTCACCCATTGGCGCACGCTGCATTCGGACCCCGGGGCGAGCTTCGATCACGAGATCGTCATCGACGCCGGTGCCATCCAGCCGCAGGTGACCTGGGGGACTTCTCCGGAGATGGTGCAGCCGGTGTCCGGCCGCGTGCCCGATCCGGCGCGCGAGGGCGATCCGGTGAAGCGCGCGGGCATGGAGCGGGCGCTGGCCTACATGGGGCTGTCCGCCAACACGCCGATCGCGCAGATCAGCGTCGACAAGGTGTTCATTGGCTCGTGCACCAATTCGCGAATCGAAGATCTGCGCGCCGCCGCAGCGGTGGTACGTGGCAAGCGCAAAGCGGCGAGCGTGATGCTGGCGATGGTCGTACCCGGTTCCGGTCTGGTAAAAACGCAGGCCGAATCCGAAGGGCTGGACCGCATCTTCATCGACGCGGGCTTCGAGTGGCGCGAGCCGGGCTGCTCGATGTGCCTGGCGATGAATGCCGACCGGCTCGAACCCGGCGAGCGCTGCGCGTCCACCAGCAACCGCAATTTTGAAGGCCGCCAGGGGCAGGGCGGTCGCACCCACCTGGTGTCGCCGGCGATGGCCGCGGCGGCCGGGATCGCGGGGCACTTCGTCGACGTGCGCAATTGGTCATGACCCAACGGAGCAAGACATGAAGTCCATCAGAAGTGCGATGCAGTTGATGTCGGCGCTGCTGCTGCTCACTTGCGCAGTGCATGCACAAGCGGCTGACAGCACCGCGGCCGTGGCGGAGAAACGCCGGGCGGTGGCGGCGCTGATGGACAATCTCGGCATGTCGAAGATGCTGTATCAAATGACCGACGGCATGACCCAGGCCTTCATGCGCAACTTCGCCGACAACGTGCGCCGCAGCCACGAGACCGTGACGCAGGAGGAACTCAAGATCGCCCAGGAAGAATCGTCCGCGGTCTTCAAGCAGCACGTGCCGGACATCCTCACGCTGACCGGCAACCTCTACGAGAAATATTTCACGCTCAACGAAATCCAGGAGCTGACCGCGTTCTACGCCACCTCGGTCGGCAAGAAGTCGATCCAGGTGATGCCGCAGCTGGCGGAGGAATCCATGCAACAGGGTTTGCTCTGGGGCCAGAGCCTGGGTCCAGAGATCGATCAGCGCATCAAGAAGCGTGTGACGCTCCTCAACAAAGACAAGAAATAGAGATCAGCACCGTGAAAGCTTTCATCACCATCACCGCCAAGGTCGCGCCGCTGGACCGGCCCAATGTCGACACCGACGCGATCATCGCCCATTGCCGTGCCCTGAAGTCGATCAAGCCATGAAAGCTTTCACCACAATGACTGCCAAAGTCGCGCCGCTGGACCGGCCCAATGTCGACACCGACGCAATCATCGCCAAGCAGTACCTGAAGTCGATCAAGCGCAGCGGCTTCGGCCAGTTCCTGTTCGACGACTGGCGCTATCTCGACGCCGGTGATCTGGACATCGCGGTGTCCACGCGCCGCCTCAATCCGGATTTCGTGCTCAATCAGACGGCCTATCGTGATGCGCAGATTCTGCTGGCGCGCGAAAACTTCGGCTGCGGCTCGTCGCGAGAGCACGCGGTGTGGGCGCTCGACGATTTCGGCTTCCGCGCGGTGATCGCGCCGAGCTTCGCCGACATCTTCTACAACAACAGTTTCAAGACCGGCTTTCTGCCGGTGGTGTTGCCAGAGGCGGTGGTGACGAGCCTGTTCGAGCAAGTGGCCGCGACGCCCGGTTACGCGCTCACCATCGATCTGCCCGATCAGGTCGTGATAACCCCGTCGGGCGAGCGCCACGCATTCCAGATCGACGCGTTCCGCAAGGACTGCCTGGTGCGCGGGCTCGACGAGATCGGGCTCACCTTGCAGAACGCCGAGGCGATTCGCCGCTTCGAGGCGCGCCGTCGCGAGCAGGCTCCCTGGCTGTTTGCCTGAGACCGACGACATGAGCACCAAAAAGATCGCAATCCTCCCCGGTGACGGTATCGGGCCCGAAATCATCGCCGAGGCGGTCAGGGTGCTCGACGTGCTGCGCCAGCAGGGCGAGAACATCGAGTGGGAATTCGCCCGCCTGGGCGGCGCGGCGGTGGACGCCGAAGGCCATCCGTATCCCGAGTCCACGCAGACGCTGGTGCGTGCGGCCGATGCGGTGATGCTCGGCGCCGTCGGCGGGCCCAAGTACGACGCGCTGCCGCGCGAGCTGCGTCCGGAACGCGGCCTGCTGGCGATCCGCAAGGATCTGGGCCTGTTTGCCAACCTACGGCCGGCGCTGGCATTCGAGGAACTGGCGCAGGCCTCGTCGCTCAAACCCGAGATCATCGCCGGGCTCGACATCCTCATCATCCGCGAACTCACCGGCGACATTTATTTCGGCGAGCCGCGCGGGCGTCGCAGCAATGCGCAAGGGCATGTGGAAGGCTTCGATACCATGCACTACAGCGTGCCGGAGATCGAGCGCATCGGCCGCGTCGCCTTTGAAGCCGCCCGCAAGCGCGGCAAGCGGCTGTGTTCGGTGGACAAGGAAAACGTGCTCGACACATCGCGACTGTGGCGCGAAGTGATGATCCGCCTCGGTGGCGAATATCCCGACGTCGAGCTGAGCCATCTGTATGTCGACAACGCGGCGATGCAGTTGATCAAACGCCCGAAGCAGTTCGACGTGATGGTCACCGGCAACATCTTCGGCGACATCCTGTCGGATGAGGCCTCGATGCTCGCCGGCTCGATCGGCATGCTGCCCTCGGCCTCGCTCGACGTGAACAACAAGGGCCTGTACGAGCCGATCCACGGCAGCGCGCCGGACATCATGAACCAGGACAAGGCCAACCCCCTGGCGACGATTCTGTCGGTGGCGATGATGTTCAAGTACAGCTTCGGTCGGGTCGAGGTTGCGGAGCGTATCGATACGGCGGTGAAGCGCGTGCTGCGCGATGGTCTGCGCACGGGGGACATCGCGATGCCGGGCGAGAAAGTGATCGGCACGAAAGCGATGGGTGACGCCGTCGTGGCCGCGCTCCAGAAATAAAGAGCAAGACGATGAAGAGAGTTGGCCTGGTCGGCTGGCGCGGGATGGTGGGTTCGGTGCTGATGCAGCGCATGCAGGACGAGCGTGACTTCGATCTGATCGAAGCGCACTTCTTCAGCACGTCGAGCGTCGGCGGCGATGCGCCCGCGTTCGCTGGCAAGAACGCCGGCCAATTGCTGGATGCGGGCAGCATCGACGCGCTCGCCAGCATGCAGGTGATCATCAGCTGTCAGGGCGGCGACTACACCAGCGAGATCTATCCCCAACTGCGCGCCGCCGGCTGGGGCGGCTACTGGATCGACGCGGCCTCGACGCTGCGGATGAAGGACGACGCGGTGATCGTGCTCGACCCGGTCAACCGCGGTCTGATCGATCGTGCGCTCGACGCCGGCGTCAGGAATTTCATCGGCGGCAATTGCACCAACTCCATCCTGCTGATGGGCGTGAATGGTTTGTTCCGCGAGAACCTGGTCGAGTGGGTCAGCTCGATGACCTACCAGGCCGCGTCCGGCGGCGGCGCCAACCACATGCGCGAGCTGCTCTGCGGCATGGGCGTGATCCACGGCGCCGTGGCTGATGAACTGGCGACGCCCTCGTCGGCGATTCTCGACATCGATCGCAAGGTCGCTTCCGCCATCCGCGACGATGTGCCGACCGAGTTCTTCGGCGCGCCGCTGGCCGGCGGCCTGATTCCCTGGATCGACGCGCAGCTCGATAACGGCCAGTCCAAGGAAGAGTGGAAAGGTCAGGCGGAGGTCAACAAGATTCTCGGCAACGCGACGCCGATCCCGGTGGACGGACTGTGCGTGCGCATCGGCGCGATGCGCTGCCACAGCCTGGCGCTGACGCTCAAGCTCAAACGCGACCTGCCGCTGGCCGACATCGAGGCGATCATCCGCAGCGGCAACGAGTGGGTGAAATGGGTGCCCAACCAGCGCGCGGCGACGGTGACAGAACTCACGCCCGCTTCGATCACCGGCGAGCTTCGGGTCGGCGTCGGCCGCTTACGCAAGCTCAATCTCGGACCGGATTACCTCAGCGCCTTCGTCATCGGCGACCAGTTGCTGTGGGGCGCGGCCGAACCGCTGCGCCGCATGCTGCGGATCCTGCTCAGGGCGTGACGACCGGCTTGAGCGGAACGAAGCCGCGCGAACTCAAGGTGAGCTGCTTGAGGTCGATGCCCTGCATGAGCGTGGATTTGTAGACAGCGGTCTGCAGCAGCACCATGCCGATCGCATCGTTCTGGCGCTGCAGCTGTTCCCGCCCTGTCTGCGCGACCGTGGTCAGAATGCCGAGCGTCTCGGCGGTGCGCTGTTTTTCGATATCGCTCATCAGCATGATTTCGGGGCTGTACATCAGCATCCACGCCAGGCGATTGCGCACCGCGCGCAGGAACATCGGATGCGCGTCGGTGGCGTTGACGATCTCCCAGCAACGCACGTAATACGAGGCCATGACGTCGGCGATATTGAGGCTGGAATAGCCATAGCCGGACAAGGCGCGGTCGAAGGTCTGCCAGATGGAGTCGGTCGCAAAAGCGCGGCGGACGTTGTAGGCCTGCGACGGGCTGGAAGCGGCGACGCGCCGGGCAAGCTGCTGACGCAGCGTGCGGCTGATGCCCTCGTTGGCCTGATAGCGCAGCTCCGCACGCGCGACCAGCGCACTGGCCGCCGGCAGCGGCTCGCCCAGCACGCTGCGCGTCGCGGCCACCAGAGACGGTGGCGAAATCTGCATCACGCCCTGTTGCATCACGTTGGTTGCGTAGAGAGTCGCGACGTCGGCGTCGTCCTGCGCGAAGCAGGCCGGCGCGAAGAGCAATAGGCTGAGGATCAGGCGTTTCATCGGGATAAAGTCAGCCGCTTTTCGAGAACGTTTTATGTGGGCTTATGGTAACGGCAAGCCACCATCGCATCCGTCGCCGTCGATCGGCTACAAGACCACGCTTCTCCGATCGCAAGGACGCACGGAGCTTCGATTGCGGCCACCGGAAACCTCGCGGCCTATGGCACCATTGCGTCCGCGGGCGGCCGCGTCGCAAGCCGCGACAAGACGCCAGCCTCGCGCGGCGCAGGGAGATAAACATGCTGCAGAGAATGGCCTGGCTGTTGGGACTCGTGGCTGCCGTGCATGGCTTGCCGGCCGCGGCGCTCGGCCTGGGCGCCATCGAGGTGGACTCGCATCTCAACCAGCCTTTCTCCGCGGTCATCACGCTGTATTCGGTTTCCGCGGAAGAGACCGGCAGCCTGCAGGTGCAGCTGGCACCGGCCGACGAATTTCAGAAAGCGGGGATCCAGCGATCCAGCTATCTGTCGAGCCTGCGCTTCGCGGTGAGCGGCGGACGGGTCAAGGTCAGCAGCGACCAGATCGTCAAGGAGCCCTTTCTCAACTTGCTGGTCGAGGCGCGCGCCGACGGCAACCGGGTGCTCCGCAGCTACTCCATCCTGTTCGATCCGCCGGCCGCGGATGCAGCAGTGCCGGCGGCAGAGACCGCGGAAGAAACCGCGCGTCGCGATGCGGCGTCAGCTCCAGTGAATCCTGGCTCTACGCCGGCGGCTGCCGTGCCGGCTGTTGCGCGTCCTGCACCGCCAGCGGCGACGCTGGCCAAGCCGGCCTCCGCGAATCCGGTGGTCATCGGCCCGGTGCGGCCCGGGCAGACGTTCTGGAACATCGGCGTGCAGCTGCGGCCCAGCGATTCGGTGAGCATGGACCAGACCATGCTCGCGATCTACGAGGCCAATCCTGAGTCTTTCAGCGGCGGCTTCAATGGCCTGATCATCGGCTCCAAGCTGCGCGTGCCGACGGAAGAACAGATGCGATCGGTGTCGCCGGAAGAGGCGCATCGCCGCGTGCAGATCCTGCGCAATCCGCCGACCGCGGCTGCGCCCAAAGTCGCGGCCGTGCCGACGACTCCGGCCGCGAAGGCGGCACCGGTCCCCAAGCCCGCGCCCGTCAAGCCGGTGCCAGCGCCAATCCCTGAGCCGAAGCCCAAGGCCGAGGCAAAAGTCGAAGCAAAGCCCGAAGCAAAACCAGAACCTGCACCGGCCGCGGCGGCGCTGTCCGAGCGGTCCAAGCCGGCGGTGGTCGAGCCCCGGCAAGCAACTGCGCCGGCGGATGCGCCGACGTCCGCTCCGCCGCCGGCGCCTGTCGTCGAACGCCCGGTCGCGACGGCCGCGAGCGAACCCGCCGCCCAGACCAATCAATCCGCAGACTCTGCCGGCGCCGTGGCGGTCGACGACCCGGCGGCGATGGCGGAACCGGCACCGGTGGAGGCGGGCAATCCGCTCGACGGGTTCCTGCCGTACCTGCTCGCTGCGGGACTGTTCCTCGTCTTGCTGCTGATCGCGGTGACCTTGCGGCGCCGGCGCCAGCAGGCGGTATTCCGCAACGACTCTCTGGAGGATTACCTGCGGCCGCCGCCACCTTTGGGCAATTCGGACGTATCGAGTCGTTTGCCGATTGCGCCGCTGATGGCCGCGCCGGTGTCCGAGCCTTCGCTCCTGCCGCCGCTGCGCGGCACGCCCCTGCTGACCGCGCGCCGCGCCGAGACCTTTTTCGAGCCGGATCCGGCGGTGGTCGCGGTGAAGATGGCGCCTTCCCTGGGCCTGCCGCCGATAGCCGCCCCCGAGGACGAGCTAGACGATGCGTCCGATCTAGCCGACGTCGCCGCTCCGGTCGAAGAACCCGTGTCGACCCCGCGCGATGCCTTGGCCGAGGCTGATTTCAATCTTTCGTACGGACACTACGAGTCCGCGATCCGTGGCCTGCGGTCGGCGCAGGCGCAGGATCCCGATCGCCTGGACCTCGCCGTGAAGCTCGCCGAAACCTACTTCGCCGCCGGCCGCCCGGCCGATTTCGAAAATCTGGCGGAGGACCTCGAAGCCCGGGTCGATGCCCGGCAGTGGGAGGACCTCGCCGCAATGGGCAGCCAGCTCTGTCCGGATTCGGTTCTGTTCAAAGCGCCGTCGATTCCAGATCCCGAACCGATGGACCATGCTGAGGAAGTGCTTGTCGAACCCGACGTGGAGTTATCGCCAGAACCTTTTGCCGAGCCGGAGCCGGAGCCGGAGCCCGAGCCCGAGCTGGATTTGCCGGTCGAGCCCCAGATCGAACCTGTTCTGCAGCTGCCAGACCATCCGCCCGTAGAACCGAGCCCGGTGTTGCCGGTAGAACCCGAGATCGAGCCCGAGATTGAGCCCGAGCCCGAGCCGGACCGGCCGATCGAGGCGATGCGTCCGGTGCAGCCCTCGCTGGATTTCGACCAGCGCGCGGAGCCGGTCCATGGCGCCAGATCGGAGCCGCGCTCGACGCCGACCATCGGCCTGGTGCCGGAGGGTTTTGCGGTGAGTCGCGGACAGGGCCTGAACATCCGGATGGCGCCGGCAGCGGATCCGATGCCCAAGCCCGAGCCGCCGCCGACCGGGCCAGAGGCGCTTGTTCCCGCGCCCGCAAACCCGGGCGATGCCAGGATCAAGCTCGATCTCGCGCGTGCCTACATGGAAATGGGCGACTCGAAGATGGCGCGCGGCCTGCTGCAGGAAGTCTCCGCGCAAGGCTCACCCGCCCAGCAGGCGGATGCGCGCGCCCTGCTGGCGCGAATCCCCGGCTGAGGCGCGGCGGCCGCGAGGCGCGGATGACCCGCTGGGCGGCGGCGGTCGAATACCAGGGCGGTGGGTACGCCGGCTGGCAGACGCAGAGCCACGCACCATCGGTGCAGGCCGCGGTGGAGGCGGCGCTGACACAGGTCGCCGCGCATGCGGTTGGTATTTTCGCAGCGGGGCGCACCGATGCAGGCGTCCATGCTCATGCCCAGATCATCCATTTCGACAGTGACTCGCGGCGCAGTGCCTACGGCTGGCTGCTCGGTGCGAACAGCCTGCTGCCGGCGGAGGTTTCGCTGCGATGGGTGCAGGCGGTGCGCGCGGATTTTCATGCGCGTCACAGCGCGCTCGCGCGCCGCTATCGCTACGTGATTCACAACAGCCGCGCCCGTTCCGCCTTGCTGGCGCGCGGCGCCGCCTGGGTCGCCTGGACCCTCGATGCGCAGTCCATGCATCGTGCTGCGCAGGCCCTGATCGGAGAGCATGATTTTTCCGCGTTCCGCGGCGCGCAATGCCAGTCCACCACGCCGATGCGCTGCGTCACCCACATTGGCGTGCGCCGCGTCGACGACTTCGTGCTGATCGATGTGCGCGCCAACGCCTTTCTGCATCACATGGTGCGCAACATCGCCGGCACGCTGATGGAGGTGGGGCGCGCGCGCCAGAGCGAGCATTGGGTGGGCGAAGTGCTGGCCGGGCGCGACCGCACCCGCGCGGGCATGAACGCGCCGGCGCAGGGTCTATACTTCGTCGCCGCCGACTACCCGGCGGACTTCGGCCTTCCACCGACGCCGGATTTCTGGCTGCCCTGATACAAGTTCCGATCCCCTTGTGTTAACTCGCATCAAGTTCTGCGGCTTCACCCGCCGTGTCGATCTCGACGCCGCGCTCGACCTGGGCATCGATGCGGTCGGCCTGGTGTTCGATCCGCACAGCAAGCGTGCGCTGTCGGTCGAAGCGGCCGTCGACCTGCGTGAGCGCATTCCGGTGTTCGTGAGCTGCGTGGCCTTGTTCCGCGATGCCGGCCATGAGCAAGTTGCGGAAGTTCTTCGCCGCGTGTCGCCCGATCTGCTGCAATTCCACGGCAAGGAATCTCCTGCCTTCTGCGGGCAATGGCCGCGTCCCTACATCAAGGCAGTGCCGATGGGCGATGCCCAGGACCTGGAAGCCTGGTGCCGGACTTTCGACGATGCGCGCGCGCTGCTGCTCGACAGCCATGCACCCGGCGCCCTCGGCGGCAGCGGCGAGACCTTCGACTGGACACGTGCACCGCGCGGCCTGTCCAAGCCCTGGGTGCTGGCGGGCGGCCTCAACCCGGAGAACGTCGGCCGGGCGGTTACAATGGCAGCCCCCAATGCGGTCGATGTATCCAGCGGTATCGAGTCGGCCCCTGGCATCAAGGACGCTGACAGGATGAAAGCCTTCGTCGACGCCGTGCGCCGCGCCGACCGCCATCAAGCCCAATGAAAGACGATTCCTACTTCAAGCGTTACCCCGACGAACGCGGCCATTACGGCCCCTACGGCGGACGTTTCGTCGCCGAAACCCTGATGGCGCCGCTGCGCGAGCTGGAGGACGCCTACGCCAAGCTCAAGAATGATCCCGACTTTCTGGCGGAAATGGATAACGACCTGACGCACTACGTCGGCCGTCCATCGCCGCTGTATCTGGCGGAGCGCCTGACCCGCGCCTGGGGCGGCGCACGCGTCTGGCTCAAGCGCGAGGATTTGAATCACACCGGCGCGCACAAGATCAACAACACCGTCGGCCAGGCCCTGCTCGCCAAGTACCTGGGCAAGACCCGGATCATCGCCGAGACCGGCGCCGGCCAGCACGGTGTCGCCAGTGCCACGATCGCTGCGCGCCTGGGGCTCAAGTGCGTGGTCTACATGGGCGCGGAGGACGTCGAGCGCCAGTCGCCGAACGTCTACCGCATGAAGCTGCTCGGGGCTGAAGTGGTGCCGGTGTATTCCGGCACCAGGACGCTGAAAGACGCGCTTAACGAGGCGATGCGCGACTGGGTCACCAACGTCGACGACACCTTCTATGTGATCGGCACGGTTGCCGGCCCGCATCCTTATCCGATGCTGGTACGCGACTTCAACGCCGTCGTTGGCCGCGAGCTGCTGGTGCAGTCGCGTGAGCGTATGGGCCGTCTGCCAGACGTGCTGGTGGCCTGTGTCGGCGGCGGCTCCAATGCCATCGGCATGTTCCATCCCTTCATCGAACACGAGGGCGTGAAGATGGTCGGCGTCGAAGCCGGCGGCGACGGGATCGAAACCGGCCGTCACGCCGCACCGCTGTCAGCCGGCCGACCCGGCGTGCTGCATGGCAACCGGACCTACATCATGGCCGACGAGTACGGCCAGATCTCCGGCACGCATTCGATCTCGGCGGGCCTGGATTATCCCGGCGTCGGCCCCGAGCATTCCTGGCTCAAGGACCTGGGCCGGGTGGAATACACCGCGATCAACGACGATCAGGCACTGGCCGCTTTCCACGAGCTGGCGCGTACCGAAGGCATCATCTCGGCACTGGAGTCTGCGCACGCGGTGGCCCATGCCAGGCGCCTGGCGCCGACGATGCGCGCGGACGAGAACATCGTCGTCAATCTGTCGGGCCGTGGCGACAAGGACATCTTCACCGTCGCCAAGCGCGAAGGTATTTCACTTACTTAGGGCCTTTGGTCGCGGATTGCGTTCAGCCTGATACCGCTAGCCTTGCTCGCCCATCCGGGGCCACGCAAAGGGAGCTTGTCATGACACTCGGAACCATTCTGCTGATCGTCCTGCTGTTGCTGCTGATCGGCGCATTGCCTGTCCATTCGCACAGCCGGTCCTGGGGATACGGCCCTTCAGGCGGTCTCGGTACCGCGCTGATCGTGGTTCTGGTGCTGGTCTTCATGGGCGTGATCTAGCCCAGCTCGGGCGGCCCTTCCGCAGCGAAGGGCCGCGGTTTTCTCATTGCAGGTCGGCGCCAGGCGAACGAATCGGCTGGAGGGATGCGCGTGTTACAATTTAGCGCATATTGACGTATCCCCTTAAGACTTTACGGGGCGCCCATTGCAGGCGCCCCTGATCCTGCTAATGACCGAATTTGCCAAGGAAGTGCTGTCCGTCAATCTCGAAGACGAGATGCGGCGTTCGTATCTGGATTACGCGATGAGCGTCATCGTCGGCCGCGCACTGCCCGACGCGCGCGACGGCCTCAAGCCGGTGCATCGCCGCATCCTCTACGCGATGAGCCAGCTCAACAACACCTGGAACCGCTCCTACATCAAGTGCGCGCGCGTGGTCGGCGACGTCATCGGCAAATACCATCCGCATGGTGATACCGCCGCCTACGATGCTCTGGTCCGTCTGGCGCAGACGTTCTCGATGCGTTACCTGCTGGTGGACGGGCAGGGCAATTTCGGCTCGGTCGACGGCGATCGCGCCGCGGCCATGCGCTATACCGAATGCCGCATGGCGCGGCTCACCTCGGAGATGCTGGCCGATATCGATTCCGAGACCGTCGATTTCGTCCCCAACTATGACGAGAAGGACATCGAGCCGCTGGTATTGCCGACGCGCGTGCCGCAGTTGCTGGTCAACGGTTCGTCCGGCATCGCCGTGGGTCTGGCGACCAATATCCCGCCGCACAACCTGGGCGAGGTCATCGCCGGCTGCATCGCGCTGATCGACAATCCGGACATCGACACCGCCGGCCTGATGAAGTTGATCCCGGCGCCGGATTTCCCCACCGCCGGACTGATTCTCGACGCGCATGGACTGACCGACGCCTACGAGACCGGCCGCGGCCGCATCATCATCCGCGCGCGCACCCACTTCGAGACGGCGGGCAACGACAAGCAGGCGATCATCGTCACCGAGCTGCCCTACCAGGTGAACAAGGCGCGCCTGCAGGAGCGCATTGCCGAGCTGGTCAAGGAAAAAAAAATCGAGGGCATCTCGGAGATCCGCGACGAGTCCGACAAGGACGGCATGCGCGTCTACATCGAGCTCAAGCGCGGCGAGAACGAAGAGGTGGTGCTCAACAATCTGTTCCAGCAGACCTCGCTGCAGGTGACGTTCGGCATCAACATGGTCGCGCTCGACGGCGGTCAGCCCAAGACGATGTCGCTGAAATCTCTGCTGGAGATTTTCGTCCGCCATCGCCGCGAGGTGGTGACGCGGCGCACCCGCTACCTGCTGCGCAGGGCGCGCGAGCGTGCGCATATTCTCGAAGGCCTGGCGGTGGCGCTGGCCAACATCGATCAGATGATCGAGCTGATCCGTCGCTCGCCGAATTCGGCGGAAGCCAAGATCGCGATGATGGAGCGGACCTGGGACGCCGGCCTGGTGACGACGCTGCTCGCGCGTGCCGATGCTTCGGTGTCGCGGCCGGATGACCTCGCCGCGGAGTTCGGCATTCTCGACAGCGCGGGCGTGCCGGCGTATCGACTGTCCGACGCCCAGGCATCGGCGATTCTCGAAATGCGCCTGTCGCGCCTGACCGGCCTGGAGCAGGACAAGATTCACGAAGAGTTCAAGGAACTGCTGGACGCGATCCTCGACTACCTCGACATTCTCGGCTCGGAAGAGCGCCTGCTGAACCTGATCCGCGACGAGCTGCTGGCCATCAAGGAACAATACGGCGACGAGCGCCGTACCGAGATCACCGACGCCGCGCTCAACATCGCGCGCGAAGATCTGATCACTCCGCAGGACATGGTGGTGACACTCAGCCACGAGGGCTATGTCAAGAGCGTACCGCTCACCGAATACCAGGCGCAGAAGCGCGGCGGCCGCGGCAAGCTCGCCACGTCCAACAAGCAGGAAGATTTCGTCGATCGCCTTTGGGTCGCGCACACGCACGACTGGCTGCTGTGCTTCGGCTCCACCGGCAAGGTCTACAAGCTGCGCGTGTTCGAGCTGCCCGCGGGTTCGCGTGGTTCGCGCGGCAAGCCCTTCGTGAATCTTCTGCCGCTGGAAGCCGGCGAGAAGATCAGCGCGGTGCTCTCAGTGAAGAAGTTCGAGAACGAAGACGGCTCGCCGCGCTACATCTTCATGGCCACGCGCCTGGGCACGGTCAAAAAAACCGACCTCGCGTCCTTCGCCAACATCCGCAGCAACGGCATCATCGCGCTGGAATTGCGCGTGGACGATGCATTGGTCGGCGTGGCGCTCACCGGCGGCAACAACGACGTGCTGATGTTCAGCGACGCCGGCCGCGTCATCCGCTTCAACGAGAACGACGTGCGCGCCATGGGCCGCACCGCCACCGGCGTGCGCGGCATGCGCCTGGTTCGACGTGACGAAGTGCAGGGCGACGAGTCCGGTGAAGCGGCAGAAACCGACACGGCCGAAGAAGCACTGCCGGCGCACGCGCAGATCATCGCGCTGATCGTCGTCTCCAACGAGACCGAAGGCGAGGCGAGGGCGGACATCCTCACCGTCTCCGAATTCGGCTACGGCAAGCGCACGCCCATCAATCAATTCCCGCTGCGCGGCCGTGGCGGCATGGGCGTGATCGCGCATGCGCTCACCGACAAGACCGGCAATCTGATCGGCGCCATCGAAGTCACCGACGGCCACCAGGTGATGCTGATCTCCGAGGCCGCCAACCTGATCCGCTTCAAGACCACCGACGTGCGCACCATGGGCCGCAACACCCAGGGCGTGCGCCTGATGAAGCCAGGCGAGTCCGATCGTCTGGTCGGCGTCGATCGGATCGAGACTGAAGCTGAAGAACAAGCCGCATTGGACGATACCGCCGCGCCACTGGAAGGGCCGGAAGATTGAGTTTGGCGCTATGCGAATAATAAGCGCTGTGCTTTTTGGATTGGCATTGCTGGCACTGTCCGATCGAAGCTTTTCAGTACAAATCGATGACAGCAGTGATCTCTATCGCCAGGTGCTTAAATCAATAGTTGCATTTGAGCGGCCAAAACGATTCGCTGTTTGGAATCAAACTATCAGGGCCGACTTGATTTTGGCCTACAGAGTGCCGCGGCAAGATCCAGAAGGACAGTTTGCAAACATACCGGGGGTTTACCCTGCGCTGGAACTGTCTCTGCTCTATGCCAATCTGCCCAATCGAAGCGGCCGTGATTTTGTGTACCCCGATACCGTGTTGAAACAATTTGATGTTAATGAGCCCGGTACCGAATTTGCCGGGTTCCTCGGGACATCGGACATGCTGCGCGAGGATACGACGGCCGATGCTCAACCCACTAAGTCTCGGCTCTGCGAAATAGGGTTTTCTAAAATTGGGTTCGCCAATCGGTGGCGCGCCGCACTCGTGTACGCCGAGACTTGCCTGGCAGGAACCGATGGTGTTTGTGGTGGTGATGCTTTTCTCTTTGTACGCAAGAACAGCAGAAATGCGCAATGGCGCCTTAAGAGAAAATCATTTTTATGGCAAGGTGACCCAGAGCAATTTTGGAAGTATCAGCGGGCTAAAGAAAAACCGTGAGCGCGTGGCTGAATTTGTGTGGATCAAGTTCGCTGCCTGATCACGGCACGCCGGCATGATCATCGATCTGATTGAAACCGAAGCTGACAAAGAAATCGCGTAAGACAATACCGACGCTCCACGCGAAGGTCCGGAAGACTAAAGCCCGCGTTACTTTCGCGGCTTGATTGGCACGCGTTGTCGACGCGCAGCGCCTGCTTTGGCCAGGGGCTTGATCTTCTTCTGCCCATCATGGCCCGTGGTGCGTAGCAGGCTCTCCAGACTGGCGAAATGCGAAGCCAGAAAATCTTCGCCGCGTTCGATTAAAAAATAACGCAGCGCTTCGGCGGCCGGCGACAGCTGGCGCGCGCGCCGATGCACCACATGCCAGTTGCGCAATATCGGCAGGCCGCTGGCAGGCAGCACCCGAAGGCGGCCCTCGCGCAGCTCGTTCCCAACCGTATGCAGCGACAGGAACGCGAGCCCCATGCCAGCGATCACCGCCTGCTTGATGGTTTCGTTGCTGGCCATCTGCATCAGCACCGGCGGACGGATGTGCTGCTCGCGAAAGTAGGCCTCCATCGCCGAGCGGGCGCCGGAGCCGACCTCGCGGATGATGAAAGGCTCGCTCCCCAGACGTTCTCGGGTGACCTGTTCGGCCGATGCCAGCGGATGCGATGCGGCGGCGACAATGCCCAGCGGATGCACGCCGAAGGCCTCGGCCCTAGCCTCCAGTTCGCCCGGCGCGCGGCCCATCACCGCGAGGTCTACCTCGTTGCGCTGCACGCTGCCGATCAGCTGCTCGCGATTGCCTTCGACCAGCGTGACATCGACGCCCGGATGCTCGCGGAGAAACTCGGTGAGAAGCTGCGGCAGGAAATACTTCGCGGTGCTGAGCATGCCCAGTTGCAGGCGTCCGGTTTCAACACGGCGCATTCGCGCGACCAGATCTTCGGCCTCCTTGAGCGCGGCCAGCACCTTGCGTGAGTGGACCAGAAAAAATTCGCCGGCCAGCGTCAGCCGCAGCGTGCTGGCGCCGCGCTCGAACACGGCCAGGCCCAGCTGGCTTTCAAGCTGCTTGATCTGCATCGACACCGCGGGTGGGCTCAGGTGCAGTTCTTCGGCGACGCGCGCAAAGCTCAGCCTGCGCGCGACGGCGCTGAAGACCTGGAGCTGGCGGATGGTCACATTGAGCATCGCGGACTCATAAGCAATCCCTTAACTGCAAGGTCAACAACTCTGACTGGAGGGCAACCCTATGCCGCGCTTAATCTCGCTGCAAGCCCGAACACGAGTGAGCAGCGATGAACGACAACGCAGCGGTCAAGGCCAAAGCCCGCGGACGCTATGACGCAGGCGTGATGGAGTACAAGAAGATGGGCTACTGGCAGCCCGACTATGCGCCCATTGAAACCGACGTGATCGCGCTGTTCCGCATCACGCCGCAGGACGGAGTGGACGCCGAGGAAGCGGCTGCGGCGGTGGCGGGGGAATCATCGACGGCGACCTGGACCGTGGTCTGGACCGACCGCCTGACGGCCTGCGAGCTGTACCGCGCCAAAGCGTATCGCGTGGACATGGTGCCCAACACCGGCCCCGGCACGGCGACGCCGCAACAGGTGTTCGCGTACATCGCCTATGACCTCGACCTGTTCGAGCCCGGTTCCATCGCCAACTTGACCGCGTCGATTATCGGCAACGTCTTCGGCTTCAAGGCGGTGAAGGCGCTGCGCCTGGAAGACATGCGCATTCCGGTGGGTTACCTGAAGACCTTCCAGGGCCCCGCGACTGGCATCGTCGTCGAGCGCGAGCGCCTGGACAAATTCGGTCGGCCATTGCTCGGCGCCACCACCAAACCCAAGCTTGGACTGTCCGGCCGCAATTACGGCCGTGTGGTCTACGAAGGTCTCAAGGGTGGCCTGGACTTCATGAAGGACGACGAGAACATCAACTCGCAGCCCTTCATGCATTGGCGCGACCGCTTTCTCTACTGCATGGAAGCAGTGAACAAGGCCTGCGCCGCGACGGGCGAGGTCAAGGGGCACTACCTCAACGTCACCGCCGGCGACATGGAAGAGATATACGAACGCGCCGAGTTCGCCAAGAGCCTGGGCAGCTCGATCATCATGATCGACCTGGTGATCGGCTATACCGCGATCCAGTCGATGGCCAAGTGGGCGCGCAAGAACGACATGAT
>CAXTSJ010000014.1:0-77336 GCA_964246995.1 uncultured Hydrocarboniphaga sp.
AGCTTACCGATCGCTTTGGCCGCCGTGGCAGGGGCTAAATCAGAGAATCCCTAGGCGCCTTTGCCGCGCCCAGCGCCGGCTTTCTTGACCTCGCTCGACGATTTCAGCGCGCTGCCGCCCTTGTCGGACTTCACCAGGACCGCGGGTTTTTCTGGCGTCGCTTTGCGAGTGATCGTGGCGCTTTTGATTTTCTTGGTGACCTTGTCACTGAACACCTGCAACACCTTGCCGATCGCCTTGCCGGCGCCGTAATGCCATTCCACCTTGTCGCCCTTGGCGACGGACTTCGCCGGTGTTTTCTTGACGGCGGTCTTGGCCGCTGGTTTTTTCTTGGCCGTGCTCTTGTGCGTGCTGGAATTCTTGCGGCTTGCCATGGGTGTTCTCCTTCAAGGGGTGGATAAAAAGCCGCGACGCAAGGACTCGGCCTGCGCACGGATACTGACGCGTTCCTGCTCGCTCTTGCGCAGCAGATTGTCGACCTGCATCTTGAGCCGCGGATGCGCGGCGAAGCGCGGTTGATGGCGGTCGAGAAAATCCCAGTACAAGGTGGTGAACGGACAGGCCTTCGGCCCGGTCGATGCGCCCGGATCGTAGCGGCAGCCGCCGCAGTAATTGCTCATGCGGTCGATGTACTTGCCGCTGGCGATATAAGGCTTGGAGCCCATCAGCCCGCCGTCGGCGAACTGGCTCATGCCGATGGTGTTCGGCAGCTCCGCCCATTCCACCGCGTCGACATAGACCGCCAGATACCAGCCGTGCACTTCGCGCGGACGCACGCCCAGCAGCAGCGCGAACAACCCCGTCACCATCAGCCGCTGGATGTGGTGCGCGTAGGCGTGACGCAAGGTGTCGCCGATGGTCACGTGCAGGCAGTGCATGTCGGTCTGCGCGTCCCAGTAGAACGCCGGCAAGGGCTGCATGGCGCCGAGCGCATTGTCGTCGATGTACTGCGGCATGCGATGCCAGTAAAGGCCGCGCACGAATTCACGCCAGCCGAGGATCTGGCGCACGAAGCCTTCGACGCTTGCCAACGGCGCCTGCCCGGCGACATAGGCGGCAACGGCCGCGTCGATGACTTCGCGCGGATGCAGCAGCTTGAGGTTCATCGATGACGACAGGCGCGCGTGATACAGCAGCGGCTCGCTATCCCACAATGCGTCTTGGAATGGGCCGAACGCGGGCAGACGATGGGCGATGAAATCATCCAGCGCGCGCAGCGCCTCCACGCGCGTCACCGGCCAGTCGAAATGCGCCAGCTCTCCGGGATGTTCCGCATAGCGCTGCGCCACCAGTTCGAACACTTCGCGCGTGATCGCGTCGGGTTCGAAAACCTGCGGCTGCGGCACCATGCCCGGTCCCTGCTTGCCGAAGCTCTTGCGATTGTCGTGATCGTAGTTCCAGGCGCTGCCTTCGGGTTTCTCCTCGCGCATGAGGATGCCGGTACGTTGGCGCATCCAGCGGTAGAAGTGCTCCATGCGCGGCTGCTTGCGCCGCTCCATCCACGCGGTGAAATCTTCGGTGGCGCAAATGAAATGCGTGTCGCCGCGAACCACCAGCGGCACCGACGCCGCGGCGCAGACGCGCTCGATGTCCTGCAGCAGACGCCACTCGCCGGGCTCGACCACGATCACCCGCTTCGGCCTGTGCTGCTTCAGCGTCGCGTCGAGGGCTTCGCCAAGCGTGGCGTGCGGATGCTCGCCGGTCGCGTGATAGTCGACGCGCCAACCGCGCGCGCGCAGATGATCGCGAAAGTGCCGCATCGCCGACAGAAACAGGGCGATGCGCGTCTTGTGGCTCCACGCATAAGTGGCTTCGGCGGCGGCCTCGCACATCCAAATGCGATCGCGGCTTGCATCGAACCCTGCGAGTGCCGCGGACTCGGCGTCGAGCTGATCGCCGAGCACAAGCACCAGCGCGCGGATGGGCGCGTTCGCGGCGTCTTGCGGTTGAAGCTGGGGCATGGGATCAGCGCTCGAATCGAGCACGACTATAGGCCGGCTGCCTGAACCCCGGTGACGGCCACGGCATCCGATCGCCTGCCCTCACCGTAACTACCACCGCGAGCAATTCGCGCGCGCTGGTTTTCTCCATCAGCGCTCATGCGTCACCAATGGAATTCCCAATGAAGAAGTTACTGTTGTCATCGGCCATCGCTCTCGGCATGGTCGTCTCAAGCGCGTTCGCGGCCGACCCCATGGTCGGCGGCGCGGCGATGTCGCCGAAGAAGGACATCATCGAAAACGCCGTCAACTCCAAGGACCACACTACGCTCGTCGCCGCGGTCAAGGCGGCCGGGCTGGTCGACACGCTCAAGGGCAAGGGTCCGTTCACGGTCTTCGCGCCGACCAACGCCGCGTTCGCCGCGCTGCCCGCCGGCACCGTCGACACGCTGCTCAAGCCGGAGAACAAGGCCATGCTCAGCGGCATCCTCACCTACCACGTCGTCGCCGGTAAGGACGACTCCAAGGCGCTCGCCAAGGCCATCAAGAAGGGCGGCGGCAAGGCCGAGCTGAAGACGGTCGCCGGCGGCACACTGGTCGCGTCGATGGAAGGCAAGGACGTGATCATCACCGACGAGAAGGGCGGCAAGGCCAAGGTCACCATCGCCGACGTCTACCAGTCCAACGGCGTGATCCACGTCGTCGACAAGGTGCTGCTGCCCAAGTAGTCCAAGCTGGCTTCAAGTTTGCAGGAGCGGCCCGCGTGGCCGCTTTTTTTCGCGCACTCAGGCATCCCAACACTGGAGACACCCCATGGCGGTAACGCATCTCAACCGACGCCACTTCATCGGCGCTCTGCTCGCAAGCGCGGCACTGCCGCTGTCCTCGCTGCAGGCGGCCGACGCCGAGGCGCTCAAAGTGGACGACCCGGCGGCGCAATCGCTGGGCTATGTCGAAAAAGCCTCGGCCGCGAAAGACCCGGCCTTCAAGTCCGGTTCCAAATGCGCCAACTGCGGGCTGTACGGCGCGGCGCAGGAGAAAGGCGGACGCGCGCCCTGCGGCGCTTTCGGCGGCAAGACCGTCGCCGCGACCGGCTGGTGCAAGGTCTGGAATCCGCGTGCCTAAAGCGGCGTGAAGTCTGGAGAGGTCGTGTCACCCATGGATGAGGGGTTTTCAATGGCGTCTTCTGGACAGCCCCTCATCCGCCCCATCGGTCACCCTCTCCCGCAAGCGGCAGAAGGGACGGCAGATGGTGTCTGTGTCATTCCGGCCATCTCATATTTGGTTTGGACCATCGCTTGGCTCTGGCGCTAGGACGCCGGCTTCTGCCGCGCGCAGAAAGCCGTCAGGCGCGATTGCAAGTCCTCGAGATTGACCGGCTTTCTGGCGTGGTGATCGAAGCCCGCTGACAGCGCCTGCTCCACGTCTTCCTGCTGGCCCCAGCCGGTGACGGCGATCAGCAGGACCTCATGGCCCCAAGGCTGCTCGCGGATGGCGCGCGCCACTTCGTAACCGGTCAGGCCGGGCATGCCGATGTCCAGCACCATGGCCTGCGGATGCACCGCGATCGCCGCGTCCAGCGCCTCGCGCCCGGAATACGCGACCACCACCTCAAAGCCGACGAAGCGCAGCAGCAGCGCCAGCGAATCCACCGCGTCGCGATTGTCGTCGGCCACCAGAACCCGGCCGGAGTGGCCACCGCCCGATCCGGCGACCGGCGCGTCAGCGACCGCCGGCGGGGGACGCGCCACCAGCGCCGAGGCCGGCAGGTGGATGGTGAAAACGCTGCCGTGCCCGAGCCCGTCGCTTTGCGCATCGAGGCTGCCGCCGTGCAGCCCCACCAGGCCCTGCGCCAGCGCCAGGCCGATGCCGAGTCCGCCCTGGCTGCGTTCGAGGGCACTCTCCACCTGCGAGAACATTTCGAACACGCGCCTCAAAGCGTCGGCGGTCAGGCCGATGCCGGTATCGCTGACCGAAATGTCCAGGCCGTCGGTGGTGACCTGCGTCTCCAGGATGATGCGGCCATTGGCATCGGTGTACTTGGCGGCGTTGGTCAAGAGGTTCGACAGCGCCTGCGAGATGCGCAGCGCGTCGACCTCCAGTTCGACCGGCTCCGCGGGCAGGCCGACCAGCAGCGTGTGCTGCTTGGCGTCGATCAGCGGGCGCGCGGTTTCCTGCGCCGAGGCGACCAGATCGGCCAGGCTGACCACCGCCTTCTTGAGTTCCAGCCGCCCGCGGGTGATGCGCGACACGTCGAGCAGATCGTCGAGCAGCAGGGCCATGTGCTGCACCTGCCGCGCGATCACGTCGCGGCCCCACTGGCGCTGGGTGTCGGTGGCGTCGGCGTGGCCCATCAGATGCGTGGCGTGGCGGATCGGCGCCAGCGGATTACGCAGCTCGTGCGCGAGCGTGGCGAGGAAGTCGTCCTTGCGCCGGTCGGCTTCGCGCAGCGCGTCCTCGGTGCGCTTCATGCGGCTGATGTCGAGGTTGATGCCGGCCCAGGCATAGATGCTGCCGTCGTCGCGACGGATCGGCACGCCCTGCGCCAGGATCGGGTGATAGGCGCCGTCGGCGCCCAGCATGCGGTGCTCGCGATACCAGATCTCGCCCTTGCTTGCGCAGTCCTGCCAGGCCGCCATCGTCGCCTGCACGTCATCGGAATGCAGCATCTCACCCCATCCCGAACCCGAGCACTGCGCCTGCGTCAGGCCGGTGAGTTTCAGGAAGGAATCGCTGGCGTAGGTGTTGCGGCCTTGCGCGTCGGTGAGCCAGACGCCGTAGTCGATCGACTCGCCGATGGCGCGGTAGATCTTCTCGCTCTCGCGCAGCGCCTGTTCGGCGAGCTTCTGCGGCGTGATGTCGATCAGCAGTCCGGCCAGCAGCGCCGGCTCGCCGCGAGCGTCGAACTGCACCTTGCCGCGGGCAATGACCCAGCGCAGTCCGCCACCGGGCTGCAGGATGCGGAACTCGGTGGAGGCCAACGTGCCGGTCACCCGCGCCTGGGCGTGCGCCCGGTCGATGGCGGCCAGGTCTTCCGGCGGAATCTGGCGATGACGCAGCGCCTGGTCGCGGCTCAGGGTCTGCGCGTCGCCGCTGCCGAACAGGGCGGCGAAGTTGTCGTCGGCGATCACCTCGTCGGTCTTGAAGTCGCGCACCCAGCTGCCGATCTCGGCCGCCCCCATGGTGGTCTGCAGGCGCGCGTTGGCGCGCGCCAGCGCCGCTTCGGCGGCCTGGCGCTCGGCGACCTGCTGCAGCAGCGAGGCATTGGAGGCTTCCAGCGCCTGCGCGCGCGTCTGCATCTCGTCGAGCATGTTGTTCAGCGCCTGCACGACGATGCCAATTTCGTCGTCGGCCACTTTCGGCACGCGCAGCGAATAATCGCGACGATGCACGATCCCCTGCGCGACCTCGGCGATCTCTTCCAGCGGCACCGTGATCGAGCGTTGCAGCGACGCCGACATCATCAGCGCCAGCAGCAGGCTGAGCACGGTGACCGCCGCGAAAATTCCGACGTAGGCCCAGACGCGTCCCGCCACGTCGTAGCACGCTCGCAGGTAGAGCGTGCCGAGGAACTCGCCGTTGAAGGCGATGCGCTGCTTGATCTCGACGCGCTCGCCGACCATCGTCACGCCTTCGCCGGTCGCCGCGATCTGGTCCGGTGGCGGCTGGCGTCCGGACCGCACGTAGCGCGCGTAGAGGCGGCCGTCAGGCGTGTAGAGCGCGGCCGCGAGCACCGAGGGGCGCGCTTCGAGCGCGACCAGGTTGCGCGCGGCGACATCACGGTCGTCGAACGCCATCGCCGGCGCGGTGGACAGGCCCAGGATGTTGGCCTCGGTCGCCACGTCCGCCGCCCAGGAGGCGCGGTACACCGACAGATCGTGCGCGAGGAAGGCGATGCCCGACACCAGCAGCACGGTCACCGTGGTCAGCAGCACGATCGCCATCAGCCTGCCGCGCGCGGACCGCCACGGATGGCGGAGGGCGCCGAACGCGGCGTAGAGCTGCCCCACCGAGCGCGCCGGCCTGCGCTCGCGCGGATCGCGCGTCATGAGCGCGCCACCCGCACGACGCAGGCCCCCTCGCGCGAGAACGGCGGCAGATCGCGCGCGCAGGCCCTGTCCGCGCGCGGTCCGCCGCGCACGTGCGCGGCGACCGACAGCAGCCCGGGCCCGACCTTGAGCCCGGCCTGGGTGGCGGCCGGCAGCGAAATCTCGAAGCGCACGCGCCGGTCCACCAGCAGGAAATTCACCGCGCTGCCTTCGTCCAGCGCGTTCTCGCGATCGGTGACCACGAGCACCGGCTGGCCGGCGAGCGATGCGGTGAGCGATCGCAGATCGCCGGTGAATTGCGGGCCGATCACCAGCATCTGCGCCCCCGCGGCCTCGTCGATGGTGTGGATGACGCGTACCTCCGATGGCAGGTTCTTGACCGCGTGCTCGGGCAGCAGCCGCTTGAGTTCGTCGGCCACCGTATCGGAGCCGAGCACCGCGATGGTGAAGCGGGTCTGGCTCGCCGCCTCGGGCCAGTCGATGTAGCCGGTGAAGCGATAGACGAACGCGGCCTTGACCGCGTCGGCGCGGTACACGTCGGCCGATTGCGCCGGCATCACCGCGGCGCACAGAACCAGCGCCGCGCACAGCAGCCAGCCCGCCATCAGCACGCACAGTGTCCGCATGGCGCGTTCCGAAACCTGTGCGGACATTCCTTCCACGCCTAGAACTTCCACCGCGCCTGGGCGATGAAGCTGCGACGGATGGCTTCGGCGGTTGGGGCGGGATATTCCAGGTGACGATCGTCGAGCAGGTTGAAGCCGCTCACCGACACGTCAAGGTGCTGGGTGAAGTGATGATCGATCGACGCCTGCAGTTCGGTGTACGACTTGAGCTTGGGTTGCGGCAGCGCGCCAACGGTGCGCAGCGTGGCATCGAAGCTGGTGCGTGCACCGAGGTCCATCGACGAAGTCAGCAGCGCCTGCCTGCGGGCGTCGTTGCCGGTTTCGCTCAAGCCCACCAGGCGGCTGGCGCCGGCCTTGTACTCCAGGTCCTTGTGCAGGGTGCGCAGGCCGGGCGAAAGACGCCACCAGTCGGTGACCTGCCACTTGGCCCAGGCTTCCACGCCCCAGGTCTGGCCCTTGATCTGGTTGTCCCATTGCAGTTGCAGCAGGTCGTCATTGGGGATGCGCTCGACGCTGCGCAGATCGTCGTAGACGTTGTAGAACGCCGAGGCGGTGAACGACACACGCGAGAGAGGCTGGCCGCGATAACCGATCTCGAAGGCGTCGACCTGCTCGGGCTTGAAGTCGTTATTGCCGGTGAGCCGCACCACGCCGGGGACGCTTTCGACGACGTCATGGTCGAACGGCGTCACCGATCGGATCGCGCGCGACGCCGAGGTCCACAGCAGCGCGGACTCGCCGAGCCGCCAGGCCAGGCGGATGTCGGGCAGCGGCGTCCACCCGGAGTACGTCGCGTGTTCGATCTTCAGGCCCAGCGTGAGATCGAGCCGCTCGCCGAGTCCGATGGTGTCCTGCAAGAAGCCGTTGGCCAGCCACAGATCCTTGCTGCCGGGCTCGAAGGCCAGCGGCACGGTGTTGCTGATGTCGTAGCGGTGCAACCGGGTGCCGGCGCCGAACACCAGGCGATGACGGCCCAGGGTCAGGCGCTGCTGCAGCTCCAGGTCGTAGGTGCGCAGCCGGGCGGCGAGCCCGTCGTCGAGCGCGCCGCGCAGGGTGTAGTCGTAGTACGCCTGCACCTGCGAGTCGCCATGAGCGCTGCGGCGCTGCCAGCGGCTGAGCAGGTTGCCGCCGCGAATGTCCTGATCGACGCTCGCCAACTGATTTTGCTGCCCGCGGTAGGCGTCGCCCTGCGTGGTGATGGAATCGGACGCGCCGGTCCAGTCGACGCGGAAACCGCCCTGCGCCTTGTACCAGTCGTCCTGGGCACTGGATTCGTCGGCCAGCTCTTGCGCGTCGCGCTCGAACACCTTGCCGTAGACGCGGTAGGCCAGCGCGTCGCTGGTCTTGCCGCCGTAGCGCGCGCTCACCGTGCGCTCCTGGTTGCCGGCGCCGGCACTGACCAGCGGCTCGTCGGTGAGGTAGGCCGGGCGCGTGATGATGTTGATCACGCCGTTGGTGGCATTGGCGCCCCACAGCGTCGCCCCCGGACCGCTGATGACCTCGATGCGATCGATGTCCTCCATCAGCACGTCCTGCACGTCGAGATACACGCCCGAGAACAGCGGCGAATAGACACTGCGGCCGTCGATCAGGATCAGCAGCTTGTTGGAAAAGTTCTGCGCCTCTTCGGCGCCGGCGAAGCCTCGCGCGCCGGCGACGTAGCGGCTGGCGCTGTACTGCGAGATCTGCAGGTTGGGCGCCAGCCGCAGCGCCTCGGCGATGCTGGTCACGCCCGAGCGCAGGATGTCGTCATGGGTGATGACGTAGATCGCGGCCGGCGCGGCGCGCAGCGTCTCCGCCGACTTGGAGACCGAGGTGACCTCGATGTTGGACAACTCCTCGAGCGACAGGTCGGCCAGGGTTTCGGTCGCCGTGGCCGCCCGGCTCGGCAGCGTCATCGAAGCCAGCGCGCACAGGACCGTGCCGATGCAAACGCGCCGGCACAGGCAGATGGCACCGTGAACAGTCGCGTCCATGCGGTCACCGAAGATTGCTTGAAGGGATGCTCCCACCCGTAATCGGGGCCACCCTTAGTGGGGTAGCGCACCGACGCCGGAGTTTAGCCGGCTTTACCCGCCGCGCGCTTCGGGCTGGCGCCCGCCGGGCGGATGGCTTACAAGCAGCCCGGGATCATGCAACCATGAGGTAGCGCATGAACGCGTCGACCGATTATATCCAGACAAGCATCCTGCTCAAGGCACCGCGCGCCAGAGTCTGGGCTGCGCTGTCGGATGCCGAAGCGTTCGGCGACTGGTTTGGCGTGGCGCTCAAGGGGCAGGCGTTTGTCGCCTGCCAGTACGCGCGCGGGCACATCACCCATCCGGGCTACGAGCATCTGCTGTTCGAGGTGCTGATCGAGCGCGTGGAGCCGGAGCATCTGCTGTCCATGCGCTGGCATCCCTATGCCGTCGATCCCGCGGTCAATTATTCCAACGAACCCCCCACGCTGGTCGTGTTCGAGCTGCAAGACGCCGAAGGCGGCACGCTACTGACGCTGGTCGAATCCGGTTTCGACCGGATTGCCTTGCCGCGCCGCGCTGAGGCCTTGCGCATGAACATCGGCGGATGGGATCAGCAGATGAAGAATATTGAAGCGCACCTCGCCCGGCACTGAGGTGGGTGCAAAGAAGGCTGCCACCAGAAAGCCGGCGCTGAAGGATTCGGCGCCGGTTTTCGCCGCGCTCGGCGACGAGACGCGTCTGCGCCTGATCGCGGTATTGTGCGTCGGCGGCGCGGTGTCGATCGCACAGCTCACGTCCGGCACCGACATCACGCGCCAGGCGGTCACCAAGCATCTGCACGTCCTCGCCGATGCAGGCCTGGTGCGGCACGTCAAAGTCGGCCGCGAACGCCTGTGGGAATTCGAACCGGTGCAACTGGAGCGGGCGCGGCGGTCGCTCGAGCGCATCGCCCAGCAATGGGACCAGGCGCTCGGCAGGCTCAAGCTGGCCGTGGAGCGCTAGTCCGCAACGATTGATAATCGGCGCGGCGATCGAACGCTCGACGCCTCAACCAGCCGCCACCAGCCCGCGCGCCTTGGCCATGGTCAGCGCGGTGTCCTCGATCATGTCTTCCTGGCCACCGATCATTTTCTTGCGGCCCAGTTCGATGAGGATGTCGCGCGATGGGATGCCGTAGCGCTTGGAAACCCGTTCGGCGTGCAGCAGGAAGGTCGAGTAGACGCCGGCGAAGCCGATGGTCAGCGAGGAGCGATCGACCCTGACGATGTGATCCATCATCGGAAAGATCACGTCCTGCGCGGTGTCCATCAGCTTGAACAGATCGCAGCCAGTGACGATGCCCATGCGATCGCAGACGGCGACGAAGACTTCGAGCGGCGTGTTGCCGGCACCGGCACCGAGGCCACCGACGGAGCCGTCGATGCGGCTCGCGCCTTCTTCGATCGCGGCAATCGAGTTGGCGATGCCCATGCCGAGGTTATGATGGCCGTGGAAACCGATCTCGGTTTCCGGCTTGAGCACATCACGCAGGGCGCGCGTGCGGTCTTTCACTTCGGCCGGCAGCATGTAACCGGCCGAGTCGGTGATGTAGATGGTCTGCGCGCCGTAGGACTCCATCAGCTTGCCTTGTTGCGCGAGCGCCTTGGCGTCGTTGAGGTGCGCCATCATCAGAAAGCCGGTCGTGTCCATGCCGAGCTTGCGCGCGTAGGCGATGTGCTGCGGAGAAGTGTCGGCCTCGGTGCAATGCGTGGCGACGTGCACGCTGCGCACGCCGTGGTCGTAGGCGCTCTGCAATTCCTTCATCGTGCCCAGGCCGGGAATCAGCAGTGCGGAGACTTTGGCCTGTTTGAGCTTGGGAATCACCGCGTCCCAATACTCCTCGTTGCTATGCGGCGCGAAGCCGTGCTGCAGCGAGTTGCCACCGAGCCCGGCGCCGTGCGTCACCTGGATCAGCGGGATGCCGGCGTCGTCCAGCGCCATCGCCACCTTGACCATCTGCTCGGTGGAAATCTGTTCGCGCTTGGCGTGCATGCCGTCACGCAGGCACATGTCGTGAATGAAGACTTTGCGGCCCTTCAAATCGATGTCGCTCATGCGGCCTCCTTCACTGCTTTCAATTGATAACGGCCGGCCATGATTTCGGTGGCGAACAATTCGGCGCTGCGAGCTGCCGCGGCGGTCATGATGTCGAGATTGCCGGCGTAGTCCGGCAGGTAGTCGCCCAGACCTTTCACTTCCAGGAACACGGCGACCTTGTTGCCGTCATACACCGGGCCGTTCACCAGGCGATAGTGCGGCACGTATTTCTGCACTTCACCAATCATCTGCATAACCGATTCGCTGATGCGTTTCTCATCGGGTTTGTCGTCGGTGAGACAGTAGATGGTGTTGCGCATGATCATCGGCGGATCGGCCGGGTTGATCACGCACAGTGCCTTGCCGCGGCGCGCGCCGCCGACGACGCAGATCGCGTTCGAGGTGGTGTAGGTGAACTCGTCGAGATTGGCGCGAGTGCCGGGGCCGACCGACTTGCTCGCAAGACTCGCAATGATCTCCGCATAGTCCACCCTCTGGATACGCGACACCGCGGCGACGACCGGGATCGTCGCCTGCCCCGCGCAGGAGATCATGTTGACGTTCATCGCCTGGCGTTCGGCATGCTGGCGCAGATTCACCGGCGGCACGCACAGCGGGCCGATGGCGGCCGGCGTGAGGTCGATCATCAGCACGCCGAGCGCGTTGAGCTTGCGCGAGTTCTCGGCATGCACGTAGGCGGACGTGGCGTCGAACGCAATCTGGATATCGTCTTGCAGCACATGCGGCAGCAAACCATCGACGCCGTTGTCGGTGGTCTTCAGACCCATGTCGCTAGCCCGCGCCAGGCCTTCGGACGTGGGATCGATGCCGACCATCCACACCGGCTCCAGTACGCTGCTGCGCTTGAGCTTGTAGATCAGGTCCGTGCCGATATTGCCGGGGCCGATGATGGCGCAGCGGATTTTCTTGCTCATGACTTCATCACTCCTTCTTTCGTTACCACCATGCCTTTGTCCGCCGCGGTGACACCGCCCACGGCAAAATCGTAGCCGCCGAGTTCATGGATCATGATGCGCACGCTCTCGCGCTTGACGCCCAGCACTTCGACCACGGTGTCGGTAACTCTCTCGGCGAGACGCCGCTTCTGCTCGACCGTGCGGCCTTCGAGCATGTTGAATTGGATGATGGGCATGGCTCAGCTCCGGTTGCCAGGTTCAGGCGGCCTGCGCCGCCGCCGAAAGCGATGAATGTTCTTCGTCGATCATTTTCTGCAGTCGCCGCCTCGCCTTCACTGGCGCCGGGTCGCAGGACAGCAGCGCGGGCTTGAGCGACCAGAAGTCGATGGTGCCCATCTCGGCTTGCACGGCAGCGATCAGCGGCTCGTCCTCGGCCTTGAAAGTGTCGATCATGTTCTTGAGCTTGATCTGATTGAACTCGGCGCTTTCGACCAGAAAATTGCGCAAGCTGCCAAAGAAATAATGCGTGCTGGTTGGAGTTTCCGGCGTCAGCAGGTGGTAGTCCCAGGAGATGAGCCCCTGCGCATAATCGCGTGAGCCTTGAACCGCGCCGACGGTGAGGAACATGTTGCTCGGCGCGGTCCACTGCACCTGCACGAACTGCTCGGCCGGGCCGGCGGGATCGGGCAGCAGCGGCGCAAACAGGCCCATCGGCGGATGTTGCTGCCATTCCCAGCGCACCATCACCGAGGTTTCGTCCTCGGTCACCGGCGGCTTTTGCGGGCTGAGCTTGCCGGCGGTGTTGAGCAGCGGGCCGTGCACATGATCGACATGGGAGAGGTCCATGACGTTGTCGACGATCAGCTCGTAGTTGCCGGCCATGTGCATGTAGCCGCGCCCCACAGCGGTCGGCAGCGGGTCGTCCAGGAGGTCGTAGCGCGGGATCAGCGCGGCGTCGGCGGCTTGCGCGTCGCCCATCCAGATCCACAGAAAGCCGTAGCGCTCGACCAGCGGGAAAGTGCGCACGCAGGCGCGCGCCGGCACACTGCCGTCGCCGTGTGGGCTATGCGTGCATTCACCCTCGCTGTTGAAGCGCAGGGCGTGATAAGGGCACTGCACCTCGTCGCCCACCCGCTTGCCCAGATGCAGCGGCGCGAAGCGGTGCGGGCAGCGATCCTGCATCGCCACCGCCCTGCCGTCGGCTTTGCGGTAGAGCAACACCGAGGTATCGAGCAACTTGCGCGAGAACAGATTCTCCGCGCCGACTTCGTTGGCGATCGCGGCAACATACCAGGCGTTGCGCAGGAAATTCATAGCGGTCCTTGGCTACGCTGGCTCAGGCGAAGCGGAACGACACGCTGCCCATGTCCTGGAAGCGCGCGTTGATGTTGTCGCCGCGCTGCACGGGAATGGCTTCGGTGATGCCACCGGTCATCACGTAGCTGCCCGCAGGCAGACTCTCGCCGCGCGTCGCCAGATGATCGACCAGCATGATGATGGCGTTCGCCGGATGGTTGAGCACTGCGGCACTCGCGCCGAGCGCCATGATCTCGCCGTTCTTCTCGATCACCACGCCGATCGTGCGCAGATCGAGTTCACGCGGATCGAGCGGGCGGCCGCCGGTGACGTAGCGCGCGCTGCTGGCGTTGTCGGCGATGACGCTGGGCAGATCGAACTTGAATTTTTCGTAGCGAGAATCGATGACCTCTACCGCCGGAATCACGTAATCGGTCGCCGTCAGCACCTGCTCGATGGAAAGACCCGCGCCCTTGAGTTCGTCCTTGAGCACGAAGGCAATCTCCGCCTCGACGCGCGGATGGATGAGCTGTGTGATGTCGATGACGCCGTTCTCCGGCCGCGCCATGCTCGCCGCGAGAATGCCGAAGCTCGGCACGTCCACGCCCATCTGCACCATCTTCGCCTTGGACGTGAGCCCGGCCTTGAGGCCGACGATGCGGTCGCCACGCGCAATCCAGCGGCGGCGCAGTTCGTCCTGCACCGCGTAGCCGTCATCGATGCTCATCGACGGATATTCGTCAGTGAGCTTGCTGATGGTGTGCGCGTTGTCCTGTGCGTGCATCACGCGATCGGTGAGCTGGCTGATGATCTGGGCGGACAGGCTCATTTGATCGCTCCACCAAACCGCACTTCGCAGGAGCCAAGACCGCCGACGGTGCACTTGAGCACGTCGCCGACGATGGCGGGGATCAAGGTGGATTGCGATCCGGACAGAATCACTTCGCCGGCCAGAAACGGAATGCCGAGTTCGCCGAGCGTATTGGCCAACCAGACGACGGCATTGACCGGCCCGCCCTGCACCGCCGCGCCGGCCGCCGTGCTGAACAGCTCGCCGTTCTTCTCCAGCACCATGCCGGCGAGATTCAGATCGAGGTCGGTCGGTCTCTTGCGCGCCTTGCCCAACAGGTACACGCCACAGGAGGCGTTGTCGGCGATGGTGTCCTGGATCTTGATCTTCCAGTTGGCTATGCGGCTGTCGACGATTTCGAAACAGGGCACGACGTAGTCGGTGGCGCGGATCACGTCGGTGGCGGTGATGCCCGGGCCTTTGAGATCGCGCTTGAGCACGAAGGCGACTTCGGCCTCGGCCTTGGGCTGGATCAATCCACCGATCGGCAGATCGTCGCCTTCCTCAAACGCCATGCCCGATGTGAGCTGACCGAAGTCCGGGCGATCGACGCCGACCATCTCCTGCACGGCTTTGGACGTGACGCCGATCTTCTTGCCGACGATGCGCTCGCCATTCTCCAGTCTCAGCGCCAGCATGCGCTGCTGGATGCGGTAGGCGTCGTCGATGGTGATGTCTGGTTCGCGATCGGTGAGCGGCGCGACGGTGCTGCGTGCGATCAGCGCGCCGTACAGCTCGTCGCCGTAGCGCTGGATTTTTTCCGGGTTCATAGCTTCACGCAGACGTTGCGCAGCTCGGTGTAGAACTCCAGCGAATGCACGCCGCCCTCGCGGCCGATGCCGGATTGCCTGCTGCCGCCAAAAGGCGTGCGCAGATCGCGCAGGAACCAACTGTTGATCCAGGTGATGCCGACTTCGATCCTCGCCGCGACGCGATGGGCGCGTGACAGGTTCGTGGTCCAGATCGTGGTCGATAGACCGTATTCCGTGTCGTTGGCCATATTGATGGCCTCTTCCTCATTATCGAACGGCGCGATATGGCAGCAGGGCCCGAAGATTTCCTCGCGCACCACGCTCGCGGTTTCCGGCAAACCGGTCCAGATCGTCGGTTGCACCCAAGAGCCCTCGGACAACTCATTCGGCATCTGGGGTACGCCACCGCCGGTGACAATCGTCGCGCCTTCGGCTTTGGCCTTGGCGTAGTAGCTCAACACTTTCTCGCGATGCTCGCGACTGATCAGCGGGCCGATGCCGGGGCCGGGCTTGAGCGCTTCCGCCTTTGCTTTGAGTGCGGACACGAACTTGTCGAAGATCGGCCGCTCGACATAAAGGCGCTCGGTGCCGAGACAAACCTGGCCGCAGTTCAGAAATACCGAGCGCGTGATGCCTTCGATCGCCGCGTCGAAATCGCAGTCGGCGAAAATCACGCCGGCGTTCTTGCCGCCTAATTCAAATGACACATCGCGGATGCCTTCGGCCGCGGATTTCATGATCGCGGTGCCGGTGCGCGTCTCGCCGGTGAAGGTGATCGCCGCGACTTTGCGATGCCGCGTGAGGTGCTCGCCCGCCGATCCCGGTCCGAGTCCATGCACCACGTTGTAGACACCCTTGGGAACACCGACCGCGTTCATCACCTCGCCCAGCAGCGTAGCGGTGCCCGGCGTTTCTTCGGACGGCTTTACGACCACCGTGTTGCCGCAGGCCAGCGCCGGCCCGACTTTCCAGGTCATCAGCAGCAGCGGCGCATTCCAGGGGCAGATCACGCCGATCACGCCCTTGGGCACGCGCAGCGCGTAGTTCAGTGCACCGGCGCCATCGGGCGTCGGCGTCATGAAGCTTTCGGTCGGCACGTTCTTCACCACGTCGGCGAAGATCTTGAAGTTGGCGGCGCCGCGCGGGATGAAGGCATGCTCCATCATCGACTTCGGCTGGCCGGTATCGGCCATTTCGGCGGCAACGAAATCGTCGAAGCGGCAGGTGATTTCGTCCGCCACCTTGTAGAGCAGATCGACCCGCTGCTCGATCGTCATGCGGCCCCAGGGGCCTCTCATCGCGGCGTGCGCGGCCTCGACCGCGGCATCGACTTCCTCGCGTCCGCCCTCGTGCACCTGGCCGATCAGCGCGTTATTGGTCGGCCGACGCTTGTCGAACAGCTTGCCGCTGCGGCTGCCGACGAATTCGCCGTTGATGAAGTGTTTGAACTGATGCGTCTGCATTTCTCTATTCTCCTAATGCCGCGACGCCCGCTTCGGCGCAGGCCACGTCCTGTGCTTCGCTGCCTCCGGAACCGCCGATGGCAGCGATCAACTGATCCTCGAACCGCAGCGGCAATCCGCCGCGGATGAACGACACGCCGCCGAACAGCAAGCCCTCGCGAACCCGCGGCGCTTCCTGCGACAGAATCTGCTCGACGATCTCGGCCGACGCACCGATCGACGCGGCGCTGTGCGCTTTGCTGATCGCCAACTCGTTGGAGATCAGAAACGCGCCCGGCATCCTTGCAAAAGCAGCCAGATGCCCGCCGCTATCGACCACGGCTACGCATACCGACACATCGAGCGACTCGGCTTTGGCGATCGACGCCTGCACCACGCGCAGCGCCGCCGCGTGATGAATCGCCGGTCTCGGCACCGCAATGGCTTGCGAACTCATATCGCTGCCGTTCCGGTGCCGAACGCATTCGTGTTGAAGCGGCGGATCAGCGCGGCTACGGCCTCGTCGCGCTGAATGCCGGCCGACCCGATCGCGCGCAGACGCAGATCGCTGCGCGGGTAGAGCTGGCAGGCCAGAACGATGCCGCGCGCCCGATCGGCTTGGCTGATATGCGCCGCGCTCATCGTGCCCGTGTCGAAATCGCCCGATACTACTTCCACCCGGCACACACCGCAGCCGCCGCTGCGACAGCCCACGGGTAGCACCTGCCGTCCCACCGCCATCATCGCCTGCAGGACCGATTGCCCCTCGCGGCAATGAAACGATCTGCCGACGGCTTCGACGGCGATTTCATACGGCACATGGCTTCCGACTTTCATCGCTCCTCTCAAGCCGTCTCGACTGCGAGGTCCTGCGCGGCTTTCTCCGCCGCCTCCTGCTTAAGCAGCTTGTCGAGCACGAAGAACATCTTGTTCGGCCCCAGGTCGTGGACGATGTCGATCATCGGATGGTTTGGCGCCTCCTTCATGCGTACATGCTGGGCTTCGAGCACACGGCGGTCTTCGAGGAAGGCGACATCGAGGACTTCGCGCAGCAAGTCGGACAAGCCAGGAAAGTCGCAGGTTTTCTTTGCGCCCCAGGAGAAGTAGTACTCCACCGAATGCTCGTCGTTGGGCACGACCGCCTGGCAGGTGTAGGTGTCGGAAACCAGCTGGCCGTTGGACGGGCCCTCAAGCTGCGTGCCTTGCGTGAATGCACGGAAGTGCAGCACCCAGGTGCAAGGGACGGTGTGGGTGATGTCGAAGTCGAGATCGAACAGCATGCCCTCGGGAAACAGATGGCGCAGGAAGAAAGGCACGGGCACGCCGGGCACCACGTACTGCGTGCGAACGCCGCGCGGCAGGATCGTGTGCTTGGCCTTGAGCGTGGTGTACTGCTTGCGCGTTTCGGGGTCCGCGCCGCCAAGTGATTTCTGGTGAATCCAGGCCAGGTGGCTGAGGTCGGCAAGGTTGGCGATCTCCAGCCGATAGTTGGCATCGACGTGCATGTGCGAGGTCTTGATGTTCCACTCCGCGTCCGACGGGCCGACCGACAACGGAATCAGCTCCGGGTCGGCCATGCCAGCCTCGCCCATCCACACCCAGATCCAGTTATCGCGCTCGACCACCGGGAATACGCGCACGCAGGCTTTTTCGGGGATTCGGGTCTGGCCGGGGATTTCGGTGCACTTGCCGTCGGGGCCGAACTTGAGGCCGTGGTACATGCAACGCAGCGAGTCGCCTTCTTTCTGGCCCAGCGACAGCGCCGCCTGCCGATGCGGGCAGCGGTCTTCCATCGCCTGTACTTCGCCGTTGGGCTTGCGATACAGCACCACGCGCTCACCCGCCAGCTTGCGCGCGACGATCGAGTTCTTGCCCTGGCTGATCATGTAATCCCAGCCGGCGCAGTACCACGCGTTTTTGACGAACATTCTCCTGCCTCCTGTCGCGATCGCTTTGGCTTCAGCGATTCATGGATGGGTCTTTCAGCAACGCATACGCCGGACGTTCGGTTCTCGCCTGCAGTTCGCTGGCCCGCTTGACGCTCGCCGGCACGCCGCCGATCGCCCAGTTCTCTGGCGAAATCGGCCAGCAGCCGCCGCGAATCAACGCGCGCTCGACGCCGAGCACGCACTCGATGATGTCGGTGAAGCCGGTCAGCAGGCGATGGCGTTCCTCCAGCGAGCGGCCCTCAAGCACCAGGAAGCGGAAGTGCGGTGCTCTAGCGTCATCCTCATCGGAAGGAACCCCGGCGATGGCGACCAGACGGCGCGGATACAGATGGATGAAGACGCGCACGCGATCGATCGGGCTGTTGAGCGCTTCGGCGTAGAAACGGCTGCACTGCACCAGCAGTTCGCGGTGCTGGGCATCGCTGTATTGATCCGCGGCGAGGTCGATATGAAGAACGGGCATCAGGGCAACCCCTTGCGCCGACCCGCGTCCATGAACAGCGTGCCGCCGGCCAGCGCATCGGCCTCCGGTGCCAGCAAGGTCGCGACCGCCCAGGCGATCTGTTCGACGCTGGTGAAAGCGCCGATGGCGGATTCCTGCTTCATCTCCGCGAGCACCGCCTCGACGCCGATGCCGTCACGCGCGCCACGCGCCTCGGCGACGCGACGCAGGCGATCGGTGTCCGCCGGCCCCGGCGCGATCAAGTGCGAGGTGATGCCGCGTTCGCCATAGGCCCAGGACAACTGGCGCATCAGATTGGCGAGTGCGGCGTTGCAAACGCCCGCAGTCGCCGCATAAGCGCTCGGCTCGAAACCGTAGTGGCCGCCGATGGCGACGAGCCGCGAGCCGCGGAACAGATGCCGGTCCACCGCGCGCACCAGACGCAACATGCCGCCGACCTTGATGTTCACGGCATCGACGACCGCGGCTGTCGGTGCGGTGAGCACGCCACCGGCCGTCGCAACGCCCGGGCCGTGCACGACCATGCGCACCGGGCCTTCGACCGCTGCGCCGATGACGTCGATCGCCGAGTCGCTGGCGATGTCGCAGGCGCAGGCAGTCAAGCTCGGAGTGGACTCGACCAGTGATGCCACCGCTTCGCGGGAACGTGCGACCGCCACCACCTTGAGCCCTTCGGCCGCAAGCCGGCTTGCGATCACCTGCCCCATCGCACCCGTAGCACCGACGACGACGGCCCATTCCTGGCTCATGCCAAAGCGCTCAGGTCAGCACGTTGAGAAAACTTTCCCGCGGCGTGTTGTCCTGCGAGAACGTGGCGTGGCCGAGTTCGGTGGTGTCCCAGGTCAGGGTGGGCGTGTCCGGGTAGTGCACATAGCCTTCGGCGAAGACTTCGTTGCGATTGCCGGACGGGTCGAAGAAATAGATCGTCGCGCCGCGCGTCACGCCGTGGCGATTGGGGCCGACGTCCACCGGGATGCGATAGTGCCCGATCTTGTCCGCCGCCTTGATCACGTCGTGCGCGGATTCGAGCAGGAACGAGACGTGGTGGAAGCGGTTCTGCTCGGGCTGCAAAACGAAGGCGATGTCGTGCGGCTTGGTCGAGCAGGTGAGGAACACCGCGAGCGACATGCCGTTTTCCGCCGCGACCAGTTTCTCGCTCAGGTCGAAGTCGAATACTTCCATAAACAGGCGTGCGCATTCGTCGATGTTGCCCCCGCCGAGCAGCATGTGATCCAGGCGATTGATGGCCAGACCGCGCACCACGCCTTCTTCCGGAATCACGCCGGGATTGAGCGTGCCCATGGTGTTGCCGATCTGCTCCTTGTGCGCGTAAAGCTGCATGGTGTGCCCGCTGGGCAGCACGAACTCGATGCGCCGTCCGCTCTTGGGATAGACGCCGGCGTCGATACGCTTCACATCGAGGCCGAAAGCCTTGAGCTTGACTTCGTATTCACTCAGGGTCGCGTCGTCGTAGACCTTGTAGGCGCAGTAATCCATGCCCGGCCGATCCGCGGGGCGCAGCACGATGCTGTGATGGTCGTGCTCGTCCCAGCACTTGAAGTACACCTTGCCCTCGGCATCTTCCATCACCTCATGCAGGCCTAGATGGTAGCCGTAGTGATTGCGCGCCTTCTTCATATCCATCACGCGGATGCAGACTTCGCCTGCCCGTAGTACGCCTCTCAATGACATGGTTCTCGCTCCGGTCGCTGTAGGACTGCTCTTGCTGCGTGGCTCAAATCTTTCTGAATAGCGGACTCTTGCTCTGCTGTGCGTCCGCCGCGGATAAAAACTTCTCGGTGTAGATGTCGTTCTCGAACAAACGGCCCTGCATCAGCGTGGTGATGCAGGCGTCGATCATCAGCGGCGGGCCGCAGAGATAGGCCTTGTGGCCGCGGAAGTCGTTGTCGAAATGCGCGCGGGCGGCGTCGTGGACGAAGCCGCGGAAGCCGGACCAGGGGCTGTCGTCGGGTTCATGCGACAGGGCCGGCACGTAGTGGAAATGAGCGTGCTCTCGGGCGAGTGCCTCGAACTGCTCGTGGTAGTAAAGCTCGCTGCGCTGGCGCTGTCCGTAGACCAGCGTCATCGGCTGCGACGAGCCGCATTCCAACAGGTCGCGGATCATGCTGTAAGGGCTCGACAACCCCGAGCCGCCAGCCATGAAAATGATCGGCACATCCGCCGACTTGCGGACGAAGAAGCGGCCGTACGGGCCGGCCAGTTTCAGCGTCGCGCCCGGCTTCAGATCGCCATGCAGAAACGCCGTGCCCAATCCGCCCGGCACGACGCGCACGTTCAACTCGATCTCGGTTCCGGTGGACGGTGAGTTGGCGAGTGAAAAAGGCCGGCTGATACCCAAACCTGGAATCTCGACATTCACGTATTGCCCGGCCTGGAACAGCATCGGCGTGTCCAGAGTCAGCCAGATGCCCTTGATGGTTGGCGTCAGGCTCTTGACGCGACTGACGGTGCCGACGTAGTCGCGCACCGGAATCACCTGCGCGTCGGGCTCCTCGTCGATGTCAGCTTCGATGGTGAGGTCTGATTGCAGCGTCGCGCAGCAGGCGAGCGTCTTGCGTTCGTCGCGCTCGTAATCCATCAGCGCGAAGGGTGAAGCTTCACCATGCTCGACTTCGCCTTCGACGATCTGCACTTTACAGGTCGCGCACAAACCGTGACAGCAGGCGTGCGGCAACCAGATGCCGGCGCGCAGACACGCGTCGAGGATGGTCTGCTCGTCCTCGACCTCAATCAGCTGGCCGAGCGGTTCAATGGTGAGCTGATAACTCATCGTGACTCAGCCGGCTCCGTTGTGGCCTTCGAGGTCCGGCGTATGGAAGCGGATCTGCGTTTTATGCTTGAAGCCGTGCTCTGCGATGCTCTTCGCAGGGTCGGGCGTGAACGGACCCCTGGCCGTGGACCACTGCACTTGGTCCCACTCAATTTTGGCGAAGTCGGGATGGCTGGCGTAGATACCCGGCAGCACGTTTTCGATGAGCGCGCCGAACGGCATCTGCGGTGGCAGCGGCACGCACATCGGCCAGCCGAACATGGTGTGTCTCTCCCAGCAGATGTTCAGTATCTGGTTGCCGTTGAACTTATCCTGGGTATCCTTGAAATCGCCGTGATAATCGGGCGTGATCGCTTTGACAGGCATGGCGTTCTCCTAGGATCTCTTGCGTGCCGCATCAGGGCCGTTGCTGTCGCGCACGGCGTCGGTGAGGGCGCCTTCGTGGATGTTCGCGGGCCGGCTGGTCCACTGCTCCCAACGCTTGGCGTCAATGTGATCCTTGAACAGCCCACCATCCACACCCGGCTTGATGCCCATGTACATCAGAGCCTCGGCCATCGGATTGAAGTCGGGCGAAGTCGGATCGACACCGGGTTTCAAGCAGTTGCCTTGATAAATCTGATGCACCGGCAGCCAGGCGTGCACGTATTTTTCCGGCTCGTCCGCGAAGATGTCGGCGCAGCCGTCGGAGCAGAAGTGGAAAGTCTGGTCCTTGTACTCGGTCTCGCGATGCACCAGTTGCCGCGGATCGTCCATCTCGGTGTACAGACAGGGCCACTGGCAGACTTGGCAGAGCTGCGGCAGGCAGGTGTTGGTGAACGGCGTGCCGGCCTTCTCCAGCTCGCGCCAGTATTCGTAGCGCGGACGGTAGAACTCGTCGAAAGTCTCCGGATATTTCTCGGAGAACCAGTCCATCTCCTCTTCCGAGGGCAGCCACAGCGGGAAGCCGAGCGCGTTGCGGTTGGCGTAGAACACGCTCCACATCTCGTGGCTGACGCGGTGCTTCTCCTTGTTGGCGACCTCGGCATGCTTGGGCGGCTTGATGCCGTAACGCGCCAGGTCCGCGAACAGCGCGCCGCCGTTCTCCTCGTAGTAGATGGTCCAGGCTTCCGACCAGCTCATCACCCTCTTGGGCAGGATGTAATCCATCATCGTCGCCAGCAGCGCCAGCAGGCGGTAGCCGCGCCAGAACCACTTGTCGATCCACTTCTGCACGAGCGGCACATTGGCCGGGTCCTGCTCCAGCAGGAACTTGATGACCTCGATACCAAGTGTCATGTGCCGCGCTTCATCCGACTGCGCGGAGAAGCCGAAGCTGACCGTCGACATGTCGCCGTTGAACGCCGCGCCCGACATCCAGGGCATGAACACCAGGTTGGTCAGCACGTACTCAAAGGCGAAGCTGATCGCGACGATGAACTCGAACGGCCCGCTGGCGACCGCGTCCTCGAAGAAGCTCTTGGGGATCGACAGATACCAGGCGCGATCGAACTGGTGAGGGAAATCCGCCATGCCCTCGAAATACTTGTTGTAGTGACTGATGGCGTGGATCTGCGTCGTGGCATGGCGCAATTCGTCGATCGACTGCATCTGCGCGGCGATGCGCGGCCCGACGCCGGGAAACTCGCGGCCCAGCATGTTGAAGCCGCGGTGCGAGGCGTATTCCAGCCCGACGACGCCGTTCAGGAAAATCTTCAGCGCCTGCACGTAGCGCGCGTCGGTGACGTTGAACTGGCCGTTGCCCTGCTGGAAAGCGTCGATGATCGCGTAGAGCTTGCGCTCCTTCTCGCCCTGGTATTTCCAGTAGGCATCCATGGTCAAGCGGAAAGGATCTTCCCACTTGTCCCAGTCGTGGATCTTGATGCCTTCGAAGTCGATGTTGCGGAAGACGTCTTCCTTTTTCTGGTAGGTCGTCTCCCAGCCGAGACCGCGCGTCAGCAGCGCGTAGTTCTCTTTGAGGCTGAGTTTCCTGGCGGGCTTGAGGTTGCCGTCGGCGGCCATGTTTTGGTTCTCCTTTGCAGCGTCAATCAATCTGGATTGCTTCTCTCGCCACGACCCGCTGCACCGCGGGCCGCTCACGTACTGCATCCATCACTCGCGCGTATTCCGGAAAATCCTGGCGCATGGCCAAGCCGCAGCGATTGCCCCAGCGGTAGAAAACCAGCAGGTAGATATCGACGAGCGAGTAACGCTCGCCGATCGCCCAGGCCCGGTCGCGCAGCTTTTGCTCGATGTCCTCATAGCCCGCGCGGATCGCGATGCGACCTTGCGCCGCGATACCGGGCGCCGCGCCGGCCTCCGTCGTGAAACGTTCCGGCCGGAACACGGTGCGTACGCCCGCCTGATGCATGCTGGAGCCGAGCCAGCTCGTCCACTCAAGAACACACGGCAGATTCTCCGGCAGCAGCGCGGCCTGCGAATGCCGCTGGGCGAGCAACAGCATGATCGCGACCGTCTCGGTCAGGATCTGCGTCTTTCCATCTTCATCAAAAGCCAGAGCGGGCACGCGTCCGCGAGGATTGATGGCGAGATAGTCCGGTTTGCGGTTGTCGCCGTCCGCTATGGTGACGCGCACCGGCTCGTAAACAACGCCGAGTTCCTCCAGCAGCACATGGGGCGCCAGCGAGCAGGCACCGGGCGAATGGAACAGGCGGTACTTCGACATCAGCTGCCTTTCCATTCGAGGACGAGTTCTTCTTCGGACTCATCCACCTCACCCGCGAGCGAGATCAGGTTGATGTAAATCTCGCGCAGGTCGAAGTCGCGGCCGGCGTGTTCCTCGATGGTCTCGCGGCGCACCACCAGCCGACCGGGGCAGTCGATCTTCACCAGCGCCGGCATCTCGTTGAGCTTGGCGTTCGGGTTGTCGGCCATGATCGCGGCGATGATCGGCATGGTGTCGTTGTTCGCCTGGAAGGCGATGAAGACAGGCTGCGTGCTGTTGGTCATCTCATTCACCGGCCCTGAGATTCAGACCGATTTTGGCGGCACGCGCATCGAATGCGGCGACGACTGCCTGCAAGGCCGCCTCGGCTTTGTCGCCGAGAATCGCCTCCGCGATCAGATTCAGCGCCGGCACCCAGGCCGCGCGTGCCTGGGCTGCCCAGGTACTGAGCTGTTGCTGGTTCTCCGCGCTCTCACTCGCCGCGGTCTTGATCGACGCATCGACCCAGCGCGAGGTCTCCTCATGCCAGCGCATCAGATAGTCGGTGAGCGACGACAGTGCCGAACCGTTACTGGCGGCGAACGCCGCGTCGAACTTCTGGTAGAACAGCGGATACACCAGCGAGTCCGCGACCAGGTTCTGCGCCACCATCAGCTCGAACCAATCGCGGGTGACGAACAGGTTTTCGATCTCGCGACGAACGCCCTGCCAGGCGGGCTCGTCCATCCACAAGCGCTTGGCTTCGGTGAGCGAATCGCCCGAGTTGCCATCGGTCAGCAAGCCGATGCGCGACAGGTGCTGGGCCATGCCGAGGCGATCCATCGTTTCCATGATCGCGGCCTGCGTGATTGCAGTGCCGAAACCATAGGCGGCGATGGCGCAGTTGTTCATGTTGGCGCCCCACTCGTAGTGGCGCAGCGGCAGCAGCGCGAACACCAGCGACTCACGCGAGGCCAACGGCAGCGTGCGCAGCAGATCGCGCTTGTCGACGAACTCCAGCTGGCGGTCGAGCGCCTCCTGCTGCTTGGCGCGGGTGGTGGTGTAGTTGCCGTAATAGAACTGGCGCGGGTCCTTGAGCGCGTACCAGTCGCGCATGACGATGGCAGTGCGGCGCACGTCGTAGATGTCGCGCGTCGGGTCCCACAGCGGCTTGTAGTGAAAATTGGCGACTGACTGCGTGTCGTAGGCGATCTCCTGGTAACGCGTCGCCGGCTTGTCGCCGAAGCGCTTGGCCAGGTGCGCGAAGGTGTTGCGGATCGGCTTGACGCCGGAGGTTCTGATCTCGACGGTCATGGGGGCTCCTGAATTCTCTTATTCGGTGAGGCCGGGCGAGCCGTAGCGCCACTTGCTGCGCTCGTAGTCCTGCTGATCTTCCTCGTCGCGCGTCAGGTGCACGACCTGATTCGATTGGCAGAACGAGCGATAAGCTTCTAGCGGCAGAATCAACTCGGCCATCAAATCCGCGCTGCCGACGCCGAAGGAGAATTCGACGGAGCCTTGGTCGGTCAGCCGGCCGAAGCGCACGAAGCGCGGGGTGCGATCGGACGGCGACAGCAGCGGCCTGGCGCTGACGCTTTGGCGCGGGACCTGGCGCATGGAGTTCTCCTCGCAGCGTTGGGAAACGGCCTCTGGCGGGCCGCCTATGGCCGATCAATAGCAGCGCACGTACCAGAACGCGATAGAGCTTGCGCCCGCTTCCGAAGTTTCGACTCAGCCTCATGTTTCTGAACGGTTTGTTGTTTACGTCCTAGGTTCGGCTACTGGTGGTCGGCGGGCACTCTTGGTCAATGACTGTAGAATTTCAGCCACTTCTGGCAGTCATCAGACTCCGCAACTGGATCATTTTCCACAGATGCCATGAAACCGAAATCGCCGAAAACCGATGAGCCGTCGCCACGGCCCCAGCTGCCCGACAACGCGGACCTGGTGTCGCGCATCCATTTTTCCACCAAGGACGGCCGCATCTGGCTCGACGACCAGCGCATGTTGCTGCTGCACGCCTCGGGCTTTGGCGTGCTGCGGCGCGAGCTGATCGAAAGCCTGGGCGCCATCCGCGCCCGCGGGCTGCTCACGCGCATGGGCTACAACTCCGGCGCCAACGACGCCCGGCTCGCGCGCAAGCTGCAAAGAGATGGCGAGCCGGTCGACGCCATCAACATGGGGCCACTGTTGCACATGCTCGAAGGCGTGGGCTCGGTGGTGCCGGTCAAGACCGAGGTCAATGAGGAGACCGGCCATTTTCTCGGCGAATATCTGTGGCTGGGATCGTCCGAGGCCGAGGAGCACATCCGCATCTACGGCCTGGGCGCCGAGCCGGTGTGCTGGATGCAGATCGGCTATGCCTCCGGCTTCATCAGCCGCTTCATGGGCCGGCCGATCCTGTTCCGCGAAGTCGAGTGCAAGGCGCAAGGTGCCGAGCGTTGCCGGATCGTCGGCAAGCCCGCCGATCAGTGGGAGGATGCCGAGAACGATCTGAGCTTTTTGCGCGCCGACCAGATCACCGGCGGGCTCGCGGCTAAGCTGCCGGCGGAAGTCGTCGCGCTCGGCGACGAAACGCAGCGGTCACCCCTGGGCCGCGAAGAAGTCGTCGGCGTGTCGGCGGGCTTCAACTCGGTCTGCCACAAGATCCGCCGCGTCGCCGACACGCGCGCGACGGTGCTGTTCCTCGGCGAGAGCGGCGTCGGCAAGGAAGTGCTCGCGCGCAGCCTGCACCTGATCAGCCCGCGCGCGGCGGCGCCTTTCGTGGCGATCAACTGCGCGGCGATTCCGGAATCGCTGGTGGAAGCGGAGCTGTTCGGCGTCGAGCGCGGCGCGTTCACCGGCGCCTCACACACCCGCGCCGGGCGCTTCGAGCGTGCCGACGGCGGCACCTTGTTTCTGGATGAGATCGGCATCCTCAGCAACACGGCGCAGGGCAAGCTCTTGCGCGCCCTGCAGGAGCGCGAAGTCGAACGCGTTGGCGGCAGCAAAACGATCAAGCTCGACGTGCGAGTGATCGCCGCCACCAATCTCAATCTGCATGAAGAGGTTCGCGCGGGGCGCTTCCGCGAAGACCTGTTCTTCCGCCTGAATGTCTTCCCGATCACGGTGCCGGCGCTGCGCGACCGCATCGAGGACATCCCCGTCTTCATGAATCACTTCCTGCGCAAGTTCTGCCAGATGCACGGACGTAACGCCGCGGGCTTCACCGGCCGCGCCATCGACGCCATGCTCAGCTATCACTGGCCCGGCAACATCCGCGAGCTGGAAAACGTGGTAGAGCGCGGCGTGATCCTGGCGCCCGACGGCGGCGCCATCGACAGCATCCACCTGTTCTCGGGAGGGGAGCGGATCGACATCCATCACTGGGGCCTCGATCAGCGCGGCCAGCTTTCCAAAGTGCAGGACCCGTCATCAACCACGGCCCAGGCCGACGAGAAAGAAGCGGTGGGGCGCGTCCGATCGAAAGTCGGCCAGCTTCTGGCCGGCGTCGCCAACACCGGCGACGGCGCCACGCTGACCGATATCGTCGACACGCTGATCGAACGCGCCGTGCAGACGGCTGACGGCAATCTGGCCGCAGCCGCCCGCGTGCTCGGTACCACGCGGGCGCAGCTGGTCTATCACCAGCGCGGCAAGCGGCGAAAACCGGCCGCATGACGGCCGGCTCGCCGGGCCCTAGCCGGGCGTGAAGAAGTTGAGCTTGTTGCCGTCGATGTCGCGGAAATAGCCGATGTAGAAACCGGGGCCGCGCAGCCCGGGCGCACCCTCGTCGGTGGCGCCGAGATCGAGCGCCTTCTGGTAGAGGCGATCCACGTCGGCCTTGCTCTCCACGCCCAGTGACACCATCACGCCGTTGCCGACGGTGGCGGCATTGCCGTCCCAGGGTTTGCACACCGCCATCATCGGCACGTTCGGCGCGCTGGCCCAGACGATGATGCGATCGGTGTCCATGAAGCGCTTGCCGCCCAGCTCGCCGAGCAGCGCATCGTAGAACGCGGCGGAGCGCGCGAGGTCCTTGCTGCCGAGAGTGACGTAGGCAATCATTTTTATTCTCCTGATAGGTGGATGAGGCGGTCGCATAGTCCTTGATCGGAGTGCATTTGCGCCAGTGGGCTCGGCGGCCTGGTGTAAACTCGTCGCACACGAAGGGCGCCAGTCGGCGCCTTTCGCATTTAGACCTTCATGGCGCACGACGACGATCAGACATCCCTGCCCACCGCCGCCGCGGCCCTCGCGGCCGTGCGCGTGGCGCAGACGCACAAGGGCTTGGTCGTGGCCATCGCCGGCAACGAGCAGCAGGCTTACCGGCTCGAAGAAGAGCTTAAGTTCTTCGCCGGCACGGCGCTGCCGGTGCTGCATCTGCCCGATACCGAGGTGCTGCCCTACGAGCAGTTCTCGCCGCATCAGGAAATCCTGTCGGACCGCATGGCCGCGCTGTATCGCCTGCCCTCGCAGACCCGCGGCATCCTGCTCATCACCGCCGACGCGCTGATCCAGCGCCTGCCGCCGCGCGCTTATCTGGAAGGCCGCGCGCTGGTGATCAAGGTCGGCGAGCGGCTGGATCTCGGCGCGTTTCGCGACCGGCTGGTCGCCGCGGGCTACACCAGCGTCTCGGAAGTGCAGACGCAGGGCGAATTCGCGGTGCGCGGCGCGCTGATCGACCTGTTCCCGATGGGCGCGGATACCGCGTATCGAATCGACCTGTTCGACGACGAGATCGAATCGATCCGCAGCTTCGATCCGGAGACGCAGCGCTCGGTCGACAAGGTCGAGACCGTGCGCCTGCTGCCGGCGCGCGACTTCCCCACCGACAAGGAGGGCATCGAGACGTTCCGCCGCCGCTATCGCGAATATTTCCCCGGCGATCCGGCGCGCTCGCGTATCTATTCGCAGGTGACCAAGGCGCAGATGCCGGGCGGCATCGAAGCCTGGCTGCCGCTGTTCTTCGCACAGACCGCGACGCTGTTCGACTATCTGCCGGCCAACACCCTGGTGGTGGAACTGGCCGATCTCACCGCGGCGACCGCGACCGACTGGGCGCAGATCGAGGACCGCTTCGAGCGCCATCGCGGCGACATCGAGCGGCCGCTGATGAAGCCGGCCGATCTGTATGTCGAACCCGCGCAGGCATTGACGCGCCTGGCCTCGCTGCCGCACCAGTCGATCGATCTACACGCGGCGCAGACGCTGGCGGAAGGCAAGGTCGAAGCCAGGGATTTTTTGAGCGCTACCACCGACCGCGTGCTGTTCATCGCCGAATCCGCCGGCCGTCGCGAAGCCCTGCTCGACTGGCTCAAGCTGCTCGGCATCCTGCCGCGACATCACGCCGAATGGCTGGACTTCGCGACCGATAAAAATAAATACGGCGTCATCGTCGGCCCGATGCAGGAAGGCTTCCGCCTGTCGGACGACGGGCTCGCTCTGGTCGCCGAGGCGCAAGTCTTCGGCCGCATCGCGCCGGTGCAATCGCGCAACAAGCGCGTCAAGGTGCGCGACCCCGAAACCATCCTGCGCGATCTCACCAGCCTGTCGATCGGATCGCCGGTGGTGCATGTGCAACACGGTGTCGGCCGCTATTGCGGCTTGCAGAGACTGGATGCGGGCGGCATCGAAGCCGAGTACCTGGTGCTGGAGTACGCGGGCAAAGACAAGCTCTATGTGCCGGTCGGTTCGCTGTCGCTGATTCACCGCTACACCGGCGCCGAAGATTCCGTTGCGCCGCTGCATTCCCTGGGCTCGGATCGCTGGGGCAAGGTGCAATCCAAGGCGCAGGAAAAGGCGCGCGACGTGGCCGCCGAACTGCTGTCGATCCAGGCGCGCCGCGCCGCCAAGAACGGCATCGCGCTGCCGTTTTCGGAGGAGGAATACCGCCGCTTCATCGAAGGCTTCCCCTTCACCACCACGCCCGATCAGCAGTCGGCGATCGAAGCGGTGCTCGGTGATTTGCAGACGGAAAAACCGATGGACCGCGTGGTCTGCGGCGACGTCGGTTTCGGCAAGACCGAAGTGGCGCTAAGAGCGGCCTTCGCCGTGGCGCGCGCCGGCCGGCAGGTGTGCATGCTCGCGCCTACGACTTTGCTAGTCGCGCAGCACGAGAAGAATTTCCGCGATCGCTTCGCCGGCTGGCCGATCCGGATCGGCGGGCTGTCGCGGCTGCGCAGCGCCAAGGAACAGACGGCGATGCTCAAGCAACTGGAAGAAGGCTCGCTCGACATCGTCATCGGCACGCATCGCCTGTTGCAGGAAGACGTGCGCTTCAAGGATCTGGGCCTAGTCATCATCGATGAGGAGCATCGCTTCGGCGTGCGTCACAAGGAGCGCCTGAAGAACATGCGCGCCGAAGTGGATCTGTTGACCCTGACCGCCACGCCGATCCCGCGCACGCTCAACATGAGCATGGCCGGGTTGCGCGACCTGTCCATCATCGCCACACCGCCGGCGTCGCGCCTTGCGATCAAGACTTTCGTCGCCGAATGGGAAAGCGGCCTGATCATCGAGGCGATCCAGCGCGAGCTGCGCCGCGGTGGGCAGGTCTATTACCTGCACAACGAAGTCGCCGACATCGCCCAGGTCGCGGACGAAGTCGCCAAGATGGTGCCGGAGGCACGCGTGCGCTTTGCCCACGGCCAGATGCGCGAGCGCGAGCTGGAGCAGGTGATGCTCGACTTCTACCACCAGCGCTTCAACGTGCTGGTGAGCACCACGATCATCGAATCCGGCATCGACGTGCCGACCGCGAACACCATCATCATCGATCGCGCCGATCATCTGGGTTTGGCGCAGTTGCACCAGTTGCGCGGACGGGTCGGCCGCAGCCATCACCGCGCTTATGCCTATCTGCTGGTGCCATCGAAGCGCTCGCTGACGGTGGATTCGCAGAAGCGCCTCGACGCCATCGAAACCCTCGGCGATCTCGGCTCCGGCTTCGCGCTCGCCACGCATGATCTGGAGATCCGCGGCGCCGGCGAGCTGCTGGGCGAAGGCCAGTCCGGGCAGATCGCCGAGGTCGGCTTCACCATGTATGCGCAGTTGCTGGCGCGGGCGGTGAAGGCGCTGCGCTCGGGCCGCATCGACGACACGCCGTTCGGCACGGCGGCTTGCGAAGTCGATCTGGGTACGTCCGCGTTGATCCCCGACGACTACGTACCCGACGTGCACACGCGTCTGGTGTTCTACAAGCGCATCGCCGAGGCCGCCGACGTGCTGCAGTTGAATGAACTGAAAGTGGAGATGATCGACCGCTTCGGCCTGCTGCCGGCCGCGGCGGAGCGTCTGTTCGACGCCGCCCTGCTGCGCATCCAGGGCGAGGCCTTTGGCATCTCGCGCATCCGCGTCGGCGCCAGGGGCGCGACGCTCGACTTCGGGCCCGAGCCCAAGCTCGATCCGGCCAAGCTGATCAAGCTGATCCAGAAGCAGCCCAAGGTCTACAAGCTCGAAGGCCAAAAGCGCCTCAACGTGATCGCGCCGCTGGAGGCGCCGGATAGGCGCGGCGACCAGATCGGCGCACTCCTCGCTACACTCGCGCAATGATCCGATCCCTCCTGCTTGCCGGCCTCCTGCTGGCCGCCGCGCCGCTGGCGCAGGCCGAAACCTATCGCGTCGACCTGATCGTCTTCGTCGATCTGTGGCAGACCGGCAGCGAGGCGGGCGCGGCGCCAGCGCCGCCGAACATCAAGGGCGCGCTGCAGGCCGAGGATGCCGCCGGCCTGCGTGCGGCCGGCATCGAAATCCTGCCGGACGCGCAGTTCGGCCTTGCCGACGAGTGGCAGCACCTGCGCTACAGCAAGCAGTTCAAACCCCTGCTGCGCCTGGCCTGGACGCAGAAGGATCCGCCAGCGGAGCGCGGCCCCTCGCTGCGCATCAAGCTCGGCGGCGTGCCCGGCCCGAGCGGCACCGCAGTGGTCGGCGCGACGCCGGCTCCGGCGGTGGACGGCAGCGTCGCCCTGCTGCTGGTGAAGAACTACCTGCATGTCGATGCCGATCTGCAGTACCTCGCCGACGGCCTGCGCTGGCCGCTCGACGAGCGCCGGCGCATGCGTCGCGACGAGGTGCACCACATCGACAGCGCCCGGCTCGGCCTGCTGACCAAGGTAACCAAGCCCGGCGGCGGCGCCGACGCCACGCCCTGATCGAGATGCGTGGGTCGCGGCGCTATCGCTACGCCTTTTGTGCATATCGAAAGCCGCACAACTTCTTTTGCGCTCAGGTGCGGACTCCCTAGGATGGCGGCTCACCGGTTGCCAGCGGCGCGAGCCGCAGTCATGAACGCCAACACCCCCAATCTGGATCTGCCGGCTGGCGAGAGCGAAGCCAAGCTCGCCGAACGCATCGCGCATGCCCTGCGAGGCCTGCGCTACGGGTCGTTGGAGATCGTGGTGCACGACGGCCGCGTGGTGCAGTTCGAGCGGCGCGAACGCGTCCGCTTCGATCGCTTGGACGAGGTCACGCGGCGGTAGGGAGATCGCCGCGCGGCAAGACACTTTTTTCTACTGATCGTCGACGCGGCCCGGCCCGTCGACCCACCGGAGGCTGGATCAATGAGCGGTTACAAGAAGAGTTTTGGGGCGGGGAAACAGCGCGGCCCTTCGTTTGCGCATTCGGCAATCGTCGCGGCGCTGCTGACCAGCTTCGCCGGCGCCGCGATCGCCGAACCGACCAACGAGGACCTCGACCAGCGCGTCAAGATTCTCGAGCGCCAGCTCGAAATCCAGAAGGAAGAGGCCGACGCCAAGGCCAAGGACACGCCGGTGGTCACCGCCAACGACAAGGGCTTCGCCTTCAAGAGCCCCAAGGGCGATTACGAATTCAAGTTCCGCGGCCTGGTGCAGACCGACGAGCGCTATTTCCTCGACGACAAGACGCCGCGCTTCAACGACACCGTGACCCTGCGTCGCGTCGAGCCGACGTTCGAGCTGACCCTGGGCAAGATCGGTTTCATCCGCATCCAGCCGCAGTTCAACGGCGACACCGCGAGCACTTCCGACGTTTATGCCGAAGCGCGCCTGACCCCGGCGCTCTATGTGCGCGCCGGCAAGTTCAAGGAGCCGGTGGTGCTGGAAAATCTCCAGGCGACGTCGAACATCGAGTTCATCGAACGCAGCCTGGTCAACGAGATCGGCCCCAATCGCGATCTCGGCCTGCAGATCGGCGGCGAACTGCTTGGCGGTACGCTGAACTACGCGCTCGGTTACTTCAACGGCGCACCGGACGGACGCGATTCCATCGCCAATGACGTCGACAACCGCAAGGAAGTGGGCGCGCGCCTGTTCGCAGAGCCCTTCAAGAACGCGCCGGGCCTGTTCCAGGGGCTGGGCTTCGGCGTCGGCAGCAGCTTCGGCCGCAAGCTTGAAGCGTCCACGGCCGGCGACGCCACCAACCAGGCCAACTTCCTGCCGCGCTATCGCTCGCCCGGCCAGAACACGGTGTTCAACTATCGCGCGCTGCGCGCGGCGGCCGGCACCACCACGGCCTCGACCGGCGTCTACGCCAATGGCGATCTGACGCGCATCTCGCCGCAGGCCTACTGGTACTACAACAGCTTCGGCCTGCTAGGCGAATACATCGTCTCCTCGCAGGAGCTGAGCATCGACGCCAACGCCGACAAGCTCAAGAACAAGGCTTTTCAGGTTTACGCGACTTATGTACTGACGGGCGAAGACGCGACCTACCGCGGCGTCAAGGTGCGCAACGCCTTCAAGGTCGGCGAGCCCGGCTGGGGAGCGTTCGAAATCGCCGCCCGCTACAACGAGCTGAAGATCGACCAGGATGCCTTCCCGGTCTACGCTGATCCGTCCCGGTCCATCGCCAAGGAGACCAGCTACACGCTCGGCCTCAACTGGTATCTCAACAACAATCTGCGCCTGGTCGTGAACTACATCGACACCCAGTACGACGGCGGCGCCGGCACCTCCGCCGCAGTCGCCGATCGTGAAGACGAGAAAGCCGTCTTCGGCCGCTTCCAGATCGCGTTTTGATGCCGCATTCCACCGGACACTGACATGAAAAACTCCAGATCACTGCTGTCGCGGGCCAGCGTGGGCCTCGCCGCCCTGCTGCTGCCGATCGCCAGCTTTGCCGCCAGCGTCGAGCTGCTCAATGTTTCCTACGACCCGACCCGCGAACTCTACAAGGCCGTCAACACCGCCTTCGCCGAACAGTGGAAAGCCAAGACCGGCGACACCGTCAGCATCAAGCAGTCGCACGGCGGATCGGGCAAGCAGGCCCGCGCCGTGATCGACGGGCTCGAGGCCGACGTGGTGACGCTGGCGCTCGCCGCCGACATCGACGCGATTGCCGAGAAGGCCAAGACCATTCCGCCCAACTGGCAGAAGCGTCTCGCCCACAACAGCGCGCCCTACACCTCGACCATCGTGCTGCTGGTGCGCAAGGGCAACCCGAAGAAGATCAAGGACTGGGACGACCTGGTGAAGCCGGGCATCAGCGTGATCACGCCCAACCCCAAGACCTCGGGCGGCGCGCGCTGGAATCATCTGGCGGCTTACGCCTACGCGCTGAAGAAGTACAACAAGGACGAAGCCAAGGCCAAGGACTTTTTGGCGGCGCTGTACAAGAACGTGCCGGTGCTCGACACCGGCGCGCGTGGCTCCACCACCACTTTTGTCCAGCGCGGCATCGGCGACGTGCTGATCGCCTGGGAGAACGAGGCCTTCCTGTCGCAGGAAGAATTCGGCAAGGACAAGTTCGAGATCGTCGCGCCGTCGCTGTCGATTCTCGCCGAGCCGCCGGTGACGGTGGTCGACAAGGTCGCGGACAAGCACGGCACCCGCAAGGTCGCCGAAGCCTACCTGCAATTCCTCTACACGCCGGAAGCGCAGGAGATCATCGGCAAGAACTTCTATCGCCCGATCGACGAGAAAGTGGCGGCGAAGTACGCCGACAAGTTTCCGAAGATCGAGCTGGTGACCATTGCCGATTTCGGCGGCTGGACCAAGGCGCAGGCCACGCACTTCGCGGACGGCGGCATCTTCGACCAGATCTACGCCAAGTAAGCTGACGCTCGATTCGCGACGGCGCCTGAAAAAATGAATAGCAACCGTAAGAGCGGGCTGTTGGGCATCGCCGTGCTGCTGGCTGCCGCCAGCCCGGCGCTGCCAGCGGCGGAACTGCTCAACGTGTCCTACGACGTCGCGCGCAAGGTCTACCAGGATTTCAACCCGGCTTTCGTGTCGGACTGGAAAGCGAAAACCGGGGAAGACCTGCGCATCACCCAGTCGCACGGCGGCTCCACCAAGCAGGCGCGCTCGGTGATCGACGGCCTGGACGCCGACGTGGTGACGATGAACAGTCCGCTGGACATCGACGTGATCGCCGAGAAAGGAAAACTGGTGCCGGCCGATTGGGCCAGGCAGTTCCCGAACCACTCGGCACCCTCCTGGTCGACGATCCTGTTCGTGGTGCGCAAGAACAACCCGAAGAAGATCCGCGACTGGGACGATCTGGTGCGCCCCGGCGTGTCGGTGATCATTCCCAACCCGAAAACCTCGGGCAACGGCCGCTACAGTTTTCTCGCGGCCTACGAGTTCGCTCGTCGCTCCAAGGGCGGCAGCGACGCCACCGCCAAGGCCTTCGTCACCCGACTGTTCGGCAATGTGCCGGTGCTGGATACCGGCGGCCGCGGCGCCACCACGACGTTCGCCCAGCGCGGCATCGGCGACGTGCTGCTGACCTTCGAGAACGAAGTCGCGCTGCTGCGCGAAGAACTCGGCGACGCGGTGGAAGTGGTTGTGCCTTCACTGAGCGTGCGCGCCGATAATCCGGTTGCGGTCGTGCAGAAATATGCGGCAAAGAAAGGCAACCTCGATCGCGCCCGCGCCTATCTGCAATTCCACTACACCGCCGCGGGCCAGGAAATCCTGGCGCGCAACAACCTGCGCCCGGTCGATGAGAGCATCCTCGCGCGTCACGCCGGCCAGTTCCCGACCGTCAATGTCTTCAGCGTCGAAACCGTCTACGGCAGTTGGGCCAAAGCGCAGGCCCAGCATTTTGCCGACGGCGGCGTGTTCGACCAGATCGTCGCCGAGCGGCGTTGATCCCATTCCACCCAGAGCAGGAAGCCAAACCATGTCCATCGCAGCCGTCAATACACGCAACCAGTTCCAGGGAAGAGTCGCCAACATCCGTCGCGGCTCGGTCGTGTCCGAAGTCGAAATGCTCACTGCCAACGGCGTGATCTCGGCGATCGTCACCACCTCGTCCATCGATCTGATCAACCTGCAAGTCGGCGAGGAAACGCTGGCGATGTTCAAGGCGACGGACGTGCTGATCGCCAAGCTGGGCTAGTCGCGCATCGATCGGACGCACCGATGTGCATCATCATCCACAAGCCGGCAGGCGCGTCGATTCCGGCGGCGCTGCTTGCCGCGTCGGCATCGCTGAACCGTGACGGCTGGGGATTGATGGGCTTCGCACCGGACGGCGAGCAGCTGGTGGAGCGCCATGCGCATGTGTCGCTGGATGCGCTGCTGATCGCCGAAGAAAAATATCGCGCGGCGGAAATCGTCCTGCATCTGCGTCTGCTCACGCGCGGCTCCACCGATGCGCAGAACCAGCATCCGATCGCGGTCGGCGATGTCGGCCTGCTGATGCACAACGGCACGCTCGCCGGGCTCGAAACCGCGCAGTGCGGACGTTCCGACACCTGGCACTTCGCCAACAACGTGCTGCGGCCTTTGCTGGAACGCGACGCCGGTCTGCCGGCACAGCCGGCGTTTCGCCTGTTGATCGAGATGGCGCTCGGCGCCGACAACAAGGCCGTGCTTCTGCATGCGCCGAGCCGGAGCATCACCGTCTTCAATCCTCAACTCGGCACCGAGATCGATGGCCTCTGGTGCAGCGGCACGCGCTGGATCGACCAGCGTCTGTACCATCTGCCCGATCCGCCGCAGCCGCAGACGCGCAGCCTGGCGCCGGGGAGTTTTCGCTTCATCTGAAATCCACTCGCTCACCACCCGAACATCGCCTGACAACGGCCGACTGTACCGACAGAGACCATGACTCAAACCGCTGCTCAACCTCGCCTGCGACCTCCTCGATTGGGGAGGGCACGATCCGTGATGCCCGGCTTCGGACTCACGCTCGGCTTCACGATTTTCTACCTGAGCCTGATTGTCCTGATTCCCCTGGCCGGCGTTTTCATCAAGGCCGGCAGCATCGGCTTCGACGGCATCTGGCACATCCTTACCTCGCCGCGCGTGCAGGCGGCGCTGAAGCTGAGCTTCGGCGCGGCGCTGATCGCGGCGACGCTCAACGCGGTGTTCGGCCTGCTCGTCGCCTGGGTGTTTGTGCGCTATGACTTCTTCGGCAAGAAGCTGCTCGACGCGACGATCGATCTGCCGTTCGCGCTGCCGACCGCGGTCGCGGGTATCGCGCTGAGCGCGCTCTACGCGGGCAATGGCTGGGTCGGCCAGTTTCTGGAGCCGCTCGGCATCAAGGTCGCCTACACGCCGCTGGGCGTGATCGTGGCGATGACCTTCATCGGCCTACCCTTCGTCGTGCGCACCGTGCAACCGGTGCTGGAAGAGGCCGAAAAGGATCTGGAAGAAGCGGCCGCGACGCTCGGCGCCAATCGCTGGCAGACGATCACCCGGGTGATCCTGCCCACCATCGCGCCGGCCCTGCTCACCGGCTACACGCTGTCGTTCGCACGCGCGGTCGGCGAATACGGATCGGTGATCTTCATCGCCGGCAACCTGCCGCTCAAATCCGAGATCGCGCCGCTGCTGATCATCATCAAGCTCGAAGAATTCGACTATGCCGGCGCGACCGTGGTCGCGGCGACCATGCTGGTGATCTCCTTCGTGCTGCTGCTGATCATCAACCTCTTGCAGGGCTGGAGCCGCACGCGCTCCGGGGCACGTCAATGAGTGCGACCGACCGCAGCCTGCAGGACCCGCCGAAGATTCCGTTCGAGCCGCTGATCCAGACCAACGCGGTCATCACCGAGCCGGTGTGGGTGCGCCGTCTGCTGACGCTGCTGGCGCTGGCATTCCTGCTCGGCTTCCTGCTGCTGCCGCTGATCTCGGTGTTTGCCGAAGCCCTGCGCAACGGCATCGGCACCTACTTCGCCGCGATCCGTGAGGCCGACGCGCTCGCGGCGATCCGGCTTACGCTCACTGTGTCCGCGATCGCGGTGCCGCTCAACGTGCTGTTCGGCGTCGTCGCGGCCTGGGCGATCACCAAGCATTCGTTCCGCGCCAAGCAACTGCTGATCACGCTGATCGACTTGCCGTTCTCCGTCTCGCCGGTGGTGTCGGGCCTGATCTATGTGCTGATCTTCGGCGCGCAGGGCTGGCTCGGGCCCTGGTTGTCGGATCACGACATCAAGGTGCTGTTCGCGGTGCCGGGCATCGTGCTGGCGACGGTGTTCGTCACCTTCCCCTTCGTCGCGCGCGAGCTGATCCCGCTGATGCAGGCGCAGGGCACCGAAGAGGAACAGGCCGCGCTGTCGCTCGGCGCCAATGGCTGGCAGACGTTCTGGCATGTCACCTTGCCCAATATCAAATGGGGCCTGCTCTACGGCGTGCTGTTGTGCAATGCCCGTGCGATGGGCGAGTTCGGCGCGGTGAGCGTGGTCAGCGGACACATCCGCGGACTCACCAACACCATGCCGCTGCACGTCGAGATTCTCTACAACGAATACAACTTCGCCGCCGCCTTCGCCGTGGCCTCGCTGCTGGCGCTGCTGGCGCTGGTCACGCTGAGCCTGAAGACTTTCCTCGAATGGCGGCACGGCGCAGAACTCGCCGCCAGCCGCCGACACTAAAGCGCACGCATGGACATCCAGATCCGCAACATTCACAAAGGTTTCGGCAGCTTTCCGGCGCTCGATGGCGTCGACCTCGACATCGCCTCGGGCGAGCTGATCGCGCTGCTCGGCCCGTCCGGCTCCGGCAAGACGACGCTGCTGCGCACCATCGCCGGGCTCGAATATCCGGACACCGGGCAGATCCTGTTCGGCGGCGAAGACACGGTGCGCCTGCCGGTGCAGGAGCGGCGTGTCGGCTTCGTCTTCCAGCACTACGCGCTGTTCCGGCACATGACCGTGCTCGACAACGTCGCCTTCGGCCTGCGCGTGCGCGACAAGCAGTCGCGGCCTTCCGCGGCGGACATCAAGAAGAAGGCGCTGGACCTGCTCGATCTGGTGCAGCTCTCCGGACTGGAGAAGCGCTTCCCGACGCAGCTCTCCGGCGGCCAGCGCCAGCGCGTGGCGCTGGCCCGCGCGCTGGCGATCGAACCGCGCGTGCTGCTGTTAGATGAGCCTTTCGGCGCGCTCGACGCCAAGGTGCGAAAGGATCTGCGCCGCTGGCTGCGCGAGCTGCACGACAAGACCGGCTACACCACCATCTTCGTCACGCATGACCAGGAAGAAGCGCTGGAACTCGCCGACCGCGTGGTGGTGATGAATCGCGGCCGCATCGAACAGGTCGGCGGCACCGACGAAGTCTACGAGCGTCCGGCCACGCCGTTCGTCTTCGACTTCCTCGGCAACACCAACATCCTCAAGGGCGAGGTGCGCGATGGTGAGCTTTATGTCATCGGCAGCGAGTCGCCGCTGCCGTCAGCCGCCACGTACCCTGCGGGGCCGGCCGACATCTATGTGCGGCCGATCGATCTGCGGATCGCCGAGGGCAGCGTGCCGGGCTTCGAGGTCGACGTGCTCGGCGCCCAGCGCACCGGCCCGGTGGTGCGCGTCGAAGCGCGCGCACGCATGTCCGGCGAGCTTCTGGAAATCGAAATGCCGCATCTCCACCGCGACCTGCAACAGCTGCAACGCGGCGCGCTGGTGCGCCTGCGGCTCAACAACTTCAGCGTCTTCCCGCACCAGGAAACCACGCGCCCGCGAACCCTGCCCGACGTAGTGCCGAACGCACCGGCGGAATATCGCGAAAGGGGTCGTGGGGGTTAGCTCAATTGGCTCCTGCGGGCGGCTTGTCATTCCTTTGCAAGCCGATTAACTTGCGGCCATGTCAATCATGAACATCTCGCTGCCAGAGGAACTCAAAGCGTTCGTCGACCGTCGCATCGCAACGGAAGGCTATGAGAGTTCCAGTGATTATCTGAGCGAGTTGATCCGCCGGGATCGTGACCGGGTTGCGTTTCGGGACCATCTGCTCGAAGCCGCGGCGACGGAACCCGCAGGCCCGATGGACGAGGCTTACTTCCAGAGTCTTCGTACCTGCCTCGACACCGGCGACAAGCCGCCCGCATGAAGGCCGCCATCCGCTCTGCTCTCGCAGAGTCGGACATTGACTCCGCGCTTGATTACTACCTCGTCGAATCCGCGAAACTTGCGGCCATGTTCATCGATTCGCTACAGCAGGCAACCCACCACATTGAGGCGCATCCGGGAACCGGCTCGCCGCGGTACTCGCTGGAACTGAACATCGCGGGTCTCCGCCATTGGCCCCTGCGTCACTTCCCCTACTCGCCGTTCTACATTGAGCACGTAGACCATCTGCTTGTGGTTCGCCTGGTCCATATGCGACGGGACATTCCTGCGAGCCTGCGCGACGAACAGTGAAGCCTTTGGCACCTAAGCGCCCTGGCTCGGCGCCTCGCCTGGACGCTGGATCGGCTGACGCACCACCCGCACCTCGCGCTGGGGGAAAGGCATTTCGATCCCGTGTTCCTTGCAGGTTTCGAAGATCAGCAGCAGCAGGTCGCCGCCGACGCGGTTGGGGCCGTCGTCGACGCCTTCCATCCAGAACTCCACCAGCATGTTGACGCCGCTGTCGCCGAAGCTTTCGATCTCGCAGTCCGGGCGTTCTTCCAGCGGCAGCTGCGGGCCGCTGAGCACCTGCGGGTGGCTGGCCGCGACTTCGCGGATCAGCTGGCAAAGCTGGCGTACATCGGTGTGGTAGGCGACGGAAAATTTCACCTGGTAACGCTGCTTGGGATCCTTGTGCGTCCAGTTGGTGAAGGGCTTGGTGATGAAGGAATCGTTGGGCACCAGCACGCTCTTGCCATCGAAGCCTTCGAGCGTGGTGTAGCGCAGGGTCAGCTCGCGGACATGGCCGGCCTGGCCCTCGCCCAGGTCCACGTAGTCACCGACCGACAGCGATCGGTCGAACAGGATGATGATGCCGGAGATGAAGTTGGAGGCGATGGACTGCAGCCCGAACCCCAGGCCGACGCCGACCGCGCCGCTGAACACCGCCAGCGCGGTGAGGCTGATGCCCATGATCTGCAGGAACAGCAGCAACACCAGCGCCGACAAACCGATCTGATACAGCTTGGCCGCCACCTCGCGGGTGCGCAGATCCAGCCGCGCCTGTCGGCGGATCGCGGTCTGTCCCGCGGTGTTGGAAACCCAGCCGAGCCAGAACAGCAGGGACCCGAACACCACGACGCGCAGCAGTCCCGCCACCGAGAATCGCAGGTTGCCGACCTGGATCGACATCGCCGCGAGTGCCGCGCCGACCGGCGCCAGCCATCCCAGAAAAAACAGCAGCACGAGCGGCAGGATCAGCAGCCGCAGCGCGCGTCGGGCCGTCGGACCGACGTGCAGGCGGCGCAGGATGTTTTCGGCCAGCCACAGCAGCGCCACGGCCGTGCCCGTCCTGGGCAACCAGTCGGCGCCGAGCAGGGTGTCGCACAAGGCGGTGGCGATCAGCAGTAGAAGCAGGCACAGCGCCGGAGTCAGCAGGTCGCCGATCTGCGCGACCCAGCGTCCGATCGCTGCGTGCGGCGATGCCGTCGCCACCAGGCGCTTCGACGAGAACAGGCCAAGCAGGATCGCGGCGATCACAGCACCCAGCTGCCAATAGGTCTGCGGCGCCGCGATCGCGTGCAGAACGCCGTCGGTGGCGCGCTGCAGCGCCGGTTCTATGTCGGTCGAAATCATGGCGGCCCGGTGTCACGTTGAAAAGGAGCGAAGGGACTCCCGCGTGGCGATCGGCAGCGGCTCGTCGCCGCGGCCAGCCTACCCGGATTCCCGACCGCCGAAGCTTGGCACGGCCAGCGCGCAAGTCCGCGCCATGTTTGCGGCGGGCGCCCCGGCTGACTCAGACTTGCGGGCTGGCCCCGGTCGGGGCGCACGCCAAGAGGCTCAAGCCCGTTGATCACACGCCTGTTTTTTCTGCTGGCCCGGCATCTGCCGCTGCGCACGATCCATCGGCTGGGCGATATTTTGGGGTGGCTGGCCTGGCAGATCGGCGGCGCGCAGAAGCGCCTGGCCTTGCGCAATCTGGAGCTGTGCCTTCCCGAGCTTGCGCTGCTTGAGCGGCGCCGCATCGCCTATGAGTCCTTCGGGCATTACTACAAGACCTTGCTGGAATGCCCGCTGATCTGGACCGGCGACGCCGACCGTGTGCGCGCGCTCACCTTCGACAAGCAGGGGCTCGATCTGGTCGACCGCGCGCTGGCCCAGCGCCAGGGGCTGATCGTGGCGGCGATGCATCTGGGCTCGTTCGAAGCCGGCATCATTCCGATGTCGGAGCATTACCCCATGACCGGCATGTACAAGCCGCTCAAGCAGAAGACGTTCGACGCCCTGTCCTACCAGGGCCGCACGCGCTTCGGCGGCAAGCTGGTGGCCATCGTCAAACGCCAGGGCAAGCGCGCGATCGGCAGCCAGCTGCTGCGCGCGCTCAAGCGCGGCGAGATCATCTATGCCCTGCCCGATCGCGATCCACCGCGCGGACAGGGTGTGTTCGCGCCGTACTTCGGCATCACCGCGCATTCGCCGGTGCTGATCCCCAAGCTGATCCAGGCCACCGGCGCCAAGCTGCTCATCTGCATCGGCGAGCGTTTGCCGCAAGCGCGCGGCTTCGTCATCCGCTTCCACGAGCCGCCGCCCGGCTACGACAGCGGCGATGTGGCCGTCGCCGCCGCCGCGCTCAACGCCGGCATGGAAGCCTGCGTGCGCGCCTGTCCCGAGCAGTACTGGTGGGGCTACAAACGCTTCAAGCGCCGCCCGCCGGGTGAGGCGGGGCTCTACGATGACGCGCGACAGTCAGAACCGCCGGCTGCCGAGGACGACGACACCTGAAGCGCGTCGACCGCGCCACAAGGTTCAAGGCGAGGCCGCGCAGGAATCCTGCAGCGCTTGAGGCGCCTCGGGCCGCGCCGGCTGGATTCGCGCAAGCTCGGCCAGCAGCCCGCAGGCGGCACCAGGTTCCACCGCACCCAGGGCACCCGCCATTTTCAGCAGCGGGTCGTAGGCCGGGCGAAAGTCGGGGCTGATGCGCAGTACCGCCAGCAGCGACACGCGGACCTGCGCCAGCATCGCCCGCACGTCGGCCGTGGGCCGCACGTCGCGGCCGATTTCGATGTAGCGATTGCGCGCGCTCCAGTACGCCGCCAGGCGTGATTCCCAGGCACCGTCACGAGGCGCGGCGAGCAGTTCGTCGGGGTTGATCTCAAGCGCGTGCAGCAGGCTCAGCAGGCGATCGCGCGGCAGCGAATCGGGTGCGTAGGTGATGCGCGGCGCCCGGTAGGCCACCACCGGATGGTCGTCGGTGTTGAGCGGCGCGTTGCCTGCAAAACGCGCCAGCGCCCGCGGGCCGGCGAAGAAACCGCCGAGCAGCGCCAGATCGTCCGCGATGTCGAATTCGGCCGGGCTGCGCGGCATCGCGGCGCTCGAAAGGCGTTGGCGCAATCCGGGCACGGCGAAGCCCGCGCCGTCGGCGCGCGCGACCAGCCCCACCGTGGGCGTGTCGAGGCTATTGGTCGCCAGCATCGCCGAGCCCTGCGGATAAACCGCGAGGAAAGCGCGCACGATGCTGCGCAGCGTGTCCAGATCGAGCTGGTGTAGCGGCAGCCATTGGCAGAACACGCCGCCTTCCGCCAGCCGGTTCTTCACCGCGGCGAAATGCTCGACCGTGTAGAGCGACCCGGAGCCGCTGCGCGCGGGATGAAAATTGTCGGCGACGATGACGTCGTAGCGCGTATCGCCGGTCGCCACGAAACGTCGCGCGTCCGCGCTCAACAGGTGCAGGCGGGGATTCGGCGCGTCGCCGCCGATCAGCCGGGTGAACAGGGCCGAAGCCGCGATGACTTCGGGCAGCAGCTCGACGGCGTCCACCTGCAGCGCACGATCCTCGGCGGCGGACGACGCCGTTACGCCGGTGCCCAGCCCGAGAAAAAGCGCGCGCCGCGGCGCGGGGTGCAGCAGGATCGGCAGCAGCGCCTGGCGCGCGTCGGCAAACACGGTCGCGCTGCTGCCCTCCTGCTGCCGATTGTCGATGTGCAGGCGCGACACGCCGCCAGCATCTTCGACCACGCTGACCGCGGCCATCACGCCTTCGTCGTACCAGACCACACGCCCGCCTTCGGGGACGTCGACGATCGCCAGTCGCGGCAGCCACGCCGCCGTCGCCAGAACCGCGCCGGCGATCAGCCAATGCGACGGCGCAAGCCAGGCGCGTGGCGTGGCCAATCCCAGATAACCCAGCGCGACCAGCAGCAGCGCGAACTTGGCACCGATCCCCGGAATCAGCCAGACCCCGAACAACAGCGGCGCGACGGCCGCGCCCAGCGTGTTGACCCCGATCGCCCGCCCGAAGCTGATGCTGGCGAGGCTCGCCTGAGTACCCAGATGGCTGAACAGGGCGCCCATCACCAAGGTCGGCGGCAAAAAGGCGGCGGCGGCGAGCGCCGCTTCCACGGCCAGCGCGGCGGCCATGCCGGGACCGAACGCCTGCAGCAGCCAGGCTTTGACGGCCGGCGCGGCGGCCATAACCAACAGCCCCAGCAGGCAGGCCGCGGCCAGCAGGCGCAGCAGGTGGTCGCGCCACTGCGCGGCGCTGCGTCGCGACGCCAGGCGGCCGTAGACCGCGGCACCCAGGGCCGTGCCGACCAGATAGACCGCCAGCAGAATCGCGAAGGTGTAGACGGTATTCTCGGCGACCTGGCTGAGGACGCGGACGACCAGCACTTCAAAACCGATCCCCAGCAAGCCGGTGGCGGCCAGCAGCAGCAGGACACCAGACGCCGCGGACCGGGACGGGTCGGCGATTGCAGGCGTCGTCGGGTCCGCAAACAGGCGCCACGCGGCCACGGCACACAGCAGGTTGAGCGCTGCGCACACGCCCGAGGTTCGCAGCAGGCCGAGCTGCGGTATGAGCAGGAACGCGGCGGCGAGCACGCCCAGCGTCGCGCCGAACGTGTTCCCCGCATAGAGCATCGCGATGGAGGTTTTCTGCGTGCCCGGCTGCGCCAGAACGCACTCCATCGCTGGTAGCGTTGCGCCCATCGCGGCGGTGGCCGGCAGCAGCAACAGGAAGGTCCCGCAAAAAGCCGCGGACCAGTGCCAGACCGGCGCCGGCTGCGCGCCGATGAGGGCCAGAACAGCGCCAGTGAAGGGCGCCATCAGCAGGCCCAGCACCAGGCTCCACAACCCGATGACCAGCTCGCAGCCCGCGTACCAGCGCGCCGGCCGCGAACTGCGCGCGATGCGTGAGCCCAGAGCCAGAGCGCCCAGCGCCACGCCGCCGAAAAACGCCGCCACGACGGCCAGCACCGCGGCAGCTTCGTGGCCGAGCCACAGCGCGCCCTGTTGCGTCCATACGATCTGGTAGCCGAGCCCGGCAAAGCCGGACGCCACCATCATCGCCAGCGCGGCACGCCGGCGCGACGCCGTGCTCAAACCCGTGGACGACGACTGCGCAGAGGGCGGCAGCATCTAGTGACCTGTAACAGAGGAATCGCTGGCGCCGGGCCGCGTCCCGCGCGCCGAACCTTCGTTGCTCGTCGTCGCCATGGCCAGGGCTATGACTCCTTCTCGCGCCTTGCCTCGACGCACGATCCATCGGCCATGCTCACGACCTCTTCCTCTGTCACAGGCCACTAGCCGCTGAAGCCGATCTTGTAGCCCCAGGATTCCAGAGCGTTCGGAATCGCGTTGAACGACAGGGTGACGCGCCGCTCGCCCGGATTGGGCGGCACCGCATGCATCAGGTAGCTCGGGAACAGCACCAGGTCGCCGGGCGCGGGCTGCGGGCTGATCCATTTGTCGGCGTTGTAGGCGCCGGTCACCATGCCGGCGTGGTCGTTCTTGAAGGAGAAGTCGGTGCCGCCCGGCGATCTGCAGAACACCGTGCGCGCATCGGGGTGCGTCGGCGTGAGATAGACCACGCCGGAGATGAAGCTGTTGGCGTGGTTGTGCATGGCCTGGTGCCCGCCGGTGTCGAGCACATTGACCCACATTTCTTTCAACGACCAGCCGAGACGCTCGCCGAACATCACCGCGCCGAAATCCGCGAGCAGCGGGGTGATCAGCTGCGCGGCCTGGACGAACAGCGGGCTGTCGCCGGGGCGCAGCATCGCGGTATGCGTGAGCCTGGCGGACGAGTTGTTCGCCAGTCCCGCGACGGCGGCGAAATGCAGAACAAGCTCCGTGACCAGACGGCCGCCCAGCGCGCCGGGCACGCGCATGAAGGGCGTGGGGAAAAGTCCGATGACCTCTTGCATCAGGCGGGCACTCGTCAGGCGTTTTTGGGGTCGCGGATTATAGAAGAGCGGATGCGACAACTCGGGGTCATCGCCGGATGCGCGCGTCATCTGCTTGTAAGATGATTTATTTATTCTGCATACATTACCTGCGCGGCCAGCTGCTGCCGCGATATTCACGCGTGCATCACAGGCCCGTCACATGCGGCCACTACAGTGCTGCCCAGGAAAAAACCAAGAGCCGGATTCGACCAGAACGGATCAAGGGTCGCGGCCACCAGTGTTTTTTCCCGGCATTCAACCAACACCTAGGGAGCACTTTCGATGAGTCTCGGATTCAACAAGAGCAGGATCGCAGTGGCCATCGCCACGGCATTTAGCGGCATCGCGGTGAGCGTCGCACCGGGCGCGGCCAGCGCCGGCAAGGTCGGCACCTATGTGGCGGGCGACTTCCACAATCACACCACCTGCTCCGACGGCTCGATCTCGATGCAGAAGCTGATCAAGAAGGCCACCGACCGTGTCAACACGCCCTGGGGTCTCGACTGGTTCGTGCAAGCCGGCCACGGCGGCACCGGCAGCGGCAATTGCACCCTGGCGGAAGACCCGGCGCTGCAGGCCGACAAGGATCTGGCCACGCCAGCCTATCCGCTGCGCTTTGCCGCCAACGGCACCACCGTCCAGGGCCCGACCACCACCTGGGCCAACACCAACCCGCCGGTCGTGCGCAAGGGAACCAATCCCGGCGCCAACATGTACCGCTGGCAGTCGCTGCAGGAATACCAGTATCCGCTGCTCGAATACCTGTCCGCGTTCAAGGGCCTGCCCCTGTTCATCGGCGTCGAGTCGGTCGTACCCGGCCATGAGCACAGCTCCACCTCGGTGATCACCGGCCAGGTGCCCGCCAGCATCTTCACGCAGACCCTGCCCAGCGCCCCGCCCTACTCGCCGCTGGGCAACGCCACCGCGATCTCCTTCTGGGAATACTGCTTCGACCGTGGCGACACCGATACCAGCCGCGGCAACACCACCGCCAACAGCGGCGTCGGCAACAACTGGAACTGCTCGGTCCCCGGCAGCCTGAACGCCGCCGACCCGAGCTGGAGCGTCGTCGCGCAGAAGCTGATCCCCGCCAGCGGCGCCGGCGTCGGCGACCGCGGCCACAACAAGACCGTGGAAGCGATGAAGTGGATGGCGGCTTTCCATCCCAACGGCAGCTACTACGTGCCCTCGCATCTCGAGCGCGCCGGCGTGTTCAATCCCAACGGCGACTTCGGCTTCAACGTCGAGTCGCTGCGCGACTTCAACAATGCCGCGCCGAAGTCGGCCTTTGGCTTTGAAACCCAGCCGGGCCATGGCGCCTCCAGCGCGCGCGGCGAATACAACATCAGCCGCAACAACTTCGGCGGGGCCGCTGGCCTGGTCGACTCCGTCGGCGGCACCACCTACGGCGGCACCGGCGTCTACGGCGCGCAGATCGGCGGCGTCTGGGATGCTCTGCTCGGCGAAGGCCGCAACTTCTGGTTCTTCGCCAGCTCCGACTGGCACAACCGCGGCTCGTTCAACAACACCCCAGGTGGAATCGCAGACGACCGCCGGTCCACCCAGGACTTCTTCCCCGGCGAGTACCAGCGCAATTACACCAGCGTGGTCGACAACACGCCGGGCGAGGCCACCAGCCCGCTGAAGCCGCAGGAGATCGTCGACGGCCTGCGCAGCGGCAACAACTTCGCCTCCAGCGGCCAGATCATCGACCGCCTGGCGTTTGTCGCCTGCGTCTCCACCGGCACCAGTGGCGCCAACTTCCTGCCGACGGCCAAGGTCGCCTCGCTGGCCACCGGCGCCGCCCAGACCAACACCAGTGTCTCGGCGCCCAAGTGCGCCACGATGGGTGAGAAGCTGTCGGTGCCGGCTGGCGCGGAGATCGTCGTCGCGATCACGGTACGTGATCCGGATGGCGTCAATTTCTCGCCGTACACGTTCCCCAACCCGTCGCTGGCGCAGATCGGCAAGACCGTGCCGATCAACCAGCCGGTGCTCGACCACGTCGATGTCATCGGTGGCCTGGTTACCGGCTACAAGACGCCGGGCGCGGCGGATTACTCCGGCGAATGGCCGAGGGACTGGATCATCCCCTACCTGTCGGGTGGCGCTCCGTCGCTGGCCTCAGTGCCGGCCGCTGCCAAGAACACCTCGGCGGCTCTGATGCGGACGTTCAACAACGCCACCTGGACCTCGGTCGCGGGCGGGCAGTTCAAGTCCATGAGCTTCCGCATTCCGGCAGTGAGCGCCTCGCAGTACCTGCGTTTGCGCGGCAGCAATCTGCCGGCTTCGGTGCCGTTTGAAACCGACGCCAACGGCAACCCGCTGCCGGACGTTTGGACCAACACGACGAATGTCGCGGCCCGGCCCGGCGTCGCCGCGGTGGCGGCCAACGGCAATCTGCGGATTCCCTGCAACACGGTAGGTACCACGGAGTTCAACGGTTGCCCGGCGCACCTGGGCACGCGCTCCGGCCAGAAGTACTCCAGCCTCGACGTCGCGGCCTGGTCGGACCTGTGGTTCTACAGCAACCCGATCTATGTCGAAGTGCAGGGTGCGACGCCGGTTGCCGGCGTGGCCGTGTCAGCCAACTGATGGAGCCATAACGTGAACTAAACCTTCACGGGTTTTTAGCGGTCCCAAGCGCCGCGCGGCAACGCGCGGCGCTTTCTTGTTCATGCCACTCGAGCCCCGATGTCCATTCCACATTCCGTTTCCGGCGTCCCCACCGCCGCACCTTCGTCCTTTGGCAGCCGTTGCGGCGCGCTTGCGCGCAGCGCCCTGCGCGAGCCGCTGCTGCACTTTCTGATACTCGGCGCCTTGCTGTTCACCGCTGACCATTTCATCAACGGCGGCGGTGATGCGGCGCACACCATCTTTGTCGACTCCGCTGTTGATCGGGAGGCGCGCGACCTCTTCAAAAAAAATCGCGGCCGCGATCCTAACAAGGACGAGCTGTACGCGCTGCGCCAGGTCTGGCTCGACAACGAGGTGCTGTACCGCGAGGGCCTGGCGCTGCAGGTCGACAAGGGCGACAGCACGATCCGCGATCGCGTGATTTTCAAGGCGCTGACCATCATCGACTCCGGCCTCAAGCTGCCGCCGTTCGACGACCAGCTGCTGCGCGCATGGTTCGAGGCGCACCGGGTGAAGTACGACGACCCGGCGCGCTACGACTTCCAGGAAGCGGTGCTGGCGGGCGGCACAACCGACGACGCCGCGCGCGCCTTCGCCAAGAGCCTCAACGCCGGCACGCCAAGCGACGTGCAGGCCGGACTGCGGATCTTCAAGGATCGACCGCACGCCAACCTGGTGCAGAGTTATGGCGACGACTTCGCCCAGGCGCTCGAGGCCCTGCCGGTGGGCGAGTGGCGCGATCTGCCCAGCAAGGAGGGCGTGCGCGTGGTGCAACTGCAGGCCGCCAAACCGGCGAACCCGGGCAACTACGAAAACCTGCGCGGCATCGTGCTCAAGGACTGGACCGACGCGACGATGTCCCAGCAGCGCAGCGCGGCGGTGAAAAACCTGGCGATGAAATACACCATCAAGGTCGAGGACATTCGCGAATGAGGTGCCCGCTGATGAGCCGTGTCCTGCGGCCCTTGGCGATGGTCGCGCTGTTGCTGCTGTCGGGCACTGCCGCGGCCCACGAGATCAGCCTGGCCGAGCTGGAGCTGCGCCAGACCTCGCACGGGCAATTCCAGCTGCAATGGGGCGCCGGCGAGAAGCGCCCTCCGGCCGACGTGCTCACCCCGGTCTGGCCCGACGGCTGCATCGCCGACGCGAACACGTTGCATTGTGATGAAGAGGGTCTCAACGGCACGCTGGAAATCAAGGGCGTCGGCAAGACCTACTCGGCGGTGCTGCTGAAAATCTACTGGGCCAACGGCCAGAACCGCGTCTATACCCTGACCTCGGCGCAGCCTCGGCTGCGCCTCTACGGATCCGCCGACGACGGTCGCGGCATGGGCGAGATCGCCAAGGTCTACACGGTGCTCGGCGTCGAGCACATCCTCAGCGGCTACGATCATCTGATGTTCGTGGTGTCGCTGCTGTTTCTGGTGGGGTTCAACCGGCGGCTGTTGTGGACCATCACCGCTTTCACCCTGGCGCATAGCCTGACGCTGGCATTGAGCGCGCTGGACTGGCTGACCTTGCGCCCGCCGCCGGTGGAAGCGTCGATCGCGCTGTCGATCATGCTCGTCGCCGGCGAGGCCCTGCACCACCGGCAGACCTTCGCGCGTCGTTGGCCGCCCGCGGTGGCGTTCTTGTTCGGCCTGGTCCACGGCCTGGGTTTCGCCGGCGCGCTCAAGGAGATCGGCCTGCCGCAGAATCACCTGCCGGTGGCGCTGCTCACGTTCAACCTCGGCGTCGAAATGGGCCAGCTGCTGGTCGTGGGGATCGCCTACCTGGTCTACCGTCTCGTGGCTCGCCAACCGCCGTTCGCGCTTGCGCGTACACCGGCGCTCTACGCCATCGGCAGCGTCGCCGCGTTCTGGTCGATCGGGCGCATCGTCAGCATTCTGGGTTGAGCTTCAAGGCTGCGATCAGCTTGCCGGCACAGGCACCTGCGCCGGCTTGACCAGCACCCACAGCACCAGCTGCGAGAGCAGGCCGCAAGTGGCGATCGCGCCGGCCATGCCGACCGCGTTGCCGGTATGCACTTGTCCGACGACGACGCTGGAGATGCCGGCGAGCGTGAACTGCAAGGTGCCGAGCATCGCCGACGCCGTGCCGGCGCGATCGCCGAAAGGCGCCATCGCGCCGGCCTGCGCGTTGGGGAAGGTAAAGCCCAGGCTGGTGATGCCGACCAGCAGCGGCAAGCTCACGCCCCAGAAGCCGCCGATACCGGTCACCGCCGCGGCCAACTGCACCAGGCCCGCCGCCAGGAACACCAGCAGCGCAACACGCAGCACGTGGTTGGATTTGAAGCGCCGCAGCAGCCGCGCGTTGAGCTGCGATCCGGCGATCAGCCCCGAAGCATTGGCGCCGAACAGCCAGCCGTACTGATCGGGCGCGAGCTGGAAATAGTCGATGAAGACGAAGGGCGACGCGGTGATGTACGCGAACATGCCGGCCTGAGCGCTGCCGCCGGCGAGCGCGTAGGCCATGAAGCGGCGGTGTCGCAACAGGCGCAGATAGTCCGCGCCGATCTTGCGCAACTGCAAGGGCGGCGCGGCCTTGACCTGCGTCTCGGCCACTCCCCAAGCCACCGCGATGAAGCAGGCGCCGCCGAACACGGCGAGGATCAGGAAAATCGCCGGCCAGCCGAAGGCGATGAACACCTGGCCGCCCAGAGTCGGCGCCAGGATGGGCGCCACGCCCATCACGAGCACCAGCGCCGATAGCACGCGCGCCATCTCCTCGACGCTGAAACGATCACGCACCATCGCGCGCGTCACCACCATGCCTGCGCAACCGCCGAGCGCCTGCAGGACCCGCAACGCGACCAGCGCGTGCACGTCGCGCGCAAACATGCAGCCGGCGCTCGCCAGGGTAAACAGCGCCAGGCCGAACAGCAGCGGTGGCTTGCGGCCGATGCGATCGCTGATCGGCCCGTAGACCAGCTGGCCGAACGCCAGCCCGATGAAATAGCTGGTGACCGTGAGCTGCACCGCGCCGGCATCGGCGTGCAAACTCCGGCCGATCGCCGGCAGGCTGGGCAGATACATGTCGATCGACAGCGGGCCGATGGCGGCGAGCGCACCGAGAATCAGGATGAAGCGCAAGTGTCCCGGCTGAGCGCTCAAGTGGCGTACCGCTGAAGCATCAGGCCTCTGGCTTCATCTGCGGAAACAGCAGCACGTCGCGGATGCTCGGGCTGTCGGTGAGGAACATCACCAAGCGATCGATGCCGACACCAACACCCGCGGTCGGCGGCAGGCCGTATTCGAGCGCGCGGATGTAGTCGGCGTCGAAGTGCATGGCTTCGTCGTCACCGGCGTCCTTGGCTTGGACTTGCGCGGCGAAGCGTGCGGCCTGGTCTTCCGGATCGTTCAACTCGGAAAATCCGTTGGCGATTTCACGCCCCGCGAGAAAAAACTCGAAGCGGTCGGTGACCTCGGGGTTGTGATCGTTGCGGCGTGCGAGCGGCGAGACTTCGGTTGGATATTCGGTAATGAAAGTCGGATCGAACAGCTTGGCTTCGACGGTCTTCTCGAAGATTTCGGTGAGCAGCTTGCCCTTGCCATAGGCAGGCCGGGCATCACCTCCGACCTGCCTGGCGAAACTCAGCAGAAACTCGCGATCCGCCAGCTGCTCAGCGCTCACGGCGGGGTTGAACCGCAGCACCGACTCGCTCATGGTCAGGCGACTGAAGGGCGCGTCGAGGTCGTAGTCGCGATCCTGATAGCGCAGGGCGCCGACGCCGTTGACCGCGAGCGCAAGGTCGCGGATCAGCGTCTCCACCAGGTCCATCGCGTCTCGATAGTCGGCATAAGCCTGGTAGAACTCGAGCATGGTGAACTCGGGGTTGTGCCGCGTGCTCAGCCCCTCGTTGCGGAAATTGCGGTTGATCTCGTAGACGCGCTCGAAGCCGCCGACGACCAGGCGCTTCAGGTACAGCTCCGGCGCGATGCGTAAGTAAAGATCGCGATCCAGCGCGTTGTGATGCGTGACGAACGGCCGCGCGGTGGCGCCGCCGGCGATCGGCTGCAGCATCGGCGTCTCGACTTCGATGAAGCCCAGGGCGTCGAGGAAGTTGCGGATGAAGCGCACCGTGCGGCCGCGCTTTTCGAACACGACGCGCACATCGGGATTGACGATCAGGTCGAGATAGCGCTGGCGATAGCGGGTCTCGGTGTCGGTGAGCCCCGACCATTTTTCCGGCAACGGACGCAGGCCTTTCACCAGCAGCTCGATGGTGCGCACGCGCACCGACAGCTCGCCGGTCTTGGTGCGCATCACCGTGCCCACGGCGCCGACGATGTCGCCCACGTCCCAGGTCTTGAACGCTTCATAGACCTGGGCGCCGACCGCATTCATTTGCACGAAGAGCTGGATGCGGCCGGAGCTGTCCTGGATCTCAACGAACGACACCTTGCCCTGACCACGCTTGGCCATCAGCCTCCCGGCGAGTTTGAACTCGGTAGTTTCGCCTTCCAGTGAGGCCGCGTCGCGGCTGGCATAGCAGCCGTGCAGATGCTCGGCGAGCGTGTCGCGACGGAAGCTGTTCGGGAAGGCCTGGCCGGCGGCGCGCAGCTGGGCGAGCTTGTCGCGACGGCCGGCGATGATGTGATTTTCTTCGGTGATCGGCTCTGGGTTGGTCGGTTCGGTCATCGCTTAAAGACCCTGCTTGAGGCTGGCTTCGATGTAGGGATCCAGATGCCCATCGAGCACCTTTTGCGTGTCGGCGATTTCAACGCCCGTGCGCAGATCTTTGATGCGCGACTGGTCGAGCACGTAGGAGCGGATCTGGCTGCCCCATTCGATGTCGGACTTGCTGTCCTCGATCTTCTGCTTGACGGCGTTGCGCTTCTGCAATTCCTGCTCGTACATGCGCGCGCGCAGCATCTTCATCGCGGTGTCGCGGTTGGCGTGCTGGCTGCGCTGCGTCTGGCAAGCGACGACGATGCCGGTCGGCACATGGGTGATGCGGATCGCCGACTCGGTCTTGTTGACATGCTGGCCGCCCGCACCGGACGAACGAAAGGTGTCGACTTCCAGATCCGCCGGATTGATGTCGATCTCGATGTTGTCGTCGATCTCCGGCGACACGAACACACCCGCGAACGAGGTATGCCGCCGGTTGCCCGAATCGAACGGCGACTTGCGTACCAGCCGATGCACGCCGGTTTCGGTGCGCAGCCAGCCGTAGGCATACGACCCCTGGACGCTGATCGTCGCGCCCTTGATGCCGGCGACCTCGCCGTCGGAGCGCTCCAGCAATTCCACCTTGAAGCCCTTGCCCTCGGCCCAGCGCATATACATCCGCAGCAGCATCTCGGCCCAGTCCTGCGCCTCGGTGCCGCCGGAGCCGGACTGCACGTCGAGAAAAGCGTTGCTGGTGTCCTGCTCGCCGGAGAACATGCGCTTGAACTCCATGTCTTCGGCGATGGCGATGTAGCTCAACACGTCGCGTTCGACGCCCGCAATCAGGCTGGTGTCGTTCTCCATCTCGGCGAGTTCGAGAAGCTCTTCGGCATCGCTCAAACCCTTGGTGACCTTGTCGATGGGCTCGATGATGTCGGCGAGGCGGGCGCGTTCGCGACCCAGGTCCTGCGCGTAGGCGGGCTTGTTCCAGACCTCACTGGATTCGAGTTCGGCGTTGACCTCGACCAGCCGGTCCTTCTTGACATCGTAGTCAAAGATAGCCCTGGAGCGCGTCGAAACGCACTCGCAGGGCCGTGATCTCACTTCTGATCTGATGGGGTTCCATGGACGCGGATAAGCACTGGAAGGTCGCGCAGTATATAGCGCCATGCAGCCTCGCCGAGGCAGCTCGGTCCGGCATCGGATGGCGTCTCGTCGATTGACGCCGAGTCCGGCCGACGCGGATAATCCGCCGCCTCGTCGGGGTATAGCGCAGTCTGGTAGCGCGCCTGCTTTGGGTGCAGGATGTCGGGAGTTCGAATCTCTCTACCCCGACCACTTTTTCAAATCCGCAGATCGTTAAGAGTTGGGACAGGTCGACGACGGCATGATGGGTTCGTCGGTTTTCTCTCCCCCCAACCGACAAGCACTCTCCCCATAAGTGCACCTTGAGCCCCGCCACCCCGCGGGGTTTTTTTTGGCCGAACCTTATTCCACCGACGGCCGTGCGCCGGCTCCGGGACCGCCTTCGCTCTTGGGTCGCCAGTCCACCGCACCGGAACGGGTTTGTCCCAGGTAGGCATAGCCGATGCTCACGGCGGCGACACGCTGATTGGTGTCGGGCATGTCGCGATACTGCGCATCGCGTCGCGATGCGGTGTACTTGAGCGTGATGCCGTGCAGGTTGTAGATGCGCCAGGTCAGCGAGGCATCGGCGCGCACGATATTTTCCTGGCCGCCTTTTTCTTCCGAGGCCAGGTCGGTGACGTAGTATTCGCGCGCGGTCAGGTCGAGCGAGAGACGGTCGCTGAGGATCAGTCGCCAGGCCACCAGAGCCTGAGGCGTGACGCCGTTGTGATAGTCGCGGTCGCCGACGCCGCGGATGGTACCGCCCGAACCATAGCCGGCGCCGGCCAGCACCGAACCCTGCATCGCCACGCTTCGCGACACCCACCACTGGCCGGTGGTGCCGAGCGCCGCGCCGGTGGTGGAGATGCGGAAGATCTGCGGTGCGATGTAGTCATAGGTGCCGTACAGGCCCCATATCCCACGAACATTTTCACCCACGGCGTAATCGGTCCCGACCAACAGGCCGCGGACGATGACGTTCTCCAGTGCGTTGCTGGTGGCGGCCGTGAACTGAAGGTGGAAGTAGTCGAAAGGCCGCGTGTAGGTATAGCCGGGCTTGCCGGGCAAACCATAGGCGACAGTGAAGTCGCTGACCGCCTCGCCGGTCTTGTAGCTCTGCGGCGTTGGCGGATCGTCGATGTTGATGCTGCGGTTGACGGTCGACTTGACGTTGGAATCGACGTTCAAACCGACATTGAAGCGCGTATACACCGCCGGATCATGGCTACGGAAGACGCCGTCGAAACGGCTGCCGAAAGCCAGCCGGTTGAAACCGGTGGCCGGCGAGATCGCCGCCGCGCCCAGCTCGCGCCAGAAGCCCGGATGCGCGTTGCCTCCGCTCTCCAGCAGCAGGCTCGACAGACGGAACAGCGGCTCGCCGAGAAAGCTGCCACCGAAGCCGGTGGTGAACTGATCGTTGATCGAAGGCTGCGTGGTTTCGCCGGCGATCTCCCAGGCCGCGCTGCCCAGGAAGGTATAGGCCGCCGACTCCCAGTAACCCAGCCCTGCCGAGCGCGCAAAGCCGTGGTACATCGAGCCCTGGTACGGGTGGGCAAACTGATTGACGCTGAAAGGATCGTTGTCGTGTGCCCAGCCGTTCCTGAGATTGTGCTTAAACGAGTCGAATGTGACGTCGTAGTCCGAAGTGCCGGAGAACTGGCGGTCGACCTGGTTCAGGGAGAAGTCGAAGAGAAAAATGTCCAGCGCCGGAATCCAGTAGCTCTTGCCGTCACCGGCGCCCCAGTTCAGCACCGGCTTGGGCTTGTCGTCGGCGAACGCCGTTGGCGCTGCTTTCTGTGCGGGCGAATCGAGCTTGGGATCTTCCGCGGAAAACGCGGCGGCCGACGCGCTGAGCGCGAGCATCGACCACAAGCCGGCGACGACGGAGATCTTCCCTGAATCCATGGAGTGCCTTGAATGTTGTTATCGGCTCATCCGCTCTATGGCGGACGCGCCGAGCATAGGAGGCGAAATCAAAACCTCAGGTGAATGCTAGTAGCGCCAGTCCAGCCCTATTCCCGCGACGACACTCCGGCCCGGACCCGGCTCGAAGTAGCGGCCATTGCCGTCGTTGACGATCACCGAGCCGACATAGTCACGGTCGAACAAGTTGTCGAGATTGACGAACAGCCTTGTGCGCCAGCGCGACGAATCGATCACATAGCCACCGCCGATGCCGACCAGGCCGTAGGACGGCGCCGATTCGCTGTTGATGTCGTTGACCGGCACCGGGCTGAAGTAGCGTCCGTCGATGCTGGCCTGCCAACCGCTGTCGCCACCGAAACGCAGGCCGCCGTAGACACTCGACTGCGCCGTGCCGGCGAGACGATTGCCGACGGCGACCAGCGCGTTGGGCGCGGTGCAGGGCGTGCCAATGCATGTCAGGTAGGCGCGACGGACCGAGGCTTCGAGCCAGGTGTAAGCCAGTTGCGCGACGAGCCGCGGCGCGAGTTCGGTTTCCAGCGAAAGCTCGGCGCCCTGGCGGCGGGTGCGATCGGTGTTGCAGAACGCGCTGCGACCACCGCTGTTGGCGCAGATCACCAGCTCCTTGCGCGTGTCGGCCTGGAACAGCGCGAGCTGCGCGCGGGTGTGCCCGAACAGGCGCAACTTGGCGCCGACTTCACCGTTGATGGTGCGCGCGGCGTCCAGATCCAGATTCAGGCCGCTGTCGCCGCTGGGCTTGTAGGCCAGCTCGGCAAACGTCGGCGTCTCGAAACCTTTGCCGTAAGCCGCGTACAGGTGCAGCAGATCGTTGTACTGGAACAGCAGTCCCGCCACCGGCGTCGTCGCCGAGTACGGCTTGCGGCCGCTGTCGTCGGGATTGCGGTCGTTGATGTAGTGATCGTTGGAGTCGAACACCACGCGGCTGTGGCGCAAGCCGGCGAGCAGCAGCCATTGCGATGCGAACTGCCAGTTGGCCTGCAGGTATTGATCGACGTCGTGCACCCGGTCGGTCTCGTCGCGGCGCAACCCGCCTTTGACGCCCAGGCGATCGCCGACGAAGTTCTCGTAGCCGCGACGCTGCTGCGACAGATCATCCACGCTCGCGCCGGCGACCAGGGTCAGCGGCCGCTGCGCGAGCGACGCACGCCAGGTCCAGCGCGCGTCGCCGCCGCCGTAGCCCGTGTCCAGATCGACCACGCCGCCGGAATGCCGCGGGTTGGCCTGCGCGCTTTGCGGGATCGCCAGATACTGGCGGACGCCGCGCTGGCCGTAGTAGCCAAGCACGCGCAGATCCTGCGACGGCGTGAGCGCGTATTCGTAAATCAACCCGCCCTGGTTCTGGTCTGCGCTCTTGCGCGTATCGAACTGCGTCGCCACCGGCGCGGCCTGGCGCGGCTTGTGGTCGAACTGCGCGCGCGTGAGGCCCAGCGGGTCGTCGACGTCCGGCGAATCGAATGCGTTGACCACCAGGGTCAGCTTTCCGCGATCGCCGGTGCGCAGATTGAGCTTGCCGTTGAAGGACTCGCGACGCGCCTGGCTGTGATCGCGAAAACCGTCGATGGAAAAATGCGCGGCGCCAAAGTTGTAGTCGAGCGCGCGGCCCGCCAGCTCGCCGATGCCGCTGGCGCCCGCGTTGACGCGCAGGGTGTTGAAGCTGCCCAGCGCGCTGCCGACGGAGAGTTGCGGCGGATCGCGGCCGTCGGCGGTGAACAGCTGGATCACGCCGCCCGAAGAATTGCCGTAAAGCGCAGAGAACGGTCCGCGCAAGACTTCGACGCGATCAGCCGTCGCCAGGTTGAAGTGCGAGATCTGCCCCTGCCCGTCCGGCTGCGTCGCCGGGATGCCGTCGAGCAGCAGGCGCACGCCGCGGATACCGAAAGTCGAACGCGCGCCGAAGCCGCGGATCGAGATCTGCGTGTCCTGCGCGTAGTTCTGGCGGTCGCGCGCGAGCAGGCCGGGGACGGACGACAGGCCCTCCGACAGATTCACGCCGAGCGTCGCCTCATGCAGCTCGCCGCCGTCGATGACGTCGATCGAAGCCGGGATTTCGAAGGCCGGCGTTGCGGTCCGCGTCGCCGTGACGGTGACGGTGTCGATGAGCGTCGCCGCCGGGGTTTCAGCCGGATCGACCGCCTGCTGCGCGAAGGCCGAGGAGCCGATCAACAGACTCAACATGCCGATCGTGCCGTTGCGCATGGGCGATGAACCGGGGTCGAAGGTGGCGGACGGTAGCATCGATACGCCGGCTTTCAAAATCTCCTAGACTCGGCGCAAAAGCAATCCGGGCGTATCGTAAGTGCGGTACGCAACAACAGGGGGATGAACATGGCGCCACGGCATAAGGCCGCCCGATGAGCGAGCGCGCCGTCAGCTTCGAGCTGGTCGACGGCGTCGGGCAGGTCACGCTGACGCAGCCGCAACGCGGCAATCCTTTCGACATCGCCTTCTGCGCCGAGCTGTGCGAAGTGGCGATCGAATGCGACGAGAACCCGCAGGTGCGCGCGGTGCTGATCCGGGCACAGGGCAAGTACTTCAGCGTCGGCGCCGATCTCAAATGGCTGGGCGCCGATCGCGATCAGCTCTCGCGCCGGCTCAAGGCCGCGACCGCCGACCTGCACATGGCGATCGCGCGGCTGTCGCGCTGCGATGCGCCGGTGGTGCTCGCCGCGCACGGCCTGGTCACCGGCGGCGCGGTGGCGCTCACCGCGATGGCGGACTTCGCCATCGCCTCGCCTGCCGCGCGTTTTTACGCGGCCTACAACGCCATCGGCTTCGTCAGCGACGGCGGCGGCAGCTATTTCCTGCCGCGGCGCGTTGGCTCGCGGCGCGCGGCGGAGTTCGTGATGCTCAATCAAACCTGGAGCGCGCAGCAGGCGGCGGATGCCGGCCTGGTGTCACGCCTGGTCGAGAACGATGCGCTGGAGCGCGAGGCGCTGGCCCTGGCGCAGCAGCTTGCCGCCGGCCCGACACGCACCTTCGGCGAAACCCGGCGCCTGCTGCTGTCGACGTTCGATCAACCGCTCGACACGCAACTGGAGCTCGAAGCCCGCGCCATCGCCCGTTGCGCCAAGACCGAGGATTCCTGGAACGCGATCACAGCAGTGCTCGCCAAGCAGAAGCCGAGCTTCGAAGGCCGCTAGCTTCGTCCGCCGAAGCGTCTGCGCAATTCGGTCTTGACGATCTTGCCGTTGGAATTGCGCGGCATCACCTCCACCAGATGCAGTTCGCGCGGCAGCTTGTAGCGCGCCAGGCGCGGGCCGACGAAGCTCAGCAGTTCTTCCAGGCTCAACGTCGCGAGCGGCTTGAGCGCGGCGATCACCAGCACCCGCTCGCCCCAGCGCTCGTCGGGCGCGCCGATCACCGCGACTTCGGCGATCGCCGGATGTTCGTAGAGCAGGCTTTCGATCTCCGCGGGATAGATGTTCTCGCCGCCGCTGATGATCATGTCCTTGACTCGATCGCAGATGGTGTAGAAACCCTCTTCGTCGAACGTCGCGCCGTCGCCGGTGCGGAACCAGCCGTCGGCGTCGAAACTTTCCGCCGTGGCGTCGGGACGGTTCCAGTATCCGGGGGTGACGTTGCCGCCACGGACGGCGATCTCGCCGGCCATGTGCGGCCGGGTGATGACCTGCCCCGAGGCGTCGATCAGCCGCACCTCGTTGAACAGCCCGGCGCGGCCGCAGGAGCCGAGCTTGTGCACCGCGCGACCGGTCTCCAGAAACGTCACGCCCGATGTCGCTTCGGTCATGCCGTAGCACTGGCTGACCGGAATGCCGCGCGCGTTGTAGACGCGCAGCAGCGGCTCGGGCACCGGTGCGCCGCCGGCGACGATCAGGCGCATCGACGACAGATCCACGCTGGCGAAGCGCTCGTGCTGGCTGGCGAACAGCATCATCGCCGGCACCGCGAAGCTCACCGTGACCCGGTAGCGCTCCATGTCCAGCAGATAGCCCAGCGCATCGAAGCCGCGCTGCAGGATCACGTGGCCGCCGGTGAACAAGGTCGGCAGCAGGACCACGCACAGACCGCCGACATGGAACAGCGGCGCGCAGACCAGGGTGATGTCGCGCGAGGTGAAATCGCTGGTGAGCAGCCAGCTCAGATTGTTGGTCCAGAGATTCCGGTTGCTCAGCATCACGCCCTTGGGCACGCCGGTGGTGCCGGAGGTGTAGACCAGCAGCACGACGTCGTCCGGCGCGCCGGACACGGCGGCGGGCGGCGTCTGCGCCGCATCGAGCCGGGGCTCCACGGATTCCCAGCCCTGGGCCGCGCCCTGCAGCAGATAGCGCCGGCAAGGCAGATCGGCACGCACCGCATCGAGCAGCGGCGCGTGCTGCGCGTCGGCCAGCATCGTGTGCACGCCGGCGTCCTTGATGATCGCCGCCAGCTCCGGCGAGCTGAGCCGGAAATTGAGTGGCACCAGGATCGCGCCAATGCGCGCGGCGGCCAGCAGCGCGACCAGGATCAGCGGATGGTTGAAGCCCAGATACGCGACGCGCATGCCGACGCCGACGCCGCCGTCGGCCAGCACCGCGGCCATGCGCTCGACGCGCCGCTGCATCTCGCCGTAACTCCAGGTCTGGTCTTCGAATGTCAGCGCCGGGCGTTCGGGCGCGCGCTGCGCGCGCCGGCGAAAACTTTCGGCCAGACCGGTGGGATCCAGCAAAAGCGGTTGCTGCGCGGCGTGCTGAGGGGTCTGCATCGCGGTGTGTGTTCCGGTGCGGGCCGATGATCAATCTCGGCGTTTCATCGTTATCATGCCATCGGCTGACAGTCCCACGTCGACGAACAAAAAAGAACCCATGGCCGATTCCGCCGTCCCCACCAAGACTCCTTTCCGCGCCGGATTCCTGATCCACGACGCGTCGCGCCTGCGGCGCACCGTGGTCGACCAGCGCCTTAAGCCGCTCGGCATCACGCGTTCGCAGTGGTGGGCGCTGGTGAATCTGGCCAGGCACGAACACGCGCATCCGCGCACCGGCATCGCCCAGGTTGAACTGGCCAGACTGCTGGACGTCGGCAAGGTCACGGTCACCGGATTGATCGACCGGCTCGAAGACAACGGCCTGGTGCAGCGCGTCGCCGACACCCAGGACCGACGCTCCAAGCTCGTGCAGATGTCGCGTAAAGGCCGCGCCCTGCAACGCAAGCTGGAAACGGTGGGCGCCGAGATCAACCACCAGATCATGCACAACATCACCGGCGATGAAGAACAGCAGCTGATCGCCATCCTCACCAAGATGAAACGCAATCTGCTGGCGATGGACGCGGTGCCGATGGCCTCGGCGCGCAAGCCGCCGGCCAAGGCTCCCTGAGCTGCGAGCAGATGGTTCGATCACGTATCATCCGCTGACGACCTGCCCTGTTTTTGACGACCCAAGCTCATGAATCTCGATCGCGTCCTCGCCAAGGTGTTCCCCGAAATCCGCGCCACTTATACCAAGCGCGACACCATGCTCTACGGCATCGGCGTCGGCGCCGCGGTCGATCCACTCGATGAGCGCGATCTGCGTTTCGTCTTCGAGAAAGATTTGCAGGCGATCCCGTCGATGTCCTGCGTGCTGGCCCATCCGGGCGGATGGATCATGGCGCCGGAACTGGAGGTCAACTGGGTCAAGCTGCTGCACGCAGAGCAGCAGTTCAATCTGGTGCGGCCGTTGCCGCCGGACGGCGAAGTCCTTGGCCGCTACAAGATCACCGGCATCGTCGACAAGGGGCCTCAGAGCGGCGCGCTGATGTATCTGGAGAAATCACTGTTCACGCCGCAGGACGAATTCATCGGCACCGTGCGCAGCACCTATTTCCTGCGCGGCGACGGCGGCTGCGGCCACTGGGGCGAGCCCGGCGAAGAACTGCCGGTGGTGCCGGCCACCGAGGCCTCGGGTTTCATCGACATGCCGCTGCTGCCGATTTCGGCTTTGATCTATCGCCTGAGCGGCGACTACAACCCGCTGCACGCCGACCCCGCGATCGCGCGCAAGGCCGGCTTCGACAAGCCGATCCTGCACGGCCTTTGCACCTACGGTGTCGCCTGCCAGTCGCTGGTTCGCGCGCTGTGTGACTACGACGCCGCCAAACTGCGCGGCATGAGCGCGCGCTTCACCAAGCCAGCCTACCCGGGCGACACCATCCGCACCCAGTGGTGGCAGGACGGCAATCGCATCCAGTTCCGCTGCATCAGCCTGGCCAGAAACGAAGTGGTGCTCGATCGCGGCACCGCCAGCACCGCCAGCCTCGCCAGCTGAGCCGGCCGACCATTTGCGGCGCGCCCTTTCGCCGCCGTCGGCTTTTGGCTATGATTCGCGCCCTCAACGGTGGCCGTAGCTCAGTTGGTAGAGTCCCAGATTGTGATTCTGGTTGTCGCGGGTTCGAGCCCCGTCGGTCACCCCACAATCCTTCGGCAGGATGCAGGGGTCGGTAGCTTCAAGTGGGTTGCTAGCTCAATTGGTAGAGCAGCTGACTCTTAATCAGTAGGTTCCCGGTTCGAGTCCGGGGCGACCCACCACTTGCATCGCCATTACAGAAGCCGGCCTAGCCGGCTTTTTTGTGTCCGGGAAATGTATGACCGCGCAATTGATCGACGGCAGGGCCATCGCCGACTCCCTGCAGCGCGAACTCCAGTTCCAGGTCGCCGCACGCGTCGCGGCCGGAGCACGGGCGCCAGCGCTGGCGACGATGCTGGTCGGCGACGATCCCGCCTCGCACGTTTACGTGCGCAACAAGCGCCTGGCCTGCGAACGCATCGGCATCCGGTCGCTGCTGCTGCATTATCCCAGCAGCATCAGCCAGTCCGAATTGCTGGATGAAATCGCGTCGCTCAACGCCGACGACACGGTCGACGGCATTCTCGTGCAGTTGCCTCTGCCGGCGCAGATCGACACCACGACGGTGATCGAAAGCATTCGTCCCGACAAGGACGTCGACGGCTTCCATCCCTACAACCTCGGCAAGCTCGCGCAGCGTCAACCCGGCTTGAGACCGTGCACGCCATTCGGCGTGATCGAGATGCTGCGGTTCAGCGGCGAGTCGTTTCATGGACGCCGGGCGATCGTCGTCGGTGCGTCCAATCATGTCGGCCGGCCGATGGCACTGGAACTGCTGCTGGCAGGTGCCACCACCACGATCTGCCACCGCTTCACGCGCGATCTCGCCGCCGAGGTGGCGCGCGCCGAAATCGTCGTGGTCGCGGTCGGCAAACCGGGCTTCGTCAAAGGCGACTGGATCGCAGCCGGCGCTACGGTGGTGGACATCGGCATCAACCGCCTGCCCGACGGCAAGCTCTGCGGCGACGTGGAATTTGCGCCGGCCCGCGAACGTGCCGGCCTGATCACGCCGGTACCGGGCGGCGTCGGGCCAATGACCGTGACCATGCTGATGCACAACACGCTGATGGCGGCTGCTCGACCTGATGACGAAGTCCCGTCTAACCCTGAAAATCACGGTCGAAGCTGAACGGTGGCATATCAGTCTGTGACCGACCTCCCAGCCTCTTGACAATCGATTGAGCTTCCGATTGCCTTCGCCGAAAGACTCTGGCATGTTCGCCGTGCACTGACTAGGTGCGGGCAGCATCATTAGAAGGAATTACCAATGCGTGAAATCAATCAGCAGGAACTGGAACTCGTCTCCGGCGGCGCTTTTACTTCGCTCTCAGGGTTAACCGTCGGCGTTGGCACCCTTTTGGGCGCCGTCGCTACCTTGTATGGCGCCAAATCCGGCAACTCGGGGGTGCTGTTGGGCGGCCTTGCCGTCGTCGTGCCGCCGTTGGCGACGGCTGCAACGCTCGTCGGCCTTGTCACCGTCAACTAAGGCGACGGGCTTAGTCTGCCGGCCGGGTCAGGGATGACCCGGCCGGTGCGTTTTTAAAGGCACTGAAACTGCGGTAGCTTGACGTTGCGAGAATCACCTGGGATCCCGGCACCACTGCCCGCGAGCGCCGATGACGGCGCCTTAACTAGAAGGTAGGCCCATGTCATCCCTGTTCCGCCCGGAAGCGTTGGCCCATCAACAAGCGAAAGCCTTCGGCAACATCGTTCTCGTACGACCCTTGTCTTTCACCTTGCTCAGCTGGATGGCCGCCGCCGCGGCCGTCGCCATTGTCGCGTTTCTGATCGAAGGGGCCTACACCCAGCGCAGCACGGTTTCGGGGCAACTGGTGCCCAGCTCCGGACTGGTCAAGGTCTACGTCCCGCAGCCGGGGATCGTTTTGGAAAAACATGTTTTGGAAGGCCAGCCGGTGCACGCCGGCGACGTGTTGTTCGTTCTCTCCAGCGAGCGCCGGAGCAGTACCGTGGGACGGACACAGGCGCTGATCAGCGAGCAAATCAACGCCCGTCAAAACAGCCTGCGTGACGAGCTGGCGATGACCCAGACCGCGCAAGCCGACGAACGTGACGGTCTCGAAAAACAATTGCAGGGCCTGCGCGACGAAAGCGGCAACCTGGACAATCAGATCGCCGATCAGCGCGGCCGAATCAACCTGGACGCCGACACGGTTTCCAAGTACGAGAGCCTGGCCGCCAAAGGCTATGTCTCATCAGAACAGTTGCAGCAAAAGCAGCAGGGGATGATGGACCAGCGGCAACGCCTGCGCAGTCTGGAGCGCGAGCGGATCACGCTCAGCCGCCAGATCGGCGACCTGCAGACCGAGCTCAAACAGCTTTCGTCCAAGCAGCAGAGCCAGCGCGCGCAGATCGAGCGTGCGCTCAGCAATTCGGCCGAGGAACTTGGCGAAAGCGAGGCCAAGCGCAGCCTGGTCATCGCCGCGCCCGAGGACGGGACGGCGACCGCAGTCATTGCCGACGTCGGGCAGACGGTGGATCGCGACAAACCCATGCTCAGCATCGTGCCCACCGGTTCGAGCCTGGTGGCCGAACTGTATGCGCCGAGCCGCGCTATCGGCTTCGTCAAACCGGGGGACGCGGTGCTGCTGCGGTATCAGGCCTATCCGTACCAGAAGTTCGGGCATCAGAAAGGCCACGTCGATTCGGTATCCAAGACCGCGTTGTCGAAGAACGAGCTTTCCTCGTTTGCCAACCTGCCCGGCAACGCCAACGAATCGTTTTATCGCATCCGCGTCACCCTCGACGCGCAGAGCATCCAGGCCTACGGCCAGCCGCAATCGCTGCAACCGGGCATGCTGCTCGACGCCGACGTCCTGCAGGAGCGCCGGCACCTGTACGAGTGGGTGCTGGACCCGCTCTACACCGTGACCGGGAAACTTTAGCGCCATGTTCGAGCGCCTCTCTCTCGGCCTGGGAAGAACCCTGCCGCTGATCCTGCAGACCGAGGCGACCGAATGTGGCCTGGCCTGTCTGGGAATGGTGGCAGGCTACTACGGCCACGAAACCGATCTGGCGGTACTGCGCCGGCGCTTCTCCATCTCACTCAAGGGCGCGACGCTGACGACGATCATCCGCGCCGCCAACCAGCTCGAACTGGCGACGCGCCCGCTCAAGCTCGACATGGAGGATCTGGGCAATCTGCGGCTGCCCTGCATCCTGCACTGGAATTTCAATCATTTCGTCGTGCTCAAGAAGGTCAACAGGCGCGAGGCGGTGATCCACGATCCGTCCTTCGGCGCCCGCAAGATGCCCTTGCAGGAGCTGTCGAAATCCTTCACCGGCGTGGCACTGGAGCTATGGCCCAACCCGGGATTCGTCCGCGAATCGAAAAAGGAGACGGTCAGGCTTCGCCAGCTGATGGGGCATGTCACCGGCCTGCGACGGTCGATCCTGCAAGTGCTGCTGCTCGCCCTGTCGCTGGAGGTTTTCTTTCTCGTCAGCCCGTTCTTCATGCAGTGGGTGGTCGACAACGTCCTGGTGTCGTCGGATCGCGCCTTGCTGACGACGCTGGCGGTCGGTTTCGGCTTGGTGATGCTGCTCCAGCAAGCGATCGCGGTGCTGCGCGCCTGGGTCCTGATGGTCTTGAGCACCACGCTCAACCTGCAGTGGCGCGCCAACGCTTTCGCCCATCTGCTGCGCCTGCCGACCAGCTATTTCGAGAAGCGGCATCTGGGCGACGTGGTATCGCGCTTCGGCTCGATCGACGCGATCCAGCGCACGCTGACCTCGTCCTTCGTCGAAGCGATTCTCGATGGGCTGATGTCGGCGGCCACCCTGGTGATGATGTTCGTCTACAGCCCCAGGCTCGGATGGATCGCGGTGGCCGCGATGGCGCTGTATGCCCTCGGCCGCTGGCTCTGGTACCGCCCGCTGCGCGTCGCCACCGAGCAGCAGATCGTCCACGCCGCCAAGCAGCAGAGCCACTTTCTGGAGTCGGTGCGCGGCGTCAAGACCATCAAGCTGTTCCAGCGCCAGGACGAGCGCCGATCCACCTGGCTCGCCCTGCTGGTCGACCAGATCAATGCCGATCTGCGCACCCAGAAGCTCGGCATCTTCTACCACGGCCTGAATGGCCTGCTGTTCGGAGTCGAAAACATTCTGGTGATCTGGCTCGGCGCCTCGCTGGTGATGGACGGCAACTTCTCGGTCGGCGCGCTGATCGCTTTCATCGCCTACAAGAACCAGTTCGACACGCGCATCGCGTCGCTGATCGACAAGTATGTCGAAGTCAAAATGCTGCAGCTGCAGGGCGAGCGCCTCGCCGACATCGTCCTGACGCCGGCCGAGGTGACGCTCGGCAGCGACGCCGATCTCGGGCGCCGCGCGCTGGCCGCGTCCATCGAACTGCGCGACGTGCGCTTCCGCTACGCCGAACAGGAGCCCTACGTGCTCGACGGCGTTTCTCTCAAGATCAACGCCGGCGAATCGGTGGCCATCGTCGGGCCGTCGGGCGGCGGCAAAACCACGCTGCTGAACATCATGCTCGGCGTGCTTGCGCCGACCGACGGCGAGATCGGCGTCGGCGGTCTGAACATCCGCAGCCTGGGCCTGGACGCCTTGCGCGAAATGGCCGGATGCGTGTTGCAGGACGATGTGCTGTTCGCCGGCTCCATCGCCGACAACATCAGCTTCTTCGACGCGCAAGCCGATCAAAAATGGGTCGAGGAGTGCGCGCAGGTCGCGGCCATTGACCAGGACATCCAGATGATGCCGATGGGCTACAACACCATGGTCGGCGACATGGGCACGGTGTTGTCCGGCGGCCAGAAGCAGCGGGTGCTGCTGGCGCGCGCACTCTACAAGCACCCGAAAATCCTGTTCCTCGACGAGGCCACCAGCCATCTGGACGTGGAACGCGAGCAGATCGTCACCTCCGCCATCAAGAATCTGCAGATGACGCGAGTGATCGTCGCGCATCGCGCCGAGACCATCGCATCGGTCGATCGCGTGGTGCTGCTCAGCGGCGGCAGGATCGTGCGCGACATCGACACGCGCGAGTTGAACAACGTGATCGCCGCACCAGACGCCAAACTGTCGCTGTCGTCGAGCGGCGACTCCGTCTGAACCCGCGCTAGATCAGTCCCGGCGTCGCTGGGAACAGCTGCTCCTCGATCAGGCCGCACAGGATGTGGCCGACCACAGCATGGCCCTCCTGGATCCGCGGCGTGTGCGTCGACGGCATCGCCAGCACGTGCTCGGCGCACTGATGGATGCGTCCGCCCGAGCCGCAGAGCGCGATGCGCGTCATACGCAAGTTCTTCGCCGCGTCCATCGCCTTGAGCACGTTGGCGGAGTTGCCCGAGGTCGACAGCCCGATGAAGACGTCTCCCGGCCGTCCCAGCGCCTCCACCTGTCGCGAGAACAGGGACTCGAAGCCGTAGTCGTTGCCGATCGCAGTCAGCGCCGAGGTGTCGGTGGTCAGCGCGATGGCGGGCAGCCCGGGCCGATCAAGTTCAAAGCGTACCACCAGCTCGGCGGCGATGTGCTGCGCGTCGGCCGCGCTGCCGCCATTGCCGGCGATCAGGATCTTGCCGCCGGCGCGCAAGGCATCGATGCAGGCCTGCGCCGCGTCGACGATGGCCTGATGCAAGGCGGTGTCCGCCAGCAGGCTTTGCTTGAGCGCCAGCGAGGCTTCGAGCGCTGATCGAACGCTGGCCCGCATCGACCCGGATGACTCGGACATCACGCACCTTGATAAGGAACAACCAGCGGCCAGTGTAAGAGATCGCCCGGCTTGAAACGGCGCCTGCTGGCACCAGAGTGAGTGCATCGTTTTCAACCTCAAGGACCCTGTGCGATGCGCATGGACAAACTGACCAGCCGCCTGCAGCAGGCGCTCTCCGAAGCGCAGAGCCTGGCGATCGGCCGCGATCACACCGCGATCGAGCCGCTGCACCTGATGACCGCCCTCCTCGATCTCGACGGCGGCGCCACCCTGCCCCTGCTGCAGCAGGCCGGCGTCGATGCGCCCGGCTTGCGCAATCGCCTGGCAACGGCGCTCGCCGCACTGCCGACGCTCAAGCAGGCCACCGGCGAAATCAACGTCAGCCCGGAGCTGGCGCGGCTGCTCAACCTCACCGACAAGCTGGCGCAGCAACGCAAGGACCAGTTCATCTCCAGCGAGTTGTTCCTGCTTGCGGCACTCGACGACAAAGGCGCGCTCGGCAAGGCGCTCAAAGACTCCGGCGCGCGCAAGGAGCTGCTGGAAGCGGCGATCGACAAGGTGCGCGGCGGCGCCAATGTGGACTCGCAGGGCGCCGAGGAGAATCGCCAGTCGCTCGAAAAATTCACCATCGACCTGACCGCCCGCGCCCAGGCCGGCAAGCTCGACCCGGTGATCGGTCGGGACGAGGAAATCCGCCGCGTGATCCAGGTGCTGAGCCGCCGCACCAAGAACAATCCGACCCTGATCGGCGAACCCGGCGTGGGCAAGACGGCGATCGTCGAAGGGCTCGCGCAACGCATCGTCGACGGCGAAGTGCCCGAGTCGCTGAAGAACAGGCGCCTGCTGACGCTCGATCTGGGCGCGCTGATCGCGGGCGCAAAATTCCGCGGCGAGTTCGAAGAGCGCTTGAAGAATGTGCTGAGCGATCTGGCGAAACAGGAAGGCAACATCATCCTGTTCATCGACGAGATTCACACGCTGGTCGGCGCCGGCAAGGCCGAGGGCGCGATGGACGCGGGCAACATGCTGAAGCCGGCGCTCGCGCGCGGCGAGCTGCATTGCATCGGCGCGACCACGTTAGATGAGTATCGCAAGTACATCGAGAAGGACGCTGCACTGGAACGGCGCTTCCAGAAAGTGCTGGTCGGCGAGCCGAGTGTGGAAGACACCGTCGCGATTCTGCGCGGGCTCAAGGAACGTTACGAAGTGCATCACGGCGTGGACATCACCGACGGCGCGTTGATCGCCGCGGCCAAGCTGTCGCATCGCTACATCACCGACCGCAATCTGCCGGACAAGGCGATCGACCTGATGGACGAGGCCGCCTCGCGCATCCGCATCGAAATCGATTCCAAGCCCGAGGCGCTGGATCGTCTGCATCGGCGCCTGATCCAGCTCAAGATCGAGCGCGAGGCGCTGAAGAAAGAGAGCGACGACGGCGCCCGGCGCTCCTTGTCCGCACTCGAAACCGACATCGCCAAGCTCGAGCGCGAGTACAGCGATCTCGAAGAAAAATGGAAAGCCGAGAAAGCGTCCGTTACCGGTTCGGCCGGCGTGCGTGAAGAGCTGGAGCGCGCCAAGCTCGAACTCGACGCGGCACGGCGTGCGGGCGATCTCGCACGCATGGCCGAGTTCCAGTACGGCAAGATTCCGGCGCTGGAGCAGCGGCTCGCAGCGTCCAGCAACGACGATCAGAAAAAGAAGTTCGAGCTGCTGCGCACCAGCGTCACCGAAGAGGAAATCGGCGAGATCGTTTCGCGCTGGACCGGCATCCCGGTCTCCAAGCTGATGGAAGGCGAGCGCGACAAGCTGCTGCGCATGGAACAGGCGCTGCACCTGCGCGTGGTCGGACAGGATGAGGCGGTGACCGCGGTATCGCATGCGATCCGTCGTTCGCGCGCGGGCTTGTCCGACCCGAATCGTCCGATCGGCTCGTTCCTGTTCCTCGGCCCCACCGGCGTCGGAAAGACCGAGCTGTGCAAGGCGCTGGCGGGCTTTCTGTTCGACACCGACGAGGCGATGGTGCGCATCGACATGTCCGAGTACGGCGAGCGCCACAGCGTGGCGCGGCTGATCGGCGCGCCGCCGGGTTACGTCGGCTATGAAGAAGGCGGCCAGCTCACCGAAGCGGTGCGGCGCAAACCCTACTCGGTGATCCTGCTCGACGAGGTCGAGAAGGCGCATCCGGAAGTGTTCAACGTGCTGCTGCAGGTGCTCGACGATGGCCGTCTCACCGACGGCCAGGGCCGCACCGTGGACTTTCGCAACTCGGTGATCGTGATGACCAGCAATCTGGGCTCCAACCTGATCCAGGACATGATGAGCACGCGCTCGGGCGGCTCCGATTACGACGCCATCAAGGAGGCGGTGATGACCGTCGTGGGCACGCACTTCCGCCCCGAGTTCATCAACCGCATCGACGAGTCCGTGGTGTTCCATCCGCTGGGGTCGGTGCAGATTCGTTCGATCGCCAGGATCCAGGCGCAGAGCGTGATCAGGCGGCTGGCGGAACGCGGCATCGGCATCGAGTTCAGCGAGGCCGCGCTCGACAAGATCGCCGAGGCCGGCTACGACCCGGTGTACGGCGCGCGGCCGCTCAAGCGCGCCATTCAGACGCTGGTGGAAAACCCGCTGGCGCGACAGATTCTCGACGGCCGTTTCGCCAGCGGCGACACCATCGAAGTCCAGACGCGGGACGGCGCTTTGGCTTTTGAAGGCGCACGCTGAGTTGCGGCGCGCATCGGCGTTCTTCGGGCCCGGTCCGACGAGGTTCAGCTTGACCTGCGTAGCCTGCGCCGTTGAGCGTTCAATCGGGATTATCAAGAGTGAATCCGTTGCACAACCGCAGATGCACGATTCTGGTCGTCGATGATTCCGGCGACACGCGGGAGGTGCTCAAGCTCGGCTTGCAGATTCACGGATTCGAGGTCGAAGAAGCGGGTAACGGCCGCGAGGCCTTGCAGTCGTTGGCGGCCCATCACTTCGATGCACTGTTGACCGATCTCTGGATGCCCGAGATGGACGGCGCCGAGTTGATCCGCATCACCCGCGCCCGCCCCGAGACCGCCTGCCTGCCGATCATCCTCATGACCGCCGCGCACGACGACGGTGTCGCCCAAGGCATGCAGATCGACGCGCTGCTCAAGAAGCCGTTCGACTTTGCCTTGCTGCTTGGGGTGCTGGCTCGCATGCATTGCGACCCGTCGATGGCCGCCGCCGTCAATTAATACGGCGGGCCGGGCGATCCTTGAGTACAGTGTCCGCGCCCTACTTCGGGCGTGTGGACTGCGAGGAATCGATGTTTTCAAGATGCCTGTTGATTGCGCTGCTGATGGCGGGGCTGAGTGCCTGTGCCTCCTACGGGAAGACCGATCTGCACTCGGTCGACGTTGGTGACGGGCTCACCGTCAAGCTCGTTTCAATCGTCGACGCCAAAACCAATCTCGACATGAAGACCGCGTACCGCGGCGGCGGTGACGACACCAAGGACATCTACGCCAACCGGCCATTGCGAGCGCAGCTGAGCTGCGAGCAGAAAACCGGGGGCAACAAGGTCGAGCTGTCGAGCCGGGTTTTTCTGGTGACGCTGGCCAAGCGCGGCCGCATGAGCTTCGCGCCCGTTACCCAAGGAGCCCCTGGGCAGATCGCCGGGTGCGACATTCTCATCAACATCCAGGATGCGAAAGGCAACTACCGCGTGCACGAGTTCGATCGCGTGGTGATCGGAACCGTCGAAGGACGCGAGGTCTACGGCTACAAGCTCGCAGCCGGCGTCAACAACTAGCGGCTTGCGTCAATGGAACCAGCGGTGCTGCGATCCAATCCTCGGCTGGAAGCGACCGGATTGGTAGGCGCGAAGGGACTCGAACCCCCGACCCCCACCATGTCAAGGTGGTGCTCTAACCAGCTGAGCTACGCGCCTGCATAACGGCTTACTGCGCAGGGCGCGCAAGATACAAGGCCGGTCGGGGTTAAGCAAGCGCTGGTGGATAATCGTTCTCCTTTGCTTGCCCATCGTGAGGAACCATGCAAGCCAGCCTGCCCGAGATCGTCGGCACCGCGCTGTTCGGCGTCGCGATCCTGCACACCTTCCTCGCGTCGCGCTTCGCGCACCTGGCCCATCGTTATCCGGCGCATGCCGGCGTCTGGCATCTGCTGGGCGAGGTGGAGACCGTGTTCGGGTTCTGGGCGCTGGTGTTCGTTCTGTTTTTGGCGGCGCACACCGGATCGTTCGACGCGCCCGTGCAGTACCTCGAAGGGCTGAGCTTCACCGAGCCGCTGTTCGTCTTCGTGATCATGGTCATCGCCGCGAGCCGGCCGATCCTCGTGGTGGCACGCGCGGGCATCGAGAAGCTGGCGCGGATCGCGCCGTCGGGCGGCAGTGCCTCGCTGTATTTCGTTACCTTGTCGGTGACGCCGCTGCTCGGCTCGTTCATCACCGAACCCGCGGCGATGACGCTCGCGGCGCTGCTGCTGCGCGACGGGATCCTCGCGCAGCAAACCTCCAAGCGGCTGCGCTACGCCACGCTCGGCGTGCTCTTCGTCAACGTGTCCATCGGCGGCACGCTGACGCACTTCGCCGCGCCGCCGGTGCTGATGGTGGCCCGCACCTGGAACTGGGACGCGCAGTTCATGCTGACGACCTTCGGCTGGAAGGCGGCGCTGGCGGTGTCAATCAACGCCCTCGGTGCGACGATGCTGTTCCGTCGCGAGCTGACTGCGCTGCAGCCGCAACGGCGCCCGCCCGAGGTGCGCATGCCCGCCGCCTTGATCGCGGTGCATCTATTGTTCCTGCTCGGCGTGGTGGTGTTCGCGCATCACCCGGTCATGTTCGGCGGCCTGTTCCTGTTCTTTCTTGGCGTCACCCAGGCCTATGAGCGATACCAGGATCGATTGATCCTGCGCGAAGGTCTGCTGGTGGGCTTCTTTCTCGCCGGCCTTGTCGCCTTGGGCGGACAGCAGCACTGGTGGCTGCAGGATTTGTTGCTGGGCCTCAATCCCCAGGCGCTGTATTACGGCGCCACCGCGCTCACCGCCATCACCGACAACGCCGCGCTCACCTATCTCGGCTCGCTGGTGCAGGGCGTTGACGATGACTTCAAGTACGCGCTGGTCGCGGGCGCGGTGACCGGCGGCGGTCTTACGGTGATCGCCAACGCGCCCAACCCCGCGGGCTTCTCGATTCTGCGCAGCCGCTTCGAGGACGACACCATCAGCCCGCTGGGCCTGCTCGTCGCGGCGACGCCGCCGACACTGGTGGCGATCGCGGCGTTCCAGTTGTTGTAGCGCTAGGCCGCGTTGATCAGCGCCGCTTCGCGCAAGCGGCGGATCTCGTCGCGAATCGATGCCGCCTTCTCGAACTCCAGGTTCTGCGCCGCCGCGCGCATCTCCTTTTCAAGCTTGGCGAGTTTCTTCGACACCATCTCCGGGCTGGCGATGGCCTCGTAGACTTTCTTGGCCTCGGCGGCGCGCAGCACTTTCATGTCGGCGACGCCGTCCTCGTAGCCCAGGCGCATCACGTCGGCGATGCGCTTCTGGATGCCGACCGGCGTGATGCCTTCCTTGAGGTTGTGCGCGGTCTGCTTGGCGCGGCGGCGATCGGTTTCATCCAGCGCGCGCTGCATCGAGCCGGTGGTCTGATCGGCGTAGAGAATCGCGCGGCCATTGAGGTGGCGCGCGGCGCGGCCGATGGTCTGGATCAGCGAGCGCTCGCTGCGCAAGAAGCCTTCCTTGTCGGCATCGAGAATCGCCACCAGCGAAACCTCGGGCAGATCGAGCCCTTCGCGCAGCAGGTTGATGCCGACCAGCACATCGAACACACCGAGGCGCAGATCGCGGATGATCTCGGCGCGCTCCACCGTGTCCACGTCGGAGTGCAGGTACCGCACCTTCACGCCGTGCTCGTTCAAGTAATCGGTGAGGTCTTCCGCCATGCGCTTGGTGAGCACGGTGATCAGCACGCGCTCCTGCAACTCCACGCGCAGGCGAATCTCGCCGAGCACGTCGTCGACCTGGCTGCGCGCGGGACGGATTTCCACCGGCGGATCGACCAGGCCGGTGGGCCGCACGACCTGCTCGGCGATGGCCGATCCGGATTTCTGCAACTCGTAAGGTCCGGGCGTGGCGGAGACGTAGATGAGCTGCGGCACCAGGCTCTCCCACTCCTCGAACTTCAGCGGCCGGTTGTCCATCGCCGACGGCATGCGGAAGCCGTATTCGACCAGTGTCTCTTTACGCGAACGGTCGCCCTTGTACATGGCGCCGATCTGCGGGACGGTCACGTGGGACTCATCGACCACGACCACCGCGTCCGGCGGCAGGTAGTCGAATAGACAGGGCGGTGGATCGCCCGGCGCGCGGCCAGACAAGTAGCGCGAATAATTTTCGATGCCGTTGCAGTAACCCAGCTCCTGGATCATCTCCAGATCGAACTGCGTGCGCTGCTCCAGGCGCTGCGCTTCCAGCAGCTTGCCATTGGCCTTGAAATATTCCAGCCGTCCGCGCAGTTCCTCCTTCACATCATCGAACATCGCCACCACGCGCTCGCGCGGCGTGACGTAGTGGCTCTTGGGATAAACGGTGTAGCGCGGAACCCGCTGGCGCACTTCGCCGGTGAGCGGATCGAAGATGCTGATCGACTCGATCTCGTCGTCGAACAATTCCACGCGCACCGCTTCGGCGTCGGATTCCGCCGGATGGATGTCGATCACCTCGCCGCGCACGCGGTAGGTCGCACGGTCCAGCGCCATGTCATTGCGGCTGTACTGCATGGTGGTGAGCGTGCGGATCAGGTCGCGCTGATTCAGACGATCGCCTTTCACCAGATGCAGCACCATCCTGAAATAACTCTCGGGATCGCCGAGCCCGTAGATCGCCGACACCGAGGCGACGATGATCGCGTCGCGCCGCTCCATCAGCGCCTTGGTCGCCGACAGCCGCATCTGCTCGATGTGCTCGTTGATCGAGCTGTCCTTCTCGATGAAGGTGTCGGTGCTGGGGACGTAGGCTTCGGGCTGGTAGTAGTCGTAATACGAGACGAAATATTCGACGGCGTTGTTGGGGAAGAACTCCTTCAACTCGCCGTACAACTGCGCCGCCAGCGTCTTGTTCGGCGCCATCACCAGACAGGGCCGCTGCACGCGCGCGATGGCGTTGGCGATGGTGAAAGTCTTGCCCGAGCCGGTGACGCCGAGCAGGGTCTGGTGGGCGACGCCGGCCTCAAGGTTTTCAACAATGGTCTGGATCGCGGTGGGCTGGTCCCCGGCTGGCGCCCAGTCCGCTGCGAGCTTGAACAGCTCTTCGCGCCGATGCTTCAGCCGGCGGTCCTTGAGTTCGTCGCGGGGGGCTTCTTTCATGAGGTCGGATCCGGTGCGGCAGGCCATTGCGGGGGTGCCTGCGCGACTCTCGAGTCTAGACCAGCAAGCTTGCCCGGGGACTCAAGCATATGGGCGCATCCGGGCGATTCCAGTATCATCGCGCGCCCTGATCCGATCCACTTTCGCAGAGGAATCGCCGTGGAACTGTCCCTCGCCCAGCGCGTCGGCCGCATCAAGCCGTCTCCCACTCTCGCCGTCACCGCCAAGGCCGCGGCGCTCAAAGCCCAGGGTCTGGATGTCCTGTCTCTCGGCGCCGGTGAACCGGACTTCGACACGCCCGAGCACATCAAAGACGCCGCGCGCGGCGCGATGGATCGCGGGCTCACCAAATACACGCCCGTCGGCGGCACGCCGTCCCTGAAGGCTGCGATCATCGCCAAGATGCAGCGCGACAACGCTCTCGAGTACAAGCCCAACCAGGTGATGGCCTCCAGCGGCGGCAAGCAGGCTTGCTACAACTTATGCCAGGCCTACCTCAACGCCACCGATGAAGTGATCGTCCCCGCACCGTACTGGGTGAGTTATCCGGACATGGTGCTGCTCGCCGATGCCACGCCGGTGGTGATCGAAACCACGCAGGCGGCGCGCTTCAAGATCACGCCCGAGCAGCTGGAACGCGCGATCACGCCGCGCACGCGGATGATCTGGCTCAATTCGCCGAGCAATCCGTCGGGCATGGCCTACACGCGCGCAGAGCTGACCGCGCTGGGCGAGGTGCTGCGCAAGCATCCGCAGATCCTGATCGCATCGGACGACATGTACGAGAAGATCCTGTGGCTAGCTGAGCCCTACACCAACATCATCAACGCCTGCCCGGACTTGTACGACCGCACGGTGATCATCCACGCCGTGAGCAAGACCTATTCGATGACCGGCTGGCGCCTGGGCTGGGCCTGCGGACCGGCGAAGCTGATCACGGCGATGACGGATATCCAGAGCCAGAGCACGTCCAACCCGAACTCGATCGCGCAGGTCGCGGCGGAAGCGGCGCTGTCCGGCGACCAGGCTTGCGTGGCGCAGATGGTCGAAGCGTTCAAGCGCCGGCATGACGATCTGGTGGCCGATCTCAACGGCGTTCCGGGAATCAACTGCGCATCCGGCGACGGCACCTTCTACGTTTTTCCGAACGTCGCCGGCCTGATCGACAAGCTCGGCGTCAAGGACGATCTGGACCTGTCCGAGATGCTGCTGACCAAGGCGCTGGTCGCGTTGGTGCCGGGCTCGGCGTTCGGCACGCCCGGCCATGTGCGCCTGTCTTTCGCCACCAGCGAGAAGGTGCTCAAGGGCGCGGTCGAGCGCTTGCGCGCGATCGCCTGAGAGCGAGGCTCAGGAAACATGGCGGCCATCGGTACCGAAAAGATTCTCAGCGTCCATCACTGGAACGACACGCTCTTCAGCTTCAAGACCACGCGCGACC
>CAXTSJ010000015.1:0-4467 GCA_964246995.1 uncultured Hydrocarboniphaga sp.
CGCCAAAGCGGCGTGACTCACACCAATGAGCCTCCGGGAAAGCCGGGGCGGTTCATAGCTCCGACAATAGGTTTCTGAGGCAGCTCATGGACGCATCAATTTCACAAAGCTCCAACTGGATAGACGCGGTTACTGCGCTAAGCACAGCGGCTGCTGCAATCTTTGCTGCTTACAGCTCATGGACGTCACGAGTAAGCGCGACCGCCGCTCGAGAAGCAGTCAACGAAGCAAAACTTGCTAGACAGCTCGAACTAGAGCCGAAACTGATATTGGAAAAGAACTTTCTTGGTCTCCAATTTTTCTGGCCTCACAAGGACTCTTTAAACGGCGAGGCTGTTTACCTAGCGCGAGAGCACTGGAAAAACGCCGAGCTTAAGATTCCGACATTGACGCTTCAGAACTTTGGGCAAAGTCCGGCAATAGAAGTGACCATCGAGTGGGAGCTTGATACTGAAAATGCTTTCGCTATACCCAACGAATTGGAGGCAATCGGACTAAGTATCAGTCCGGCTCTTGCCCTCGGGGACAGCCCCAAGCATCAGATCAATTTTCGTCGCCCAGACGGAAGCGGCTCTGGCGTACCGCTTTATCTCAAGTGGACCACAGACATTCCAAACTCTTCGCCAGGTCAACCGCGTACTGTTGAACTTCCAAGCCTGATACAAAGCACTCTGTTCGCTAAAGCCTTGGAGTTCGGCTCTGAGGCTCACGAAATTGTATTGACGGCGAAAATCCACTATCACTCCGTGGATGGAAACTCGCACAAGTCACAATTCCGGTGGAAAGCAATACCCTATTGGCATTACCAGAAGAGTCCGGTTATTGCGTTCAGCCACATCTTTGAGCTACCAATCTATCCAAAGCCTACAGGGCCTCGCGTTGTTTAGGCGATAACCTATAAATTCCTTCGAGTCGACGCCGCTTCGCACGCGGCTTGAGTCAGGCGTCTGGACGCTGCACTACCGTCGTGAAACTCAAGCTGGCAGCAGGCGAAGCACGATCTCCGGACGCCGCGCGCAGTAATCCGGCCGGCGCCTGAACGGTGTAAGTGCTGCCGGCGATCAGATCGGCACTGGGGTCGATGACAATGCTCGCGCCATCGATATTGATTTGACTGGTGTCGGTGATCGCGATGCTGCGTGAGTCGCCGGCGTTGTTGCTTAGCGTGAGGTTGCCGACACCCGCGACTACCGGCTCGTCGAAAGCCAGAACCAGCTTGCTGCCGACGCCGACCGCCGCGCTGCCGGTGGTCGGCGTGTAGACCCAGAGCTGCGCGTGATCGCGGCCACCGCCCATCTCGTTAACCAGATAAAGAATCCGGTTCTGGTCGACCGTGAGTCCCTCGTGCTGGAACGTGATGCCGACATTCAAGCTGCCGAAGACCCGGCCGCTGCGATCGACCTCGACCACCTTACCCGAGAATTTGCTCAGCACCAGCAGATCGCCGTAGTCCGCCGCGGTGCTCGGCACGGTGTTCGCCAGCGCGTAGATGTCGGAAACGTCCAGCACGCCGGCGAGCGCGGGGTCGAACAGATTGGCCGCGTTCTCGGTCGTCGCCGAACCATTGGAGGCGGTGCCGGCGGCGAAGTCGATGTCCGTCTGGAAAATGCCCAGCGGGTTGCGCTCCTTGCCCAGGATGAAGCCCGCGGTCATCGGGTCGTAGCTCAGGCCTTCCAGGCCCACGTTGTCGTTGCCGGTGTGGCCCGGGTCCAGCTCGGTGCCGAGCTTGACCGTCCGCGCACCGGACGCGCCCAGCGTGGTGTTGGCGGCGTAGGTGAAGCGGTCGACCTGGCGAAAGGTTTCTTCGGTGAACACGAACTGGCCGTTGCCGATGTAGGCGAGGCCCTCGACGTCGTAGAAATAAGTTCCCTGGGGCTTGGTCGGGTCGCGCGCTAGCGTCATCGAATCGATCAGCTGCCCGGTCTTGGTGACCTGGACCACGGCGGTGCCGCCGTCGCCAACGACGAACAGCGTGTCGGTGTCCTTGTCGTACGTCACCGCGGACGCTTCCGCCGCCAGCAGATTGGCGCCAGTGCCTTGCGGCAGATCGACTCGCGCCGTCAGCGTGTAGTTCGCCAGGTCCAGCGAGCGGCCCGGCGCGGTGAAGGACAGCGTGGGAGCTGACAGCGGGCTCGGAGGCGCGGGCTCAGGTTCCGACGACTTGCTCCCGCCGCCGCAGGCCGGCAGCGTCAGTGCCAGGCTCGCCATCAAAAAAATCCGCAGCCCGGACATGGCTCAGCGCGCGTCGCGCTTGGCGCCGGTGCGCAGGCGTAGACCGTTGAGGCGGATGAAGCCTTCCGCGTCCTTCTGGTTGTAGGCGCCGCGATCGTCCTCGAACGTCGACAGCGTGGCGTCGAACAGCGTGTCCTTGGAGCGGCGGCCGGCGTTGTAGACCGCGCCCTTGTAAAGCTTGAGGCGCACTTCGCCGTTGACGCGCGTCTGCGTGTCATCGATCAGCGCCTGCAGGGCGCGGCGCTCGGGGCTGAACCAGTAGCCGTTGTAGATCAGCGCGGCATAACGCGGCATCAGCTCGTCCTTGAGGTGCGCCTGCTCGCGATCCAGGCACAGCGACTCGATCGCGCGATGCGCCTTGAGCAGCAGGGTGCCGCCGGGGGTTTCGTAACAGCCGCGGCTCTTGATGCCGACATAGCGGTTCTCCACCAGATCGAGCCGGCCGATGCCGTGCTTGCCGGCAAGTTTGTTGAGCGCGGCGAGCACTTCGAAAGGCGTGCCCGGCTCGCCGTTGACCGCGATCGCGTCGCCCTTGTCGAACTCGACGGTGATGATCTCGGCCTGGTCGGGCGCCTCTTCGGGGTTGGCGGTGAGCCGCCAGATCGAATCGTCCGGCGTCCACCACGGATCTTCCAGGCCACCGCCTTCGTAGCTGATGTGCAGGGCGTTGGCGTCCATCGAATACGGGCTGCCGCCGTCTTTCTTCTTGGCGATGGGGATCTGGTGCTCGGCGGCGTAGGCCAGCAGCTTTTCGCGCGAGTTCAGATCCCACTCGCGCCAGGGCGCGATGATCTGCACCTCGGGCCACAGAGCGTAGGCGCCGAGTTCGAAGCGCACCTGGTCGTTGCCCTTGCCGGTGGCGCCGTGGCTGATGCTGTCGCAGCCAGTAGCGCGGGCGATCTCGACCAGGCGCTTGGCGATTAGCGGCCGCGCGATGGAAGTGCCGAGCAGATATTCGCCTTCGTAGATCGCATTGGCGCGGAACATCGGGAAGACGAAATCGCGCACGAACTCTTCGCGCAGATCGTCGATGAAGATTTCCTTGACGCCGAGCGCCTCGGCCTTGGGCCGCACGTGATCGAGTTCCTCCCCCTGGCCGATGTCGGCGGTGAAGGTCACCACCTCGCAGCCGTAAGTGTCCTGCAGCCACTTGAGGATGACGGAGGTATCCAGCCCGCCGGAATAGGCGAGCGCGACTTTGCGGACTTGGGTCATGGCGATGCGAAGACGGTTGATTGCAGGGCCGGCGTCGAGCCGGGCGGCGATTATAGAGGCGAGGCGTGTCGGGTTCACCGCGGATGCGGCGCCGATCCTCAGCGGCTATAGTGCCGCCCCGCGGCCACAGCGCCGATTCATCGCTCTTCCCTCCCGCATGGATTCGCCCAAACCGCCGCGCGTCGGCCATCGCTTCCGCGGCTTCCTGCCCGTGGTGGTGGACGTCGAGACCGGCGGCTTCAACTCGCAGACCGACGCGCTGCTGGAAATCGCCGCGGTGATTCTCGGCGTCGACGAAAACAACCAGCTGGTGCCGCGCCAGACCGTCTTCAGCCATGTCGAGCCTTTCCCCGGGGGCAAGATGGAAAAGGCGTCGATGGAAGTCAACGGCATCAAGGTCGACAACCCGCTGCGCCTGGCCAGGAAAGAGGCCGAGGCGCTTGCGCATGTCTTCAAGCCGATCCGCCAGGCGGTGTCCGAGCAGGGCTGCACGCGCGCGATCCTGGTCGGGCACAACGCGCATTTCGATCTGGGATTCTTGAACGCGGCGATCGTCCGCACCGCCATCAAGCGCAGTCCCTTCCATCCCTTTTCGGCATTCGACACGGTGAGCCTGGCCGGCGCCGCGCTGGGCCAGACGGTGCTCGCCAAGGCGCTGGTCAGCGCTGGCCTGCCCTACGACACGCGCGAGGCGCACTCGGCGATCTATGACGCCGAGCGCACGGCCGACCTGTTCTGCCTGCTGGTCAACCGCATGCGCCCGCTCTACGAAAGCCTGGTCGGGCCGCATCTGTCGGCGGTCGATATCGAGCCCTACGTCGACCCGCTCGATCAGCCGGGCGGCGATCGCTAGACGTGCGGATCAATCCCTTAGACTAGTCCGCTTCGCCCACCTCCAGCCCGACTCAACATGCCGCAACGGATGCCTGTCATCGCCAGCCGAGTCGCCGCCTGTCTCTTGATCGGCTGGATGCTGCCGGCGCTGGGCGCGGGCTTCGATTTCAACAGCGTCACCCAGCG